>CAVQPC010000088.1:0-53527 GCA_963714585.1 uncultured Methylomirabilota bacterium
GGACCTTCCTGGGGCGGCGCGGCGCGAGGGGGCCGAGCCCTCACAACCGCTCTTGGCGGTTGCGAGGCCCGCGGAACTCCAGTTGCACTCCCTCACCACGGAGCGCGATCGGCTCCAGGCCGAGTTGGAGAAGCGGGACCAAGAGCTGGACAGGCTCCGGCAAGAACTGGCGCAGGGCCAGGCCTCTCTGGAGGCCCGGCTGCGGGAGCTGCAGGGGCACCAGCGCACTGCAGCAGAGGCCAGCCGAGAGAAGCAACACCTTCAGGAAGTTGTCCGAGGACTGGAACGGGAGAAGGAGAGCGCCGCGCAGCAGCACGCGGCGCGCATCACGGAATTCGAGGGGGAGCTGGCCCGGATGCGTGAAGCAGCCGCGCGGGCCAGCCAGGATCAGGCCGCAGTGCGCGAGGAAGTGGCGGCGGCGGAATCACGGCTGACGGCGCCAGAGCCCCGGCAGGCTGAGACGCGCCCGCAAGCCGCGCCGATCGCCACGCCGAAAGCTCCCCCACCGATCGCCAGCCCGCCGCCAACTGCAAAGACATCGAAGTATCGCCATCCCTACGCCGGCATGACGGTGGAATGCCTGCTGGAGGCGTCCGGTGGGGAAACCACCCGTATCCTCCGTGGCGAAGTGTCACGGCTCAATGGCATGGGGCTGATGGGCGTGTTTGACGAGCGACTCCCGGAGGGGCGGCGGGTGGTCGTTCGGTTCGCCCGAGGTGAGGAGGAATACTCATGCCATGGCCGCATCGTTCGAGTGCGCCCCTCCGCGAGGGTTCCCGCAGGTCCTCCCATTTTCGACCATCTGATCCGGTTTGACACCCCGATGCCGGGATTCTCCGACTAGTCGCGAGACCATCCGGCCTGCCGTCCGGGCGCGAGCGACGCGCTCAACATTTCTGGTGCTCCGAGAACACGGTCGGAAGGAGCCCAGGAGGCTCGGTGCATTTCGCGACCTGCCCGTGACGCGAGGCCGCCGGTGCTACCCTCGGCACGGGGGGCTCCGGCGAGGGGACGTGTCCGGGTGCGCGTGGCTGCCAGAGACCACCGGGCGGAGACACCCGGACGATCTTGCCCGCGGAGGAGGGCGGTGGTCGAAACGGGTCGCTCCCCTCAGGGGGATGCGCCCAGCAGGAACCCGAGCGCCAAAGAGACGGACCAAGTGGACGACGTAAACCGCGCCCCGTGATCGATCAAGGCGCCTGCTTTCCGTTGCTCAGGTTGCTGCACCCACACGATGGCCCCCTCCAGCGTGAGCGGCCCATTCCCGGTGTGGAGGGTGATCTCGATCCCTGTGCCGGGGGGGAGAGGTTGGGGGAGGCGAAGCTGCAGCCCTCCCCGGCTCAGTTCGCCGACCCGGCCGCGCAGCGGGAGCCCTCCTGGCTCTTGCGGCTTGCAGACGACGGCGAGATCCACGGCCATGCGCATCCCGGCGTGCGCCACCATGGAGAACGGCAGGAGCAGATCTTGGAGGGCCCGGAGGTGTTCGGAGGCCAATTGTGTAAAGACCACGCCGTGGAGGTTTTCGGCGCCCGCAGGGGCAGAGTCCGCCAGCCAGACCACCTGGGCCTCGGCTTCGATCGGGCCGCGGTCGGTCTGGATGCGGACACGGAGCAGCGTCTGCGAAGGGAGGCGCTCCGGCAAGTCCACGGTGGCGCCCTCCGCGCTGAGTTCCCGCGTCCAGCCCGCCCCGGCCCTGGTGCGGGAGGCCGCTTTCCGCCAGTACAGGAGCGGGAGCTGCATCGGGTATCGGGTCAATCGGGGTTGTGCGGTCGGCTGGGACATGCTGGGCCCTCGGTTTCTCGGGTGAGCATACGACGATCGGCGTGTGCTTCGCAAGGAGGATCTTCGAAACGTGAGAGCGGGAGGCGGACCTGATCCACGGAAGCGTCCGGCCTGCCCCCGCTGTTCTTGGAAAGCGGGAGAGCGTGCCGCCCCGCGCTCGCTCCATCCAGGAGGCCCTGGCGCGGACCGGCGGGAGCGTGACGCGCGCCGCCAGAGTCCTGGGGGTCAGCCGGGCCACCCTGCCAAAGCGGATGAAGGCCTATGGCCTCCGCGAGCCCAAGGCGTAGTGCGCAGCCCGCGTCGGCTCTGCAGGAAGCCCCGCCCTTTGGCACATCGGGTGATCACTCGCGTCCTGCGGGGTCGCACCGGACGGTCGGTCCTGCACCTGAACGGGAGGCCGCGGGGGGAGGAGGCGGTCGTGGATGCGGTGGCAATGAAAGCGAGAGAACTGGAAGTGGACGAGCGGCCATATTGTGCCCAATTTGCGAGCTTATGGCTGTCGGTCCGAGCCCAACCCGGGGAGCCATCGGGGCAGAGAAAGTTGAGGGTCTGGGTGGATCCCAAGGGCCGCCGAGTCCGAAGCCTCGGCCGAACTTGCACGCGAGGTGCTTCGGCCGCGAAGCAGAGGGACGACTTACGCGGGGAGGGACCAGTTGATGAGTGGCTGGACACCCGCGGCCGCTCAACGGGGCGCCCCCGAGTATCCCCTTATCTAGCGCGAAAGGCACAACAGCCAGCGGCTGGCGATGGATGCCGGGGCACCTGCCGCCTGCTTCGCCAAGGCGAGTCTGCGTAGCGAGGTGGCTTTTCCCGAGCCTCTGCTGGTAACATGGGCCGACCCGCAGGAGTCGGCAGGGGAAGGAAGGGGCGAGCCGGAGGGAGGGGGGCAGCATGGTGAGGGTCGGCGATCTGGCAGGCAGGACGGCTATCGTCACGGGGGGCGGCCGGGGCCTCGGGCGGGCGATGGCGCTCGGCTTGGCCCGGGCAGGGGCAAACGTGATGATCACCGCGGCCCGGGGCAGCCGGGAACTCGAGGCGGTGGCGGCAGAGGCCGCCGCCGATCCTGCTGGCGGACGCGTCCGCGCGGTGCGGGCCGATGTGACCAGCGAGGCGGACTGCGCGCGCCTGGTGGACGAGACCCTGCGGGCGTTCGGAGGAGTTCACATCCTGGTGAACAACGCGGGGCGGGGCATGCGCTTCGTCAGCGAGCGCTTCTTCGACACGCCGACCAAGTTCTGGGAGACCGACCCGGCGGTGTGGCGGATGATCATCGACACCAACGTCACGGGGCCGTTCCTGATGGCCCGGGCAGTGGTTCCCCGTATGCTCGCGCAGCGTTGGGGCCGCATCATCAACATCTCGATGAATCACCAGACCATGCGCCGGGCCGGCTTCTCGCCCTACGGGCCCTCGAAGGCCGCCCTTGAATCCGCGACCATCATCTGGGCGCAGGATCTGGCGGGCACCGGGGTGACGGTGAACGCCTTGCTGCCGGGCGGCGCGAGCGCCACGGGCATGGTGCCGGACGACCTCGTGCCTGAGGTCCGCCGGCGCCTGCTCGATCCGGCGATCATGGTTCCCCCCCTCCTGTGGCTGGTCTCGCCCGCGGCCGACACCGTGACCGGTGCGCGGCTGGTCGCCAACCTCTGGGACCCTGCTCTGCCGCTGGAGGAGGCGGCCAGAGCAGCGTGCACCCAAGCAGGATGGATGATTCCGCATCCATAAGTCTTGTTCCCAATCTGCCGCTCCGCTGTTGAGCCTTGGGGCCTGTGAGCGGCGCATCCAAGAGGAGAGATCCCGATGACAGCAGCTCACGATCCCGTTTGGTTCGTCACCGGCTGTTCGAGTGGCTTCGGGCAGGCGCTGGCGACACTCGTGCTCGAGGGCGGGGGGCGCGCGGTGGTGACGGCGCGCGACCCGAGCCGGGTCGCCCGGCTTGTGGCTGAGCATGGCAAGTGCGGTCTCGCCCTCGCGCTCGACGTCACCCAGCCCGCGCAGATCACCGAGGCCGTCCGGGCGGCGGAGGCCCGATTCGGGGCCATCGACGTTCTCGTGAACAACGCCGGGTATGGCTACCAGACCTCGGTCGAAGAGGGAGACGACCGGGCGATCCGCACCCTGTTCGAGACCAATCTCTTCGGGCTCGCTGCGCTGATCCGCGCGGTGCTCCCGAAGATGCGCGAGCGCCGGCATGGGACAATCGTCAACATCTCGTCGGTCGGGGGGTTCGTCGGCTTCCCGGGCTCGGGTTACTATGCCGCCACGAAGCACGCCGTGGAGGGCCTGTCGGACGCCCTGACGAAAGAGGTGGGCCCGCTCGGGATCCGGGTGCTCTCTGTCGAGCCCGGCCCGTTCCGCACGGACTTCGCCGGGCGGTCGATCCAGCAGACGCCGAGCCGGTTCGCCGACTACGAGGCCACGGTGAATGCCCGGCTGCGGGCGCTGGTCGCCCGGAGCGGAAGCCAGCCCGGGGACCCGGTGCGGGCGGCCGCAGCCATCATCGCGGCGGTGCAGGCGGCGCAACCGCCACGGCACCTCGTGCTCGGCGCCTTCGGGTTCGAGATCGTGCGCAAGCAGCTCACGGACACGCTGGAGGAGCTCGACGCCTGGAGGAGCACGAGCCTGGGCGCCGACTACCCTGCCGGCCAGGATCGGGAGCGGAAACCCTGAGGGCCCCGCGGCGGACTGGTCCGACGCACATCCGGAAGAGGGGCGATTGGGAACACAGAGGGAGAACGTGATGGCGGCCTACATCATCGTCAACGTGGACGTGCAGGATGCGGCAGGGTTCGAGGCGTACCGGCAGGCGGTCCCCGACACCATCGCCCAGCACGGCGGACGGTACCTCGTGCGGGGTGGACAGCACGAAACGCTGGAGGGGACCTGGCAGCCGACCCGCCTCGTGGTGCTGGAGTTCCCGAGTGTGGCGGCCGCGAAACAGTGGTATGGGTCCGAAGAGTACCGGAGGATCAAGCCCCTCCGGCTCCAGCACGCCCGGGGCGATATGGTCCTCGTGGAGGGCATCTAGGCGGGCGACCCCACCTCCTCCGGTCCGAACGTGGCTGATGCGCCGACTCACTCCAGCCTGGCCGGAGGGTCTCTGTGGGGGCGTTACTGGCAGCCTACACCGTGAGTCTCCGCAGGAACAAATACTGGATGAAGCCATGAAGCCTGTAGCGTGCCTCGCTACGATCTTTCTCGCGCTGGTGGCCCTCGCCCAGCTCCTCCGCTTGGTGCTGCGGGTCGAGGTGATAGCCGGGGGCGTGGCCATTCCGCTCTGGCTCAGCGCCGTGGCTTGCGTGGTAACCGGCGCACTGGCGGTGCTGCTGTGGCGGGAGAGCAGGCGGTGAAGCTGGCCGTCCCTAATCTCTCCGGAGGCCCCCGCTCGCATTGATCGGCAGGCTGGCCTGACCACCCTCGCCGAAAGCCCCCTTCCACATCAATGCGGGCGATAACCTCTTTGGGCCGGGCTGGCGCGCCAATGCGACCATCGGTCGGGCCGTCCGGCTCGTCATGCGGAACGTCTGTGGCTCGCGCCCGGGGACCCTCGACCGAGGCACGCTCGGCCACCCGGGCAAGCTCTCCTACGTCATCGCCGAGAACGAGGCGGAGAGTCCGTGGGCCCCGCTCCACGTCGAGCGCGGCTTCCGCCCCGAGCAGAGCGCCGTCACCGTCATGGCCGCGGAGGCCCCGCACCAGTTCTACAATCAACTCTCCAACACCGCCGAGGGTATCCTGACGACCCTCTGCGACGACATGCGGATCTCTGGGAACGTCATGGGGCAGCCCCAGTATCTGGTCATCCTGGCTGGCGAGCACATGCGGACCATCGCCCAGGACGGGTGGGACAAGGCCCGGATCCGCCAGTTCATCTTCGACCACACCCAGAACTCCCTGGCCCATCTCAAGCGAACCCACCGGATGGCCGGGGCGGTCACGCCCGGAGACGAGACGCGCCTGCGGCCGCTCGTCGAATCCCCCGATGATATCCTCGTCGTCGCGGCCGGTGGGCGCGCGGGCGCCTTCTCGGCCTACATCCCGGGCTGGGGCAGCAAGCGATCCTCCCAGGCCGTCACCAAGGAGGTCAGACGGTGAAAGAACTGCTCGATCCCACCATCGAGGTAGCCCCGCAGGCGCTGCCGTTCGTGGCCCGCCCCCGCTCGCTCCAGGGACTGCGGGTCGGCTTGATCGAGAACACGAAGTTCAACTCCGACCGCTTGCTCCAGAAGATCGGGGACATCCTGAAGGCGGAGTATGGCGTGGCCGAGACGCGCATCTGGCGGAAACGGAACGCCAGCGTGCCGCCGGATGACGCCATCATTGCGGAGCTCCGAGCGACCTGCAATGCCATGCTCGCCGGCGTCGGGGACTGAGGGTCCTGCTCATCGGGCAGTGTGCTCGACGGAATCCTCCTGGAAAGAGCCGGGGTCCCTTCAGTCGCGATCGTGACGGACCCGTTCGAGGTGACGGGGCGGGCCATGGCCGAGCAATGGGGCCTCCCCTACTACAAGTTCCTCACGATGCCGCATCCCACCGCGAATCTCACCGAGGCAGAGCTGGACCACCGGGCACGGGCTATCGCCCCGGATGTCGCGAAGCTCCTGCTCCAGGGACAGGAGTAAGCACGCGCAGGGCGCGAGGCGCTAGCAGGATGCTGAAAAACCCGTTTTCGCCCAGGCTGCTCAAAAGGGTCCAGATGCAAGGCGGCGCGCGATGCGAGGTGCGAGGCGTACTTCGTGCGTACGTCGCGGCGCCGCGCGAGCGCGCCAACGCCGCAGATGGGCCTTTTTCAGCAGCCTGCTAGTCGGCGGGGAACGACTGCGGAGACCGACCGGGTCGCCCAGCGCCCGACAATCACGTACGCGATAAGGCCGAAGACGTACGTCGGCAAGGTGGCTCCCAGCCAGGGTGCTAGGCCCGGGAACCCGAGCGGCGGCAACCCGGCGATGGCCAGATAGAGCACGATGCCCACCAGCCAAACCGCCATGGCCGTCCAGTTCACCCCACTCCGGTACCAGTAGCGGCCTCCGGCCCGGAACAACTCCTCCACCGCGTAGCGTCGGCCCCGCAGGATGAAGTAGTCGGCGGTCTGGATCCCCAGGAGCGGCACGAATACCGAGCCGATGAGGAGCAGGAAGCTTTCGTACTGCACCAGCGGCACCGTCATCGCCAGGACGAGGACGATCCCGCCCACACAGACCGCCAGGCTGCGCTGCCCCACCCCTGGCAGGATGTTCTGCGCCGAGACGGCCGCCGAGTAGATGTTGGCAAAGCCCTCGTCCGTCTCGGCCACGAGCAGGATGAGGAGCGCCACCCAGCCGGCCGTCAGCCCGGCGATCGTCGTGAGCAGCGGCGCGATGGGCGCGCTCGGATCCGTCGTCACGGCGGTCGACAGGGCCAGGAGCGCGCCCAGGGCGTAGAACCAGACGTGCGAAACGAAATAGCCGAGCCCGGTGCCCCAGAAGGCGGTCTGCCGGTTCCTGGCCAGCCGGCTGTAGTCGGCCACCAGCGGGACCCAGGAGATCGGCATCACCGCGACCAGGTCCACCGCCAGCCAGAACGACATCTCGCCCGTGCCCGGCCTCGCCAGCCAGGCGCGAACGTCGTACGTGGTGAGCACGACCACGCTCACCCAGACGATCGTGAAGAGCACCACCCAGGCGGCGAACCGCTCCATCCACTGCTTGACGACCACGATCGGCCCACCCACGGCCATGACGGTCCCGAGGATCGTGAAGAACGCCACCCAGCCCAGATACCCCCGAATCCCCAAGAGGCGTTCGGACAAGAGGGCCGCCGCCTGGGCCATCACGATGACCTCGAAGACCGCCCACCCCAGGAGCTGGAGGACGTTGAGGACCGTCGGGGCCATGGAGCCGCGCAGGCCCAAGACCGGCCGGAACAGGACCATGGTCGGGACCCCGGTATCGGAGCCGATCGTCCCAACCAGCCCCAGCAAAGCGTTGCCGAGGACCGCGCCCAGCAGGATCGCCGCGAACGCCCATCCCAGGCTGAGCCCCGGCACCAGGAACATCCCGACCACCATGACCAGGAAGCTGACCCCCAGATCCCACCACAATACGAAGGTGTCCGTGAATCCCAGGCGGCGCTCGGCCAGGGGAACGGGCTGGATGCCGTATGCGCGAATCTGCTCTTGGATGCTGGCCATGATTTCTCCCCGGCGGCCCGCACACACTCGATACTCCGGTGCTCAGGTCCCGCCCCACAGCCCCGGAATCGTCAGTCCGCAGGCCGGGCACTGGACATCCTGCAGGCAACTCCGGACCAGGGTCATCCCCTCGCGCCCGACCAGCAGCATACCACACTGCGGGCACAGGGTGTTGGCATGCGCGTGGCCCGGCACATTGCCGAGGTACACGAAGTGGACCCGCGCTTCAACTCACGATGGAACAGAAACCCTATGCCCTGGGATTGCCCACGGGGACCAAGTACACCGGCACCTCCTCACCAGGAAGCCCGAGGACCCGCCGGACGGCCTCGTCGTCGAAGGCCCCCACCGGGACCGCTCCCAGACCCAGCGCCACCGCTTGCAGCAGGACGTTCTGCGCCGCATGTGCCGCGTCCATCGGCACGTACCGCATTCGCCCTCGCTCCCCGTACTTCCCCGTCGTTCGCGCGTAGACGGCCGCGATGGCGATGATGCACGGAGCCTCCGCGACACACCCCTGCTCCAGGGCCGCTTTCGCCAAGGCGGCCCGCCGGTCGCCCTCTTGCACCAGCAGCATCGCGTGTCCCCGCGGCCGGTAATGGAAGATCCCGGCCGGCACGACCAGATACACTTCCAATGGATGGAGTGCGCCGGCCGACGGATGGGCGCGGAAATGCGACGCGTGACCCGTGATGCCCTCTGCGGCCCAGAGGAGCTGTCCGATGGCCTCGGGCGCGAGCGCCTGATCGGCGAACTCTCGCACCGACCGCCGACGGGCGATCGCCTCTTCCACGCTCATCGTCCCCTGGAGCGTCGGCTTCGGCAATGGAATCGGACTCCGGCTCTTTCCGCGATCCACAGCGGTGCGCTCACCCATCTGGCCCTCCTCATGCCAACCGGAGAATGCGGCCGTCCCCCCCGCCATTGCCAACCCGCGACGCAGCGTTCGTCGATTCACGCCTGGATGCCCGACCACGTTCCTCGCCTCTCCGTCAATCTAGGCCAATCCCCGGGAAACGCAAGGGGCTTCGAGCTCGGCGGGCTCGGCGGACATCCTGCCGCCGGACCTGCGGATATCCTGCTGGCTGGATGGCTGTCCGCAACGACTGTCCTCTTGCGATGGCCGCAGAATCTCGATATAAGAGTGATGAGTGAAAAGGAGGCCACGCCCATGACCGCTCCCCTTTCCCCCGAGAGCCTGCGGCGGACTTGCCGGCTGGAGGATCTCCCCTTCGAGACCACCGATGACCTTGAGATCCTGGACGAGATCGTGGCCCAAGATCGGGCTGTCCAGGCTATCAGCTTCGGCATCGGCATCCGAGGCACAGGATTCAACCTCTTCGCCCTGGGACCGCCGGGGACCGGGAAGGCCACGGCCGTCCGCCGGTTCCTGAGCCGCGAGGCCGCCGAGCTCCCCACCCCCTCGGACTGGTGCTACGTCTACAACTTCGCCGACCCGCATCGCCCCCGCGCCATCCGCCTCTCGCCGGGGCGGGCGCGTCTCTTCCGGCGCGATTGCGACAGTCTGGTCGAGGACCTCAAGACCGGCATCCCCCGCGCCTTCTAGACGGAGGCGTACGAGCAGCAGAAGACCGCCATCACCCAGACGGCGGAGAAGGAACAGGCGAAGGAGCTGGAGGCGCTGAAGGAACGGGTCGAGGCCAAGGGCTTCGCCCTGGCCAAGACCCCCAGCGGGATAATGGCGGTCGCGGTCCTCCGCGGCAAGCCTCTGGACCCGGAGACGCTGAAGGGCCTGGACGAGGCCGCCCGGCAGGAGTTCACTGCTCGCCACGAGGCCGTCCAAGGCGATGTGGCGGCCACCATACGCCGCCTCCGGGGGATCGAGAAGGACGCGCGGGCGATGCTGGAAGCGCTGGATCGCGAGGTGGCATCTTCCGTGGTCGGACACCTCATGGACGACATCCGCGAAGAGTACACCGACACCCCAGAAATCGTCGCCCACTTCGAGGCCGTGCGGGAGGACATCATCGAGCACGCGGATCTGTTCCGGCGCGCCGCCAGCGGCCAGGCCAACCCCATGGAGATGCTGGCCATGGCCCCGCCCGGTCGCGATCCATTCGATCGCTACCGGGCAAACGTGCTGGTGGAGCACGGGGATGGGGACGGGGCGCCTGTCGTGCTGGAGCCGCACCCTACCTGCCCGAACCTCTTGGGGCGGGTCGAGTATCAGGCCCACATGGGGACCCTCTTCACCGACTTCATGCTGGTGAAGGCCGGGGCGCTGCACCGGGCCAACGGCGGCTTCCTGGTGATCGAGGCGCTGGAGCTGCTCAAGCAGTACTTTTCCTGGGACCCCCTGAAGCGCACCCTCAAGAACCGGCGCATCCGGATCGAGGAGCCCGGCGAGCAATTCCGCATGATGAGCACCGCGACGCTGGAGCCGGAGCCCATCCCCCTCGATGTCAAGGTGGTCCTGCTGGGCAGCCCGTGGCTCTACTACCTGCTCTACACGGTCGATCCCGAGTTCGCCGAGCTGTTCAAGGTCAAGGTCAACTTCAGCGGTCACGTGGCGCGCACACCGGAGAACGTGCTGGCCTTCGCCCGAGTCCTGACCACCTGCTGCCGCGAGGAGGGCCTGCACCCGTTCGACAAGAGCGGCACGGCCAAGCTGGTCGAGCAGAGCTCCCGCATGCTGGAGGACCAGGAGCGGCTCTCCACCAACTTCGGCGAGATACTGGATGTCGCTCGGGAGGCCAGCTTCTGAGCCGAGCGCCACGGGCATGACCGCGTGGGGACCGAGGACGTGGCGGCCGCCATCCGGGCCCGCATCTACCGGTCCAACCGCGTGGAGGAGCTATTGCAGGACCTGATCCTCCAGGGGACACTTCTCATCGACAGCCAGGGCACGGTCGTGGGCCAGGTGAACGGGATTGCCGTGATCCCCCTGGGGGACTACGTCTTCGGCAAGCCGTCGCGGATCACGGCCCGCACCTTCCTGGGGCGGGGCGGGATCTTGGACATCGAGCGCGAGGCCAAGACGGGCGGGCGGATCCACAGCAAGGGCGTGCTTATCCTCTCCGGCTACCTGGGCGGTCGGTACGCCAGCGACATGCCCCTCGCCATGGGCGCCAGTGTCGGCTTCGAGCAGCTCTACGAGGAGGTGGAGGGCGACAGCGCCTCCTCGGCGGAGCTGTACGCCATCCTCTCCAGCCTGGCGGGGCTCCCGATCCGGCAGGGCCTGGCCGTGACCGGCTCCGTCAACCAGCATGGCGAGGTCCAGGCCATCGGGGGGGTAAACGCCAAGATCGAGGGCTTCTTCGACATCTGCAACGCCCGGGCCCTTACCGGCGACCAGGGGGTGCTGATCCCGCAGAGCAACGTCCGGAACCTGATGCTCCGCGAGGACGTGGTCGAGGCGTTCCGCGCCGGGAGGTTCCACGTGTACCCGGTACGGACGATCGACGAAGGCATCGCCCTCCTCACCGGCGTTCCTGCCGGCGAGCGCGGGGCCGACGGCGCCTATCCCGAAGGCACCGCGAACTTCCTCGTGCAGAAGCGATTGCGCGAGATGGCGGAGCAGGCCCGCGCGTTCCGCGGCAATGGCGAGTCGCCGCCCCTCCGAGGCGAGAACGGGACCTGACCCGGACGATCCGGGGGAGCGATCACGCCATGTGGGAACGACTCTTCAAGTTGAGAGAGAATCACACGACGGCTCGGGCGGAGATTCTGGGCGGGGCGACGACGTTTGTCACGATGGCCTACATCATTGTCGTCAATCCCGCCATTCTCAGTTTCGCCGGACTTCCCGTTGGACCCAGCACGGTGGCCACCATTCTCGCGGCCGTGTTTGGCTCCCTCGTGGCATGCGCGGGGCCATCCTGATCGGGATCGCGCTCACGGCTGGGGTTGGCTTCATGTTGCATCCCGGGCAGGCCCCCAGGGCGATCGTGGCACTGCCCTTCACCGGGGACTACAGTCTCCAAGCGATTGCGCTCAAGCTGGACGCCGCGGGCGTGTTACGGCTGAGCTTCCTGCCGATCTCGCTCACGCTGTTCCTGATGGGCTTTCTCGACACCTTGGGGACCCTGGTGGGCGTGGGGGCGGCCGGCGAGATGCTGGATGAAAAGGGCGACTTCCCGAGAATTGACCAACCCATGATGGTCGATGCGGCCACCTGCATGTTCAGCGCCCTGGTGGGCACGTCCACCAGCGGAGCCTACATCGAATCGGCGACGGGGATTCGGGAAGGCGCACGCACCGGCCTCGCGGCCGTCACCAGTGCGGTGCTCTTTGCCGCGTCTTTGTTTTTCATCCCGCTGCTCGAGCCCCTGCAACAGTTGCGCTACGCGTACGGACCGGCATTGATCGCCGTGGGGGTCCTCATGATGGGCTCCATCACCCGAATCGACTTTGGGGATTTGACGGAGTTGGTCCCGGCCTTTGTGACGATTGCGATGATATTGTTCACCTACAACATCGGGAACGGGCTGACGGCCGGATTGGTGGTGTATCCCCTGATGAAGCTGGTGTCGGGCCGGATCAAGGAATTGAACTGGGGCTGCGTCGTGGTGGGAGCCCTTTGCGCTCTCTATTATGCTTTTGGCCTGCCGCATTGAACCGCCTGCCTGCGGACGCGGTGGCTGTCCCTGATGTGCCGGGAGGGAGGACAGTCGCTTTTCCATCGACGGCGCACCCCGGACCTCCCGCCTTCCAGGCGGTAGCTGTTCCGTAGGCCGAAAGCGCTGCGTAGGGAACAGAGCTGGCCCTTACCTCGCACCTGACTCCCTTCACGCCTTCCTGTGCTCCGCAAATATCGTCGCTTGGTTCTCTCACGCCGCCAGCCTCTCCAGGCCGTACTCATGATGGAACCCACCGAGAATCGGTCGCGCCACGACTCGCGTGGGGACGGCCGCGATTGTAGTGCGTCCCCCACACACGAAGAGCACGCCGCAGGTGGTCCTCGCTGAATGGGATCAGGAAGTCCAGGCACTTCCGGCGTAAGCTGCCGAGCAGCCGCTCACAAAACGCGTTGGCCTTGGGGCACCTGGACCGGCGTGTGGAGGACCCGGACACCCAGGGCGGCGACGGCCGCGTCGCGCCCAGCAGGGCAGCTACTGTCGCGGTCGTGGAGGACGAACCGGGAGGCGTGCGGCGCGGCGAGACGCGGCGGCCGAGCTTGAGGCACAGTTCAGCCGCGATGCGCTCCTCGCCCCACGGCGGGTTGCTCCGGGCCATCTCCGCGATCAGACGGCGGAGATCCGCCGGGAGTCGCGGCCGGCCCGAGGGTGATGACAGCTAGCGCCAGAGGAGGCGGAACGCCTGCCGGTGCCATCGGAGGAGGGTCGCCGGTTGGACGATCGTGGGCGCCTCGTGCCAGGTGAACCACCGGGCCAGCAGGATCAGCGCGAGGCGCATCGGGTCCGACTCGCGTTGGGGCTTCACCTGGCGCTCCCGGTACAACACCACCTCCTTCCGGAGGAAGAGGTTCTCGGCCGTCAGCGCGACCCGAGAGCGGAGCGCCGTCCCCAAGAACATCAGCACGTCCCCGCCAAGCCCGAGCCCCAACCGCCCTAGATGCCGGCACCCCTCGATCGTCCGCATAGGCAAGAACGCTCCCCTCTTCCATTCGCTGGATCGGCTGCAATGCCGATTCACTCACCGCTTTGAGGGCGGGAGCGTACCGCTGCTCAGCGAGGGCGGACGAGGTTTTTGCGGGGGACAGGGCGCAGAGGCCGCCGGGTGCCTGCCCAAAGTGGGCTAGAGACTCCGCAGGGCCTCAGCGAATCCCAGGAAGTAGTCGTGGTCGGCACAAATGCTCTCCAGGATGGCTGGCGCCACGCGGAGCGTCTCCTCGGGCGCCAGGCAGTACTGCATGGCGTGGAAGGTCCGCCGGTATTCCGCGACCTCCTGGGCAACATTCTTCTGGCGCAGAATGACGTCGGTTAGGAGCCGCGCCAAGTTGGCGAAGTCCGCTTCTCGCATGCCGAACCGCGTCATCTCCTGTACGCCCATCCGAATCCCGCTGGGGCGGGAGAATGTCTTATCCCCCGGCAGGGCCTGGAAGTTGGTGATGAGGTTGTTCTCTTGCAGGCGGGCGGCCACCGCTTTGCCGTCGCCGAAGGGGGCGACCCTGAGGACGACCTGGTGGGTCCGGGTGTAGCCGTCCGCTTCCCCGCCCTCGACCGGGATGCCCTGCGCGGCACAGGCCCGGGCGAAGGCCCGCGCATTGGCCAGGACCTGCGCCTGGTAGTCGTCTTTGAAGTGGTTCATCTCGAGCGTCGCGGCCAGCAGGGCGAGCTGGCTGCCCAAATGGTGGTTGCTGGTCGACCCTGGAAAGGTCCGGGCAATGATCTCCGACCAGAGCTTGCGGAGCGGCGAGTCCCGGCCGATGTTGGTCGCAATGACGCCCCGCTGCGGGCCGAAGAACGTCTTGTGGGTGGAGGCGGTGAGGACGTCGGCCCCCTCCGCCAGGGGGTCCTGGAAGCGCGAGCCCAGCAGGCCGAGCACATGGGCCCCGTCGTACATGACGATGGGCCGATCGGCCTGGGTGGTCTTCAGGAAGCGGCGCAGCGCGAGCACCGGCTCCGGGTGGAGAAACAGGCTCTTCCCGAAGACGATGAGCGGGGGGCGGTGCTGGGCGACCAGGTGCAGCATGGCGTCCGCGTCAATCTTGTAAGGGTTGGAGGGGTCGAGCGGGAAGTTCACGACCTCGCCGTCGACGAAATTGAACAACGCGCCGAAGGGCTGCGCGCTGAGGTGCCCGCCCGCATTCAGGTGGTGGTTCATCGCCCCGGTCATCCGGCCGGAGGTCCCCAGCCGGGGGAAGCCCTCCGGATTCCCCGCCAGGAACTTGACCGCGGCCTTGAAGACGATCTCGTTGGCCATTTGCCCGCTGATGGGCCGGGTCTCGACCTCGCTGGCGTTGACGAACTGCCCAAACTCCCGCTTCACGCGCTGCTCCACCTCGTAGATGAACTCGGTGCCCTGGTAGTAGTAGATCTGGTCGCCTTTGAGGGCGCTCGACCCCACCAGGCTTTCCAACTCTCGCTGCAGCGCCGTCTTGTGTTCTCCATACCGACCCGCGGGATCACTGATCTCGCACAGCTTCACCAGCAGGGAGGGCGTGTTTTCAGAGGGGATAAGATTGAAACACCGCCTTTGTCGCCACAGGTTGTTCTCGACCACTTTTCGCGCCAACTCAGCCAGGGTTCGTTCCAGAGCATTCATGGCTCCTCCCAGGTGTGCCCTTGCCAAGGGGCCGGGGCCGCACAAGCCGTCGCCCGGTCGCGCTCCTCGACCACGCCGACCGCCCTTCCGCTGGACACAAACGCCCTGGTCCCGCCTCGACGGTGGGAATCCAGGGCGTCCCTCGCCTCACCCGGAACCGCCTCCTGCGGCTCCATCGGTCCCGCTCCTATGTCTTAGATGCGTTGTGCAATCGATCGCTGGTATGTTCCCCCCGGCCATTCTCGGATGTCAAGCGGAATCAATGAGGTCTCGCCGCGCTTGGCCCCGCGCGATGCTCCGTCCCAGCGCGGTGCCGGCGGCAGTCAGGTTGTCCCTGCAACTCTGTGTCGAGCCCCTGCTCCTCGCCACACCGGGCATCGCCGGAGGAGCAATCTCGGAACCCTCCCTCGTGTAGATGGCATTCGGCGCCTAGACGGCTCGCTATGGCCTGATCCGGCGAGGGGCAGCCAGCCACACACAGCCGGCGGCCAAGCAGGCGCTGGCAATCGCACCGAGGAAAGGAAGCCGGTAGCTGCCGGTCACGTCGTGGGCGTATCCGGCCAACCATATGCTGGCCGCCGCCGCCCCTTGGTAAAAGGTGTTGAGGGTGCCGAGGATGAGGCCGAAGTGCCGACCCATAAAGAAGCGCCCGGAAAGGATCGGATTCATGGAAGCTGACACGGCATAGCCGAAGGCGATGAGGATCGCATACCCGTAGAGATTCCAGGTCGGAGAGGTCGGGCCGACTGCCAAGAGGGTCAGACTGGCTGCGACGATGCAGACGCTTCCGGCCAGGTAGATCCACTCCAGCCAGAATCGATCCGACAGGTACCCCCACCCGATCTTCCCGGGAACGCTAAACAGGCCCACCAGACCCACGATTCCGGCCGCCAGCATCCTGGACTGCCCAACCTCCACGAGGTAGGCCACGTGGTGGGTCAGCAGCATCTGAGTCGGACCGTTGAAAAAGACGTAGGTGGCGGCGACCAACCAGAACTCGCGGCTACCGAGCGCCGATGCAAAGCTCCGGTCGCCGAAGACACCAGTGCCCAGAGGGAAAGCTGGACCGGCAGCTTGCGGCTCTCCACCCTCAGGTGGCGATGCAACTTCCGTCTCTCGCAGTTCGAAGAATCCCACGGAGAGGATCACCAGCCCGACGATCATGGCGAGAGCACGGTAGGCGGTGCGCCAGCCCCAGAGGTTGATGAAAACCTGGGCGAGTGGCACGAGAACCAGAATTCCGATCCCCACGCCGGCCGAGGCAATGCCGAAGGCGAACCCTCGCTGCTCGCGGAACCGGTGGGTCAGAACATAGGAGACAGGCACGTAGCTCGTAGCGGCAAGGCCGAGCGCCGACAGGAACCCATGGGTGACGTACAGATGCCATCGCGCGCTGGCTGATCCATTCCCCACCAAGGCAATGACCAGGATGAACCCTCCCACCAGGACCACGCGACGGGCTCCGACCCGGTCCATAAGATGGCCGATCAGGATCCCCCACGCGCCGTAGAGTATGGTAAACAGGGAGAAGATGCTGGCCGTCGAGGCATAGTCCCATCTAAACTCCTTCATCAGGGCGACGAAAAACACGGAGCCGGTGTAAAAGACTCCAGACGACATGGCCATAAGGGCCGAGCAGGCTGCCACCAGCTCCCAGCGTTTCCGGGACCATGGAAGAAGGATAGGCCTCGAATGCGATTTGAGGGGTATAGGTTGCGTGTCTTCGCCCGGCTGAGTGGTCGGTGCCATCTTGCCCGCGATCCCCCGAGACGCGTGGACTGGAACTGACTGAGTCTGTTACATGGCGCCATTACTTCGGGTGCATGGGCGCGACCAGCAGCCCCGCCCGATCGACCATATGCCAGTAGGCATAATCGGCGTAATGGACGATCATGGTGAGGAGGCTCCGCCGCACCCATTCGCCTTCCATGGAATGGTATCCCGCGGTGTGGGCGACCACTTCGGGGAGCTTGGCCATGAGCGCCACGTGGATGCCGTACCCCGGATGACGGAGGGCCGGATACCCGTACGTGGCCACATCGCCCTTCCACCTGGCCTGGTTTCGGCGGCTCATCTCGTAGGGCTTGCCCAAGTCGTGGCATAGGCCACAGGCCCAAAGGAGATCGCGATCGATTTTGATGTCGGGGTGGATCGCCCCAAGGCCATCGGCGATTCCCTGAGCGATGCGAGCCACCCCACGGAAGTGACCCGACTGGGTGCCCTGCCCCTCTTTGAAGAGGGGGTGCTCCGGCCCGGCTTGGGGCGGTATGTCGTCAATGGAGGCAAACTCACTCTCTGACAAGGCAAGAGCCCAAGCCTCCACGACTTTGTCGCGCAATTCCTTATTCTTGATCTGCTCCACCTCGGGGAGGCTTTTCCGCACGCCCGCTCGCAACTCGTCCATGGATGCCATGCCTGTCCCTCCTCTTCCGGCTTTTTGCGCTGACCTGTCGAACATTCAGAGGCCTACACGAACCATCGGGTGCCAGTGCTAACCTGGATCCGAAATTCCTCACCGCAGAGAGCGCAAAGCACGCCAAGATTGACTCAGGGGACCCACCTCCAAGGCTTTCGATCCTCAAAACTCCAAGAAGGGCGGATCGTCCTGGGATCACTTCTCAGTAAACTGGAAATGCCACGCAGACCCCGAGCGGTCAATCGTTCCCGCAGTTGGCGTGGGAAAATGTGCGGGAAGGATGATGACGGATGTCTCCTCGTAGCGTTGCAGGAAAGCTCGGCGCGCTCTCCGAGACAGCACCGGATCAACGCAAAAGCAACTGCTCCAGTTGGGCTCTGCGCACTGGCCCTCCTGCGGTTTGCGGTCGGTCCCCCTACGGGAATGATGGAAATCCTCCGCCTTCACGCGAGGCATCATGCGCGACAAGGGTACAGCCGCCACGTGCTCGCTTCGGATGATTCATCCGGTCGCAGCCGGCGTCGAGGCAGCGCTGTGGCGGCCCAGCGGTGAGCCGAGTCGTCCTGGCAGGCAATGCCCCCCGGCTTGAAGCCGCGGGCCGTTGGATTCCTCGCCGGAGCGTAGCACCGCTGGACCCCTAGCAGGCTGCTGAAAGACCCTTCTTTCGCCCAGGCTGCTCAAAAAGGTCCAGATGCAAGGCGGCGCGGCGAGGTGCGAGGCGTACTTAGTCCGTACGCCGCAGCGCCGCGCGAGCGCGCCAACGCCGCAGATGGGCCTTTTTCAGCAGCCTGCTAGACGCCGAGGTACGCCTCCTGCACGATGCGGGTGCCCAAGAGCTGCTCCCGATTGCCGCGGCAGATCACCTGGCCATGCTCTAGGACACATCCCTCTAGCGCCGTAGAGAGGCAGGCGGCAGCGTTCTGCTCCACCAGAAGCATCGTCATCCCGCGTTGGCTGATGGCGCGAATCTTCTCGAAGACCATGTCCACCAGGATCGGCGCGAGCCCCAGGGACGGCTCGTCCATCATCAGGAGCCGCGGGTTCAGCATCAGCGCGCGGCCAATTACGAGCATCTGTTGCTCGCCCCCACTCAGGCTGCCGGCTAACTGACGGCGTCGTTCCCTCAGGCGAGGGAACAGATCGTACACCTCAGCCAGCAGTTTGCTGCGGTGAGGGCGGGCCCGTTTCGAATAGGAACCGATGATCAGGTTCTCCTCTACCGATAAGCTCGCGAAGACCCGGCGCCCCTCGGGCACATGGGCGATTCCAAGTTCGGCGATGTCATATGGGGTCATCGCACTCAGCGGCTTTCCCTCGAACCTGACCTCACCGACCCTAGGCTTAAGCAGCCCAGAAATGGTCCGGAGAATAGTGGATTTGCCGGCGCCATTGGGTCCCAAAATGGCCATAATGGAACCCTCCCGCACCGCAAAAGAGACCCCGAACAGCGCCTGGATGTCGCCATACCCCGCGTGGAGATCCACAACCTCAAGCATGGCTTTCCTCAGTGCCGCCGATGTAGGCCTTGATGACCTTGGGGTTCCTGCGTACCTCCTGAGGCGACCCATCGGCGATCAGTTGGCCATAGTCCATCACCAGAACCCGCTGGCTCAGTTCCATGATCACCCGAAGCAGGTGCTCCACCACGACGAGGGTTACTCCCGATTGGCTCAGGCGCCGAATCAGATCCAGTGCGACGGTGATCTCTTGCCGATTCAGCCCGGACAGCACCTCGTCGAGGAGCAGGAGCGACGGACGAGTGCAGAGTGCTCGTGCCATTTCAAGCCGCTTGCGATCCACCAGCGTGAGGCTGCGCGTGGAGCGATGCCTCATCGCTCCAGGAAGATCGACCATCTCGAGCGCCTCTTCAGCCCGCGCTTGCGCCTCTGCTGGATGGGTGGTGTGCAGAAAGGCGCCCACCATTGCGTTATCCAGCACGGTCATGCCAGGAAAGACCCGAACCTTCTGAAACGTACGGGACATGCCCAGTGCTGCTATCCGATGCGCGCTCCAATGGGCGCTCCCACCGGTCACGTCGTGTCCGCGGAAGCGGACGCGACCGGACGTGCTCCGCTGCACTCCGCTGAGCAGGTCGAAGAGAGTGCTCTTGCCGGCTCCGTTCGGCCCAATCAGCCCGACGATGCCCCCTTCCTGAATCGTAAAGGATACGTCGGCCACCGCTTGCAGGCCACCGAACCATTTGCTCAACCTCTCGACCTCCAGAAGAGCGGTCATAGCTCCTCCCTATTCTCATTGCTTCGACTTCTGCCCGCGTACCCGCCGGCGCCGTTCCAACGTTGGACGCCTCTGCTCCCCCTCGGATGCCGGCTTCCTCGGGGCAACCCGGGATCAACTGACCAGCTTCGCGGGCGCTTTCATCCGTTGCGCGTCCGGCCGCTTTGCCCGTATGAACTCTGGTAGGCTCACCAGCCCGCGGGGCAGGAAGATGGCGACGACGATCAAGACCACGCTGTAGAGCACGGTGTTGACTCCAGTCAGGATTGCAGCGAATTGTGCATTACCCAACTCGGCCAGCGGGATCAGGAAGAGCCCGCCAATCACCGGGCCCCACAGCGTGCCCGCCCCACCGACGATAGCCGCCAAGGCAATTTTTACGGAAACGAACATGCCGAAGGTGCTCGCCGGGTCGATAAACAGTACGTACTGGGCGTAAAAGGTGCCCACCAGCGCCGTCAGGATTGCGCTGAGGGCAAATCCGGCGAGTTTCATGAACAGGGAGTTCACGCCCAACACCTCCGCCGCCATCTGGTCATCCCGCAACGCCTGCAGATAGTACCCGAACCGGCTGCGCAGTATCCAGCGAGTGAACAGAAAGTAGAGGCTAGTCATCGCCAGGATGATGTAGAAGTAGGGAGTGGGCAAGGCGAATTGGTACATGGCCGGCGCGCTGCGCAGGAGCGGAATCTGCAGCCCTGGATCGCCACCGGTGAAGTCCGACCATGACCGACATATGATCTCGAGGATCAAGGCAGCCACGAAGGTCACAAGCTTGAAATAGACACCCTTCAGGCGGAAGGAGGGGTAACCCAGACACAGCCCAAACATGGCGGCGACAATCGCCCCGGCCAGCATCCCGATCCAGGGCGTGACGCCCAGACGGACCAGCAGCAGGGAACTGGTATAGGCACCCAGGCCGAAGTAGGCCCCGTGTCCCATCGAGAGCTGACCGCCAATGCCGGATATGATGTTCCACGCCAAGGCCAACGCCACAAAGGTCAGTGCAGTAATCGCGATCCCCATGTAATACGAGCCCGTCAGTGCCCACCAAGGCAACGAGGCCAGCATCAGCACCAATACCAGCCCGATCTTGAGATCCCGATCCCATGTCATAGCGAGCCCTCCTTTCCGAACAACCCGGAGGGTCGCAGGAGCAGGACCGCAATAAACACCAGCATCAACCCGGCGTTCTGCAGTTGGTAGGCCACGTACACTCCGGTCACCTGCTGCACGATGCCCACAATGATGCTCCCGAGGAAGGCGCCCAGCACGTTGCCCATCCCGCCCATGACCACGGCAACAAACGCCAGCGGTAGGAACTGCAGACCAACGTGGGGGAATGTGGGATAGTACGTCATCAGGATGTTGCCGCCAACCGCCGCCAAGGCCGCCGATGTCCCGACAGCGATGGCATAGATCCGGCGGCTGTTGATGCCCATCATCTGGGCGACCTCCCGATCATCGACAATGGCGCGCATGGCGCGGCCAAGGTCGGTACGAGCGAGAAAGAGCCACAGCAGCAACGAGACCACTAGCGATACGAAAAAGGCGATCAGTTGGGCTTGGTTGATGAATACCTCGCCCAGGTTGTAGTAGGTCGTAGCCCACGACATCTGGATGGAGCGCTGGGTCGGCGAGAAAACCCACTGTGCGATCGTCTGCAGGGCGAAGGAGATTCCCACCGTCAGCGACAGCTGGGGGAGGAGCTCCGTGGATCCGGTAACAACCGGCTCAAACAGCCCCCGGTAGAGGAGCATCCCGAACACAAACATCAGAGGCGCGACAATCAACATGGAGAATGGTGGAGGGAAGGCCATGCCGGTGTACAACAGGAAGGTGCCATACATACCCAGCATGACTAATTCGCCGTGGGCGAAGTTAATGATCCGGACCACGCCAAATACCAGGCTGAGACCCATGCTCACGAGCCCAAGAACACCGCCCACGAGAATGCCGCTCAGGAGAGCTTGGAGGAACTGGGTCATGTGGGTTCTCCTCGGATTGCTCAATTGACAGAGAATGTGCGCGGCAGGAAGCCTCCGGCGGATGAGGAACCTGTGCGCCCATGATGGCCAGTTTGGCCGGACCCGCCCGGAGGGCCCGGCCACGGCAAGGGCTCTCGCGGAGGGCGGCCCGACCCTCGGCTCGGACTCGGCTGACCCGAGCCGCAATCGTCCGAGGGGGGCAGCCGAAGAGCCTGGCCAGATCGGCACAGCTCTGGCCCTGGCAAATCAAGAGAACTCCCTGGAGGCAGTGATCATAGCCGCCCTCGTCCGGGCGCAGGAACTCCAGCGGGCGCCGGCGCTAGGGTGGCTCGCGATCCCCCCGGTCCGCTCATCGGGGCACCGACGATCTTCAGTGGTGCGATCGATGTCTCGAAGCTCCCCCAGAAGGAACCGGTCCGTTCGCCTAAACCTGGATATAGGAGAACGGCGTCTCCCGCCCGAGACTGCGAGATTACCCCAAGCCCGCTACGACTGTGTCCCCTTTCGACGTCTACTCAAAGAAAGCCGGTCTTGAGCGGACCTGGGAAGGCCACACGGTATAGGGCATCGAATCCTTCCACTCGATCATGATGGGGATGGAATTGACATTCCAGCCTGTTTGGTCGAACTTTATCACGTTGCCTGGCATGAGCGAGGCTGGAGGCTCTTTGAACGTGGTGGCCGCCACATAGTTCCGAATCTTCTCCGGGTCAGCCGCCTTCACGTTCTCCAACGCTTCCTTGACGATCCACACGGCCGCGTACATCTCGCCGGCTTCCTGCGGGATGAACGGCTCGTTGAACCGTTTGGTGAACTCCCCGTTGATCTCTTTCATGCGAGGATAGGGAAGATCCCAGTTCCACGCCCCGATGCCGAACGATCCATCGGCGTCTTTCTTCAGTGCCTCACCATATCCCCGTGTCAGTGAGCCGCCGCCACCTGTCCCGATGATCGGTTTCTTCCAGCCGACATTCCGCAAGGTCCGGACGATCAGGATCACGTCGGGAGTCGGACCATTGATGAACATGAAATCCGCCTTGCTCGACCGAACCTTATTGACAATGGCCGATGCGTCAGTGATGCCTCCGGTGTAGAAGTCCAGGAAGAGTTGTTGGAAGCCATACTTGGTGGCTATTTCACTGATGGTTCTGGCCTGTTTCTGCGTGTTGGCATTGTCGTCGGAAACATTGGCAAACATCTTCGGCTTGAGCCCGGAGGCTTCAGCCGCTTCTTTGAAATAGCTCACGGCGGCGGTACCCATGGCAGTTGCCTTGGCGGGTAATTGGAAGAAATATTTGTATCCCCGTTCGGTGAGAGTATCCAGGAAGGAGTTGGTGAACATCGGAATGCCGGCCTTCTCGGCCTCGGTGCTGGCCGTTAAGGTGTAGCTGGACAGGTAGCATCCAAATAGCGCAGTCACTTTGTCCACCCCGACCAACCGCCGAGTGACTGACGCGGCGAGCGCTGGATCAGCTTGGCAATCACCCTGGACGACCTCGAGCCTGGCGCCACCCATCGACTTGATCCCTCCCTGGGCGTTGACGTGCTCCACCGCCAACTGGACGCCGTGAAGGGAGTTCGTTCCGTTCTCGGCCCATGGTCCTGTCAATGGGAACACGGCCCCAAGCTTGATCACCGGACCCGATGCGGCCGCGGCTGCCGTCCTCGGGGGCATGCCCAGCATCGAAGCGGCAGCCGCGCCCCCCACCAGTCCACTCGCGAGTTGCAGAAAGACCCGGCGACTGATCTGCCCACGACTGTACGCTTTCAACGAATGATCAACGGTGCGATCCATGGTGTCCCCCCTCCAGTTCCAGAAACAGTGAAGTGCGTTGACGAATGCCCGAGACGCTCATCGCCATCTTTCGACCAACTCCTGGACAGAACGATGGACGACCTCAGCCTATGCACCCTCAGACCCAGGCTGCCCGGTCCTTGAGGATCCTGCGAGATGAAGACGTCTCTGGTTGTTCTCGACACCCCCTTTCTGTCAGGCGCAAAGCCCCGAGAGGCGTTCCAGAGCAAAACGGAACTCTCTTGCCCTCGCTGGTCTCTCTAGCGGGCGATCGCCCCCAGAGATTCGGCATGCACATGACTTCGGCCCCCTTGGCTCAATCGGGTGTGATAACGGCCTTGATCCCCTCACGATGCAGGAGAATCTCAAAAGCCCCTCTTGCCTGGGCGACCGGGAACCGATGGGTGATGAGCGGACGCACATCGATCTTACGACTCGCGACAAGCTTGATCGCTCGGTACCAAGTAGACGGCTGTCGCCGGAAGGATCCATAGATGGTCACTTCCTTGATCGCTGCGGTGGAAGGATTGAACGGGGCCTCGGGAGACATGCCGACGATTCCGATCTGTCCGCCATTTCGAACCAGCTCGAGCGCCAAGCCCAGGGTGCCGTGCCCTCCACTCACGTCCAATGCCAGCTCGACGCCCCTCCCTGCGGTGCGGCTACGAACCGCCTCCACGGAATCTTCCCGGTCGGTTACCACAACATCGTAGCCCATCCGACGCACCACCTCCAAGCGCGCCTCGTCGGCCGCGAGGCCCAGGACAATCACCCTGTCGGCACCGGCCCGATCAGCCAGCATCGCAGCCAGTATCCCAATGGGACCTGGCCCGATGACGGCCACGCTATCGCCTGGCTTTAGCTCCACCCGCTCCAGGCCGTGCAGTGCCACCCCGACAGGCTCAACCACTGCCGCTTCGTCAAGCGGCATGTCCGGCGGAATGTGGTATAGGCTGATGTCTGGCACGATGACGTAACGCGCCATGCCTCCCTCAGCCTTCTGCCCAATGCGGGTTTGATACATGCATTGGTTGAACCGGCCCAGTCGGCAGTAGTAGCATCTCCCACACCCACCCCAGGTTTCGGTCACCACGCGGTCCCCGGGTTTGAACTGGGTAACGGCACGGCCAACTTCTACCACAGTGCCAGCCACCTCATGACCAAGGATTCTTGGCAGCGTGATCTCTCCCCGCATGTGGGATGCCCATTCATAGAAGTGAAGATCGCTGCCGCATACCCCACAAGCCGCAACTTCCAACAGCACATGATCGTCCTGGGTGATGACGGGCTCAGGACGTTCGAGGATCTCGATGCCTGGCTCGGGTCGAGTCTTCACAACAGCCAACATAGCTCCCATCCCCCCTTGTTATCGTTGTGTGCCGGCTGGCCATCGAAGTGATCCGTGCCGCTGGTCTCCGAGGCCGATACCTCCTGCGCTCGCGCCTACTGCTTGGCAGCGTCGATGGCTTTGAGAATCCCGCTCAGCCCGTTGAAAAAAGCGGGCGCGCCGCCCGGAATGATGGACGTTTCTACCGCCTCCAGTATCTCCTGCTTGGTTGCCCCCAGGCGCATCGCCCTCAGGACATGCGCCGTGACCGCGTTGCTGACTCCGACCGGCTCCAGCCCAGCGCCGGTCCCGCACGCACCGCAGAACGCGCGCCGGGGAAACGCATGCCTCTCGCACAATCTCACCTTCAATGACACCCCCGCCAGCGGCGGCGGTTGTCACGTGGACTGCTCGTAGCCGCGTGGAGGGGTAGTGAGCGTGACCCCCCCGTCCACCGGCAGCACGACGCCGGTGATGTAGCGGGCCTCATCGGAGGCAAGAAAGACCGCGGCGTGGCCGATGTCCCAACCGGTCCCCTCGATGCCTAGCGGGGAGGCGCGCCTGCGGTGCTCGCGCGCCTCTGCGCTCATCCCGGCGCCGTACACCATGGGGGTGTACATCGGCCCCGGCGCGATGCAGTTCACGCGGATGCCCTCCTTCGCATGGTCGACGGCCATCGCCCGCGTGAGCGCAATCACCGCCCCCTTGGAGGCGGAGTACGGCGTCAGCCCGCGCGGGCGCAAGGCGCTGATGGAGGAGATATTGATGATCGCCCCTCCACCTCCCGCGGCCATCGCCGGCACGGCATACTTGCCGGTGAGCATCATGCTCTTGACGTTGACCGTCATCACCCGATCCCAATCTTCTTCCGAGACCGACACGACGCTTCCGGGGCCTTCGATGCCCACATTGTTATCCAGGATGTCGAGTCGCCCCCAACGGCTCACGGCCCGCTCCACCATCGCGCGGCAGCCTGCGGCGGTGCTGACATCTCCCATGAAGACTTCTGCCTCGCCGCCTTCCCCTGTAATGGCGGCCAGGGTATCCTCAGCCGCGGGAGTGTTCTTATCCACAATCAGGACCTTCGCCCCTTCCCGCGCGAAAAGGATCGCCGCCGCACGGCCGTTACCGATCCCGGCTGCCCGCGATCCCGCCCCGGTCACGATCGCCACCTTCTTCTCAAGCCGACGTGGTATCGCCATTTCACCGCCACCACCCTTTCAGAGGATCTCAAGCAATCCTGCGCAATGCATTGGCAGGTGAGGGAGCACACATCCCATCGCCTGAAAAGACCATTCTGCGGACCATGCTGCGACGCTCCGCCGGCTTGCCACAGACCCTCTCTCCGCGGAAAACCCGATCTAGGGAACCAGGAGAAGCTTTCCGGTCGTCTTCCGTCCCTCCAGGAGGCGGTGCGCCTCCGGCGCATCCTTCAGCGGGAGGATCTGGCTGATGCGGAGCTTGAGCTTCCCGGACATCACCCACCCCAGCACGTCGCCGGCCCGTTCGAGCAGCTCGGCCCGCGTCATCGTGTAGTGGGCAAGAGCCGGCCGGGTAAGGAAGACGGAACTCTCCCACAGGCGCAATGGGTCTACCGGGGGCACCGGCCCGCTGGCCTGGCCGTAGAGCGCAAGGACCCCCCTGATGGCGACACACTTCAGGCTCTTGTCGAAGGTGGTCTTTGCCACTCCGTCGTACACGACATTCACGCCCTTCCCGTTCGTGAGGCGCATCACCTCCGCCTCGAAGTCTTGCTCGGTGTAGAGAATAACCTCGTCGGCGCCGGCCTCCCGGGCCAGCTCTGCTTTCTCTCGTGTAGAGACCGTGCCGAACACTCGGGCCCCGCGCATCTTCGCGATCTGGGTCAAGAGCAACCCAACTCCTCCGGCCGCCGCATGCACCAGCGCCGTATCGCCCGTCTTCAACGGGTAGGTGCTCGTGGCAAGGTAGTGTGCTGTCATGCCCTGCAGAATGCCTGCGGCGGCCGAGCGTGCGTCCAGGCCGTCGGGGATCTTCACCAGCCGCTCCGCCGGCACGACGGCATATTCGGCATAGGCGCCCATGTGCGGCGCATAGGCCACCCGGTCTCCCACGCGAACGTCGGTGACGTCCGGACCGGCAGCTATGATCGTTCCCGACGCCTCCATCCCGGGAATGAACGGGAGGGCGGTCTTGTAGAGGCCTTTTCGCAAGTAGCAATCGATGAAATTCAACCCGATCGCCTCGACCTTGACGAGCGCCTGCCCGGGACCGGGACCGGGCATGGGGATCTCCTCGTAGCGCAAGACGTCTACGTCGCCCAGTTCATGCACACGTACGGCCTTCATAGATTCTCCATACCTGTCGGGCCGGGGCGATGGCTGCGATGATCCCCGCCACCTCCCGGCCAACTCGCTAGATGCCCTGAGAACCGGCGGCGATGAATTCACCGCCGTCGACCAGTAGCGAAACACCGGTAATGAATCGGGCCTCGTCCGAGTGCAGGAACAATGCGGCGTACCCTACATCCCAACCCGTGCCCATCTTGCCGCGAAGGGGCACCCGCCGGTCACGAGAGGCGATCACCTCCGCACGGGGTACGCCCTTGGCGACGCGCGGCTCGATGGCCATGGGCGTATTCATGGCACCCGGCAGGATCGCGTTCACTCGCACGCCGTGCTTCGCTTCCGCAGTTGCAAGGTTCTCCGTGAGCGCGAGCAGCGCCGTCTTTGTCGCTTTGTATCCGATCCACGGGTAGGAATTCCGGGCGGCGAGCGACGAAATGATGACGATGGATCCGGCGACCTTCCGTAGGCGCGGCAGCGCGTGCTTGCACGCCAGCCACGAGCTCTTGAAGTTCACCGCGAAGATGCGGTCGAGCGCTTCCTCCGAGATCTCATCGGCAGGAGCGTCGCCCAAGGCGATGCTGGCGCCGACGTTGGTGTGCAGGATGTCCAGCTTGCCGTAACGCTCGACAGTCGCTGCGACGAGACGCTTTATATCCCCCTCACTGGTAGCGTCTGCCTGGAACGCAGTGGCTTCACCCCCCTCCTGACGGATTGTCCTGACCGTGTCCTCGGCCGCAGCGAGGTTCCGGTCGGCGACGACCACTTTCGCCCCTTCGCGTGCCAGGAGGATGGCGGTCGCGCGGCCGTTGCCGATCGTCTCGCCGGGTGTCTGCCCACCACCTACCACAATTGCTACTTTGCCGGCGACACGTCCTGCCATACTTCGCCTCCTTTCTAGGTTACCTGGGTCGGGCGACGGTCTCGAGCGCGATGCGCCAGCGTAGGGTGGAGGTGTGTGCCCGCCGGACCTCCACCACCGCCTTGACCCGGTCCTTACGGGTCCATTGCCCCGAGCGTGAGCCTCCTACCGCCGGGTTGAGCCGCTGCGGCCTGCTCCTCGACGGCGTCGAGGATGCCCCCATCCAACGCGTTTCCCCTGGGAACCACGCGAACAGGCGGATGAGTAACATGCCGGCAAACGAGCAACTCGATGTGCGCGCTTCCCCCTGACACCTCATGCCGCCAGCCGATAGACCCGAGCGGCCGTGTCGTGGAACAAGGCTGCGCGCTCTGACAAAGAGAAGTTCTTGGTCATCCGTTTAAAGGCGTTCCACAGGACGCCATACGAGAACGATACTTTGTCGACTGGAAAATTGCTTTCGAACATGCACCGGTTCGGCCCGAACTGCTCGATACAGAAGAGATAATACGCCGCCGTGGCGTCGATGAGTTCAGTGGAATTCGGCGCGGCGGGTCTCGTGTGCCAGTCAAATCCACAGCGCACCATCCCCAGACCGCCGAGTTTCACGACCACATTGGGACAGGTCGCCACTTCTGCGATGCCACGCTTCCAGACCTGGAAGACCTCATCTCGTTTGCCCGCATATGGGCCGACGCCGAGGAGTCCTCCGACGTGGTTCAAAATCATGGGCACATCCGGAACCGCCCGTGCCAGCGAGGCAAATTCCGGCAATTGCGGATGGTACAGCCAGGCTTCGAAACTCAGGCCATAGGTATTCAGACATGCCAGGCCGGCCCGGAATTTGCTGTCCAGCATCAAGCCCGGTGGGATCCCCGGGGTCGCCGTCTGTACGGCGGGACTCGCATCCCACGTACAGGAATGCCGGATGCCCCGAAAGCGATCCGGACTCGCCGCAAGGTGTGCCTCGAGCACCGGAGCTACTGCGGCCCCCGCGGTGAGATCTGCGAAGCCGACAATGCCGCCCGTGACCGCGGTATCGCCATACTTCCCCCTCGGGCCGACGATCCCCTCCACGAACTCCGTCTCCCCGATCGGCCTCATCGCTTCGGGACCACACTTGCGCCACCTTTCCCGACACTCGATAAACACGGTCGACACGATATTATGTCCGCTGCGCACATCCTGGAGGAGTTCCTCCACCAAATAGCGTTCCCCGGGCCGGTCCCAGAAATGATGGTGCGGGTCACAAATCGGAAGAGACGGCTCTACGGGGAGCTCAAGGGTGAGCTTCAGCCAGTCGTTTCGCGATCCGGGCATATTTCCTCCTCTGGTGAAGAGTATGGCCTGGAGGCCTGCCGTCAATGTTAGAGGCGCATCTCCATGCTCGTTTCAGCCGAGCCCTAGGCTGAGTCCTCGCTCGGTCGTTTGGGCAGGGGGTAGCCGAGGAGGAGATCCGGAATTGTCACGCTCTGGGAGTCACCCCTGCAGATGTCCTCCTTGCTTCTAGCGCTGACGCCATCTTTGCAATCGGCCAATGGGTCGGAGTGCTGGTAACTGCAATCGCTATAGATCATGACCCTCTCATCCCCAGATGCTTTTGGTTGGCTCACCATCTCTTGATCCGCCACGCGCTCGCGTCGAAGCCGTCGCTCACGTGGGCTTTGACGCTCTCGGGAACTCAAGAGATTCCTCCGGTCGCGCAACCACGCCACATCGTGATGTCGAAGTCGGGAGGGAGGGGGATGAAGATACCGCGGCGCGGCTCGATTTCTCGGGTGATGTGTCCCTGCCCTGTGGTATCCTCGGCCAGCATGATTTCTCCGGGACCGAAGCGTCGGCGGCTCCCGTCCCCGCACTCGATTTCGCCAAGCCCGCTCAGCGTGATGACCAGTTGGCGGCGGGGAGCAGGGTGGAAATCCAGCGCCCCGCCCGCCGGTGTCTCCCGGAAGATCACCCCGATTGCCGGCACCAGCTCCGACATTCTCCCGTACGGGGCCGGGGCGAGTGGTATCTCGAGGTCCTCGAAATGCGACCGATTGTCCTCGCCTGTGAAAATCCGCGCCACCTTCATTCTCGCCCTCCTTCGGACGGAGTCCCGACAACGCCTCCTGCCTATCCTACGCGACCTCACTGATAATCGGAAGTCTTCCGATCGGATCACCGAGATCTTGAAGACAAGATCCACGGCTTCCTGTCCTCGGTCATGCCTCAATCCTTTTGGTTCGCCGCCCCCCGCGTGTCGATGCTGTCCAAAAAGACCAGCGCCCGCTCGGCAAACTCCTCGGGCGCCTCTATGGCGCTGAAATGCCCTACGCCGGGAAGAATCTCCAGCTTTGCCCCGGAGATGCGTGCCTGGATGGCCGCCGCCTCGGAGGGTGGGCAGAGTGTATCCAGCTCTCCCGTCAAAAGGAGGGTCGGACAGTCAATCTCCGCCAGCCTGTCGGTCACATGAAAGCTGCTCAAGGCGCGCGAGACGCAGGCGTAGCCACGGGGATCATTCGCCAGGAACTCTCCCCGAAATGCGCGCATCGCTTCCGGCTTTCTCCGGGAGAAGTCCGGGGCGAAGGCTCGGTCGATCGTCGAGTCCACCGCGGCCCTCATTCCCCCGCGTTCCACGCTGTCCGCCCGTCGCTCGTTGTACTGTGCGGCCGGTGCATCGATCCCGCTGCGTGTGTCCGCGAGCACCAACCCAGACGCCAAGCCCGGATAATCGACCGCGACCTGCTGGGCGATCATGGCGCCTACGGCAAGCCCCACAAGGTGCGCCCGCTGGAGGTCAAGGACTCCCAGCAGCGCCCGGAGGTCCTGAGCGAGAAGCGGAATGCTGAGCGCTCCGGAGGCCTTCTCTGACCGGCCGTGGCCGCGGCAGTCGTAGCCGACTAGACCATAACGCTTCTCCATCACGGACGCCACAGGGTCCCAACTCCGCAGGCTGGTGCCCAAGGCGTGGATCAGGACCACCGGGTATCCGTGCCCCCTGCGTTCGACGTAGGTGGAGACCCCATTCACCTCGACAAACATCTTCCCGCCTCCGGCCCGGTTCCCTGGCGCTCCTTGCGGTCTCGGATCGCCGCTCTACACCGGCGTCTCGCCGTCTCGAAGGGCGTTACAGGATCCGCATGTAAAGAGCACGCCTGTAGCGAGGCAGCGAATCCCTCCGGCTGTCCCAGCCCCCTGTCCACACTCGAGCGAAGCGCGCGTCTTGGACAACCCATGGCTGCTCCAGCTCGTACAGGCCGAGCTGCTGCGGCCCGTCGGTGTTCTCATAGCGAGCAGTGCTGACGACCCCGACGGTTGCGAGCAGCGCAGGGGAGAACTCGGAATCGTGCCATCGGCTTAGCTTCTCTCCTTCAGCCGGGAACGCCTCATAGCGCACCGCCAGCAGTCCCGACACGCGGTCGGGTATGGCGGTCCCATGCGTACAGGTCGCCAGCCGAAAGACCGAGCGGTGAACCTTGGTGCTGGAGACCATCCGGGCCGTCCAGGCCGTCTGCAGCGGACCCCCGAGCCATTGGCGATATTCCGGTGAGTCCAACACGGCCAGGCCTGTCAACTCGTATGCGGCCAGCCATCTGGGCGAGCCTTCCAGAGCCGCATACCGGCGTGCCGAAACGAATCCAGGGATCCTCAATCGCTCGGGAATATGCTCCTGGTTGTACCAGGCGTGGAACTCCCCTTCCAGCTCAGGCGGGCAGTCCACTTCGACGTACAGCAGGCCTTGAGGGGTATGGACTCCATTCAACGACTGATCTTGCGCTCCCACCACTTAACCCCCCATCTCCAGTTCGAAATCCTTCCAAGTATCCGACCGTGTCAGCCCTGCTTCCCGACGGTTTCCGGCGTGATCTCCAGATACACGTTCCGCACCGAGCGCACAAAATGCTTGCTAATCCTCTGTGTCCAGCCTGAAGGTCCGTAGATCTTCTTATAGGCCTCGCTTTGAAGGACTTCCGGACTCTCCAGATCATAGAGGGCCAGGTACTTGGGCTCGCCCTCCACCGCGACAAACCGGCGCCCGCTGAGGAAACCGGGGCAGGCAAGGCGTTCAGGGAGATGCTCCTCAGTGTACCAACGGTTGAACTCCTCTTCGTGCTCGGGATCGATATCAATCATCACAAGAAGCAGACCGTGGCGTTTCTCCTTGGCCACCTGGCTTCTCCTTTGGATGCAAGTTACGGCCTTCCGTTCTGACGCGGTTGCCGCTCCGGCTTCGCGGCACCGATACCTTTCTCGCCCTATCATCCTGCGGCAGGCCTAACGGACTTTCCGCAGAAACCCCAGAACCGGTGGATTAAAGAGATCGGGTCGCTCCAGCGGCGCCATGTGGGGTGCACCGGCGATCACGTGGAGGACTGCCCCGGGTATCAGGTCGACCATGGCGCGTGCCCGCGACACCGGAACGCTCAGGTCAGCGTCGCCCATGATCACCAGGGTGGGCACCCTGATCTCCCCGAGGCGCGGTTCTGTGTCCAATTCGGAGATGGCCTGCCAAGTGGCCGCCCAGCCTCTCACATCGTCAGCAAGGAGTCGCTCACGGCAACGCGCGACGATGTCGGATTCCATGAAACCGGGTGTAAACCACCTCGTGAGAGTGCCCTCAAGAACGCTCGACATCCCGCCACGCGTCGCCGCCTCGCCGCGTTCAATCATGACGCGGCGCGCGTCCGGCGAGAGTGTGCTATTGGTATCCGCCAGAACGAGGGAGCGTACGTCGCGCGGGTGCTCCAATGCAAGCACTTGTGCCACCATGCCGCCTAGGGACAAGCCGATCACGTGGGCGGGGGCCAGGTGAAGCTGCTCGAGCAGGGCGTGAACCTCGGCGGCGAATCCGCTGAGCGTGTAGGGGGGCGGCGGGACGGCCGAGCGGCCGTGGCCCCGGAGATCCACCCGCAGCACCCGAAAGCTTGCCGCGAGAGCCTCAACCTGTGCAACCCAACAGGTCACGTCGAGTCCGACGGGATGCAAGAGGAGGGTGGTCGGGCCTTCTCCATGAATGTCATAGTACAGGCACACACCGTCAACAATCGCATTTGCCATGCTCCCTCCGGGTTCGCCACCAGATCCGCACTCCCCCCCTACGCCCGCTGAATGACGGGGGATCGCCTGTGCGTTCGTTACTGGTGATCGTCGAGGACTATTCGCTCGCCTCCGGCGCGGTCGGAGGCATACGCGGCGTCAATAACCTTCATCGCCTCTGCGAGGTCATCGAGGTTGGCAACCGGCGGTTGTCCTCTGGCAAAACGGTCGATCGCTTCCGTTACGAATACCGGATACCAGAACGCATTGGACACCTGGGTCGGGAATACTTCCCGGTACCCGTCACTCGTCCGGTACACCTCCACCACATTGTCAGCTCGGGCCACGATATAGTGCCTGGTGGTTCGGAGACTAAACCTGAGGTCGAAGACCCCCAACCTCGCCGGGTAGGTATAGCCGGTCTCGATCGTGCACACGGAGCTACGCGAGCGGAGGATGACAGAGGAGTAGTCCTCGATGGGCAGGTTCCAGGTGAAATGGCCCATCAGCGAGGCGACTTCACGGGGTTTTTCTTTCGAAAAGGCCTGGAACATGTCCACGAAATGTATGCTCAAGTTTAGGGTCGAGCCGCCGCCAGAGAGCTTCGGGTCGAGCATCCACGCGCAGCCCGCCTCCCGATACCGGTAGGGTCCGCCGGCGATGTATCGGAACGATGCATGGGCGAGCGAGTCATCACCGATCACGGTCTGGATCTTCTTGAATAGGTCGCTGACCCGAAAGTTGAAGCCCGTGCCAACGTAAGCCCCTTTCGCCTTGGCATAATCTCGAATTGCCGCAACTTGGGCGAAGTTCATCCCCGCCGGCTTCTCGATGAAGAAGGGGATCCCTTCGTCTAGGAGGGTTGTAGCGATCTCCGGCATGTCGCAGTGTCTTCCGAAGGCGAACACGAAGTCAGGACGCGCCTCGGAGATCAAATCACGGTGATCCGCAAAGGCCTTCGCCTCCAACTCCTCGCCAACCCGTTTGGCGGTGCACAGATTCGAATCGCTGACCGCGGTGATGCGCACGCCGGCGAGACGAGCGGCCGGTTGATAGTACAGGGGCGCATGCCAGTGAGAGACACCGATGAAAGCGATGTTCATGCTTGGATTCCCTCCCTTCGACCACGGTCCGGGGCCTCCATGCGCTTCCCCAAACGACACGGCCGGTTCTCGCCGCACAGCCCCTACTCGAACGCACCTTCGGCCCGGAGGTTCTCGTACTCCTGCTCCGACAACTGCAATAATTCCCGAAAGACATACTCATTGTGCTCGCCCAGTGAGGGTGGCGCCTCGAGCTTCCCCTTCCACTGGGTGCCCTCCTTCCAGGGGAGGCCCGTGGTGATCTGAGACGTTCCCTCCTCAAGAGGGACATGGCAAAAGAGTCCACGCCACTGCATATGCGGGTCTTCCACTATCTCCCGAAGGTTGTAACATGGACCCGCCGGCACGCCGACCGACTGCAAGCAGTGGAAAAGCTCTTTCGCCGATCGTTGGCGGGTCTCTTCAGTCAGCAGGCGATCGATCCGCTCTCGGTTCTGTCGCCTCACAGAGAGGGTGCGAAGCTCTTCCGGCGTCGACCACGCGGGATAGTCGAGCGCCTTGCAGAGGCCTTCCCACTCGGATTCGCATCCCACCGATATGGCGATCCAGGAGTCATCTTCTTTGCACGGATAGATTCCGTGCGGAGCTGCCAAGGCGGGGCTGGAGGGTTGGTTGGGCCGGGGAGCGCTTTTTGTCGCCTCAACACCGAGGAAGACATCGCCCATTATTGGGATAGTGCTCTCGAGCATCGAGAGGTCGAGGTAGAGCCCCTTGCCTGTCCGCGAACGATGCCAGAGAGCGGACTGGATCAAGAGCGCTTCCCAGAGTGCCGTGAGAGGATCCGTCCAACTCGGCACCACCCCCATGCCCTCCATCCGGGGATTTGGCTCATTAAACAAGGAGGTCCACCCGCTGAGCCCTTGGAGGAGGGTCCCGTAAGCGAGCCAGTGTCTTCCGGGACCGGTGCGCCCCACCCCCGAGGAGGAGACATAAATGAGATCCTCCTTGATCGCCTTCAAGGCCTCGTAGCCGAGATCAAGGCGCTCCATGACGCCCGTAGAGAAGTTCTCCACCACGACATCGCTTACGGCAATGAGCTTTTTGACGACTGCCTTGCCCTTCTCCGTCGACAGATTGATCGTGCAGCTCTTCTTGGAGTTGTTGAGAACCGAGAACCAAGCCCCCCGGTCCTTGTACTGAGGTCGCGTGGAGGACTCGATCTTGATCACCTCGGCGCCCATCAGCGCGAGGAGTTTCGTGCAATAGGGACCCGCCACGACCCAACTGAAGTCGACGATCCGTACCCCCTCCAATGCGTGCTGATACATGCAGTCCGCCCTCATATCACCTGAAGTTGCCAGAGATCCTTGATCTCCTCCGCCGGGATGCCCAACTCGGTACAGATCTCGACGGTATGCTCTCCCGCTTGGGGCGCGGCCACGGAAGGCTGGGCGTCAACACCCTCGAATCTCACGGGCAGGCCGGGGTACATCAGGTCTTTCAGGATGGGGTGAGGGATCTCGGTCCAGAACCCCCGATGCTTCAGTTGCTCCAACTCGGGCAAATCGCTCATCTGACTCACCGGAAAGCCGGCGACCTTCCTTTCCTGAGCTGCCAAATAGACATCGGTCTTCTTCCGGAGCTTCGTCCACGCGGCAGAACGCTCGTAGATCTCCCAAGCATTTTGCTCCCTCAAGCGTGGGGTCGCGAACTTGGGCTGGCTCGCCCACTCGGGCTCCCCGATCACTTCGCTCCACTGCATGAACTGGTGATTCTCACGCGGTGAGATCATCACCCATCCGTCCGAGCAGGGGAGGCACCAGACCAGGCCGCCGACGACGGTTATCACTGCGCCCGGCGCGCGCTTGCGAACACGGGCCAGCTTCCCTTCCGACAGCCAGCCTGTGTGCTCGTACAGGAGATGCGTGAAGGCCTCCCATTCCGAGACATCAACCGTTATCCCCTGTCCCTTCTTCTTCCCGGCCGCCAACCCCCACAAGGTCGCGATCGCGGCCGAAAGCCCTGCCACTAGCCCAACCTGGTAACCCGGGTTCCGTTTCGGCGGCGTGCTCGGGGGGTCATCCACCGGAGAAGCCAAGTAGTAGGAGATGCCGCTGAGGGCAAAGAGGGTGAGGTCATTCGCTCGGTAGGCCGCGTAGGGGCCATCACAACCGAAAGGGCTTATCATCGTCAGCGTAAGCCCGGGGTTCGCATTCCTCAACTCGCTGGTGTCGAGGGCGGCGCTCTGCCCATGCACCAGCGCGTCCACCCGACGCGCCAGCTCTCGCAGGATGGCTCTCCCCCGGTCCTCTGTGAGATTCAGCGTGACGCTGCGCTTGTTGGCGCACAGCCAGTTGTGGAGAACGCTTCGCCCCGGCCCCGGGATGTCCTGATAAAAGGGAGGCAGCCGACGGAGCGGGCTGCCTCCCGGCGGCTCGATCATGACCACGTCGGCCCCCAGGTCGGCGAGGACCTTTCCCGAGAACGCCACGGCCACACTCTCGCCGGTCTCCAGGACCCTGAGCCCCTTCAACAAGCCTACTCGCATTCCCCGGTCTCCCGTTGGTTGGTCATGAATGCGCTGGCCGTGCCGACTGTCGTCTTCTCAGCATCTTGATTCTCCGACCAGACTTCGCACACCGCTCGGCGCTTGCCCTCGCTGGAATGAATTTCCCGGATGATGCCCTTTGTGATGAGCACGTCTCCCGGCCGCACCGGCTTTATGAATGATACCGAGATCTCGCCACCCCGCAGGTACCCCTCGCCGAAATTCTGGGTCATCATCTGGTTCAGGTACGCCACCAGTTGGCCCCCCTGCACCAACGCCCCGCCGAGGCCTTGCTCCTTGCCGGCGTCCTCCTGGGCATGGATCCCCTTTTCACCTGAGTACTTGCGCATCGTCTCGAAGGAGATCCGCTTCTCCACTCCGATCAATGGTGATCCAACTTCGAGTCTGTCACCCACGATCGCTCACCCGTTCAATCCACTCAGGAGCCCATAGCGGAAACAACCGCGGAGATCCACACATGAGCCCAGGAGATATCCCCGCCGCCCCTTGAATCCGTGCGGCCCCCCCAGCTCAGTCACGTCTTGATGGCGACCTCATCTGTGAGCACGAGCTGGGTGCGTCGGTCCCTCAGCACCTCTTTGCCATCCTCATCCTTGAATGCTGCCTCGAAGACGATGAACAGCTTGCCGCGCTTCTCATACTTCTCCGCCACGTAGCCTACCGCCCTGTACGTCAGCCCTGTTCGAACGAGCTCCAGGTAGGTGTAGGCCTGCTTCGCCCGGATGTTCGGCATCCGCTCGAACATCGGCACCCACAGGATATCCGTAGCGAACTTGGGGAGAAGCTCCGGATGGGCGATGCGCCGCCCGGAGGCATCCCTCTGCATGAAGAGGGGACTGAAGTCCTCAACCGCCGCAGCATAGTCGTCAACCATCGCCTCGGTGATCGTGATGGCAACCTCACCTACTATATCGCCAGCTTGCAGCGCCTCGGCGACCGCGCGGCCGTTCGGCATCTCGACTCATCCCCTTCCGGCAACCGGCCGTGATGATTTCACCGGCTCCTCATTCCTGCCGACCGGGAGCTTTGGCATCCTGCCCTCCTGGCAGTCGTCTGCCCCTCAGCCAAAACATGATGATCATGAGCAAGCCAATGGCAGCCCCGGCAATGCGGGTTTCGGTTTCGGGTACAATGAACATCACACCGGCGGCCGCCATGACCAACCGCTCATACCACGCCAGCGGGCGGTTCCAGTACCCCACGATCGCACTAGCAGCCAGCAGGGTTCCCGCCGAGCTGATAAGCAGGACCTCAATTGCACGGCCAAGGCCCTCCAGGCCGAGCATCTCCGGATTGTACACGAACACGAAAGGCACGAGGAAACCAATGAACGCACACTTGACACTCTCCCAGGCCGTTTCCCAGAGGCCGGCCTCCGCGAACGCCGCCGTGGCGTAGACCGGGCCGAAGACCGGGGGGGTCAGGCCCGAGAAGCACGCGAAGTAGAAGATGAACAGGTGGATGAGCACCGGCATGAGTCCGAACTTCGAAAACAGAGGCACGACAACGGCTGCTGTAATCAGGTACGAGGGCACTGTCGGGAGCGGACCGCCCAGGATGCACGCAATGGCCATGGCCGCGACGAGCAGCGGAAACAGGGACCCGATGCCGAAGCTCGTGATGAGCTGGCTCAGCTTCAGCGGGAGGCCGGTGATGCCCAGCGTGCCCACCATGATCTGGGCCCCTGCCACCAGCACGCCGATGGTGGCCACGGTGCCGCCCCCTTCCACCATGCCGGCCACGATCTGCGCACCGGAATTCTTGATGCTCCCCGCAGTCTTTTCGAGACTGATACCTGTTCCAATGGGAATCGTAAAGACGAGAAACATGACGATATTTATGGCCACCGCCCAGAAGCCCGCGTACCGGGGGCTGAACATCATGACGATCAGATACACCAGGACGACGACGGGCACCAGGAGCAAGAGCAGCTCTTTCCAGTAGCTCCTCCAGTTGGGGATATCCGAGCCGGACAAGCGGCCGAGGTTCCTCTTCTTTGCCTCGAAGTAGACCACCATACCCAATCCGACGTAGTAGAGCGCCGCCGGGATCGCCGCCATCTGGGCGATCTTCAGGTAGGGGATGCCGAGGATCTCCGCCATGATGAAGGCGCCCACCCCCATCACCGGGGGAGTGATCTGGCCGCCGCTGGAGGCGGCCGACTCCACCCCGCCGGCAAAGGGACGCGGATACCCGCGCTTTACCATCATAGGAATGGTGAAAGCGCCCACGGTCGCGGCATTGGCCACGGCGCTGCCATTCACCATGCCCATCATGGCGCTGGCGACCACTGCAACTTGGCCGGCGCCACCCGTCAGCCGCCCGGCCAGCATCAGGGCCAGGTTCAGGAAGGCCTTGGCCGCCCCTGTTCGCAGCATGATGGCGCCGAAGATGATGTAAATGGCGATGATGTTCGCCGAGGTGCCGGTGATCTGCCCGTAGATCCCCAGCGGATTCACCAGCAGGAGCGCCGCCACCTCGTTTGGGGAGTAGCCACGGTGGGACAACAGGCCGGGGGCCCAAGGGCCCAGGATGCTGTATGCTATGAAGGCAATGGCCATCCAGGTGAAGGCCCAGCCAATGGCCTTTCGGGAGGCGTTGATCACCACGAACGTCATGACATACCCGAGGGCCATGTCGGTCGCGCTCGGTCTCGCGAACCCAATCTTGATGACCAGCCGGTCTACGTTCATGACAATGTACACCGTGACGGCGATAGTGGCCACGATCTCCAGCAGGTCGAGCAGGTAGACTGCCAGCGGCTGCGGGCGCTCCCTCTCCATCTTCATCCGATAGGCCATGGCGCACAGGACGACGGCAAAGCAGACGTGGACTGCCCGTTGAACCATGGCGATGTACGGGCCTGCACCGGCGGTGTAGAGCTGAAACGCCGTGAACAGGAAAGCGATAACTCCAAAGGCTACCGCCCAGAGTTTCTTCTTCTCCTGCTTGAGATCTTCTGCCCGAACGTCGAGCAGGACGTCATCTTGCGCCATCGCCATGGGCGTGGACCCTCCAGTCTCGACCTATGGACGTACTTGCTGGAACACCCCCCTCGCCCCTCCCGTCGAGCATGCCCCGGAGGCGAGCGTAAGGGCGCACCCGGAGCACGCTCGACGGCTCTTCCGCTGCCACGGGGGATCGCCATCCCCTCACGGCACAGCCGCAAGAAGCCAGGCTATCTCTTGGCTTCAGGCGGGAAGAGGCTCTCCGGGATCTTTATCCCGGTTTCCTGGTAGTACTTGATCGCCCCCATGTGCAGGGGAATCTCGCTCGCGACGACGTCGCTTGGCGACGCGCCCGACACGCCGGGGAATTGCTTGGCGATGTTCTTGAAGTTCTTCCAGTAGGACTTCACCACCGTGTAGACCGCCTCCTCGGGCATGTCCTTGCTGGCGGCGATCGCGTTGCCCGTCAACGTGGCGATGGTCGTGAACGGGTCGTTCTGGCCGGGGTAGAGCTTTGCCCGCACCACGTACTTGTTCAGGTTGGGCCACCGCGCGTGGATCTTGGCGATCTCCTCCTCGGTCAGGCTGACGAAGTACACGGGCCGCGCCGCATTGGCCTCCACCATGGCGCTGGTGGGATCGCCACCGGTGCCGCGATAGGTGAACCCCACGATCTGGCGGTCCGTGTACGCTTCGCCGGCATCCGTCAACGTGGCCTGATGGTACACGGGCTTGATCCCCAACATATCCATGATCTGTATGGTGACGAAGGTGCTCCCGCCGCCAGCCGGGCCGGGGTTCCACTTCTTCCCGTCCAGATCCTTCAGGGTCTTGATGTTGGCGTCCTTGGCGACGGCAAACTGCCACACGGCGGGGGCAAAGGGGAAGATCGTCCGGAGATCGTGCTTGTCCTTGAAATCCCGCTTGACCAGGGCGGCGTCGTAGTTGGCCATGTCCGCCTTCTTGTTCTGGAGCTGATGCATGCTCTCTTCGGTGCCCGCGGTATCCACCACCGTGATCCGCAAACCGGTGTCGTTGGCGATGATGGTCCAGGTGAGGGCCGCCCACATGTACTGTCCCGCCGTCGAAGGCCATCCGCCAAAGAAGTACTCCCGAGTCTGCCAGTCAGCCTTCGGCCCGGCAGTGCCAGCCTGGGCTGACGGCGAACTCAGCACGACCGCAAGGCATACCAACGCCACGAGCACCAACAGCCGCCACTTCCCGGTTTTCATTTTGGAGCCCTCCCTTCTGATGCCTCAAGCGATTCTGCTGGGGCAGGGTTTGCGTTCCCCGATAAGGCCGGCCTACGCCGACGGGGCGCCGGCTGCCGGTTTCCGGTACTTCCGCAGACTCCCCGCCTTCATGACCTTGCCGTGGAGGTCATGGCCGAAGATCGACTCCGCCAGGTTCGCGCAGTCGATCAGCTTGTCGAGGTCGATTCCCGTCGGGATGCCCATCTCGTGGCACATGAAGACCACGTCCTCGGTACAGATGTTGCCGGCGGCCGCCTTGTGTCCCCCGAAGGGACAGCCGCCCAGTTCCCCCACGGACGCATCGAAGTCCGCCACCCCCATCTGGAGTGCGGCCAGGACGTTGGCCAGGCCGGGCCCTCGCGTATTGTGGAGATGGAGCCGGATGTTCAGCTCCGGCCAGCGGTCCTTCAGCTTGCCGATCATCGTCTGAATCTGCCGGGGATTGGCCCACCCCATGGTATCCGCCACGGTCAGATGCTTCAGAGCGTAGCCGCGTGCCTTGAGTGCCTTTTCGATCTCCGCGGCCAGCCCGACCACCTTGTCGGGGGACACGTCGCCCTCGTAGTTGCAGCCGAAGGCCGCGGAGATGTTGCCCCCGAGGACCGGGACCTTCAGCTCCTCGAACTTTTGGATCCACTCGCCCAAACCTGCCAGTGTCTCGGCGATGGTCTTGTTGGTGTTCTTCTGCGAGAAGGTGTCGCTGGCGATGACCGGCAGCAGCCCCTCCAGCTCGTACCGGCCAGCGGCGGCGGCCCGCTCCAGTCCTTTGATGTTGAGGAAGAGCGCAGTGTACTGAACCCCCGCAACTTTCTTGAAGCCTTGGGACACCTCCCCGGCGTCTGCCATCTGGGGCACCCACTTGGGGCTGACGAAGGACGTCACCTCGATGCACGGGAGCCCGGTATCCGACAGTGCATCCACCAACTGGATCTTCTTCTCCGTGGGGAGGAAGGTCTTCTCAAACTGCACGCCTTCCCGCGGCCCCACCTCGTTGATCCGGACCTGCTTCGGGTAGTCCCACATACGCATCACCTCTCTCTTGCTTCGGCCTGTGCCTCGTCAGACCACCGGGAACGGGTACGGGACCGAGGCCCCGCCTCGCTTGGGCAAAACGACCACGGCCGTGCCCTTCGTCGACTCGACGCCCCGGGAGTTCTTGAGCCCGATGTCCAGCTCCACGTAGCCCACACCATCCTTCTCATACTTCCGCGTCACCTTGCCCCACGCCGTGATGAGATCCCCGGGAATATCCATGTCGCGGTACTGGAAGGCCACCTTCCACGCCCACCCTGCGAGCCCGACCCAGTCCTTGACGAGCTGCATCAGGACGTGCTGCTTCCAGGAGCCGTTCACCACGACGTCCGGGAGCTTGTCGTGCTCCACGGCGTACGCCTTGTCGTAATGGATCCGATGCCAGTTCTCCATCGAGGCCGACCACCGCATGATGTGGGCGACCGTCATCGGGCCCTTCCGCACCTCGGGGATCGCTTGGCCGATCTCCACCTCGTCGAAGTACACCTGTTGGCCAGTCACCTGTCCCGCTCCTTTCTCGTTGCCGTCACCTCAGCGGAGAATGTGGGTCTGCAGGGCCTTGAGCAAGGTCTCGCCCCTCTGGTTGGCGTAGACGGTCTCCACCAGGATGAACACCAGCACCCCCGACTTGCCTTCCTTCTGGTAGATGTCCACGTACTTGCTCTTCGCCCGGATGCAGTCCCCGGGGTGGGCCAGTTGGTACATCTCCACCTGATTGCCGCCGTTGAGTAACCGCGGCAGGGGGACGGGCACGGGCGGCAGGCCCAGGCCAAAGTCCCGGGTGACGCCGTCGAAGTCCGGGTCCCCCGCCACCCGGCTCAGGGGATCCGGCGCGCCCGAGGGGCGGCGGAACGCGTGGAGCGGGAAGAGGGGCGGAGCCACGACCCCCCCGTACCGCGTGGCCGCCGCCTCCGCGTCTTTCCAGAAGATGGGATCGTCATCCATGACCGCCTGGTGGAACCGCCGGATCGCCCCTCGCTCCACGGCCTCGCAGGCCTCGACCCAATCGGTCTCACATCCGATCAGCTTCTTGACCTCACCGGTGATGTAGTTCGTGGGACTCATCGTCTCCTTCCCCGTCCTTTCTCGACGTCGCTGCATTCGGCGCAAGGTCGCAATCCTGCGGCTCCTGTCAACGCCTTCCGAACAAAAGGACTGATGCGAGCGGCGGGCTCCGCAACCGGATCCATGCGCCGTCGATCCGGCCGCAGTTGGCTGGCGCCAGTCGCCCCCCTCGCCCCGATCTGAACACCTGCTCCGGGTCGGAGGAATGGACCGGCATCGCAACCAGGCTTGACGGCAGCACCACCTCCTGAGGATTCATCATCCGCTCTCCCCTTCTCGCCGACTTCCAGGTTCCGGGTCCTACTCAAATAGATAGCAGGCAACTTGATGGCCAGGCGACATTTCTCTCAACTGTGGTTCCGACTCGGAACACCGAGGCATTGCATGGGGACAGCGAGGATGAAACCGGCACCCGGCTGGGGGATTCAGAGGACTCGGCACCTCACCGCTGAGAATCATCTCCTCTCCGGTCTGATCCGGGTCCGCCGGAAGCGCTGCGGAATACAGAGCCTTGGTATAGGGATGGAGGCCTTTCAAAACGATCTCTCGGCTGCCGGCAACTTCGACCAGCTTGCCCAGATACATCACGCCGACGATGTTGCTCATATGCTGGACGATCGCGAGATCATGGGCGATCAAGAGGTACGACAAGCCGAATTCTCGCTGGATATCGTGCAGGAGATTGATCACCTGCGCCCGAATCGATACGTCGAGCGCGGAGACCGGCTCATCGAGAATGATCAGCGCAGGGTTCAAGGCGAGGGCGCGAGCAATGGCCAGCCGTTGCCGCTGTCCGCCACTGAATTCGTGGGGATACATCTTTGCGGAGTCGCGACTCAGACCCACGGTCTCCAGCAGTTCAGCCACGCGGCCTTCCCGGTCACGCCGCGAGAGGCTGTTATGGACGACCAGGGGCTCGCCGATGATCTCCATCACTCGCATCCGCGGATTCAGCGAGCTGAAGGGATCTTGAAAGACGGCCTGGACCGACCGCCGGTACCACTTGAGTTCGGATTTCGGCAGCCGCTCGATGTTCCTTCCGTCGAAAAGAATCGACCCATTCGTCAGCTTCTCGATCAGGAGAATGCACTTCGCGATGGTGGTCTTGCCGCAACCCGATTCCCCGACGAGGCCGAATGTTCCGCGCCTCGGGACGGTAAAGTCTACACCATCCACGGCCTTGACGGCCCCGATCTGCTTCATGCGGATCACGCCCTTGGTGACCGGGAAGTGCTTTCGCAGGTCCTGCACGCGCAGGAGGGCGTCGTTCATTCCGCTATCCTTGCCCCTTCTCGTTCCAGTGGCAATTCACGAAATGGTTCTGGCCCAATTCTCGCCGCGGTGGGTATTCCGTCCTGCACACCTCCATGGCGTGCGAGCAGCGGGGTGCGAAGCTGCAGCCCGCCGGGAGATGGCGAGGGTCTGGCGGCTGACCGCCGATGGTGAAGAGCCTTTCCGGCTCCGCTCCCAATCGCGGAAGCGACTTCAAGAGGGCAATCGTGTACGGGTGTCCGGGGTTCCTGAACAGTGTCCGTACATCTGCGCCCTCCACGATCCGGCCGGCATACATCACCGCCACGCGATGGCAGATCCGGGCGACGATGCCAAAGTCATGCGTAATGATGATCAGCGCAAGATCCAATTGCCGCTGCACATCCTTGAGCAGCGCCAGAAACTGGAGCTGTATGGTGACATCCAGCGATGTGGTGGGCTCGTCCGCAATCAGCAGCTCCGGTTGGCAGGCGAGCGCGATCGCTCCGACGATCCGCTGTCTCATCCCGCCGCTCATCTGGTGGGGGTAGTCGTGGATTCGTCGCTCCGGTGCGGGGATCCTCACGAGGCGCAGCATCTCCTCCACGCGCCCCTCCACGCTGATTGTGCTGTCTCGCTGGTGAATCCGGATCGGCTCGGCCAACTGCTCGCCGATGGTAAACAGCGGATCCAGGGAAGTCATCGGATCCTGCAGGATCATCGAGATCCTCGCCCCCCGGATCTTCACCATCTCCTTCTCGCTCTTCGCCAGCAGGTCATCGTCCCCCAGGAGAATACGTCCGCCGACGATTTTCCCCGCCGGCGCGGAGACCATCCGCAGGATCGACAGGGCGGTGACACTCTTTCCGCTACCCGACTCCCCCACAATTCCGAGCGTCTCCCCCCTCCTGACCGAAAAGCTCACGCCGTCAACGGCCCTCACCACACCGCTTCGTGTAAAGAAGTGCGTACGGAGATCCTCGACTCGCAGAACCGTTTCGCTCATGTCCGACCCACGCGGAGAATAAAGCCCGTGCCTCAGGCTCGTTGTCTGAATTTCGGATCGAGCCGCAGCCTGAGCCAGTCTCCCAGGAGATTGGCTGCGAGGCAGGTGAGGAGAATACATAGCCCCGGAAGTGTCGCGAGCCACCATGACGAACTTAAGAATTCCCTGCCTTCAGCCACCATCAGTCCCCATTCCGGTGTTGGGGGGGGTACACCCATGCCGAGGAAGCTCAAGGATGCTGCCAGTATGATCGTGATCCCGAGTTGCAGCGTCGCGAGCACGATCATCGTATTCACGACGTTGGGGAGGATGTGCTTCCAGAGTATCCTTGCAGTGCTGCACCCTGTTATGCGCGCTAACACGATGAAGTCTTGGGTTTTCACTCGGAGTACCTCGGAACGAATGATCCTAGCGTACGACGCCCATCCGAGCACCGCCAGCACCAACACAAGGTTGAGCAAGCCTGGGCCCATGATTCCCGCCAGCGCTACACCGATGAGCAGGTAGGGCATGGACAGCATGGCGTCTGTCATCCGCATGAGGACGGCATCTACTTTCCCACCCAAGTAGCCAGCCGTGATAGCCACAGTTGTTCCGATGGAGCCTGAAAAGAAAACCGCCATACACCCCACCAGGAGTGAAATTCTGGCTCCGACTATCAGCCGACTCAAGACGTCCCTGCCGAACTGGTCGGTGCCCAACGGGTGGGCCATGAGCCCTCCCGCCTTCCAGAGAGGCGGCAGGAAGGAGTTCAACAGATCGTTCTCCTCGGGGTTGTAGGGAGCGGCGAGAGGTCCAAGAAGGCCCGCTACCACAACGATCAGGAGAATCCCCGCTGGTATCAGAGGTATCCCCCTCAGGGCGTCCCTCAGCCTACCCATTCCGCTTCCCCGGGGCATATGACTTGTTCTCTCGGCTACTCATAGCGAATCCGCGGATCGATATAGGCATAGAGAATGTCTATGAAGAGATTGACGAAGAGATACCCGGAAGAAACGATCACCACGATGGTTTGAACGACAGGATAGTCTCGGCTGTAGACCGACCAGACCGCCAACCTTCCCACTCCGGGCCATGCGAATACTGTCTCTGTCACCAGCGAACCGCTCAAGAACTGGACGAACTGGACGCCGAAGAGGGTAAGGATGGGGAGCGAGGCGTTCTTGACAGCGTGCTTCCAGACGACCAGTCGCTCGGGCAGTCCCTTGATCCGGCACATCTTGATGAACTCGGAATCCAGGACATTCAGCATCGCGGACCGAGCAAGGCGGGTGAAGGCCGCCATCGAATACCAGCCGAGGGTGAACCCTGGAAGAATAAGGTGTCGGAAACCTCCTGTCCCGGAGGTGGGAAGCACTCTCAGCCCGACGGCAAAGATCAGCATCAGCATGATGCCTACCCAGAAGGTCGGCATGGATTGCCCGGCGAGCGCCCAAGCCCTGCCGAAGGTGTCGATCTTCCCTCCTGGCGCCTTGGCGGAAAGTACGCCGATGGTGATTCCGAACGTCGCGCTGACGACCATGGCAAAGGTCGCCAACTGCACGGTTGCCCCGAACCGTTCAAGGAAGATCTTCAGGGTTGGTTCACCCCATTTGATCGATGTGCCAAAATCCCCGTGCATTATCCCCGAGACGTACCTCCAGTACTGGATATACAGAGGTTGATCGAGCCCCCAAGCTTTTCGAGCAACTGCCCGATCCTCCGCTGAAGCCATTGGGTCCAGCAAAAGTTCCACAGGATCACCAGTGATGCGGGTAAGCATGAAGACCACCATGGTAACGATCCAAATCGTCACCAGGGTCTGGACCAACCGTTTCAGGATGTACCGCTGCATCCGTCTTCTCCCGACACGACTTCCTCAAACGCGAGTATGAACACGAGAGGGGGTGTCCTCGTGGTCAGTAAAGGGGGAATTGGTCACCGCACGGGTTGGCCGCACCAATTGGGTGCGCCCCGTGCGATGACCAATTCCCTGAGGTGCATCCGTGAAGGCTAGTTGTTCAACTTGAGTGTTTCGAGTGCATCGGTTGCGATCACCTGCCCCTTCTTCAGCTTGTATTCCTTGACCCGTGGGCCAAGGCCAAGAATCGCATTCATTTCAACAAACGGAACGAGCCGGACGTCATTGATGATGATCCTCACCGCTTCTTCCAGAAGCTTCCGTCGCTTCTCCGGGTCGACCGTGATCAACTGTTCATCCCACAGCTTGTTGGTATCTTCGTCGTTCAGCATGGACCACTCTTCCGCTCTCGCCGCCCAGACGTCCGTCTTCAGTCCAACGTCGAAACGAGTATCCCCGCCTGACTTGGCGGGAATGCCCTTCAATTTCTTCGCCTTGTAGGCTGCGGCGTAGGCGCCGCCCTCTATGAGCTGGTATTTCGTCTTGATGCCGACTTTGGCGAGCAACCCGCCCACCGCTTGCACGACCTCTGGCTGAAACGGCGCCGAGCCCGATATCTGGCACTGCAGGTCCCACTCGCCCGGCAACCCATTCGGATACCCCGCTTCCGCCAGGAGCGCCTTGGCCTTCTCGGGATCGTATGGCCACGGCTTCATATCCTTGGGCATGCCAAAGCAAACAGAGCAGTCAGGGAAGACCGCCGGCGTGGCTTCGCCTCGATAGATAGCTTTGACGATTGCCTCCTTATCAATGGCATAGGCGAGCGCCTTCCGCACTCGGATGTCAGCCCAGGGGGAATTCTTCTCGTACCGATGCGCAAAGGCGATATAGGTGACGGCCCCGCTCGGCGTGCTGGTCGTTTTCAGCCCTGGCGTATTTCTGACCTCCTCCAGCATTTTTCCTTGAATGTCCTTGGCGATGTCGATCTCACCCGTCTTCAGTGCCAGCCAGTCTCGTCGCCCCCTCCGGCATGATTTTGATGACCAGGGTCTTGAACGCGGGGATCTGCCCCGTGTAGAAATTCTCGAAAGCTTCAAACTCATACTCACTGCTCTTGATTCTTCTCACAAACTTGAATGGGCCCGTTCCTATCGGCTTCTCATCGAACCCGGCATCGCCCACTTTTTCGATGTACTTCTTCGGCATGGGCGGAGCGGAGTTTACAAAGTACGGGAAGACCGGAAAGGGCGCCTTGAAGTAGTATCTTACATGGTAATCGTTGACCGCTTCGACGCGCACCAGATTGTCATAAAGCTGCGCCACAAAGACGCCTGCCCGTATCTCGGGCCGCTTCATCCGCTCGACGCCGAACAAGACATCCTGGGCCGTGAGAGTATCCCCGTTGTGCCACTTCACCCCCTTCCTCAGAAACAGGTCCCAGACTTTTCCGTCCGGGCTCGCCTTCCAGGACTCTGCAGTCCCAGGCACATACTCTCCCTCGTACCCGAACTGGATCAGGTGCCGGTTTATGGCTCTTGACAACTCTTGGTTTGTCGTACCTGAGAACCGAGAATAATCCAAGCGCTCCCCCCCCAGGTCCGGAACCCCCATTACCAGCTTCCCCTTGGGTTCCGCGCACGCCATCCCCACCACCACAAGTGAAAACACACTTACCATGACCACCGCCAGTCGTTGTCTCCTCGAAAGCCTCATGGCCAACCCTCCTTCTCGAAATCTAGGTTGTTCCCATCACCCGGTTGCACCCAGAACGGATATGCTCACCGCCCGTGATACTCCGGCTTGCGCTTTTCAAGGAATGCCCTCTGGGCCTCCCTCCGATCTTCGGTGGTATGGAGGAACAGGTCTTGTCGGAATCCGTAGTCGATGACGGCCTGCATGTTCAGCAACGACAACGCGAAAGCCATCTTCTCCTTGGTGGCCGCCACGCCCAGCGGGGGAAGTTCCTCCAGCAGGTGCGCGACGGCGTCCACGTCGGCGTCCAACTGCTCGGGTTTCGTGCACTTGTAGATGAGTCCCCATTGCTCGGCCTGCTCGGCGGACACCCAGGCCCCGGTGATGGCCATGAAAAGCGCGCGGGGGCGACCAGCGCTGTAGAGCAGAGGCAAGGGACCGCTCAAACCGGCGGCGATCTCCCGCAGAGCGAACCGGGCCGCCGTGGAAGCCACGACGACGTCGGCAGCCACCAAGGCGAGCATGCAGCCGCCGCCGGCTGCCGGACCGTTGACGCGCGCCACCACCGGCTTCAGCATGCCCCGGAGAAATGCGTGGGCGGCCCTGTTCACCTCTTCGTAGCGAGCGTACTCTGCGCTGCCCTGCTCGGAAGTGACGCTGTTATCCTGACCGGCACAAAACGCGGTGCCGGCACCAGTCAAGATGACCACGCGCACCTCGGGGTCCTTCTCGGCCGTCTGTGCCGCAGAAAGAAGTTCCTCATACATCTGGGTAGTGGTGGCATTGCGCCGCTCCGGACGATTCAAGGTGATCGTAGCCCGGGACCCCTCCTTGTCGTAGAGGATAGTTTCATAATGGGACCGGGGTGTTTCGGACATGCTCGCCTCCCAATCAGTGCTTGGACTACGCGCGCGTTTCGGATCCCAGACCGAGCCGGTCAAGCTCGGCCTCGCTGAGGCCGAGCAGCTCGGTGAGCACCTTGCGCGTGTGTTCACCGAGGTGCGGGGCGCGCCGCGGCGCGTGCGGCTGAAATCCGGAGAACTTCACGGGAGTTCCGACAGTTCGGATGACGCCGCCCAGCCCGTCCTCGATCTCAATGAACAGTTGGCGCTTCTGCAACTGCTCGCATTCGTAAACCTCCTTCACCGTTTGCACTGGCCCGGCGCTGAACCCGAGATCGAGGAGCAAACGGACAGCGTCCGCTCGGGTGGTCTCTGCCAGCCATTTTTCGAGCACGGACTTCACGATCGGAAAACAGGTCGAACAGCCCGGATGAGCCGGATCGAATTCAGGATGGGTCAGCATCTCCGGGTGACCGATGAGTGGCCAGAGCCGCTGCCAGCGCTCTCTGACAATCCCCCAGAGCGAGACGGCGATGTAACCGTCCGCGCACTTGAGACGGTCCGAGAAGGTTTCGCGCCAGGCCATCCCGCGACCTGGCCCGACCCCAGAGACATGGTAGTCGGAAATGGCATTGAAGCACATGGACGCCAAGGAGTCGTACATCGCCACATCGATGAACTGGCCCAAGCCGGTCCTGCGGCGGTGCTCGAGCGCCAGGAGCGTGCCGATGACCGCCCAGAGAGCCGGGATCGTGTCGCCGATCGCCTGGCCGATAAACGCCGGCGGTCCATCGGGATCACCGGACAAGTCCATGAGCCCGCTCATCGCCTGTGCCGTGGCATTATTGGCCGGCCGCGAGGACCATGGCCCCACATAGGGAGCAAGCTGACCGAATCCGCTGATCGCGACGTAAATCAGCCGGGGGTTGATCTCACGAAGCACCTCGTAGCCGAGTCCCAACCGCTGCATGGTACCCGGCGCGAAGTTCTCGATCAAGACGTCGCTCACGCCGACGAGCTTGCGAAACGTCTCCTTCCCGGGACCGGATTTGAGATCGAGCACGACGCCTCGGCGGTTGCGATTCACCGTCGCGAAGAATCCGCTGACACGAGCCTCCCCGCATTCGACGAACGGGGCCACGTCTCGAGCGCGGTCCCCCTTACCAGGTGGCTCGACCTTGATCACCTCCGCTCCGAAATCCGCCAGGATCGCGCCGCAGAACGGGCCGGCCACGATGTGTGACACGTCTAGGATTCGAATACCCGTGAGTGGCAGATCGACGCCGTTGCCTTCATTCCCACCGTTTGCTGCACTCATGCAGCCTCCCCTCGCGCTTCTTCGTGCAGAAAGCGATTACCGGGCCGAGTTGCTGGACATCGGATGATACATGTCTCTCATGTTCATCATGGCTAGCCGTTGGACTGCCCGTTCGAGAAACCTACACACGGATCAGCGCTAGGCGCCCTCGTGATTCGGACTACAAGTGACAGGGGGAACTATCCATACAGGACTTTGTGTGATCTCTGGAGGTGTTCTCTCATCAGCGTGCCGGCGAGAGCTGGATCTTTCTTCCTAATTGCCTCAAGGATTTTCTTATGATACCTGACGGCAGTCTTCGCCTCATTCGGAAGCAACCAGATGGTCCTATTCGGAAGCCTGATCCACAGCGCCGAAACGAGCCGGGTGAGCCAAGGATATACAGATACTCCGCAGACGATCATGTGAAATCTGTAGTTGAGGATCTTGATCGCGTTTATGTCCACATGCTCAGAAGAGATCATGTCGTCGATCTGGTTATTCAATTTGTCTGCGTCGCGAATAGCTGTTTCCGATAGTTTCCTCGCGCAGAGTTGCACGGCACTACTCTGCAAGAGGGCTTGGATTGAGTAAAGCTCGCTGGCATCCTCAATGACGATTTCCGCCACCCGCGTTCCCACGTGCGGCGACCGAGTCAGCAAGCCTTCTGCTTCGAGTTGATTGAGGGCCTCGCGTATCGGAGATGAGCTGACTTTCAGGACGTCCTTGATTTGCTTCTCGGTGATGCTCGTGCCGGGAGGAATGTGTCCGAGCAGGATGGAGGTACGAAGGCTCTCCAGGACGTAATCCGTTTTCGTGATGAAATACTGATTCTCCGGGAGAAACAGGCTTATCATCGCTGACTCCTGTATTTTGGAATATATATTATGCATAATCCTTGTCAAGAGAAAAACCTTGGCCTCGTCGTAACCGGTCTGCGAGAAGGCTGGGAGGGCTCGGACCAGCCTCCCTGGGTTTACAGCGTGTCCAGCAGCGCTCACAGCGTCTGTCTAGGTCGAAAAGCAGTCTGAGGTCGGGAACAGGTAACACCTCAGGCCAACTCCTCCTCGGCGACGAGTAAGCCGTCTTCGTCACTATCGTGCCAACACCTCGGGATTCACGATGCCTTCGGGCCGCTGTCCGTTCAGCGCCCGGATCAGGTTTTCTGCCGCCATGGCGCCCGAGCGGCGGCGGGCGTCCGCGGTGGAGCCGCCGACATGTGGGCACAGGTAAACGGTGTCGAACGCCCGCAGGGGGCTATCGGCGGGGAGCGGCTCATCCTCGACGACGTCTAAGGCGGCGCCCGCAATCCGCTGCTCCGTGAGCGCTCGACAGAGCGCCGCGGTATCCACGAGCCCGCCCCGCGCCGTGTTGATCAGGAAGGCCGTCCGCTTCATCAGCGCCAGGCGCTCAGCGTTGATGAGATGCCGGGACGCGGGGCTCAGGAAGAGGTGCAGGCTGACGAAGTCGCTCTGGAGCAGGACCTCCTCCAGAGCGACGTACGCGACCGCATGTCTGTCGGCGAACCGGACGTCCTGCACGAGGTCGAAGGCCAGGAGGCGCATCCCAAAAGCCTCTGCCCGCTGCGCCACCTCCTTCCCGATGGTGCCCAGGCCAACGATGCCAAGGGTCTTTCCGGCGAGATCGACCCCTTCGTGGCGCTTCCATCCTCCCCGGCGCACTTCCGCCAGGTTCTCCACCAGCCTCCGGGCGCAGCAGAGGATGAGCGCCAATGTCAAGTCGGCCACGGCGTGGCGGTTCACCCCTGGCGTGGTGGCCACTAGGATGCCCCGCGCCGTAGCCGCTGGCACGTCGATGGTGTCGTAGCCGACCCCTGTACGGCAGATCGCCTTCAACTGAGGGGCGGCGGCGAGGACCCGTGCCGTGAACGGATCCGTCGACACGATGGCGCCGTCTATCCCGCGGAGGAGGTGGATCATTTCTTCTTCGGTCCGCTTGCCGGTCCAGGGGTTGTACACCGGCTCGAATCCCGCGTCGCGAAGCCGACGGTCCACCTCGTCGCCGGACCGAAGGAAGATGCTCGAGATCAACACGCGCCGCTTGTCCATAGGGGACCACCCTCCTGTTCTTGTGGTGCGGCACCTGCCCCGTTCCGGCTCCGAGACCGGAGCCAGAACGTGACCCTGCAGTTGAAACCTGGAACCAGGGCCGCTTCGGGGTCCCGGCGGGAACCGAGAAGCCGCGCGAGGAGGAATTGTACACCTTGTCCCCCTGCTTTTCGAAGGTCTTGAAGGGGCTATCGGTCTTCACCGCGAAGAGGTTCGGATCGGACACGGGCAGGGCGAGCGGCTGGAAACTCGTGCACGAGTATAGAGCCTTCCGTTCCGGATGCTTGGACGCCTTCCGCTCGGCGACGTGGGACACGAACGGCGAGGGCGAGTTGGTTATTCCCGGAACGCGGCCGAGCAGGGTGCCAATGACGCTGCCGCGCAGAATCGCCCCCACAGATTCCTGGAGGTCTTCGCGGGTGGGAACGGGGGAGCTCATCCTGGCGAGGACCATCTGCGCGAACGGCTTCTCGGCGGTCTCCAGGATCTCGGCCAAGCCGAAGATTCCCATCATC
>CAVQPC010000089.1:0-59265 GCA_963714585.1 uncultured Methylomirabilota bacterium
TTAACGAAGGCAACAACGTCCCCCATGTCTGCGCATGTCGTGTCGTGCACGCCCCGCCGTGGCCCGCGCGATCCCCAGCGCCGCCTGTCCACAGACCAACAATGGCCCCGGCTACGCCGCGGGGGCGTGGATTGAAACGTAGCATCCGCGGATTGGCCTTGGTCGAAAGAGCCGTGGCCCCATTGAAGCACGTATAGGGGCTTGGTCGTATTGTGGACTATGTCGAGGCGTGCACCTGAGGGCCGAGAGCGGGGTCACGGCAACTGGGCAACCAGGCAACCGGGGAAGGCCGGATTGCCCAGTTGCCAGATTGCCGGGTTGCCGCTGTTCTTACAGGCCGGCGCCGCGGGCTGTGATGGGCCAGAGGGCTTCCACCCGGTTGGTCCGGTAGCCGACGAACCAGTCGTACAGGTTGACCGTCGGGTCGCAGTGGCCCGGGATCAGGCGGACTTTGGTGCCCACCTCGAGCGCGCGCCCTGGATCGTGCAGGGTGAGCTTCCCGTGCTCGTCGGACGCCCGGATGTACTCCACGTCCGGCATGCCGGCCACCATGGGCATGCCGGAATCCACGGCGAGCGCCTTCAGCCCCGCGTCCAGGACGGCGCGCTCCTGGGTGGGGTGGCTCATGACGGTGGCCAAGACGAAGAGGCTGTGCTCGAAGTCGCCGCCGATCGTCCCGTCCGCCTTCAGGTTCTTGGCGTAATCGACATCCATGAAGATGTAGGAGCCCGCCTGCACCTCGTTGAAGATCCCGCTCGCTGCCTCGAAGGCGTAGGTGCCGGTCCCCGCGCCGGAAATCAGCTCGCAGGGGAGCCCCTGCGCCTGGAGCAGCTCCGCGGTCCGCCGGACCTTCGCGACGGCCCGGTCGATGGCCTCCTGGCGCTTGGCGTGCTCCCGGATGTGCTGGGCCGACCCGTGATAGGCCTGCAGCCCGGCGAAGCGGAGGCCCGGCGAGCCGGCGATCTGCTTCGCCAGGGCGAGGACCGGCTCCCCCGGCTCCACGCCGCAGCGGTCGGCGCCGACATTCACCTCCACCAGGACGGGGAGGCGGGCGCCGAAGGCGGCGGCGGCATCGCTCAGGTCCTTCACGTTGCCCGGATGGTCCACGCAGACGGCCACCCAGGCCTGCTTCGCCAGCGCGACAAGCCGTGCGATCTTCCCTGCGCCGACGACCTCGTTGCTCACGAGGACATTCGGGACCCCGCCATAGACCAGGGCCTCGGCCTCGCTCACCTTCTGACAACAGACGCCGACAGCCCCCGCCGCCATCTGCCGGAGGGCGATGACGGGACACTTGTGGGTCTTGGAGTGGGGACGAAGCCGCACGGGTTTCCCCGCCACTGCCTGGGCCAGGCGCTGGATGTTGCGCTCGAAGGCGTCGAGGTCAATCAGTAGGGCAGGGGTGTCCACTGCGTCCAGGGGCATCCCGATATCGGCGGGCGGGCGGGTCGTCATGACGTTCCTCCTTGAAGTTGGGGAGTGCAAGTGATATGGGCCGGTTCACACGTTCTTCCACGCCATCCGGCGGCCCGAGCACTACCCGCCGGTCATCGAGCGAATAGGGGCAGAGGATTTGATCCCTCGACATTCTTCCCAACGTGTGTCCTCGGCGGGCGCATGGGAGGCCATGCCGGGGGGGCGGGCAGCTCATCCAGCTCTTCAGTAGATCGTCCACCCGCCGTCCACAATCAGCGTCTGGCCGACGATATACTGGCCGGCGTCTGAGGCAAGCAGCAGGACGGCGCCGGCGAGATCCTCCGGTCGGCCGAGACGCCCGGCCGGGATACGGGCGATATCCTTCTCGAGCCGCGAGGGCTCCTGCTTCAACTCCTCGATGAAGGGGGTGTCCATGAGGCCGGGGGCAATGGCGTTCACCCGCACCCCGAACTTGATCCAGTCGAGCGCGAGCGTCTTCGTCAATTGGACGATGCTTGCCTTGCTGGCAGTGTAGAGGGGACGACCCGCGAGCGCCGAAAAAGCGCCTTGAGACGCGATGTTGATGATCGTCCCCTTGCTGTGATCGATCATGTGCCGGCCGAACGCCCGGTTCCATTGGAACACGGCTTTCACGTTCACGGCCATGAGGGCATCGAAGTCAGCATCGGTCGATTCCAGGGCATTCTTTCTGAGCGCTTGCCCCGCGGCACAGACCAGGATGTCCGCGCGGCCGAATCTCTCGAGGATCGTGGACAGGGTGCGTTCAAGAAAGGCGCTGTCCGTTACATCGCCCGGGAGCGCCAGGACTTCAGTTCCGTGAAGGGCCAGGTCGCGGGCGGCGGCCTCGGCGAGATGGCGCTGCCTATCCACGAGCACGAGATTGGCACCTGCGGCGGCGAGGGCAGAGGCCATCCCCTTGCCAAGCCCGCTCGCGCCGCCGGTGATCACCGCCGTTCTGCCCGCGAGGCTGAAGAGCTCTTCCAGCGTCACGAGATATGCTCCATGGCACTCGCGTTCCTGTCGGGCGTCGCCGCGTCGAATTCTCAGCAGCCCGAAGACCGAGCCTGAGAGCGCAGATGGGTCCTAGGCGATGCCCCGTGCCTTTAGCCTCTCGCTGATCGTGAACATGGCATCCAGGTTCTTGCCCAGGATTTTGTCCTTCTCCTCCGCCGTGAGGAATTCGCAACATCGGCGCACATAGTCCACCGACTGCGTGTAGGTGCAGAAGCGCTCCACGTTCGGCATATCCGAGCCCCAGATCAGCTTCGAGGCGCCGAACTTGTCCCGCATGTCCTGGATGAGCGCCTGCGCCTCGGGATAGGGATAGTCCCAGACGCCGCCCCACGTGATGGGGAACATGACCTCCAGCCACAGGTTGTCGTGGCGGTAGGTCGTCATGACCTCATCGGGAAATTCCCATTTGCCCGACAAGCCGAAGTGGCCCACGGGTGGCCCCATCACGAGCAGCCACTGAATGTTCTTGAAGCGGTCCATCAGGTCCGTGAGGCGCACCATGTTCGTGATGTAGCTTGCCTTGTCGTAGTGCGGGATCGCCGGCGCCTCGAGGAAGACCGGTAGTCGCCAGCCGTCCACGGTCGACCAGAAGGCGTCGAGGCGCCGGTCGTTGAACTCCAGGTCGAAGTTGTACCGGGCGAAGGTATCGAGACCGTAATAGACGCCCCGAAGATTGAGCTGCTGAACCGCGCGCTCGAGCTCCTGGAGTACGGGCTCCGTGTGGGCGCGCGGCTCGTCAACGTTGAGGAGGCCGGTGAACTTGGCGGGATACTGGTTTTGGGCGAAGGCGTTGTAGTCGTTCATCGCCCCGTATCCGCCCCCGGCCTGCAAGATGCAATGATCGACCCGCGCATAGGTCATCTGGGCGAGCATCAGCTCGGGCGGGGCCACGATCTCCTGCATGCCGACGGGCATGTACTGCACGTAGTAGTCCTCGCCGTCGATCGTGAAGTCGAGCTGCCCGTACCGGCCGACGCGGAAGGCAACGTCCCTGAGTCCGGCCCACGAGTTATCGTCTTCACGGAACAGCAGCGCCCCCGTCACTTCCTTGCCGTCGCGCGCCCGAAACACCTTGGCCGCCGGCCGCGTCTGGACCTTCTGCATGAACTTGCGGTGGATCTCGCGGGACGGATGGCCACACGCCCCCGCCCAATGCTGGAACACGTGCGCATGCGAGTCGATGATCATGCGTTGTCTCTCCCAGCTTGGCATCCTCGAGAAAGCGTGCCGCGGCCGGTTCGCGCCTGAGGTCACGATCCGGCCGCGCCGTGGATCCGGTCGTCAGCCCAGCTTCTCGAGATACTCGTCGTAGAGTGCTTGCACCGCGCCATTCGCGATGACGTACGCGCTCCACATGTCGAGGAAATTCTTCCACGCCTCATCGCCGTGCCGGATCGCCCACGTGTTCGGGCGTTTGTCGAAGGGGTGCTTCTCGTCGACGATGTGCGCCCAGGCCGCATTGCGCTTTGCGAACGCGATGGCATCCAGATCGCCCGTCACGTAGACCGTGGCGCGACGGGTCCGCACCGGCTCCGCCGCCATCGCCTGCTGGCCGGCCACGGCAATCATCTTGGTTTTGGGAAAGAGCAGGGGCATGCGCTGCTCCTCGCTGGCACCGGCATTCACGGAAAAGGTGACGTCTGGGCGATTGAGGTCCGCGACGGTCTTGAACCGCTTGGCATCATCCTTGTGGACGATGGCGAGACTCCCCTTCGACCAGATGGGGCCGATGTAGTTGCAGACGAGCCCTCGCGGCACCGTGTAGACGAGGGACGATCCGAACAGGTCGTAGTCGCCCTTGCGGAGACCGACGGTCGAGTTGGCGAAGGTCACCTCCTGGTAATTGACCTTCATCTCCAGGTCCTTGGCGAGGATGTCGACCAGGTCCTTGTAGATGCCCAACAGCTCGCCTGTTTTCGGATCCTTGTAGAACCAGGCGGGGGTCTGCGCGTAGCCGACTTGCAGTGCTTCTCCCTTCTTCACCTTCACCAGCACCGACTTCGGGTCGATCCCGGTGTCGAGAAGCTGTGCCACTGCCTCCCGCGGGCTTCTGGCGACGATGGCGATTCCGGCCCCGATCGCGGCTGCCCCTGTCAGGAAATGCCGCCTCCCCACATTCAGCTTGCCGTCCATGGCTGTCCCTCCTTCCTCGTTGATCGCTGCCATCCGCAGCACTGGCCGTGACGGTACGCGAGCCTCAGTCCCGCTCCAACTGCTCCCTCATCATTTCACACCAGCCCGGCGAGTCCAAACTTGCTTCGGAAGTGATCGGAGACCCTTTTGGCGAGGATCGAGATCAGGAAGATCACGGCGATGTAGATGAACGCCGCCGACGTCAGGATCTCGATGGGCTCGAACCACGCGTTCACGATCTTCAGCGCCTCATACATCAGATCCGGGATGGCGATCACCGAGACCAAGGTCGATGACTTGATCACGACGGTCATCTGGTTGACGATGGATGGAGCCATCACCAGCACGACCTGCGGCATGACGATGCGCCGCATGATCTGGAAATGGGTCATCCCGACCGCCGATCCCGCCTCGCGCTGCCCCTTCGACAGCCCCTCGATGCCCGAGCGGAACGTCTCGGCCAGATAGCCGCTCGACTGCAGGGCGAGGGCAATGATGCCTGCGCCCACGACGGTCTTGGGGAATCCGAAGACCTCCGGCCAGACGTAATTGACCCAAAGCAACTGGACGAAAATGGGTGTCGCGCGACAGAACTCGATATACCCAACCGCCACGACCCGGACGAATGGCACATAGAGGCGGCCCAGACAGGCGACCAGGCCGAGGGCAATCGCCAAGAGGAACGCCAGGAAACAGACATAGCCTGTGACGGAAAGCCCCGCCAAGAGGAGATTGAGGTTCGCCAGGACCAGGCGATGGAAATTGTCGAGCATCGCCTCGCCTCACGCCCAGCCGCGCCGCCGCCAGCGATCCGAGAGATGCTGGATGAGCTGTGCCGCGACGATGATAATGGCGCAGTAGAGGAGGGCAGCGCCCGTATAGAGCGGCAACGGCCGCATCTCGTGCACTGTGATCATGGACACTTTGTACATCAGATCCTCGACGGCAATCAGGGAGACGAACGTGGTGGCTTTGAACAGCGAGACAAACTGGTTCAGCGCCTCTGGCAGCATGCGACGGATCGCCTGCGGCGCGATGATCCTTCGCATGATGATCCACCTCGACATCCCGAGCGATAACGCGGCCTCGATGTGTTCGCGTGGGACGGACAGGATGCCGGCGCGCACGGTTTCGGACATGAACCCGCTGTAGGAGGTACCGAGCGCGAGGATCGCCGCTACGTATGGGCTGAGGTTGAATTTCGCCGCCAGGAGCCGGCTGAAAAGGATCGGCAGGACGTAGTAGACCCAGATCAGGAGGACGTATTCGGGCGTGTTGCGGAAGAGTTCGGCATAGCCCGTGGACAGCAGGCGCAGCGTCCAACGCTTGCTGAGCCTGGCGACGCCGATCGCGAACGCGAGGAGCGTCGCGAGCAGCGCGCCACCCAGGAAGATGTAAACGTTCTGCAGAAGGCCGCTCAGCAGAATGACGCGGTATTCCCAGAACAGCGTCAGATCCAGCGATTCGCGGAGGCTGCCCAACATGGCGGTCTAGTGGAGAACCTTGGAGAGGAACTGCCGGCATCGCTCGCTCGCGGGAGCGCTGAAGACCCCGGCCGGCGGCCCGTCCTCTTCGATCTGGCCGTTGTGGAGAAAGATGACGCGGTCCGACACCTCGCGTGCGAAGCCCATTTCGTGGGTCACCACGAGCATGGTTGTGCCTTCTTTCGCCAGCGCGCGCATCACCTCGAGGACTTCATCCGTGAGTTCCGGATCGAGCGCGGAGGTTGCCTCGTCGAACAACATCACCTTGGGTTGCATTGCCAGGGCACGCGCGATTGCCACGCGCTGCTGCTGGCCGCCGGAAAGGCGGGCCGGATACTCGGTCTCCTTGTCCAGGAGGTTCACCTTGCGCAGGAAGCGACGACCGAGTTCCACCGCCTCCTTCCGGGCGAGGCGTTTCACACGCAGAGGGGCCTCGATGACGTTTTCGAGCACGGTCATGTGGGGCCAGAGATTGAATTGCTGGAAGACCATGCCCAACTCGGCCCGCATTCGGTTGATGTTGGCGGCCGTGTCCGGCGTCCGCCGGCCATCCGCCTCGATGCGGAAGCCGATCGGCTTCCCGTCGAGATAGATCTCGCCGGAGGTCGGCTGCTCCAAATGGTTCAAACAACGAAGGAGGGTGCTCTTGCCGGATCCGCTGGCGCCGATGATGGTGAGGACGGAGCCTTCTCGAACGTCGAAGGTGATGCCCCCGAGCACCTCAAGAGGGCCGAAGGATTTCCGAAGCTCAACGACACGGATGATTGGGTCCACGCTCGTCATTCAGGAGGCGAGAGACCGATGGATGGACTGGCGCTCTTCCTCGGGCGCGCGGCCCTCCGGCCCAACGAGCCCGAGCCCAATTCCGGGGGGCGAGAGACCAGCCCCTGTCTCGACCCCGGTTCCTAGGGGTGAAAACAGATACCTCCCAGCCAAGGCCGATGTCAAGGCCAATATTCCGCCTGCTCGTCATCCTGCGTCCCGTTGGCGAGATCGCTCACTCCTCCCGCACCGCATCCGCTGCGCTACTCTGAACCTGTCGCCCGGACGATATCCCAGCCTGAGAGGCGAGGCAACCCCCCCGCACCGGCAACGTCCGTGCGATCAGACCTTCGGTGTCAACTCGGCTCGGAGGCGGTCGGCGATGACCTCGGCATCCCCCGGCCGGAGCGCGCCCGGGTTGAGGATCAGGATGCCGTCGGCTGCCCGGCGCTCGTTGAGGTGGATGGGCGGCGTGCCGCGCTGCAGCTCCCGGCTGACGTCCCAGGCCGTGCGGCCGAGGGCGGCCTCGTCCAGGACCACCTCCAGCAGGGGAAACCGGCCCGTCACCGCGGCGGACAGCAGGCGGGTCGAGACGTGGGGGAGGCCCGAGAGGGCGCCGGCGACGGGGGCCAGTCGGGCGTCCATTGCCTGCTCCTCCGCCTTCCCGTCCAGTTGCACGTAGCGCTGGAGGGCGACGAGGAGGCCCACGATCTCTTCCTTTCCCACCTTGAATCCCCGCCCGATCCCATGGTGGGGGATCCCGCGCAGAAGGTGCCTCGGGATGAGATCTTCCGGCGGGTCCCACGTCTCCGGCGCGACGTCCATGTCCAGTTGTTGCAGGACGGCCGCCGCAATCAGATCACGGCGTCCGCAGAGGATTCCGCTGCCCTGGGGGCCGCGAAGGGCCTTGCCGCCGCTGAAGGCCACGAGGTCTGCCCCCTCCACCAGGAAGCGCCGCAGGTTCTCGACCGGTGGCAGTTGCGCGGCCGCGTCCACGATGACGGGCAGGCTGTGCCGCTTGGCCAGGGCGGCGACCGCGGCCAGCGGGGGCTGGTTGGCCGGGGTGGCCATGTAGGCGATGGCGGCGGTCTGTGGGGTGATCGCCGCCTCGATCTCCCAGGGTTCCACCCCGCGGACGCCCGCGCCGGTGGCGCCGTCGTTGAACCCGACATCCCGGATCCGCGCGCCCGCCGCGCGGATGGCATGATCGTAAGTGGTCCGGTGGGTCCGGCACATCAGGACCTCGTTCGCCATGCCGTCCGTGTCGGGGAGGCGCTCCATTTTGGCCGCGTCCAGGCCCGTGAGGCAGGCCGCGGTCGCGAGCGTGAGCGCCGCCGCAGCACCCGACGTGACAATCCCCGCTTCGGCCCCGGTGCACTCCGCAATCACGGCGCTGGCCTTCGCCTGAAGCTCGGAGATTTCCACGGAGTACTGCGCCGCCTCGACCATCGCCCCGACGACCTCGGGCGGCATGAGGCTGCCCCCCAGTCTGGTCAAGGTGCCGGCCGCGTTGATCCGGATGCGGACACCGAATCGCTCGTAGATATTCATCGGCGCCCCCGCTCTGTCTTCGGGAATTGGGATGGTGGGACCCGGCAGTAGCCGGCAGTGTAGCACAGGCTGACCCCCGATGGCACGTGTCAGGGCATATGTGACGTCGGGCGGGCCTGGGGGAGGGAGGGGGTGCCGGTCGCGAATCCTCACGCTAGGGAAGGGTCAGGGAGTAGCCGACGTTGCAGAACGTCACCCGATCTCCCAGCTCGTGCGCCAGGGAGACGGCCGAGGGGAGCCCGGTGCAATGGGACAGGCCCAGACGCTTCACGTCCAAGGCCTTCAGGGCGGCAATCGTCTCCCGAAGCTGCTCCGGGGGTGCAAAGCCCAAATGCGTCCCGCCGATCACGGTGTGGATCGGCCGGCCCGGGAGCATCTCCTGGAAGTGGTCGAGGGTGTTCACGAGGCCGGCATGGCAGCAGCCCAGGATCAGCGCTAGGCCCTCGGTAGTCTCCACAGCCAGCGACTGGTCATCAAGCAGCGGGTCCTTTCGCAGCTCGCCGTTCTCGCGGATGAACAGGGTGGTGTCTCCCGTCTCGAAGGGCTGGCGGCGCGGGACCGCGCCGCTGAGATAGACCCCGGGAACGATCTGCCGGAACTCGGGCGAGAGGTCGAACATTGCGCCCAATCCCTCCAGGGCCTCGCGCTTGAACGGCAGGCCGATGTAGTCGATCCGCTCGCCCCGCTTGCCGTAGCGGTCGGCGAAGATCCCGGGGTGGGCGTAGATCGGAATCGGTTTCCGGATGGCGCGCAGGACGCCCAGCAGCCCGCCCGTGTGATCCTGGTGGCCGTGACTCAGGATGATGCCATCCGCCGCGGCCAGGCTGATGCCGAGGCGCGGGGCGTTGTGCAGGGTGGCGATCCCGGCCGGGCCCGTGTCGAACAGCAGACGTGCGTCCGGCCGTTCCAGGAACAGGGAGAAGCCGTGCTCCGCGTACAGGCTGTCCGCTTTCCCGGGGACCGTGTTCTCGGTGATGACCGTCAGTCTGGTCGGCATGCAGTCAGCCTCCTTTGGATCAGGCCTTGGCGGAGCCTTCCCGCACGCCCAGCTTCCGCAGGATGTCTTCCATCAGACACCAGCGGGTCAGGGCCGACTGGAAGAGGTTCACGCCCACGAAGGCCGTGAAGAGCAGCCAGTAGGGGCTGGAGAGCTGGCTGAGAATCAGGCTGATGATGATGAATGACCCCGCGGTGAGTCGGATCCAGCGCTCGAGCGTCATGGCGACCCTCCCGTTCCCTCCGCCGTGGAGGGAATTCCATGCGACCTCCACTCGACACTCACCGGCACCCCGTGCCGGACGGACTCCGTCACCAGGCAGAAGCTCTCGAAAATGTCCAGGCAGCGCTGGGCCTTGGCAGCCGCCTCACCGGTCCACTTGGGATGCAGCTTCACTTGCATGCCCCCGATGCGGAGGCGTCCCGCCTCGTTCCGCGTGAATTCCGTGGTCACCTCGGCCTCCAACCCTTCCACGCTCACGCGGGCTTTCTGGAGGCAGAAGAGCAGGCTGGCGGCGAGACAGTTGGCCACGGCGGTGGCGAGCAGCCGCGAGGGGTTGGGCCCCGTGCCCTCTCCGATGGGCGGCATCTCGTCCGTGAGCAGGTCCGGGATCCCCGCCTCGTCGAAGCGGACGCGAAAGCGGTACCCCTCCAGGCGGGTCAGGAGGGTGCGGCTGGTCCTCTCGCCGGCCTGGCTCATGGCTTCTCCTTGCTGTCCGGCAATTTCTCCTCGGTGCTCGACGAGCACCCCTGCGTGCCTCAGGTGGGGAGGCCGGCCTTGCGCATGACGTACTGAAGCCCCAGCCAGATCCCCACCACGATCACAACCATCCCAACGTTGCTCAGGATATCCACGAATTGTCTCCTTCCTCTTTCGATAGGTTTCCGGGGCGCCTCATGCTCCGGCAGCCGCCGGCGTCGCCCCACTGCCCGCGTGCCGCTCGTGGCGTCGCTCCATGTAGTAGAGGACGGGAACCGCCATGCGGCTCAACAGCGTCGAGGCCACCTCGCCCGCCATCAGCGAGATGGCCATTCCCTGGAAGATGGGATCGAATAGGATGGACGAAACGCCGACGACGACCGCGGCGGCCGTGAGCAGCATGGGCCGGAAGCGCACGGCGCCGGCGTCCACCACCGCCTCTTCCAGCGGCATCCCCTGCGCCAGGCGCAGCTCGATGAAGTCTACCAGGATAATGGAGTTCCGCACAATGATGCCGGCCCCCGCGATGAAGCCGATCATCGAGGTCGCGGTGAAGAACGCCCCCAGCAGCGCATGGGCGGGGAGGATGCCCGACCAGCGTCAAGGGGATGGGGGCCATGATGGTGATGGGCGTCACGAAATTGCGGAACCACCCCACCACCAGGACGTAGATCAGGACCAAGACCGCCGCGAAGGCCAGGCCCAGGTCGCGAAACACCTCGACGGTGATCTGCCATTCCCCGTCCCACTTCATGGCGAATGTCGGTGGAGGATGGCGGGGCGGCCAGGTACTCCTGGAGGTGACCGCCGACCGGAGCCCGGATCGTCCTGAATGGGGCGGTACATCTTCAGGATGGCGTAGACGCGGGCTCTCCTCGCCTCCCGCCACATCGCCGGTGACGTAGACGACCGGCTTCATGTTCTTCCGGTAGATATGATACCCCTGCAGGTCTCCGTCGGGGCGGAGTACTTCGCGCAGCGGGACCAGCCGGCCATTCGTCCCCATGACCTTCAGGTCGGTGAGCGGTGTGACGCCCGACCGGTCCGCGCGAGGCAGCCGGAGCAGGAGGCTCACGTCCTCCTTCTCATGGGCGAGGTGGAGCAGCCCGACCTCCACGCCGCCCGACCGCCAACTGGAGCGTGCGGACCACCGCCTCGGGCGTGACCCCGTTCAGGGCCGCCTTCTCGCGATCCACGAGGAAGCGGACCCGCGGGTGCGGCTCCGCGACGTACCAGTCCACGTCCACGACGCCGGGCGTCTCGGCGAAGAGCGCCTTGATCGTCGCGGGCGAGGGCCACCTGGTCCGCGTACTCCGGCCCGTACACCTCGGCCACCAGCGTCTGGAGGACCGGAGGTCCCGGCGGCACCTCCGCCACCTGGACGCGGGCGCCATACGTGGCGGCGATGGCGTCGAGGCCCGGCCGGACCCTTTTCGCGATGTCGTGGCTCTGGGTGGTGCGCTCGCCCTTGGGCAAGAGGTTCACCTGCAGATCGGCTTGGTAGGGGTTCTGCCGGAGGAAATAGTGCCGCACCAGCCCGTTGAAATTGTAGGGGGCTGCCGTCCCCACGTACATCTCGTAGTCCGTCACCTCGGGGACCGTGGCCAGGTATTGCCCGATCTCGCGGGTCACGTGCGCCGTCTGCTCGAGGGAGGTGCCCTCGGGCATGTTCACGATCACTTCGAACTCACTCTTGTTGTCGAAGGGGAGCATCTTCACGTAGACGAGCTTGACGTAGAGCAGGAGACGGCCGCCAGGAGCAGCACCACCACGCCGGACAGGAACAGCCAGCGCTTCCAGGTGGTGCGGATGAGCGGGGTCATGATCCGCCGGTAGAGCCGGGTAGTCCAGTCTTCGTAGTGGTCGGTGTGGGCGGGGGCCGCGGCCCCGCGGAGCACGCGGTAGGCCGCCCAGGGGGAGATGATGAAGGCGATGAAGAGGGAGAAGAGCATCGCCACCGAGGCCCCCACCGGGATGGGGCGCATGTACGGACCCATCAGGCCGCCCACGAAGGCCATGGGCAGGATGGCGGCGATGACCGCCCAGGTCGCCAGGACGGTGGGGTTCCCCACCTCGGCCACGGCCTCCACGGCCACCGCCAGCAGGGACCGCCCGCGGTTCTCCGGCAGGTGGAAATGGCGGGTGATGTTCTCCACCACCACGATGGCGTCGTCCACCAGGATGGCGATGGAGAAGACCAGCGCGAAGAGCGTGACACGGTTCAGCGTGTAACCGTAGATGTAATAGATGAACAGGGTGAGGGCCAAGGTGACCGGGACCGCCAGAAGCACCACCATGGCCGAGCGCCACCCCAGGAAGACCGCGATGAGGAGCGTGACCGAGACCGTGGCCAGGATCAGGTGCTGGAACAGCTCGTTGGCTTTCTCGTTGGCGGTATACCCGTAGTCCCGGGTGACGGTCAGGTGAACGTCGTCAGGGATCAGGACGCCCTTCAGGGCGTCCACCTTGCGGAGGACGTTTCGGGCGATGGTGACGGCGTTTGTGCCGCGGCGTTTGGCGATGGAGAGGGTGACCGCGGGGTAATCCTGCCCCGCGGGATTGTCGGGGCCGATGCCTTTGGCAGCCGCGGCCCTGCCGACCCCCAGAAAGACGTAGTGCTGGGCTTCCGCCGGGCCATCCAGGATCTGGGCCACGTCCTGCAGGTAGACGGGACGCCCGGCGTCGGCCCCCACCACGAGACGGCCGATCTCCTCGGGCTGGTCGAGGAACCGGGAGGCGTCCACCAGGATCTGCCGGTTCTCCATGTTGTAGCTGCCGGCCTGGACCGCCTGGTTGGTGGCGGTGAGGGCCCCCGCGATCATGTCGGGGGAAAGGTGCCGCGCCGCCAGGCTTGCCGCATTCAGGAGGACGCGGAGCTGGCGGGGCTCGCCGCCGATGAGGTGCGTCTCGGAGACGTTGGGGACATCCTTGACTTGGTCGTCGAGCTGGGCGGCGATGCGGCGCAGGGTATACCCGTCGACCTGATGGCTCCACAGGGTGAGGGCGAGGATCGGCACGTCGTCGATGGAGCGCGGCTTGATGATGGGCTTGGAGGCGCCCGGGGGGATCCGATCGAAGTTGGAGTAGAGCTTGTTGTACACCTTGACGATGCTTCGCTCCTCATCCTCCCCGACCTCGAACCGGACGGTGACGAAGCTCAATCCCGGGCTGCTGGTGGAGTAGACGTATTTTACCCCCGGGATATCCATGAGGAGCTTTTCCATGGGGATGCTGATGCGCTCCTCGACCTCCTTGGCGCCGGCCCCCGGGAACTGGACGATCACGTCCATCATGGGGACGACGATCTGGGGGTCCTCTTCCCGGGGCGTGGCAATGATGGCGAAGGCGCCCAGGACGATCGACGCCACGACGATCAGGGGCGTCAGGGGGGAATTGATGAAGGCGTGGGCCAGGCGCCCGGCCAGGCCCAACGGGATCACGTGGTGTTCGGATAACGGCGGCGTGCTGTCTGGAAGCGTCATGCCGGGGATGTCTCCGGGAAGCGGAATGCGTAAATCGTAAAACGTAAATCGTAATCCGTAATCTGCGTGTTACGTTTTACGATTTACGTTTTACGCGTTATTGTCCTTCGATGCGGGCGCCGTCGGTCACCCGATCGGTGCCGGAGATGACAATCTGCTCGCCACCCACGAGGCCCGAGAGGACCTCCACGCCTTCGGAGCGTGTCTGGCCGGTCCGGATCAGCCGGAAACGGGCGATGCGGTTCGGGCCCACCGCGTACACGCCCTCGAGCTGGCCGCGCTCCACAACCGCTCCGCGGGGAACGAGGATGGCCCGCCGCCGTCCGATCGGGATTCGGGCCCGGCCGAAGAGGCCGGAGCGAAGCCGCGGAGAGGCCGGGAGGTCCAGCCTCACCTGGGTGGTCCGCGTGGTGGGATCGGCGGAGGGGAGGATCTCGCTCACGGGCGCGGCGACGGCCAGGCCGGCGCTGTCCACGCCCGCCTGCAGCACCTGGCCGGGCCGGAGGCCGCCGGTCTGCGCGTCGGGGACCACGATCTCCAGCCAGTAGTGCCGGTTGTCTTCCAGGGTGAGCAGTGGTCCCCCGGGGTTGGCCATGGCCCCGACCTCGACGGACTTGGCCGTCACCACCCCGGCGAAGGGTGCCGTGATCTTGGCGTACCCCGCTATGATCTTGACATTGGCCACCTCCGCCCGCGCCACCTCGATCCGGGCCAGGACCTGCTTCCGTTTGGCCTGGAGGGCCTGTCCCTCTGCCACGGCCCGCTCGACGTTGGCCGCCGCGGCCTTCTGCCGGGCTGCGACCTGATCGAATTCCTGCGGGGCCACGGCCTTCCGGTCCAAGAGCCGCTGGTAGCGGGCGAGGGTGGTCGCGGCGAGGTCGCGCTGGGCCTCGGCCGCCGCCCGGGCCGCCTCTGCGGCGGCGAAGGCGCGATCCACCTCCGCCACGGCGCTCTCCGCCTCGGCCAAGCCGGCCTCGGCGCGGCGCACCTGGGCGGCGATGTCGCGGTCATCCAGTTCGACCAGGAGTTGGCCGGCCTGGACCAGGCTCCCTTCCCGCACGGGGAGGGCGAGGATCCGTCCCATGATCTGGCTGGACACGGTGGTGACCGTGCGCGACCTCACGGTCCCCGTGACCTCTGCCGTGTCGGCGACCTCGCCTGCTGTGACCACGCCCAGGCTCACGTCGCGCACGACGGGAGGCACGGCGGGCTTCTCCGACGTGGCAGGCTCCTTCCCGCATGCCGCCAAGGGCAGGGCGAGGAGCGCGAAGGTGAGCGCGGTGCGCCGCAGCGTCTGCATGGCTCAGAACCTCGTGCGGTCGAGCAGCCCGAGACTCAAATCCAGGCGGGCCTGGCCGACCGTCGTATCATACAACGTCCGCGTGAGGTTGGTGCGGGCGGCGGTGAGGGCCGTCTCGCTGTCCAAGAGCTCCACGATGGTGGTGAGGCCGGAGTCGTATCGGTCCTGCACGATGCGCAGGCTCTCCTCGGCGGACGCCACGGCCTGCCGGGCGACGCCTACCCGCTCCCGCGCCGTCTGCAGGGCCAGGAAGGCGTCCCGCACCTCCAGAGCGATGGCATTGCCGAAACGTTCGCGCTGCGCCGCGGCCCGCTGCTGGTTCGCCCGGGCCTCGGCGATCCGGGCCCGGTCGAGGCCCCCGCTGAAGAGATTCCAGTTCAGGAGCACCCCGAGGCTCCAACTGTCCTGCCCCTCGGAGCTGAAGCGGTGGTTGTTGATCTCGTAGTTCGCCACGGCGTGCAGGGTGGGCAGGAGGGCGCCTTTCGCCCGCAGGACTTCCTTCTCCAGCCGCTGCTCCTCCAGGGTCGCCTGGTGGTAGTCCGGGCGCCGCTCCTTCGCCAGGCTCTCCAAGCCCTCCAGGCCCTCGTAGCGAAGCGGCGGCAGTTCGAGCTGCCCGGTGATCCGGTGGGCCTGGTCCAGCGGGAGCCCCATGGCCTCGTTCAGGGCGGCGTCGGATAGCCGCACCTGGTTGGCGGCGGCAATGGCCTCCTCCTTCAGGCGTGCCAACCGGACCCGAGCGGCCAGGGCGTCCGAGGCGACCACCAGGCCGGACTCGTAGCGGGCCTCGGCCGCGGACAGGTTTGCCTCGGCAGTCTTGACGGCTGCCTCCACGGTGAGCTGCGCCTCCCGGGCCAGGAGCACGCCGTCGTAGGTGCGGACGACGCCGAAGATGACCTCCTGCTCGACCCGGGCGCGGCCCCGTTCGGCGGCCTCCCGGTTCAGCTCCGCCTGCTGGTAGCCCAGAAGGGTCCGCCCTCCCATGAAGAGCGGCAGGCTGCCGCCGATGTTCGTGCGCCAGTTGCTGATGGCGTCGGGGTGATTCAGCCTGTCCACGGCGAAATCGGCCTGGGTGAAGCGGCCCTGGTTGAGGAGGCTGCCGAAGGCGTAGACCGGGTTGTCGCTCCGGGTCAAACCTTCGGAGAAATCCGCGCGAGGCAGGAAGCCGGCGCGCGCCTGATCAACCCCGGCGGCGGCCGCCGCCACCTGGTGATTGGCCGCGCGGAGGGCGGGCTGCTTCTCCAGCGCCTGTTTCACGGCGTCGACGAGGGTGAGATCCGTGCCCATCTCGGCTTGCGCCAGTGCCGGAACCCCGAGGGCCGATGTAACCAGTGCGGGAAGAATCAACCGGCCAAGGTGCGCAAATCGCCGCCTCATGATCAGGTCCTCCGTGGGCAAGAATTCAGCCGCTCCGAATGCTTTGATCCAGAAGCCGAGGAAAAGATTCACGGGATCTCTGTGAGTGAGACGCTCAGATGCGAACGCCGGGCGAGCGGAACAGTTGCATCATATAGGGCGTGGCGTGAGGGATCAAGGATCGAGCGCCGGACGGGGACGGATACGGGAGCGATGCGGAGCCGTACGCCCGTTACTGGGTCTTCGGGAGATACGTGTGGAGAAAGGCGCGTAAGTCTGCCGCCACATCGGGCGGGATCGGCTTGGACGGCAGGCGATGGCAGAGGTCCGCCGTCTTCTTCAAGGTCTTGGCGAACGCTTCGCAGGGCTCGCAGCCGACGATGTGGTGCCGAATCTCCTCGCAGATCTCCTGGGGGAGCTCCCCATCCACGTACTCCGAAAGGCGTTCGAACAGCTCGCGACAGGTCATGGACATCTCGTCGTGATGGTGCTTCGGTTTCGAGATCTTTCTGTCTTTCATTTTGTTTGATCCAGAAGATCGGGGTTGGGTTCAGGCCGCGTGCGCGGCTTCGTCTCAGGGCTTCCCCTTTTCCTGGAAGTACTCCGCCAGCTCCCGCCGCACGAAGACCCGGGCGCGGTGGAGGCGCGACTTCACCGCGGGGACCGAGAGCTTGAGCATCTCGGCCGTCTCCTCGGCGGAGAAGCCCTCCACATCCCGAAGTACCAGGACGATCTTGTAGTCTCGCGGTAGGCGGTCGATGGCTGCCTCCATCTGCTGGCTCAACTCGCCCCGGAGCAGGGCCTTCTCGGCATCCTCGGACCAATCGGCGATCTCAGGCTTGCGCCCCTCGGCGTCCGGGCGCGGCATCAATGCATCCAGCGACAGCTCCTGCTCCGGCGAGGGATCGTGGACGCCGCGCCGGTGCTTCTTCAGGCACGCATTGGACGCAACGCGGTAGAGCCAGGTCGTGAACTTGCTCTCCCCGCGGAACTCGCGAATCGAGCGGACCATCCCCAGGAAGGTCTCCTGGAGGATGTCCTTGGCATCCTCGACGTTGCGGCACATCCGCATGGCGAAGTTGAACACACGGGTCTGGTGCGAGCGGACCAGCTCGTCCATGGCAGAGACGTCGCCCGCCCGCGATGCGGCGATCAACGCCCGCTCGTCCTTTGCCTCAGATTTCTGTGCCACCGGGACGTCTTCTCCCGCTTGACCGACAACCAGCTTCAGACCGTCCGGGATTCCTCGCCGATCGGCGCCACACTGGCGCCGGTGCCCCGCCGCAGATCCTCCGGCCTGAGAAAGAGTTGCATTCCCCGCATCCCGGCGCTCACGCTCATCAGGGGCTGCGCCAGGGCGCTCTGGTCGAGGTAGACGGGATACGGCTTCTTCCCGCCCAGCGGGGACACCCCGCCGCGGATGTAGCCCGTGAGGCGCTGGATCTCGTCCTTCTCCACCAACTCGACGTGCTTGTTCCCGGAAACCTTGGCCAGGGCCTTCAACGACAGCGTTTCGGTTCCTGGGAGGCAGGCGAGCATGACGCCCGTCCGATCGCCACGAACCACCAGCGTCTTGAAGACCTGGGCCAGAGGGATGTGGAGCTTCTCGGCCACCTCCTCGGCGCCCAACTCCTCCTCCTGAAACTCGCGGACCTCGTACGGGATCCCCGCCTTGTCCAAGAGCTGCATGGCCCGAGTCTTCATGGCGGAAGAAGGCTACCACCCGCGCGGAGAGGGCGTCAAGCGTCCGGGTCGTCCCGCGCCTGCATCACGATGGAAGATCGCCGTGCTTCTGTCGCTTCCACGCCGAGGGGACCCGAGCCGGGGACATGCGCAGCCACAGGAGGAGCGCGCTCGGGTGCTGACACGTCAAGACGCCCCCGACAGCCAGGAGACCTCCCACCAGTTGGATCGGCGCGAGGCGCTCGCCCAGGATGATCCACGAGAAGAGGACGCCGAAGACCGGAACAAGGTTGGAGAAGACCGATGTCCGGCCCGCTCCCACCCGATGGAGGGCCAGGTTCCACCACAGATAGGCGCAGAGCGTGCCCAGCAAGATGAGAAATGCCAGCGCACCCCAGGCGCTGAGGTGGGCAACGCGCAGCCTGTGCCATGGTCGCTCAAAGAGGGCTGCCGGCGCCAGGAAGACTGTCCCGATCGCCATGCCGAAGGCCAGGGTGGTCGCGGCGGAGAAGCGGCGCATCGCCAGCGCCGACAGGTAGGAGTAGATTCCCCAGGCGGCACCCCCCAGCAGGAACAGCAGATCGCCGAGCAGGGCACCCCTCCCGCCGCCTGCGATCAGCCGCTCCGGATGAATCACGAGGACCACACCCGCCAGGCACAGGATCATGCCGACGACCTGGCTGGCCGTCAGGCGCTCCTGCCCGCGCCGAACCGCCAGGAGCGTCGTCCAGACGGGGCTCGTGGTCGGGGGAATGATGGCCCCGTGAGTCGCAGGCGCGTAGACGACTCCCAGGAAAAAGAAGACGTGATTCAGGAAGGTTCCGAAGATCCCAATCCAGAACAGCATCCAGAGGTCCCGCCCACGCAGCGCGCGAGGATTGGGGAACTGCTGCCGGAAGATGGCGAACAAGAGGAGGGCGGTCACTCCGTAGCGGAGCAGGCCGGCCGTGATCGGCGGGATGTCCTGGATGATGAGCTTTCCCGCGACCGGCGTCCCTCCCCAGAATGCCGTCGTGAGCAGGATCAGCAAATACATCGAGGCAAACGATCCCTGTCGCACTGGTCAGGTGCTCCCGAAGGACTAATGGGCAACAGGTAATCCGTAAGACGTACGGTGTGTTCCGGGTTACGCTTTGCGGATTACGTATTCGTGTGTGCTCGTCGGCCGCTTCTTTTATAGCACAAGAGCGCGGCGAAGGCAGGAAGTTCAATGCGCTGAAAGCGGCCAGCGACATCCAGACGAGCGAAAATCCTTGACAGGGTCCCGGCAAAAATGGGAATGGAATACTGTTTCGACCCGGCGGCTCGCCCGCCCTTTGCCGAAAGGTGGCGCTGGCTCATTTCGGTCACGAACGCTGACAAGGGAAAGGGATGACCATGAAGGCACGAGCGGCAGTCCTGTTTGAACCCCGCCAGCCGTTGACGATCTGCGATGTGGAGGTGCCCGAGCCGCGCGCCGGGGAGGTGTTGGTCCACATGGCAGCGGGAGGGGTCTGCCACAGCGATCTGCACGTGATGAAGGGCGACCTCGCGGCCCCCCTCCCGGCCATTCTCGGGCACGAGGGCTCTGGCGTCGTCGCCGCCGTGGGGCCGGGCGTGAAGGATGTGCAGCCTGGTGATCATATCATCCCGCTGTGGCGCCTGAGCTGCGGGGAGTGCGAGTACTGCACGGGGGGCCGTCCGGCCTTGTGCACGGCAGGCATCGAGATTCGAAGGACGGGGACCCTTCCCGGAGGCGGGACCGGGTTCAGTCTGCGGGGGAAGGAGATCAAGCGCTTCGGAGGCGTCTCCACGTTCTCCGAGTACTCCGTGATCCCTGAGAAGGCGCTGCTCAAGATCCCCAAGGAGTTCCCCCTGGATAAGGCGGCCCTGCTGGGCTGTGCGGTGATCACGGGGTTCGGCGCCGTGGTCAACGCCGCGCAGGTCCGGCCGGGGAGCCTGGTGGCTGTGTTCGGCGCTGGCGGGGTGGGCCTCAACGTCATCCAGACGGCGGCCCTGGCGGGCGCCGCCATCGTCATCGCCGTGGACCTGCGGGACAACAAGCTGGAGTTGGCGCGCCAGTTCGGCGCCACCCACGCCGTCAACGCCTCCGCCGGGAATCCCGTGGAACAGGTCCGCGCGCTCACGGGCGGCCGCGGGGTGGACTATGCCTTCGAGGTGGTAGGGCTGCCGGTCACGATGCGGCAGGCTTTCGACGTGCTGGCGCGACGGGGCGTGGCGGTGGTGGTGGGCATTGGCCCGACGACGGCCGAAGTCTCGATCCCGGTCATCCCGCTGGCCTGGGAGGACCGGACCCTCATGGGCTCTCTCTACGGATCCGCCCGCCCGCGCATCGACATCCTGAGGCTGATCGACCTCTATCGCGCCAAGAAGCTCAAGCTCGACGAGTTGCTGACTCGAACCTATCCGCTGGAGCAAATCAACGACGCCTATGCTGCCCTGGAGCGCGGCGAGGTCGCGCGGAGCATCGTGACGTTCTGAGCCCAGATCGTGTGGCGCCCTCCCGGATCCCGCGCGGTCCGAGGCCGGGCGGTGCTGCGGATTCGCAGGGGCAGTCAGCAGGGAGGTGGCCATGTCTCACCCACCGGCTGACGGACGGGGATTCCCGCGCTGTCGGGAGGATCCCCGGTGACGCGACAGGCGGCCCGGCCGTCGGGGTCGCCTCGCAAACGGCCTTCCCGATTGACAAGCGGGAGGGCGGCTTCTATGCTGCCTGTAGAGTCGCGCTGCGGGAAGGCGTCGGGTGCCGGCGGACAGGAGGAAGCCATGACCAGAATGGGGATGCGAGGATTTCGACGGCAGGTGCTGGGGAAACTCGGGCAGTACGAGGGGCGCCTGCTCAAACTCGAGGGGCAGCTCCTGATCCTGCGGGGGAAGGCGGAGCGGGCCACGGGAGAGGCGCAGGTCAAGCTGGGCGAGCTGCTGACGGAGATGGAGCACGGGATCGAGAGCCTGCGGACCACCGGCAAGGCTGCCCTGGAGGGGCTGGAGAAGGCGGCGGACGCGGGGCAGGCTCTCCTCGAAGGGATGAAAGACCGGCTCCAGGAGGCGGAGGCCAAGGTCCCCAGCGTGGTGGCCAAGGGCCGGGCCGTGGCCGAGCGGGCGGCCATCGAGGCCAAGGCCTTGCGGCACGGCGTGAAGGTGGGGCTGCGCGTGGCCCGCCGGGTGTCGCGCCGCATGAAGGAGCAGCACCCGTGATCGCGGTTCCCCTGCTCCCGCGGGGCGGGGAGGGATCGCCCGAGGAAACGCCCGTCCGGTTCTGTCCGACGTGCGTCTTCTTCTACGAGGACCGGACGAGGTTTCTGCCTGGCGAAGCCCCCGGCCTCGTCCCGCCGAGCTGCTACTTCGAGGGCAGCCCACGCCCCCCCGGCTGGTGCGCTGGCGAGGCCTATCAGGAAGACATTCCCTGAGGCAGCCCCTTTCTCTGTGTCCCATTCCTGTGCCTCCGCGAGCAAGCCAGCCCCCCGCGCATAGGTATGGATGGGTCGATACCCAGTTTGTGCCCCTTGACAGGCGAATGAGAGAGGCGTAGCGTGCCTGGTGGGAGGGCGTCACCATTTCCTGCCCTGGACTCTCAGCGTGACACCATCGTAACGGCACGGCGGAAGGCCGGTCCAACCGTCGCGCTGACCATGTCTGCCGTCACCCCTTTCCGTGTGACGGACGCTGCCGCGTAAACGCAGCGTCCGGCGGAGAGGTCTGCTCGTGACGAAGAAGACATCCGAGAGCAGCTACCGCTTCGACCTTCCGAGGCAGCATCAGTCGCCGCCTCACGATCCTCTCCGTCCTCTTCCTCGTCCTGGTCGCGACTCGTCGGCGGCCTTTCCGTCGACAGCGCTCTTCGCATTGATAGCACTCCACGACGAAAGCGAGGAACTGGATTGCGCACATCGAAGTCCTCGATCGCGTGGAGGGCAGCGTCGTCCACCTCCGGGCTGAGGCTCAGGATGCCCTGTTCCTGGGCGAAGCGTTCGACGATCCCACCCTCGTCGAGATCCCGCGGCAGATTCGGGATCAGTGGGCCCTCTATGAAGCGGATGCACGCCCGTGGCGGCGTGCCCTGGCGGGCTGCATCGACGGAGGAACGGGTCCTCTCCCTCGAACTGAAAGGGAACCTGGAGCAGTTTTCTCAACAGCACGGAATCGATTATTGCGGCGATGCCCGACGGCGATATTGGGCGCCATCAGGCAGCGGCAAAGCTCCATGCCGGGGCCCACCGCCTCCAGGAAGCCCTGGACCGGTTGGAGGCCCTCCACCATGCGCTCATTGCTGACCGGATACGGGCTGCCAAGGCGGAGATAGAATTCATCCGGTGGACGTATGTGGCCTTCATCGCACTCGGGGGATTAGCGGTGGCCGCAGGGAGCGCCTTGTTCCTCCGGCGGATGGCGGTCCCGCTACGCCACCTCAACGCGGCCGCCGCAGATATCGCGCATGGGGCGCTCGAGCGTCGGGTGCCGGTGACCTCCCGCGACGAGATTGGCCGGCTGGCTTACACGTTCAATCAGATGGCCGAGGCTCTCTTCCAGCGAGACGCCGAGATCCGACGTCACGCGCAAGAGGCCGAAGCTCTTCATCGGGTCGGAATGGAGATTTCCTCGTTGCTGCAGATTGATCGCATCATCGGCTCGGTGGTGCAGACTACTCGGAACCTGTTCACGGCAGATGCAGCCAGCGTTGCCCTGGCGGATGGCGCCGCGGGGGAGATCCGCTGCACGGTCTTCGTGGGGGATCGGGAAGCGGCTTTCAAGGAGATCCGCCTTCGGGCCGGCGAGGGGGTGGCTGGCCGGGTAGTCGCCAGTGGGGAACCTCTGACGGTCGAGGATGCCTGCAGCGATCTCGCCGGGAATCCGGAATCCCGCCCGATCCTCGCGGCCGAGGGGCTGTGCGCGGCCTTGGCGGTGCCGCTCCGGCGCGTGGACCGGACGCTCGGGGCGTTGATGGTGGCGTACCGGGACCCCCGCCACTTCGCCGAGGAGGAGGTGATCCTCCTGTCGGGCTTCGCCAATCAGGTGGCGGTGGCGGTGGAGAACGCGGAACTCTACGGGCAGGTCCAGATGCTCCACCGTGTGGGAATCGAAGATCTCCTCGACGCTCAAGCTGGAACGCATCCTCGAGACGGTGGTGGAGAGCGCGCGGGCCATGCTGCGGACCGATGTCGCGGGCCTGTGCCTGCGACGGGAGGGTGGACCGTACCTGGAGCTGGCCGCCGCGGCCGGGCCCTGGGCGGAGGTCATGGGCCCCGCGCTGGAGCTCGTGCGTGGTCGACCCTGGTGCGAGCTGTGGTGAGGTCTGCCTGCGTTGCCAGAACCTCCGGTCGGCGCGGGGTGTGGCGCAGCTCTCCGTGGGGCTCACGCTGGGCGAGCAGGTGCTGGGCGCGCTGTGTGTGGGGTGCGCTCGTCCGCGGACTTTCAGTGAGACCGAGCGCGACCTGCTGGGCGGCCTGGCGACCCAGGCGGCCATCGCCATCGAGAACGCCCGCCTGTATGAAGCGGTCCGAGGCATGGCGACGCTGCAGGAGCGGGAGCGGATCGCCCGCGAGATGCACGATGGTCTGGCGCAGGCTCTGGGGTTCCTCAACCTGAAACTCACCCTGGTCGAGCGCGGACTGGACGGCCATGAGGAGTCGATCCGGCGGGAGTTGGCCAACATGCGCAAGGTGGCGGGCGATGCCTACGAGGAGGTGCGCCAAGCCATCTTCGGCCTGCGCACCATGGTCTCCCGCGGGCTGGGGCTCGTCCCCACGCTCTCCGAGTACCTGCATGAGTTCAGCCAACAGGCGGGCATTCAGGTCAGGCTGGAGGTGCCGGAGGATACCAGCCGCATCCGGTTCAGCCCCGAGGGCGAGGTGCAGCTCATCCGCATCGTCCAAGAGGCGCTCAACAACGTCCGCAAGCACTCGGGGGCCCGTACGGCACGGGTCCGTTTGTGGCAGGAAGCGGACGAGATTCTCTTCGCCATCGAGGACGATGGAGCCGGATTCGACCCGGCACAGGCCCCGGCCAACGCGGGTCGCCACTTCGGCCTCGCCACCATGCGGGAACGGGCGGAGTCGGTGGGCGGCAGGCTGACCATCCGGTCCGACGCGGGGCATGGCACCCAGGTCATCCTCAGGCTGCGGACGACTGCACTCCGAGCGGGAGGGACGGGGTGATGGAGGGGGCGGCGCCCGTGGAGCCCATCCGCGTGATGCTGGTGGACGACCATGCCCTCTTTCGCAAAGGGGTGGCAAGCCTCCTGGCCTCGTGCCCAGATATCGAGGTCGTCGGTGAGGCGGGGGACGGGGCCGAGGCCGTCGCGGCGGTGCGCGACCTGATGCCGGACGTCATCCTCATGGACATCCACATGCCCTCCATGGACGGCCTGGAGGCCACGCGCCGGATCAAGGCCGAGCACCCCTATGCGAAGATCGTCATGCTCACGGTGGCCGAGGAGGAGCGGAGCCTGTTCGATGCCATCAAGGCCGGCGCCCACGGGTACCTGCTCAAGAAGGTGGAGCCGGACGAGTTCCTGAGCATGATCCGCGGCATCTCCCGGGGCGAGGCCCCCATTTCGCGCAGCATGGCCTCCAAGATCCTGAGCGAGTTCGCCAAGCGCATGAAGGGCCAGCCGGCCGAGGACCCTGCGGCCAAGCTCACCCCGCGCGAGCGCGAACTGCTCCACCTCCTCACGCAGGGGAGCACCAACAAGGACATCGCCAATGCCCTCGGCGTGAGCGAGAACACGGTGAAGAATCACTTGAAGAACATCCTTGCCAAGCTGCACCTCCAAAACCGCGTCCAGGCGGCGGCCTTTGCGCTCCGCGAGGGAATCGTGCCCGACGAGGCGCAAGCGCCGTAGCCCGTTCCCGTTCGTGTTCTCACAACCTCCGTGCCGGTCTTCCGGCGTTTCTGGAACTGCCCGCCTGCTTTCCATGCGGCCTGCCTGATCGTTCGGATCACTGCCTGTCTCGATTCCGACCCGCCTTCAGGCTGGGGGCTGGCCCCCTGTCCGCAGGCCGGAAGGTCGTGCATAGCCCGAAGGGGCCATGCGGCATAGCCCTTCTTCTCCTCGAAAATAGGCATGGCGGGGCATAGACGGGACAGGGCGCATTCCCTAATATGCCAGCCGGTGGTGCCGATTCATTCCGATTCAGCAGGTCTGGGGGACGAGGCCAGGAGGGGAGTCGTGATGAAGCGAGCGGTCGTCGCGGGGCTGGTAGCGGTCTTGACGATCGGCCTGGCGATCGAATGGGCGTCAGCCAAGGGCGATGCGGCGAAGGGCAAGGCAGCCTTCGACCAACTCTGCGCCTCCTGTCACGGCGCGGCCGGGAAGGGAGACGGACCGGCGGCCGCAGCCCTCACGCCGAAGGCCCGCAACCTCACGGACAAGGCGTACATGAGTGGTCTCAAGGAGGCCTATCTGGAGAATATGAGGTGCACATCTTCGGGGTCGGTCTCACCTACAGATTCTGAATGCCCGATCCGCCCGCGAGGCTTTAGTCGGATGGCTTGAGGACGCGCGGGAGATGCTGCAGTGCGCGAGCCGCAAGGATCGGCGCACGGGGTCCGGACGTGAGTTGTCGCGCCATCATCCTGTACACGAATGCGCTCTTCGGCCACGGGCTCCGGAGCCTGCTCATCCGGCGTGGGGGGGTGGAGATCCCGCTGGTGGCGCCAAAGGACGTGGACCTGGCCGCGGCTGTCACGGGGCACCGCCCGGATGTGATCATCCTCGAGGGCGAGGGGCTCTCGCCGGAGAATGCCCGGGCGCTCTTGGAGGCGGCCTGGGGCGAGCCGCAGGTGCGAGTGGTGAACATCCGGGACGAGGCGGCGCCGCCGACCCTGTGGCAGGCGGTGGCGGTGGTTCCGCGGGGCCAGGAATCGGCAGCCGACGCCCTGGAGCGCGCCTTGGCCGCCAGGGCAGATGCAGCCTCAGGCTCGGGGACCGAGGGGAAGGACTGAGGGGGTCGAGGGAACTGGCCGTTGGCAGGCATCTGGAATGTCCTCGAAAAACGCGTGAGGTTGGGAGTGGAGCACGAAGGAGGGGCGGGATGCGGAGAATCGGTGGAGCGGCAGTGGCGGTGTTCGTCTTGCCGGCGATCTTCGCCGGCGTGGCCCTGGCGGCCGGGAATGCAGTCAAGGGAAAGGCGACGTTTGAACAATACTGCCGTGCGTGCCACGGCGCCACCGGCAACGGCGACGGCCCCATGGCCGCCGGCTTGAATCCAAAGCCAAAGGATTTCTCGGATAAGGCCTATAACGGATCCCTGAAAGAAGACCACCTAGTCAAGATCATCAAGGACGGCGGGCAGGCCGCGGGGAAATCGCCCATCATGCCCAAGTTTGGCGGCACCTTGAAGGAAAATCAGATACAGGACGTCGTCGCATTCATCCGCTCGCTGGCAAAGGGAAAGTAGACCCTGTGGGGATCCGCACGGCAGAGGCCAGGCGATGCGCAGACGGACAGTGATGGTGGCGGGCGGGCTCGCCCTGCTGCTGGCCCTCGCAGCGGTCGCGGTGTTCGCCGCCTCCAGAACCGGAGAACAACCCATCCGGTTCAACCACAAGGCACACGTCAGCAAGGGGCTCGATTGCACTATCTGTCATCGGTACGTCCGCGAGCAGTCCTTCGCCAGCCTGCCGACGCTGGAGATCTGCCTGATGTGTCACGCGACGCAGATCAGCCAGAATCCGGAGGAGGGCAAAATCCGGGAATTCGCGGGGAAAAAGGAGCCGCTCCGCTGGGTGCGGCTCTACCGTCTCTCGCCGGATGCGTCCGTGTACTTTTCTCATCGACGCCATGTGACGCTGGGAAAAGTCGACTGCGTGACCTGTCACGGGCCCATGCCCGAGCGAACGTCGCCGCCGCCGAAGGCTCTGGTGACCTTCAGCATGGACTTCTGTCTGGACTGTCACCGGCAGAAGCAGGTGGCCACGACCTGCGTGAATTGTCACCGGTAAGGCCGGCATGACCAACTCTCAATGATGTATGAGTCATGAGCCATGATGGGTCCTGAGGCAGGGCGGGTTGGGCGATGAAGCTCACGCGGCGAGGGTTTCTGGGGTGGACCGGCGGCCTGGCCACGGCGTTCGTGGCGGGGCGTGAAGGCCTCCGGACGGTGGCGGACGTTGGGGAGGCTACCTACGAGGCCGAGGTCCCCCCGCGGGGGCTGGAGGGCTGGGTGGCATCGGTCTGCCAGCAGTGCCCCGGAGGCTGCGGCATCCTCGTGCGCACCATCACGGCCATCGAGGACGGGAAAAAGCGCGCCGTAAAGGTCGAGGGGAACCCGTACCACCCGATCAGCCGGGGAACCGTCTGCCCGAAGGGCGCCGCCGCCCTCCAGGCCCTCTACGATCCGGATCGCATCAAGCATCCGCTGAAGCGGACCGGTCCCCGCGGCTCGGGGCAGTGGGCGCCCATCGGCTGGGACGAAGCCATTGTGACGGTGGCTGAACGCCTGCGAGACCTCCGCGTCAAGGGCGAGGCCCATACCCTCGTGGCCCTGACAGGCCAGGTGCGTGGCCTGGTGCCCGCCCTCCTCCAGCGTTTTCTGGAGGCGTACGGCTCGCCCAACTATCTCAGCACGGCGCACGGTTGCGAAGCCTCCCGCCAGGTCATGCGCCTCACCCAGGGGGTGGCGGAGCCCATCGCCTACGACCTGGAGCGAACCACGTACGTCCTTGCGTTCGGTGCCGGCTTGCTGGAAGCCGGTTGGTCGCCGGTGCGTCAGGCCCGCGCCTTCGCGAATCTCCGGCAGGGGACGCCGGGTCGGCGGGCGCGGATCGTCCACGTGGATCCGCGCCTCTCGGTCTCTGCGGCGAAGGCGGACGAGTGGATCCCCATCCGTCCCGGGACGGATGGGGCGCTGGCGCTGGCCCTCGCGTACGTGATCGTCAGCGAAGGGCTCTACGACAAGGATTTCGTCCAGCAATGGGCCTTCGGGTTCGAGGACTGGCGCGATGGCTCCGGTCGCCTGCGGTCGGGGTTCAAGTCCCTGGTCCTTTCCGAATACCGGCCGGAGACAGTTTCCTCCATTACCGGTGTGCCCATTGCCACCATCGCTCGCGTGGCCCGGGAGTTTGCCGCGGCTCGTCCCGCCGTGGCCTTGGGTGGGGGCGGGGCCAGCCTGCATACCAATGGCCTCTACACTCGGCTGGCCATCCAGGCCCTGAATGCGTTGGTGGGAAGCGTCGAGGCCGCCGGCGGCACGACGACGCAGCGGCGCCCGCCGCTGCCGCCCCTCCCGCCGGTCCCCCGCGATGCGGCGACGGAGCGCGGGCTGGCCATGCCCCGTCTGGACAGCGCGCCGGCGACTCGTGGCCTTTTCTCCCCATCGGCTCTCCACGCTATGGTCGAACGGTGTCCGCACGGCGAAACCGTACCCCCCGGGCGCACTGCTGCTGTACTACACGAATCCGGTGTATTCCTCCCCGGAGTTTACCCGCGATCCCGCGCTCCTGGGGCGGTTCCCATTCATCGTGAGCTTTTCCCCGTTTATGGATGAGACCACGCTCCACGCAGACCTCGTCCTGCCGGATCACACGTTTCTGGAGCGGTGGCAGGACGATCCCCTCGATGGAGTCTGGGCACCGGCGGTCGTGGGTCTTCGGCAACCGGTCGTGGAGCCCCGCCACCAGACCCGGCACGCGGCAGATGTCCTCATTCAAGTCGGCCAGGCCATGGGTGGGACCATGGCCAAGGCCTTCCCCTGGAAGGACTTCCAGACTATCCTGCGCACGTCCTTCCAGGGCATCGCGGAGGCGCGGCGCGGTCTCATCATGACAACTGCCTTCGAGGAGGCGCGTCAGCGGCGTCAGGCGGAGGCCGGGTTCTGGCTCCCCACCTACAAGAGCTTCGATGAGTTCTGGAATCAACTCGCCGAGCGGGGTGGATGGTGGGATCCCGTGGACCTGCCTCGTGACCCGGCGGAGGTCTTTCGCACGCCGTCCGGCAAGTACGAGTTCTTCAGCCAGGCGCTGGAACGAGCTCTGGAACGGCCCGCGTTGCACGACGGGCGCCAGACGGGGCCTCCCGCTTCGGAGACGACCCTGGACGCCCTCGGCATCACCGCACGCGGGGACCGGGCCTGCCTCCCGCACTATGAGCCAGCCAGGTTCACGGGTGATCCCAAGCAATTCCCGCTGCACCTGGTGACCTACAAACCGATGGGGCTCGCCGGAAGTCGTGCTGCCAACATTCCCCTCCTGGGAGAGATCGCATCCGGCGCACCGACGCGCGCCTGGGAGGCCTGGGTGGAGATCAACCCGGAGACCGCACAAAGGCTCGGCATCTCCGACCGCGACCCAGTCTGGGTAGAGTCGCCGCAGGGGAAGGTGCGCTGCCGGGCGCGCCTGTATCCCGGGATGCACCCGGACGTGCTCGCCATGCCTTTCGGGACCGGTCATCAGGCCGCCGGTCGGTGGGCAGAGGCATGGGGCGTGAACCCGAATCGGCTGGTGGGTGGCGAGGCGGATCGGCTGGCAGGTGTCCCGGCCCTCCAGGGGACACGAGTCCGAATCACCAAAGGCGAATGATCAATGACCATTTGGGCATTGAGGTAGGCGAATGCGCTGGGGGATGGTCGTTGACCTGGATCGTTGCACCGGCTGTCAGGCCTGCGTCGTGGCCTGCAAGGCGGACAACAATGTCCCCGTCGCCTCGCCCGAGCAGGCCCACCAGGGGCGGGTCCTCCTCTGGATGGAAGTGATCCCGGAGGTGGAGGGGGAGTACCCGAGCGTTCGCGCCCGATTCGTCCCCCGCCCGTGCCAGCAGTGCGACCACCCGCCGTGCGTGAAGGTCTGCCCCGTCCAGGCCTTGAGCCAGAGTCCCGAGGGGCTGGTCAGCCGCGTCTTCGCCCGCTGCATCGGCTGCCGGTTCTGTGTGCAAGCCTGTCCCTACGGCGCCATCCAGTTCAACTGGCGCGCTCCCCAGTGGCCGGAAGACCTGCACGAGGCTCTGAACCCCGATACCGCCGTGCGTCCCACCGGTGTGGCCGAATCCTGCGACTTCTGCCGTCACCGGTACCAGCGCGCCCGCGAGGAGGCCCAGGCGGAGGGACACGAGGTCCGCGGCGAGGGGGACTACGTGCCGGCCTGCGTGCAGGCCTGCCCGGCCAGGGCGCTCATCTTCGGCGACCTGGACGACCCCAACACCGAAGCCGGACGCCTGGCCCGCGGACCCCGGGCCTATCGAATGCTGGAGGACCTGGGCACGTCCCCGAAGGTCTTCTACCTGAAGGAGGGATGAGATGGCGGGGCTCGTGCACGAGCGAGACCAGGAGGACGCGATCCTCTTCGCCCCGGTCCTCGGCACCACACGCCGGTTCTGGCTCGGCGCCGCCCCCCTCGCGGCGCTGACCATGTGGGGCATGTACGCCTACACCCTGCAGCTCCGCTACGGCCTCGGCGTCACCGGGCTGCACCGGCCGGTGGCCTGGGGGTTCTACATCATCAACTTCGTCTTCTTCATCGGCATCAGCCATGCCGGCACCCTCATCTCGGCCATCCTCCGCCTCTGCAAGGCCGAGTGGCGGCGCCCCATCACCCGGGCGGCCGAGGCCATCACCGTGCTGGTCCTCTTCTTCGGCCTGGGCAGCATCATCATCGACTTGGGGCGGCCGGACCGGCTCTTCTACGTCCTGCAGTACGGTCGGCTCCAATCGCCACTCCTCTGGGACGTCACCAGCATCACCACGTACCTCACGGGCAGTGCCCTCTACCTGTACCTGCCTCTGATCCCGGACCTCGCCCTGGTGCGCGACCGGGCCACCGGCTGGCGCCGGACCCTCTATACCTTTCTGGCCCTGGGGTGGCGGGGCACGCCCGGGCAGCGTCGCCGCCTTGAGCGGGGGATCGCCGTGATGGCCGTCCTGATCATCCCTATCGCCGTCTCGGTGCACACGGTGGTGTCCTGGGTGTTCAGCATGACGCTGCAGCCCATGTGGAAGAGCACCATTTTCGGCCCCTTCTTCGTGACCGGGGCCATCTTCTCGGGCATCGGCGGGCTCATCATCTCCATGGCGGCGGTGCGCCGGGCCTACCGCCTTGAAAAGTACCTGAAGCCGGTCCACTTCAACAGCCTGTCGCTCCTGTTGCTGGTGATGAGCCTCCTCTGGTTCTACTTCACCTTCGCCGAGCACCTGACGGCCTACTACGGGGGCGAGCTGGCCGAGGCCATGGTCCTGTTCGCCAAGGTGACCGGGCGCTACGCCCCCGCCTTCTGGGCCATGGCGCTCTTGAACTTCGTCATCCCCGTGGCCATCCTGGCCAACGGGCGAACGCGCACCGTGGCCGGGTCCGTGGTGGCCTCGGTCTCGGTGGTGGTGGGGATGTGGCTGGAGCGCTACCTGATCGTGGTGCCCACTCTGGCCAACCCCCGCCTCCCGTTCGAGCGCGGGTTCTACGCCCCGACGTGGGTGGAGCTGTCCATCACGGCGGGTGCCGTGTCCTTCTTCATGCTCTTGTATATGGTCTTCACGAAGTTCTTCCCCATCATCTCCATCTGGGAGGTCCGGGAGGGGCGCGAGGGGTTGGTGGAAGCGCAGGAACGCATGGTGAGCTATCTTCCCGATCCCGTGGAGCCGCCGGCCGGACGATGAGGGACAACATGGAACGGGCATGGCGGGCGATCCCCCTGGCCGTCGCGGCCTTCGCGCTGGCGTTCATCGGCTGGATGGTAAGGATGCTGCAGCTTTCCTGGGTCCGGAACGACTCGTGGGGGTTCACCGTGACGGTGGCCGCCGTGGTCATCCCCGTCTTTCTCGTGTACCTGTGGCTGGCCCTCTCCGTCCTGTGGGGGATCGCGCGCGAGGGACGAAGGCCGGGGCGGGAGGGGGACGCATGACGCTCGGGTCCAGGCTGCTGCTGGTGGCGGGGGTGGCGGTGGCCCTGGGGGCCGCGGCGCTCACAGGGGCCGCGGAGCACGGCATGCCGGATCCGGTGGAGGGCTCGCGTCTGTTCGTCAGCAAGGGGTGCGTTGCCTGTCATGCCGTGGACGGCGAAGGAGGGAAGGTGGGCCCCGACCTGGGGCGCATCTCCACCGGCCGGACGCTCCTGGGCATCGCCGCCGTGATGTGGAATCACTCGCCCCGGATGACCGAGCGAATCAAAGAGGCGCGGTTCGTCCGGCCGAAGCTGGCCCCCGAGGAGATGGCGAATCTCTTCGCCTTCCTGAACTACACGGGGTATCTGGGATCGCCCGGCGATTCCAAGCGGGGAGCGGAGCTGTTCCGGGACCGCTCCTGCTCGCGCTGCCATACAGTCGGGGGCATGGGAGGGACGATCGGCCCACCCCTGGACCGGTTCAAGCGGTACATCTCTCCCATCGTCCTGGCCGCGGCCATGTGGAACCACGGCCCGAAGATGCGGGCGGTGATGGAGCAGGCCGGGATCGCCCGGCCGCAGCTCAGCGGCGACGATATTGCCAACCTCCTGGCCTACATCCGCCTCGCCGGCCGTGGCGGGCCCGAGTCGGCCGTGTATCTTCTCCCGGGGAATGCGGAGACGGGGAAGCAGCTCTTCCAGCAGAAGCGCTGCGCCGTCTGTCATGGTGCGGACGCAACGGGCGGGGTCGGCCCCAACCTCCGGAAGCGCCGGGAGGATTTCCAGGGCGGGCTCACGCAGGTCGGCGCCCTCATGTGGAATCACGGTCCGGCCATCTGGAAAAAGATGGCAGAGATGGGGATTCCCTTCCCGACGCTCGGGGAGCAAGAGATGGCGGACCTGGTGGCCTTCCTCTACAGCCTCCACTACTTCGACGAGCCCGGGGACCGGGCCCGAGGCCGAGAGGTGTTCGAGCGCAAGGGATGCGCAGCCTGTCACGGGGCCACGGGGCGCGGAGGCGGTGGCGGGCCGGACCTGACGAAGGCCTTGGGCGCCGCCCCGCCCGTGGCCATCGCGGCGGCCATGTGGAACCACGGGTCGGCCATGGAGCAGATGGCGAAGGCTCGGGGGCTCCCCTGGCCGGACCTGGATGGACGAGCCCTGGCGGACGTCGTGGCGTTCCTGGGCACGGCGCCTCGCGGGCCGTGAGGTGCCTCATCCACCGCGGCGACCCGGTTGCGCCTGGGGGATCCCAGGGGGAGGGGGAGCATGGTCGCGTATATCCTGGGGATGGTGCTGACGGGAATACTCGCCGTGACGGGGATGGCGGAAGCGGGGATGCCGGCCCGGGGCTCCCCTCCTGTGGTGAAGGCCAACGGGTATACCAGCAGCGAGGTGTGTGCCGGGTGTCACGAGGACATCCACAAGACCTGGAAGAACTCCCTGCATGCCATGTCCCTCTCGGATCCCGTCTTCGATGCCGCCTACTGGGAGGCCATCAAGCTGAGCAAGGGGGCCGCCCAGGCCCTGTGCTTGACCTGCCATGCTCCGACGACGCGCATTACCAAGGACTACGACCAGCGGTTGCTCATCACCGAGGAAGGGATCACCTGCGACTTCTGCCACACGATCAAGGCAGCCAACCCTTGGGCGACCGGTGAGCCCTTCACCATGCGGCCGGGGCCGGTGAAATGGGGGCCGATTCAGAATGCGCAGTCGCCGGCCCACGGGATCGAGTATTCCCCGCTCCACAGCACGTCGGAACTCTGCGGGGGCTGCCACGAGTACCGAGCCCGGTCTGGAGCCCTCCTGATGGGGACCTTCAGCGAGTGGCGTGCCAGCCCCTACGCCAGTCAGGGGATCCAGTGCCAGAGCTGCCACATGCCCGTGGGAAACGGACGCGTGGTCCGGCCCGAGGTGAAGGCGACCGATCACCCCATCAATCTTCACGACATCCAGGGGGGCCATTCGCCCGAGCAGATCCGGAAGGCCGCTCGAGTCGAGGTACGGGAAATCCAGAGGACGGAGGGCGGCTATCGCGTCGTGGTCGTCGTGGAGAACGTGGGATCGGGCCACATGATCCCTACCGGCATCCCGACGCGGCGGCTCGACCTGGAGGTCCAGCTCCGACGGGGGCAGACCATCTTGGGAGAGCAGCAACGGGTGTTCCGCAAGGTCGTGGTGGACGAGCAGGGCCAAGAGCTGCACACCGACGCGGAGATCCTCCTCCGGGGTGCGGGGATCAAGAGCGATAACCGCATCCCGCCAAAGGGAATCCGAGAGGTGAATCTTTTCTTCCCGTACACCGGACCACTGGACTTCGTGGTGGAAGCCAGGCTCTACTATCGGTACCCCGTGGCCATCTCCAAGCCGGAAGAGATCACGCTGGAGATGGCGGGCGCCAGCCGGCCCGCCCCGTGATCTCCCCGCACGCTCCGCCCCCTCGCCCGTGCTTCCGAGCAGAGCGGCGGCATCTGTCTGTCCGCTGAGGATCGGGCACCGCCCAAAACGCCAGCCTACGGTCAGGGCAGGTTCTGGGTGCCCCAGGGCGGTGGGGAGGGGATCCAGGGCCGGGTGATGTGGTCCGCCATCGTGAAGCCGATCAGGATCGCCAGCCAGAAGATCCCCGCCGTGGCCAGGACCCAGGTGAAGCGGCTGCTGTACCGGAGGTGCATGAAGAAGAGCACGACCAGCGATGCCTTGAACACGGCGATGCACATGGCGACGACCGCATTCCAATCTCCGCCCAGGTCCACGAAGGAGACCAGCGCCGTGAGCGCGGTGCAGGCGAGCAGGATCAGCCAGATGGTGGCGTAGGTTTTAGTCGGGACGATGTGCTGTGTCATCGGTATCGGTTGATCAGATAGAGAAGGGGGAAGAGAAAGATCCACACGATGTCCACGAAGTGCCAGTAGAGGCCGGTGATTTCCACCGGCCAGTGATACTCAGCCGAGAAGTCCCCCCGAGCGTTCCGGACCAGGAGAGCGGTCAGGAGTCCGACACCAATCACCATGTGCAGGGCGTGCAGACCCGTCAGGGCGAAGTAGAAGGAGAAAAAGAGTTGGGCGTGGTCGGCAAAGGGTTCGCCCCCGGGGAACTGGAAGGAGGAGCCCGGCACCAAGTGCTCCACGAATTTCTGGTGGTACTCGACCCCCTTGATCGCCAGGAACGCCAGGCCGAACGCAATGGTGATGAGGAGGTACCAGGGCATGGCCTTGCGCTTCCCGAGCTGCGCGCACCGCACCGCCATGGCCATGGTGAAGCTGCTGCAGATCAGGACCGCCGTGTTGGTGGTCCCCAGCACGATGTCGAGCTGCCGGCTGGCCTCGCCCCAGGCAGCCGGATAGGCGTTCCGGTACATCGTGTAGCCGGCAAACATGCCGCCGAAGAACATGATCTCCGTAATCAGGAAGATCCACATCCCCGTGGTGGAGGCGTCATACTGCTGCTCCAGGTCCCCGAAGTGGTGCTGGAGGTGTGGGTCCAAGGGCGTCGATTCAGCCACCGTTTCCCTCCGGAGGCCCGTACGCGTAGGCCTCTTGGGTTACCACCGGAATCTTCTCGAAGTTGTGCGTGGGAGGCGGGGAGGGGATCTCCCACTCCAGCCCCTTTGCCCCCCACGGGTTGGGACCTGCCAGTGGGCCGCGCCACAGCGACCAGAGGAGGTAGAAGAAAGGCAAGAGATAGCCGATGGCGAGGATGGAGGCGCCGGCCGTGGAAAAGACGTTCAGCACCTGGAATTGCGGCGGATAGGCGTGGTAGCGGCGGGGCATCCCCTCGTAGCCCAGGATGAACTGCGGGAAGAAGGTCAGGTTGAAGCCCACGAAGAGGATCAGGGCCGCCACCCTCGCCCACATCTCCGGGTACATGCGGCCGGTGATCTTCGGCCACCAGAAGTGGAGCCCCCCCAGGAACCCCATGACCGCACCGCCCACCATGATGTAGTGGAAGTGGGCGATGACGAAGTAGGTGTCGTGGACGTGGACGTCCACCGCCAGCGTGGCCAGGAAGAGGCCGGTGAGACCGCCGATGGTGAAGAGGCCGATGAACCCCAGGGCGTAAAGCATGGGGGCGTCGAAGGAGATGGAGCCCTTGTACAGTGTCGCCGTCCAGTTGAAGACCTTCACGGCCGAGGGGATGGCGACGATCATGCTCAGGAGGGAGAACACCATCCCCGCGTAGATCGATTGGCCGCTCACGAACATGTGGTGACCCCAGACCAGGAACCCGATGATGGCGATGGTCAAGCTGGAAGCGGCGACGAAGGCGTAGCCGAAGATGCGCTTGCGCGAGAAGCAGGCGATCAGCTCGCTCACCACGCCCATGGAAGGCAGGATCATGACGTACACGGCGGGGTGCGAGTAGAACCAGAAGAGGTGCTGGAAGAGGAGGGGGTCGCCGCCCAGAGCCGGATCGAAGATCCCGAGGCGCAAGATGTGCTCGATGGCGACCATGAGCAGGGAAACGGCCAGGACCGGCGTTCCCAGGATGAAGATGAGGCTCGTGGCGTACAAGGCCCAGATGAACAGGGGCAGGCGGGCCCAGGTCATCCCCGGGGCACGCAGCTTGTGGATCGTCACCACGAAGTTCATGCCCGTCAGGATCGAGGAGAAGCCCACGATGAAGACGCCCGCCACGATCAGCGTGACGTGGCTGGTGGAGTAGGTGCTGCTGTACGGGGTGTAGAAGGTCCAGCCCGTGTCCGCGCCGCCGACCAGGGCCGTGACGAAGGTGGTGAGTCCGCCCAGCACGTAGATGTACCAGCTCAGCAGGTTCAGCCGGGGGAAGGCCACGTCCTGCGCCCCGATCATGATGGGGAGGAAGAAGTTCCCCATCACGGCCGGGATGGAGGGGATCAGGAAGAAGAAGATCATGGTGAGGCCGTGCATGGTGAACATCTCGTTGTAGGTCTCGGCCTGGAGGATGAGGCCCTGGGGGACCAGAAGATTGATCCGGATCAGGCTGGCGAAGATCGCCCCCATGATGAAGAAGAAGACGACCCCGAGCAGGTAGAGGATCCCGATCCGCTTGTGGTCGGTCGTGAGGAGCCACGACCTGATGCTGTAGTCCACGTTGAGGTAGTTGGGCCGCGCTGTCCCCGCTGCGATCTCGGCTGTCCCGTTCATCTTCGCCTTCTACTTCGTCGCCTTGGATGCGAGCGACTTGATGTACGCGATGAGTTGCACCAACTGCTCTTCGCTGATTCTCCCCTTGAAGGTGGGCATGATCGGGGGATACCCCGCCACGACCTTCTTCCCGGGGGTCAGGATGTGCTCCCGGAGATAGGTCTCGTCCGCCGTGATCGTCTCCCCGGAGGTCAATTTCACCGGCTTGCCGTACACCCCCAGGAGCGAGGGCCCCGGCCCCTTTCCGCTCGGGAGATGGCAAGCGTTGCAGCCGAATTGGCTGAAGAGCTGCTCGCCCTGCGTCGCCATGGATGCCGCCTGCGGCGTCGCCGCAGGCGCCCCCGGAGTCGCCGCGGGCGTCGCCGGAGGCCCCGTGGTATCGCTCCCCCGCAGCCACTTCTCGTACGCCGCGGGCTCCATGACGATGATCTTGCTGAGCATCCCCGCATGGCCCGTCCCGCAGTACTGGGTGCAGTACTGCTGGTACTCGCCGACCTTGGTCGCCTGGAACCAGACGTTGGTGTAGCGGCCGGGCAGGATGTCCATCTTCACCCGGAAGGCGGGGATGAAGAAGCTGTGAATCACGTCCTCCGACGTCATGGTCAACGTCACGGGCCGGCCCACGGGGATGTGCAGTTCGTCGATCTCCCGCTTCCCCTCCGGGTGCTGGTACTTCCACATCCACTGCTTCGCAACGACGTAGACCTCCAGGGCGTCGGCAGGTGGCTTGGAGAGAGTGACGAAGAGCCAGGCTCCCCACACGAACATCACCAAGGTGAGGCCGAGGGGGATGATGGTCCAGATCAGCTCCAGGGCCAGATTCCCATGGATGGGCTTGGGCTGCTCGTCCGGCGAGCGGCGCCGGTACTTGATGGCGAAGACGATGATCAGCAGAAAGATCAGCCCCGCGAAGAAGACGCTGACCCCCACCAGGAAATAGAAGAGGGCGTCCACCTGGCCCGCGACGGTGGAGGCAGTTCTCGGGAAGAGTCGAAAAGCCGAGGACATAACCCTACCGCGCCTCTCTGGGCTTCAGTCTGCCCAGGCGCTCCCGCCACAGCATCACGGCGATGAAGACGCCGAGGAGCAGGACCGTGGCCACGCCTGCCAGACGAATCGCGTTCATGACGATGAGGCCGTACTTCCCCGTCGCGGGGTCATAGTGGTAGCAGTAGAGCAGGACCTGGTCGATGGGGTTGCCGATCTTGCCGGCGTCGGCCTCGATCAGTCCCAGGCGCAAGTCCCGCGCCGAGAAGTCGATCCCGTAGAAGTATCGCGAGATTCTCCCCTGCGGGGTCAGGATGACGATGCCCGCAGGATGGGCATACTCGTCCGTCTTCGCATCGTACGCGTAACGGAAACCGGCCGCCTTGGTGAGCTGCTGGATGGCCGGCTCCTCCCCGGTGAGGAAGTGCCAGCCCGCCTCGGCCCCGGGGCGGGCGTAGCGCGGGACGTATTGCGCCTTCTTGGCGGCGGCCTCGGCGGGGCCCTCCCGCGGATCGATGCTCACGGTGACGATGTTGAACTGCTTGCCGAGGTCGAAAGAGATCCCCTCGAGGCTCTTCACCAGGCCATCCAAGATCAGCGGGCACAGCGTCGTGCAATGGTAATAGACCAGGCTGAGGATGACCGGCTTCTGACCGAAGTAGCTGCCCAGCCGGACGGCCTGCCCGGCCTCGTCCCGGAAGGTGAGGTCGAGCGGCACCTGCTGGTTCAGCCGCTGGTCGAAGCCGACCTGCTTGAGGATGTCGGCCATGGTGGCCTCATGGGCAGATGCCGGGGCAGCCACCCCGAGGACGAGGAGTGCGGCCAAGGTCATGCCGAGACAGGAAAGATACAAAGCACGCACGCTACACCTCTTCCAGACCGGTTGTCGGGCCGCCGCCGGCGTCACGGCTGCTTTGCGGGCGCCGATTGGCCTTTCTGACTCGGCGCCGATGGAGCCTTTTGGCTTGCCGCGGGTTGGCCCTTCTGGCCGGACGCGGGCTGCGCCGGCTGGCCTGACGTCGGCAAGCCCCGCTGCACCAGGAGCTGCATGGCGCGGTCGATGGGGATCCGGACGATGCCCGCCTGCTGATTCACCCACCCGTAGCTGTTCAAGGTTGTCTCTTCCTCCGCGAGGAATTTCCGCAGGTCCTCGGGCGCATGGGCCTGCAGGCGCGGGCCCGGCGGCGCTTCCTGCTGGGCCAGCGGCGAGAGCGGCGGGCTGCTCTGCGTCTGCAGCGCGGAGAAGTAGTGGAACATCCAGTTGGCGATGAGGAAACAGAGGAGGACCGTCACCGAGAGGGCGATCCCGAAGATTAGGATCGTCCGGGGCTTCAGGTCGCTCGGCTCATGCCCGGGGCTGGAGGTGCCGGTCGGCTGGTCCGTACGTCTGTCTTCGGCCATGATCACACCCCTGCGTACTGACCCGGCGCGCCGGCGTAACGCAGGTCACGGACGGGCAGCAGGGACTTCCCCTTCAGCCGTCGCAGGAAAGCCGCGATCCAGATCCCCCCGAGGCCGATGGGCGCCACCACGTCCATCCAGTGGAGGAAAAAGCCCGTCGGATGGTAGGACGGCTCCACCAGCCAGAGCACGTCCACCAGCCGCATGAAGAGGAGCAGCACCGCCACCCCCGCCAGGGTCGCCGCCCGGCGCTTCGCGGTCCGGGAGAGCAGCAGGACGAATGGCAGGGCAAAATGGAAGGCGAAGAGGCCGAGCGCGAGCCACTGCCAGCCGCCCGCCGAGCGGTGGAGGTAGAACGGGATCTCATCCGTCAGGTTCTCCGCCCAGATGATCAGGAGCTGGGAGAAGGCCAGGTAGGCCCAGAGCAGGACGAACGCCAGCATGAGGTTCCCGAGGTCGTGGGAGTGGCCGGGGCGGATCGTCCGGGAGAGGGGCTCTCGCCGCGCCAGCAGGAAGCTGACGATGGCGGCCAGGGCCACGCCCTCCAGGAGGAAGGCGACCATGAAGAGCAGGCCGAAGATGGTCGAAAACCACGCCGCCTCCAGGGACATCACCCAATCCACGGCGGCGAACGTCACGGTCAGGCCGAACAGGATCAACCCCGGACCGCTGAGGTACTGGAGGCGCTTGAGCAGCATGGGTTGACCCGTGCGATCGTGCTCCAGGGACCACTTGTTCAGGAAGTGGGCGAAGGCGATCCAGATTCCAAAGTAGATGACCGCTCGCACTACGAAGAACGGGACGTTCAGATAGGGGGCCTTGGCCTGCAGGACGGTGCTGGCGGCGATCGCCTGAGGATGCGCCCAGGCGAACACCTCCTGCATACCGAGGAGGATCGGGACGAAGAGCAGGGCCATGAGCGGAAACGTCTGGGCGCCGGATTCCAAGATGCGGAGGACCGGATAGCCCCAGGTGCCGCCCACCAGGTGGTACATCATGACGATGGCGAAACAGCCCAGGGTGACGCCGACCCAGAAGACGTACGCCAGGAGATAGGAGTGGTAGAACTGCTGCGGGTTCCCGATGATTCCCCACACGACGCAGGCCACCAGGGCCACCACGCCCACCGCCAGGGCCCGGTTCCCGATGTGGTCGAATTGGGACCACAGCTCTTCGGTGTGGTTCATGGCTTCTTCCCTTCAAGTGGTGCGCGCGCCTCGGGCGGGATGTCGGACAGGGTGGCGTTCTCGCTCAACTGCAGGGCGCGGATGTAAGCGGCGATGTTCCAGCGGTCCCGGGGCGGAACCTGGTCGGCATAGCTCGGCATGGGGCCGAAGCCATTGGTCATGACATCGAAAAAGTGGCCCAGGGGGGCCTGCATCAGCCGCTGGATGTGATAGGAGGGAGGGCGGGTGTACCCGCGCTGCACGACCATCCCGTTGCCGCTTCCCGTGCGGTCGTGGCAGGGCGCACAGTAGATGTCGAACCGCTCCTGGCCCCGCTTGAGGACCTCCATCGTGAGCGGGAAGGGCAGGCTGGAAACGAGCTGGCCGCCCGATTTTCCGGTGTAGAAGGCCTCGTCGGCGTGGAGCTGGCCTTGGGCCACCGTCCCCGGGGGCAGCGGCCGCGCGGAGCGGTCGTCCCCGAAGAACGTGCTCTTGTCCAGCGGCCGGTAGGAGGGCTGGTCGGCCATCTGCTGCTGGCAGGCGGCCAGCAGGGCCAAGCCTAATGCCAGTCCGCCCCAGGCGAGGGTCCGGGTCGCATGCGTCCTGCGGCGCTCAGTGCTCAACGTCGTATACCCCCTGTGGTCGCAGTCCCTCCAGGAAGTGCCGGGTCCCCTCGCGGTCAAACCTGGGATCTGTGGCCTCGACGCACAGGAAGAAACGGTTCTGGCTGGCCAGTGCGAAACGCGGCACGTTGAAGACCGGATGGTAGGGCATGGGGAGCCCGTTCAGGGCCAGCATGCCGATCACCGCCGAGAGGCCGCCGATCAGGATGGTCAGCTCGAAGGTCACGGGAATGAAGGAGGGCCAACTGAAGAGCGGACGACCCCCGACGTTGATCGGATAGTCGAGCACTGCGATCCAGTACTGCATGAAGAAGCCTCCGAGGCAGCCGACGAGCCCTCCGATCAGGACGATGAGGGGGACGGCCGTCCGATGGGACCCGATGGCCTCGGCCAGGCCGTCCACCGGGATGGGGCTGTAGGCGTCCAGCCGCCGATAGCCCTCCTGGTAGACCCGCCGGGCCGCTGCCAAAAGCTCCTCGGAGTTCAGGAACTCCGCCATGAGGCCGTAGATCGGCGGCTTCCCCCCCACCTCTGTGTATCCCCGATTGCTGCCGACTGGGTCCATCAGTCTGCACTCCCCTCCTTGCTCGGCTCGGGCACCAGTCCTCGCAGCTCGAACATGGAGATCATGGGAATGTACCGGATGAACAGGAACATGCCGGCGACGAAGAAGCCCAGGGTCCCGGTCAGGGCGCCCCAGTCCCAGATGGTCGGGGCGTATCTCGCCCAGGCCGACGGCATGAAGTCCCGGCTCAGGCTCACCACGATGATCATGAACCGCTCCAGCCACATCCCGAGGTTCACGAACAGGGAGATGATGAAGAGGGCCAAGGGACTGGTTTTGACGCGCTCGAACCAGATGGGCTGAGGGGCCAGCACGTTGCACAGGATCACGAGCCAGAAGGCCCAGCCGTAGGAGCCGAACATCCGGTTGAACATCATGTACTGCTCGTACCGGTTGGCGCTGTACCAGGCCATGAAGGCCTCCATGAGGTACCCATAGGCCACGATGAGGCCGGTGAACAGCATGATCTCTCCCATGAACCGCAGGTGCCGCAGGGTGATGACATCTTCCAGCCCGTACATCTTCCGGATGGGAATCACCAGGGTCAGGACCATGGCGAAGCCGGAGTAGATGGCCCCCGCCACGAAGTAAGGCGGGAAGATCGTCGAGTGCCAGCCCGGGACCAGGCCGATGGCGAAGTCGAAGCTCACCACGGTGTGCACGGAGATGACCAGGGGGGTGGCCAGGCCGGCCAGCAGAAGGTAGGCCATCTCGTAGCGCTGCCAGTGTCGCGCCGAGCCCCGCCAGCCCATGGAGAGGACGCCGAAGATCCTCTGCGTCCAGAGGTTCTTTGCCCTGTCGCGGAGCGTCCCGAAATCGGGGATCAGCCCCGTGTACCAGAACACCAGGGAGATGGTGAAGTAGGTCGAGACCGCGAACACGTCCCAGACCAGCGGACTCCGGAAGTTCGGCTGCATCCACATGGTATTGGGGTATGGGAGCAGCCAGTAGAAGAACCACGGGCGCCCCAGGTGGAGCAGGGGGAACGTGCCCGCGCACATCACGGCGAAGAGCGTCATGGCCTCGGCGAAACGGTTGATGGACTGTCGCCACTTCTGTCGCATGAGCAGCAGGAAGGCGGAGATGAGCGTCCCGGCGTGGCCGATCCCGATCCACCAGACGAAGTTGACGATGGCGAATCCCCAGCCGACGGGGATGTTGATGCCCATGAGCCCGACCCCGATGGCAAAAATGCCGGTGGCCGCGGCGAGGAGCACCATCACGAAGATGAAGCCGATGCCGAAGACCAGGTACCAGGAGCGGGGGTGTGGGCGAACCAGGACGATGTCGCTGATCTTCTCCGTGACCGAGTCGTAGGTGTGCCCCGGCGCGATCACCGGCGGCGCCGGATCGTAGAATGTCTCTCGATCTCGAACCTCAAGGGGCATGCGCCTATCCCTTCTCGATCTCGGGGTTGGGGTTCCGGAGCTTGGCCAGGTACGACGTGCGGGGCCGCGTGTTCAGCTCGGCCAGCATGCCGTAGTTCCGCGGCTCCGCCTTGAGTTTGGCGACCCGGCTGCCCGGATCGTTGATGTTCCCGAAGACGATGGCCTGGGTGGGGCACGTCTGCTGGCAGGCGGTCAGGATTTCCCCGTCGCGTACCTGGCGATTCTCTTCCTCGGCCGTGATCTTGGCATGGTTGATCCGCTGCACGCAGTACGTGCATTTCTCCATGACACCCCGGCTGCGCACCGTGACGTCCGGATTGTGGAGCAACTTCAGGCTGGGCGTCGTGAAATCGCCATAGAGGAAAAAGTTGAAGCGCCGGACCTTGTAGGGGCAGTTGTTGGAGCAGTAGCGCGTGCCGACGCAGCGGTTGTACACCATGTCGTTCAGCCCCTCGGAGCTGTGGTTGGTGGCCTGCACGGGGCAGACCAGCTCGCAGGGGGCGTTCTCGCACTGCTGGCAGAGCACCGGCTGCTGGTTGACCTGGGGATTGGTCAGGTCACCCTTGTAGTACCGGTCGATCCGCAGCCAGTGCATCTCGCGGGCGCGGCTCACCTGGTCCTTGCCCACCACGGGACCGTTGTTCTCCGCCTGGCAGGCCACGACGCAAGCGCTGCAGCCGGTGCAGGCGTTCAGGTCGATCGTCATGCCCCAGGCGTAGCCGTTGTATGGGAAGCCGGGATAGATGGTGAAGTTCTTGGCCGGCGCCTCTCCCATTTCCTTCACGAACTGCGGACGCTGCCGGTATTCGTCCAGGGTGCCCGTGCGCAGGAGGTTCTGTCCCTCGATGTTGAAGTGGAACTGGGTGGAGGCCAGCATGTACCGGGCATTGGCCTTCCGAACCTTCGAGCCAGAGCCGAACCAGGGGACAGCGGAGGTTCGAAGGGGATAGGCGTTGAACCCTGTCCCCGTCCCGACCCGGCCCGCCCGGGTCCGGCCGTAGCCGTAGTAGACAGTGATCGAATCATCGGGATGGCCGGGGAGTATCCAAGCGGGGGCCCGCACCGTGCGCCCCTGATACTCCAGCTCCACCACGTCCACGAAGATGCGGCCGTGCTCGCCGCCGGTCGTGCCGATTTCGTAGGACAGTGCCAGGCGCTCCGCCGTGGCGGGGCTCACGAGAGCCACGTTGTCCCAGGTGAGACGGGTGAAGGGCTTGGGCAGCTCCTGCAGCCAGCCGTTGTTGGCGAAGCGCCCGTCCCAGACCGTGGGATCGGGGCGGAAGATGATCTCGAGGCCCTCGCCGATCTGAGGCTTGGCCTCTCCGACCCCCTGCCCACCGACTCCCGCCTTGAGCGTGACCTTCTTCGGGGGCAGCGCCGTTCCGGCGACGACCCCTTCCTCCAGCGCCGTCCGCCAGAACAGGTCGAAGTCTTTCCCGGGATGCTGGCCTTTCCAGTACTGCTGGATGAGATCGTGATCCGCGGTCCCGGACTGCCCGTTGAGGGCGGCCACAAGCTCCAGGGCGGAATGCCCCCCGTAGAGTGGCGCGATGAGGGGCTGGATGACGGTGACGGTCCCGTCGTAGGCTCGGACATCCCCCCACGACTCCAGGTAGTGCGCCTCGGGGATGTGCCAGTGGCAGAGCTGGGAGGTCTCGTCGTCATACAAGCTGAGGTGGGCGCGCAGCCCCACCTTGGCCATGGCCTCGGCGAACTTCAGAGTCGGCCGGCGCGGTGAAGATCGGATTGCCGCCGAGGATCACGAGGACCTGCACCTTGCCGGCGTTCATGTCCTGGACCAGGCCCTTGAGCGAGGCCATTTGGTCCACGGGATTCGCCTCCACCGGGTCGGTGTAGGTCAGCGTGCTGCCCACGTTGCCCAGGGCAAAATTCATGGCGTGGGCCAGGGCGTGGACGTGGGGCGGCTGCCACTCGCCCGCCACGATCAGACTGGTCCCCCGATGGGCCTGGAGGTCGCGGACCAGAGCGGCCAACCACTTGGCGTAGGCCTGTGGAACCTGGCCGGCGCCCACCCCTTGAACGCCCAGAGCCCCCGCCACGGCGCGGGCGAAGCCCCCCACCTCGCTCGCCTTGAGTGGGATCCGGTGATCCGCCATCGCCCCGGTATTGGTTGGCGTGCTCTCGACGGCGTACAGGCGGTTCATGGTTGGATTCCCGCCTTGGATCCGCCGCCGGTCGGCGAAGTCGCGGGCGTAGCGGAGATTCCCCGGCCCCGTCGTCAGAAAGTCGGAGTCGAGGGCGAGGATCACGTCCGCCTTGTCCAGGTGATAGATGGTCTCGACATACTCGCCGAAAGCGAATTGAGCACCCGCACGGACGGCGTCCCGGCCGGCCGGCTCGTACTGGTGCCACTTGGCCTGGGGGTATGTGCTGAGCAGCGCCTTGATCTGGGAAGCGAGCGTCGGCGAGGTCACGGTCTCCGTGAGCAGGCGCAGGCCCGCGCCCTGGTTGGTGCTCTGGTTCTGCAGGGCCGTGGCCATGGCGTCCTGGAAGGAGCCCCAACTGCTGATCAGCCCGCCCTGATTCACCGACTGAGAGCGGTCGGGATCGTACAGGGTCAGCACCGAGGTCTGGGCAAAGGTGTCGGCGGCGCCCAGGCTGGCCGGATGCTTGGGATTGCCTTCGACCTTGATGGGACGCCCCATCACGCTCTTGGCCAGAAGACCTGTGGCGTAGCCCCCGAACGGCATGGCCGTGGCGTAGTACAGGGGGGTCCCGGGCACCAGCTCTTCCGGGGGCTTGACGTAGGGCACGATCTTGGTGTCGGTGGGGGCGGCGCTTGTGGAACAGCCGGCGAGGCCGGCCAGGGCGAGGGAGGCCCCCATGAGCTTCAGGAAGGTTCGGCGGCCGAAGGGGTCCAGCCATTCCGAGGCGCCCTGGGGGAACTCCCGGTGCAGGAATTCCTGAAAGCCCTCGGTCTCGGCCACCTCCTCGAGGCTTCGCCAGTACTGCTCGCCGCGCGTGGCAGCCAGTCGTTCCCGGATCGCCGCCAGGTCCAGCCGATTCCGTTTGTGGTTCTCGTCCGTCATCGTCCGCGTCTCTTGGCGTTAGCGGTGACAGGTGGAACAGCTCGTCATGTATCGAGTGTCGTGAATCTTGTATTCCTTGACCAGCTTCCGCCCCAAGGTGAGCTGGTCCTCCGGTGGCGTGTAGCCCATGCTGGTGATGGATTCGCGCGGGCGAACGTAGCGCGCAGGGTCCCGGTGACAGTTCAAGCACCAGGCCATCAGAAGGGTGTTGGCGCGCCAGGTCAGCGGCATCTCGTCCACCCGGCCGTGGCAGGTCTCGCAGCCCACGCCCTTGTTCACGTGGATGCTGTGATCGAAGTAGACGAAGCCGGGCAGGTTGTACACCCGGGTCCACTCCAGCGACTTGCCGGTCCGGAAGCTATCCCGCACCGGCGCCAGCATGGGGCTGTCCGCCCAGATCTGCGTATGGCAGTTCATGCAGATCTGGGTGGGCGGGATACCGGCGAAGGGAGACTCCTCGACGGAGGTGTGACAGTAACGGCAGTCGATCCCATCGTCCCCTACATGGTGCTTGTGGCTGAAGGGCACGGGTTGGTTCCGCGGCACCCCGACCATGGTGGAGTAGCTCGACCGGGCGTAGTAGAACCCAATCCCCGCAAGGACCCCCAGGAAAAGAACCCCCCCCAGGATGCTCGCCTTCGCCAGATAGTTGGCCCTTGGTTGAAAGATCTGCGCCATGGATGCGCCTTGTCGACCCGTGGAGCCGCCGGGAGCTTTCCGCTCCGACGGATCATCGCTTGTCCTGATTTGGTACAAAGCCTCTGCGCAATCTGCCTAGGGCGCATCGCGGGGCTGCGGCGCGCCCGCCTCTCATCGCTCTACCGGCCTGGGAGCATTCCCGGATCACCGCAGGGTTGATGCGATCAGGTTTTGATTGGCAAGAGGTGAAGCGTGAGGATGGGATCCACGCGGACCCCGGAAGCATTCACGAAGTTCGACCCGCCGGGAATCCGCGGGGCAGAGGGGTTCTCGGGAGAGAACCCAGTTGCACAGGAGAGATCGAGACGCTGGACCCGGATGATTCGCGCAAGGCGCATCGTGACCCCCGTGCCTGTGTGGGTTCCTTCGAACCTCGTATTGTCGGGTTATGCTTACCTGCTAACCATACTGTGTCAATCCCCTAAATTTGTCTGGTGAACAAAACATATTGGAGCGCGCATATGATCCGCGTCATACGAGGCTGCAATGCGGTATCGTAGACTGCTGCGGAAGAGGACCGTGTTGAATGATGCGGGAGATTGAACGGCATCTCGGGGTGGTAGGCCGGCCGCCCGTGCCCAAGGAGCACGGGGCATGGGCCGTGCTCTACGGCTCGTTCCTGGCGGGCATCGGCGTGGCTGGGTGGATGACGATCCCGGTGGTACTCTTGCTCGTCGGTGTTTCCGCCCTGGCGTTCGTGAGCGGCGCACTCAATCTACTGGGCCGGCCTCCGGCGGGGCAGGGGGGAGCGGCAAGGCGGCGCCATGCCCGGGCCTGGCTGCTTCTGTACAGCCTCGCCGCAGCCCTGGTGCTCTGCCCGCTCCTCCTCGTGTGGCGATTGCACTTTCTGGTTGGCTTTGGGATGGCGGCCGGGGCCTTCCTACTTCTGCGAACACTTCTCCTTCGTCGCCGGGACGAGCGGACGCTTCCCGGCGAGCTCGCGGGGGCCGCCGGGCTCACCATGGTGGGGCCGGTCGCCCATGCGGTGGCGGTGGGCGCGGTCCAGTCCACCGGCCTCGCGCTCTGGCCCGTGCTGTTCCTCTTCTTCGCCAGCGGGGTGTTCTACGTTCGCATGCGAATCCAAGAGACGGCGGCTCGGCGCAAGGGCGGGGCGGACGTCTCCCGTCCGGCACGCCTCTGCTGCGTCCTCTACCACCTCCTGCTGGTCGTGCTTGCTCCGCTCCTTGCCGTGCTCCATGTCGTCCCCTGGCCGACACTCCTGGCCTTCATCCCGGCTCTGTGGCGCGCGGTGAGCGGCCTCCACGCGCAGGAGGCGCGGCTCGACCTCCGCCGCCTGGGCTGGTCCGAGACGGCCCTGGCCACCTCCTTCGTCCTCCTGCTCATCGGCGCCTACTGGCTGCACGCCGCCCTGGGCTGATCGTTGCGCTCGCGCCTGATCCTGCCATCCATTCGTTGACTGCCGGACAGCCTTTGATCTAGAGTGCTCGCGGCGTGTGGTGTCTTTGCAGGAGACGAGATTCGTGACGATTGAGCCTGGGCAGGTTCTGACCGGCCCGCTCTTCAACGAGCCCATGCGGGTCGAAACCATCCGCCAGGGGGGAAACGATACGTGGGTCCTGGGCTTGGTGGGCGTGCAGACCGAGCGTTTCCGCAGCGTCACCCTCACCTCCCAGGACATCAAGACCCTCCGCATCCAGGCGGCCGCCCATACCTACTCAGGTGACGCCGCGCTCCTCCGCCTCGGCCTCCAGGCCTACACTCTGGGCATCGCCTACGAGTTCGACCCCTATTTCGGCCTGTCCATTTCGCGCGTAGATCCCCTCCCGCACCAACTTGAGGCGGTCTACGACTCCCTCCTCAAGCTGGCCAGGGTCCGGTTCCTCCTCGCGGACGATGCCGGCGCCGGCAAGACCATCATGGCCGGGCTCCTCATCCGGGAGCTGAAACTCCGGGGCCTGGCCGAGCGCACGCTGATTGTCTGCCCAGCGAATCTGACCTTCCAGTGGCAGCGTGAGCTGAGGGAGAAGTTCGACGAGAAGTTCGTCGTCCTCAAGGGCGACGACATCCGGGATCAGTTTGGGATCAACCAATGGATGGAACAAAAGCAGATCCTGACCTCCCTGGACCTGGCAAAGCGCACCACCATCCTCCCGGGCCTCAAGCAGGTGCATTGGGATCTGGTGATCGTGGACGAAGCCCACCGTATGTCCTGGACGCCTCCGGCGAGGAAGACTGCCCGGTATGCCCTGGGCGAGCTGCTGCGGGAATCCTCAGACCACCTCCTCATGCTCACGGCGACCCCCCACAAGGGGGACCCGACCAGCTTCAGCCTCTTCCTCCAGCTCCTGGATGAGGACGCCTACGCGGATGTCCGCTCCATCCGCCAGGCGATGGAGCAACGCCGGGCGCCGTTCTACCTGCGCCGCACCAAGGAGGCCATGGTCTATTTCCCGGAGCGCCAAGCGGACGGGACATGGGCCGCCCGGAAGATCTTCACCAAGCGCATCCCCCACACGGTGGACTTCAGCATTGATGGGGACGAGTTCGCCCTGTATCGGGAGGTCACGCGGTTCGTCAAGCAGCAGAGCGCCAAGGCCGCTGCCCAGGGCGACGATCCGCGTGCCCGCGCCGTGGGCTTCCTGATGTCCCTGTACCAGCGACGGCTGGCCTCCAGCACCTACGCCATGCACCGGTCCCTGGAGAACCGGTCCCATCGCCTCCAGGAGGGGCTGCGCCGGGCCGACGAGCTGCTCCGCACGGCGCCGCCAGAGATTCCGGACCCCGAGGAAATCGAGGAGATGGAGGAGGCCGAGCGCGAGCGCCTGGAGGCCCTGCTGGACGCCATCACCCTGGCCGGAAACCGCCACGAGGCCGAGGAAGAAATCGCTCGGCTCAAGGAGCTGGCCGACCAGGCAAAGAGGGTGGAGGAGGCTGGCCAGGAGGCGAAGCTCGCCCGGCTCAAGGCCATCCTGAAGGAACAGGAGTTCTTCGACAAGCCGGACCAGCGGTTGCTTATCTTCACGGAGTTCCGAGACACCCTGGACTATCTGGCAGGCAACAAGACCCAGGGGATCCCCGGCAAGCTCCGAGACTGGGGGTTTCGCGTCGGGGTCATCCATGGAGGCATGAAGGCGGGCTCGCGGGACGAGCCGGGCACCCGGCTCTATTCCGAGCAGCAGTTCAAGGACGGCGCGATCCAGATCCTCGTCGCTACCGAGGCGGCCGGGGAGGGCATCAACCTCCAATCCTGCCATATCCTTTTCAACTACGACATCCCGTGGAACCCCAACCGGCTGGAGCAGCGGATGGGCCGTATCCACCGGTACGGCCAGACCCACGACTGCCTCATCTTCAACTTCGTTGCTACCAATACCATCGAGGGGCGCGTCCTCCAGAAGCTGCTGGAGAAGCTCCAGGAGATCCGCGACGCCCTGGACGACGACGCCGTCTTCAACGTGGTGGGCGAGATCCTGCCGGCCGCCCAGATCGAACGGATCCTCCGCGCCTATTATGCGGGGGAGTTCGGGCAGGAAGACATGGAGGACCGCCTGCTCCGTGATGTGCAGGAAGACCGGTTCCGGGCCATCTGCCAGAATGCGTTGGAAGGGCTGGCATCCAAGAAACTGAACCTGGACATGTTGATCGAGCGGCGGGCGCGTGCCCAGGAACACCGCGTGGTCCCCGAAACCATCGCCCGGTTCCTGCGCGAGGCGGCCGGCTACGCCCGCTATACCTTGAAGCCCCTTGCGAGTGTCCCCCATTCCTTCGACCCGGGCGCCACGCCCACGACCCTCCGCCGATACGAAACTGCTCCCGACTGGAAGCTGGCTGCCCTGGCCAACAAATACCCCCGCCTGTCAACAGACCGTGAGACGGCCGAGCGGCACAGTCTCGAATGGGTGACCCCCGGGCACCCGTTATTCGAGGCCCTCCGGCGCCACGTCTGGGAAACCGCACGGGACGTCCTGGCCCAAGGCGCTTGCTTCTACTCCGTGGAGCACGCTGCCGCGGCCCGGCTGGACTTCTACCGGGCGCGGGTGGTGGATGGCCTGGGGCAAGTGATCCACGAGCGACTCTTCGCGGTGGAAGTGACGGAGAGCCGAGAGCCGAGAAGGCGGGAGCCGGGTGTCCTGGGCAACTTCAGCCCCGGCAAGGCACCTGAGACGCTCCCGCCCGTGGCTCACCTTCCTGAGGCCAGAGATTGGCTGACTCAGGAAGCATTGACTCCGTTCCTCGACGAGGTCCGACAAGAGCGCGTCGCAGAGGTGGATCGGATCGCGGCCCACGTCGAGCTTTCACTCACGGAGCTTCTGGAGCGAGAGGACCGGCTGATCGGCCGGCTGGCCGAGGAGGCCGAGCGTGGGGTGGAGGGAGCGGCGGGCATTCTGAAGCAGGCTGAGGATCGCCATGCGGCCCTGATGACCCGTCGCGAGCGCCGTCGTCAGGAGCTGGAGCACCAGCGATCCCTCAGCCTCCAGGCTGTCGAACGGATTGCCAGCGTTCTCGTCCTGCCGCATCCGGAGCGGGAGAAGCCCGAGGTTCGGCGTCTGCGCCCCGACGCCGAGACCGAGGCCATTGCAATGCGGGTGGCGATCGAGTATGAAGGGTCCCAAAGGCGAGCCGTCGCGGATGTCCACGAGCAGAATCTGGGGTATGATCTGACCAGCCTGGACACCCAAAGCGGCGAATTGCGGCTCATCGAGGTCAAGGGTCTCGGGGGACCCACCGGGACCATTGGCCTCACGCCCAACGAAAAGCGAGTGGCCGAGGACCGGCGCGACTGCTACTGGCTGTACGTCGTGACCGACTGTGATGTGGAACAGGCTTCCAGCCTGTTAAGACAGGCAGGCAAGATGCCCGCCCCACATCTCCAGATCATCAAAGACCCGGCCACTCTCCCCTGGCACGAGGTCAAGAAGGTGGACCACTACTGGCTGAGCGTGGATGCAGTGAGGCAACCAATGCGGGTGCGTGAAGAGCGCCCGGAGGGGTAGATGAAGCAGAGCAAGCAGGTTCCTCACGAAATTCTTGACCAAATCATTCGACGCATCGTGCAGGTTGCGAGGCCAGAAAAAATCATTTTGTTCGGCTCTGCCGCTCGTGGCCAAATGGGCCGCAACAGCGATGTGGATCTGCTAGTGGTCAAGGGTGGGCGCTATGACAAGGGCCGCCTGACCGAGAAGATCTACATGAATCTTCATGGCAGTGGTGAAGCGGTGGACGTCATCGTGGTCACGCCGCAGGAAGTCGAGCGGTACCGCGACACCCGCTGTCTGGTGATCGCGCCCGCCCTGAGGGAAGGCAGGGTCATCTATGCCTCCTGAGCGCTTCCCACCCGACGACCCGCGAGAGTGGCTCAACCGGGCCCGCAGCAACCTCGCACAGGCCAAGGTCCACGTCTCGGGGGTGTACTTTGAAGACCTTTGCTTCGCCGCCCAACAGGCCGCCGAGAAAGCGATAAAGGCTGTTTTCGTGCACCATGGGCTCGACTTCCCCTTTGTCCACGATCTCGCCCGGCTGCTAACGTTGCTGGAGGAGGCGGGGCACAAGGTGCCGAAGTACGTTCGGCAGGCCGAACGGCTGGCACGTTTCGCTGTGGAGACGCGCTATCCCGGGCTTTCCGGCCCGGTGGCCCGGAGAGACCACCGGAGGGCGGTCGGCATCGCGGAGGCAGTGCTTCGTTGGGCCGCCCGGCAAATTGGAGAGAAACCCTGACGCCCTGCGACGCCAAGCGCCGAGGCGCGAAGGCACCCACGCCGAAAGAGCGGGGGGAGGGCGGGGATCGGTGCGACTGCTACTGGCTGTACATTGTAACCGACTGCGACGCCACGCCGCGTCCCCAGATCATCAAGGACCCGGTCAGCCTCCCCTGGCACGAGGCCTGCCTGCCGTGCCATCATGCGTCACGGCGCAGGCAGGTCAAAAAGGTGGACCACTATTGGGTCAGCGTTGACGCCGTCCGGGACCCGAGGAAGGTGCACGAGGAACCCTCATAGCTTCACGGGGGTCGCGAAGGCTATGTTAAGCCACAAGACGTGTGGTACCGCAATCCGACTATTGCAGCAATTTGCGGGTTCGACGATTGATCTTCTGATCTACGAAAATGAGCTGCCCGCTGAATACTTCACGGGCTCCTCCAAAGAGAGTCGGCTTCTGAATGGGTTCCGCGACTTGGAGTCGACCGGGAGGTCAGATCTCATTTTGCGTTTCATCCAGGCAGGCCTCAAGTATTTGGGCGGATCGTGGAAACAAGAGCTAACGGCTGCACTCACCCGGGATGGCTACGTCATCGATGGTGAGCATGTGGTCTCAGATGACAGCATTGCCGTCGAGCTGAGAAGTGCCATCGAGGTTTTTCTTGAGAAGTATTCGGGCACGCTGCAGGTGGAAGTGCTGGTCCATCATCTCAAGGAGAGTGAAGACGAGTTCCGGCTGGAGAAGTGGGACTCGTCCATCGGGCAAGCACGGAAGTTTGTTGAGTTGCTCCTGTCCGATATTGCGACCGCAGCTTCGAAGGCGCGGGCGGAGACTCCTGACTTAGGGATGCCTGTCAAGGTCCGCGATTACCTCCAGAAGGTTGGTTTCTTTGACGACGATGAGCGGAAGAAGCTGGTCGATGGCGTATATGGTTTTTTCAGCGATGAAGGCGCCCATCCCGGAATCTCCACCCAAAGCGCCGCGAGAGTCTGCTTGAGTATCCTGCGCTCATTCGGCCTCTATGTATTGAAGAAGTTCGAGGCGTGGAAGGCGGCTGGATACAAGGACTTTTGAGGACCCAATGATTTCTCGCGACTGCAAGCGGCTGGCGGAGGTGGATTTTCCGATTGCCGTGGTGTCGAAGCATGCCGCGCGGGAGAAGTCCATCCGTCACGGGCACCCGAGCACGCTGCACCTCTGGTGGGCGCGGCGACCGCTCGCCGCCTGCCGGGCGATGCTCCTCGGGCTACTCCTGCCCGATCCCTGTCACCCGCTTTGCCCCGAGGACTTCAAGGCCAAGGCGCGGGAACTGCTTCGCAAGGTTCCGGGTCAGATAGGCCCGAAAGATGAAGATCTCCGGAAGGCGCTCCTGAAGTTCATCGGAGACTTCGCCAACTGGGACCTCTCAGCCAACCCGACGTATCTTGAGGCCTCGCGCGGGTTGGTAAGAGCAGCCCATGGCGACGACGTGCCCCTGGTCGTGGACCCGTTTGCCGGAGGAGGCTCGATCCCACTGGAAGCACTTCGCCTGGGATGCGAGACGTTCGCCAGCGATCTGAACCCGGTCGCTTGTCTGATCCTCAAGGTAATGCTCGAAGACATTCCGCGCCACGGGCCGGAGCTGGCTGAGGAACTGCGCCGCGTTGGGGCGGAGGTGAAGAAGGCGGCGGAGAAGGAGTTGGCCGAGTTCTACCCGCCGGACTCGGATGGCGGGAAGCCCATCGCCTACCTCTGGGCGCGGACGGTGCGGTGCGAGTCGCCGAACTGTGGAGCAGAGATTCCATTGGTCCGCTCGTTCTGGCTCTGCAAGAAGGCAAATCGCAGGCGGGCACTCCGGTGCAAGGTGGTCAGATCAAGTGGCACAGGCTTCCAGCCTGTGAATCCTTGGAAATCACAAGACTTGAGTATCCAAAAACGGAACCTTCCCCATCTTCAAGTACCACAGGCCACCTACTTTGTGACCTTCCGTTGCGGGAGGGGACTGGAGTTACCGGATGACGCAAGGGATATGGCCCTGGCGGCCATCAGACATTGGGACGGAGAGCGCATTGCACTGGATGCTGCAGTCGTCATGCCTGACCATGTCCACTCGATCTTCCGGATCACCGACGGCTCCTCCCTCGGGGATATCCTTCACAGCATAAAGAGCTTTTCTGCAAACCGGATCAACAAGCGATTGGGACGGCAGGGACCTTTGTGGCTGGATGAGAACTTTGACCACATCATCCGACATGAGGCTGAATGGGAGGAGAAGAGGGAGTACATCCGGCAGAACTCCGTCACTAAGGGCCTGGCGACAAGGCCGGAGGAATACAAATGGCTCTACTGGCCGGGTCACAGGCAAGATGCCTGTGCCACTGTTGAGTTTGAAGTATTCGAACCAAAGAGTGACAAGGACGTGCCCGCCGGGACAGTGAGCCGCGCCAAGGCGGCCTGCACCTGCTGCGGGATGGTGCTGCCGCCGGAGCGCGTCCGGGCACAGCTTGCCGCGCAGCGCGGCGGTGCCGATGTGGTCTTCGACGAGGCGGGCAGACGCATCGGCGGGGCCCGCATGTTGGCCGTTGTGACTTTGAAGGAAGGCAAGGAGGGGCGGCAGTACCGGCTGCCGACAGAGCGCGATTATGAGGCGATTCGGAAGTCGATGCAGCGCTTGGAGAAGGTGGTCGCCCAAAAACTGCCGAACGATCTCAGCCCGGTTCCGGATGAGCCAACTCCCGCCGGCGGGGGATCGGGTGCCGGCCGGGCGTTTTCAGTTCAAAAATATGGGATGATGAAGTTCGGCGACCTCTTCACCGCCCGCCAGAAGCTGGCGTTGGCGACGTTGGCCGAGCAGATTCGAGGGACCGGATCTGGCGACGAAATGAAAGGCCTCCTCGGCCTGGCGCTCGATCGAGTGGCGAGCCGCAGTTCCTCCTTGTGTCTGTGGCGCTATCACGCGGACCAGGAAAAGGTCGAGCACATTTTCGGCAGACAAGCTCTGCCGGTCGTGTGGGACTTTGCGGAAGCGGTGGTGATGTCCGAGTCAACCGGCAGTTTCCGGGACGGGATTGAGGTTGTGGCTGGTTGCGTTGGGCCGGCAGCAGCGAGCTTTGATGTCTCAGGGCAGGTTCAACAGGCAGACGCATGTGCCTCTCCGCTGCCAGACGAAACGGTTGGGCTCTGGTTCACTGACCCGCCCTATTACGACGCGATCCCGTACTCCGATCTTTCTGATTTTTTCTTTGTGTGGCTGAAGCGCACGCTTCCGGGACAGTCACTACTTCGCGACCCCTTTGACCAGCAGAATCCCCTCTCACCCAAGCTTCATGAAGCTGTCCAGGATGAGACTCGCCAGTTCGAGGGGCAACCCAAGGATCGCGCATTTTTCGAGCGGGTGATGTCCAGGGCCTTTGCCGAAGGCCGGCGCATCCTCAAGAGCGACGGTGTGGGCTGCGTCGTGTTTGCCCACAAGACCACCGAAGGGTGGGAGGCCCTGCTTTCGGGAATGATTCGGGGAGGCTGGGTCCTCACGGGTTCCTGGCCGGTTACCACCGAAATGGCGAATCGCCTTCGGGCTCGTGAATCCGCAGCACTTTCTGCGAGTATCCATCTTATCTGTCGCCCTCGCACCGAGGACAAAGTCGGCGACTGGGGGCAGGTGCTCCGGGAACTCCCGGCTCGCGTCGGCGACTGGATGGAACGACTGCAATCCGAGGGCGTGCGCGGCGCCGATTTGGTGTTTGCCTGCATCGGACCGGCCTTGGAAATTTACAGTCGGTACTCAAAGGTCGTAGATACTGAGGAACGTGAAATTCCCCTGGGCGGGGACTCTGAGGCAACAGAACCACACAAGCGCGGCTTTCTGGCCTATGTGTGGGAGGTCGTAGGCCGCACCGCCTTGGAGCAGGTTCTTGGGAGTGGGGCAGGCTTCCAGCCTGACAGCACAGGCAGGAGACTAGAGCGCACAGGCAGGATGCCCGTGCCACAACCACAGGGAGCATTGGAGGAAGACGCGCGACTGACGGCCCTTTTCCTCTGGACTCTCCAGAGTACAGATGGTGGCACAGGCTTCCAGCCTGTGATAGGGGAGGGTGAGGAAGAGCAGGAAGAAGACGAAGAGGAGACAGGCAAGATGCCTGTCCCACAGAAGAAGGGCTTCAACCTGATCTTCGACGTGGTCCGCCGCTTCGCTCAGCCGCTAGGCATTCACCTGCCAGAATGGGAAGGGCGGATCATCGAGACGACGAAGGGTGTCGTTCGACTCCTCCCGATCGCTGAACGCTCCAGGCAACTCTTCGGCGAGGAGGGTGCCTCGGCAGTGGCTGACCAGATCGAGCGAACCCCGACCGGCCAGGTGCAGCTCAAGCTGTTCAGCGATGCCGGCGGTGGGACCGAAATCAAGGTTCGTAAACGCATCCACGAGAAACAGGTGGGACAGGCTTCCAGCCTGTCGGAGGAAACAGGCAAGATGCCTGTGCCACACCAAGCGACGACGCTTGACCGGGTCCACGCCGCCATGCTCCTCCAGGCTGGCGGGCGGGCCAATGCGCTCCGTGCCCTTCTGGAGGCCGAGCAGCAGCGCGGTCCGGATTTCCTGCGCCTGGCCAACGCCCTCTCGGCCCTGTATCCTAGTACTACAGCGGATCTTTTATCGACGCTCACAAAGCAACGCCAGCCGCCTCTTCCGGTGTGAGCGGTACGCAATGTAATTCCTCGTCGTGTGGTACCGCACGAGGGCCAGCGCCAGTGCGGGCGTCAAGGTGCGGCACGGCAGCACCGCTGCCACGAGGAGGCGCGCCTGCGGCAGCGTCAAGGCCGGTGTTTTTTTTAAACTGGAGCCGCAGGCGCAGCAGGAAGTGGAGCGCCAAGAACACGTAGAGCATGTGCCGGTGCCACGCCGGCCAGGAGCGGTGTTCGTAGTGGTCCATGCCGACCTGGCTCTTCCCGTCCTGGAAGCACTGCTCGATCGGCCAGCGCAGGGTGGCGGCGCGGCACAGCGCGGCCAGGGGGGTGTCGGCCGGCGCGTTCGAGAACGCGTACTTGACCTGCCCGTCCTCGAGGCGGCGCAGGAAGAGCCAGACGGGCGTGTCGCGCGGCAGGCCGCCCTGGGCCGGGGTGACGCGGAGGCAGGCGACCTCAGCCCGGATCGGCCCCTTCGCCCCTTCCGCCAGGACCACCGGGGTCCAGGGGCAAGCGGGCAACTGGGCGATTGTGCCCACGGTCTGTGCCTGCCCCCGCGTGACCCGTGGCTTCGTGGGCTTGCGGCCGCGCCCCCGGTACCGGGGTACGCGAACGCGAGGAGGCGTGAGGAAGACCAGGGTGTCCGCGCGCACGCTGGCGAAGTAGGCCGTCCCCGGCGGGACGGCGTCCAGGAACGCCCAGTCGGCCCCGAACACCGCGTCGCAGCCGAGCCAGGCGGCGGGGAACCGCCCCGTCTGGGCGATCTGGGCCAGGAGGTCCCGGGCGATGCCTGGTTTGGTCTGGAACGTCAAGCCCTCGGGGACCCAGGTGTCCTTGCGGCGCTCCGCCTGCTCCGGGGTGAACCAGGATGCCGGCAGGTACAGCCGGCTGGCCACCAGCCCGTAGCCCTGGGCGCTGGTGTAGCCGACGAAGACCCCGGATTGGCAGTTGTCGACTTTCCCACGGGCGCCGCAGTACTGGCGGGCCACGCCGACGGACTCGGTGCCCTTCTTGGGGAACTCGCAGCTGTCGACCGTGAGCATGGCGTCCGGGGCCGCGAGCGTCTCGGCGAGGAGGGCCTGATGGGTCGCGGCCATTGCCGCGTCGTCCCAGCGGTAGGCCTTCAGGAAGCGCTGGAGGGGCCGGACGGCGTCGGCGTCCAGGAACGCCAATGCAATGGGTTCGACGGACTTGGCGGCCTGGGTACTCAAGAGCCCGGACAGGTACGCGAGCCCCAGGCGCCGGTGCTCGATCCGCCCGAAGCAGGCGTGGAACTCGGCGTGGAACGCCACGAGGGCGTCGGCGAGTTGGGTCACCTCGGCTTCTGTCAACGTCATCCCGGGGACGTGGTCGGGCGACCACCCGGCGTGTCGTAGGATCATCTGGAGGTCCTCCATTTTCGCGAGCGAGAGTGGAGGACGGTGAGAGGGGCGGTACGCGTGTTGGGTGCACCCGAGGCGGTGCCGGAAGCGTGGGGTTAGGACATAGGCGTAGACCTCCTTGACGGCCCCGTGGTACACGTAGCCTTTCCCCTGTTTGCTGCTCCCGAACGTCTGGCCGAGGGCGCGCCAGTTGGCTGCCCGGTAGCAGGTGCCGCGGAAGCGGGCGGGATCGACGAAGGTCTCCACGAGCCACGGCCGGGTCCCGAACCGCGTGGCCCAGTCCTGCGGGAGGCGGGCCAGGATGCGGGCCAGCACCTGGGAGGCGAGATTCTTGATCTGGACCCACGGCAGGATGAGGAACCGGCTGTTGTTGACCACCCGGTCGAGGTGGGCGTGCCGCTGGGCCGCGGACCACCCGATCCACTGGTCGCGCACGCGCAGGACCCGGGCGGGGGCGCTGAACGACAGGGCCGCTACGGGCCGATCCTGGAGACACGCGAGGTACTTGAGGCGATGGCCGAGCAGCTTCTGGTACCCGAGATAATGATAGCGGCGGACCAACTGATCCCAGAGCGGCTCCAGGGGCGACTGGCTCACGACCTGGATCGTGAGCGGCGGCCAGGCGTGGAGCGCGCCGCAGATCGGCGAGGCGTCGATGGGGACCTCGTCCGGTGCGGTGTGCACCGTGCGGCCCGCTTCGCGATGATCCGGCATGCTGAACACCCCTGGCCCCAGGCGCAGACCAGCGCAGCTGCCGATGGGCGGGTTCACCCTCGGCAAGCGGCTGGGCCCTCTCTCACGCGCCCGGATGCCAGTGATGGTACAGGGAATCATCGCGGCTGTCTATAAAAAAGATCCGCTGT
>CAVQPC010000090.1:0-90298 GCA_963714585.1 uncultured Methylomirabilota bacterium
TTCCAGGAGTCCCTCGTAGACCGCGCCGAGCTGCTCGATGTCCAGCTCGCGGAAGGAGACCCGCTCGCGACCGATCCCGTGGCGGGGGACCGTCGTGGTGAGGTCGAAGAGTAGTTGCCCCACCGTCCGGTCGTCGAGGCGCGCGGACGCGAGGAGCCTTCCGACCTCCGTCGTCGCGCTGAAGAAATCCCCGCCGCGGGGCGGGATGTGCTCCCACGGCGCGATGGCGGGAAGCCCCTGGTCGTAGATGCAGGAAGAGCGCCACCAGGTGTGTCCAGTAGCCGAATCGGTTGACGGGAAGCTGCTCGGGGCCCAGCCGCACGACCTCTTCGATCAGCCGCTCCAGGGCGTAGGAGTCCCGGTAGAGGGCGTGGCGGTGGAGGCGCTCGTCCCGGGCCTCGGCGTAGAGGATGAAGAGGAGCCGGTACAGTGCGGTGAGGGCAGCATCGCGGAAGACGCGCAGCGACCCATCGTCGAGGGCAGACAGGGTCGCGCGGCCCGTCCGGGGTGGCGCGGGACACCCAATCATCGATCAGGCCCTGGACGAGCGATTCGGCTGCCCGGAAGACTGCCCGCTTCAGGTCCTCGGACACTTTGGCCGCGTGCTCGCGGCTTTCCCGCTCGTCCTCCTCGATGGGAAGGGTCCCGTCCGTGGGGACGAAGCGAGCGGCCCCGAAGATCCGGTAGGCCGCGGCGAACGACTCGCGGTCCGCCTCTTCGAGGCAGCCGGGAAGATCTAGCTCAAGGTAGGCACCCCGGGGGCCGTCCCCCGGTCGCCGCACCAGCCGGACCTGCGTCCCGGTGAGCAGCAGGCCATAGCGGACGTCCGCCCGGCCCAGGGCGTCCCCGAGGATCGCCGAGCCGCTGCGCCGACCTCGGCCCGGCGAATTGTCCGGGTCCTCGTCCCAACCGCCCACGTAGGCCAGGACGATCGGTCGGCCTCCCGCCGCCTCGGCGGCCGCATCCGGGAAGAGGGCGTGCACGCCGTCTTCGCCGGCTCCCAGGTGGTACCCCAGGATGTCGCGGAGGAGCGGCCGCGCCAGCTTTTCGCGCACGTCTGTAGGGCCGAGGCAGCGTCCCTCCGCCCGCTCATGGATTCGGCGCAACCGGTCGAAGGCCCGATCGGTATCCCGGTCGGCGAGTTGTCGGCGGCGGCCCCGGCCCGCCCCCCGCCCGAAGACGGTCCCCAGGTAATAGTCCGAGAAGAACCCGCGGGCGTTCCGGAGGTGGCGGAAGATCATGGTGCCGCCTCCATCCCCTCGGGCACGAGCAGGAGGGCGCCGAGCGGCCGAGGGGGCGCCGGATCGGGGATCGTGACAAAGGTTTCGATTTCCTCCTGCCGCCGGTTGACGAAGGTGTCCACGGCGGCCCGCCGAGCATCGAATCCCGTCTTCGGCTGGGCCGCCCAGAGGAACTGCTGCCCGCTCTGCCGGTCTTCCCGGCCGGTGACAAACCGCTCCTCCTCGTCCAGCTCGCGGCGGCGATCCTCGGCGTACCGGAGCATGTCGTCGCGAAGCAGCTGGGCATCGTGGCTGTGGCGGGTCCGGATCGTGTCCACCAGTGCGGCAAGCCGACGGGCAGCCTCCGCCTGCGCGGCGGCGTAAGCATCCCCGAACCGCTCCCCGAATATGGATCCGAGGACTGTCGCCGAAACTTCGCCCACCGATCCCGCGTCGAGAAGAAGCCTGCGGTCGCTCTTCGTCGTCGCCGATCGGCCGCCCGTCCAGGCTGCACCGGACGGGGATCACCGCCTCCTGGACCGGACCACCAACACCCTCGATCGTTCCGAAGAAGGTGAACAGGATGCCCGGCGCCTCTCCCGCAGGGATCCGGCGAGCCGCCAGCCTCTTGGCCGGCAGGCCCCGGTCATCCGCATAGACCTGGAGGAGGCGGCGGCGCGCATCGTCCGCGATGGCCCGGAGCAGCGGATGCAGGGGCGTGAGAAACTCGACCTCGGCCGGTCGGGTACGGACGGCGACAGATCGGCGGCAGGTGACCCGGGAATATATCGGCAGCACGCCGACGCCCTGGAAGGCGCGTGGGACCATCACCCGGAATATGCCGTCCTCCCCGGTCGGGGAGAATCGTCCGATCCCGAGGATGTCGGTCAGGAACCGCTCCAACTCCAGATCGTCCGTGAGGAGCGGCTCCGCCGATTGCAGGGTGCGCTCCGCCGCCTCGATCTCGGCCCGCGCATCCCGACCCGCGAGGACGAGGGGCTGGACCGTCCGGATGAATTCCGCCGTCCGATCCTCGAAGAGGCGGACAAGGCGGCCGGCGGCCTCTTCACGATCCGTGGCCTCGCCATCCAGCGTGACGAGGCCTTGCTCCAGCGCCTCGGCCCCCGAGAGAACGCCCAGGATGTCCGGGGTCGAGACGCGGTCGCCCTGCATCTGCTCGATTTTCCGGACCAAGGCGTCCAGGACGAAATCCTCGGGCGAGTCGGGATAGAAGAGGTACCGAATCTCCGGCTGGCGCGTCTGGCCGTAGCGATCCACGCGGCCGTTCCGCTGCTCCAGCCGGTTCGGGTTCCAGGGCAGCTCGACGTGGATCACGCGCCGACAGGCCCGCTGGAGGTTCAGTCCCTCGCTGGCGGCGTCGGTCGCCAGGAGGATGCGAATCTCGGGCGACTCGAACCGCATCTGCGCCTTGGTCCGCCGCCCTCGGGGCCAGCCGCCACGCAGCTCCGTGTACCGCCCCGCCAGGTCCTCGCTTCCATCGAGCGCCTCGCGGATCGCCTCCAACGTGTCCAGGTACTCGGTGAAGACGATGACCTTCTCCGTCGGCCCGGCGGTGAAGACCGCGCGCAGGTGGGTGAGCAGGGCAGCCACCTTCGGGTCCGGCCCAGGGAGGGCCTGAAGATGCTTCTTGATCTCGTTGAGCTTCCGGACTTCGGCCTTCCGGAGGCGTTCTTCCTTGGGGATGGCCGAACGGACAATCCGCTGGGCGATGCGCTCCGCCGCCTGCTCGGCGAGGGGCAGGGAGGCCTGCAAGTCACGGATCTCCGCCCGGTCAGGCGGGGCCTCCCGGGCAGCTTCGTTCCGGAGGGCCTGGAGGCGGTTCTCCACCGTCTTCGCCAGCGCGTGCCGGCCCGAGAGCATCCGCTTCTTCACGATCTGCATGGCGAAGGAGACGAGGTCAGCCTCCTCGCTCTCGGCCGCATCCTTGGCCGTGCGGGCGCAGTATGCCGACACCTTGGCGAAGAGGGCCCGCTCCCGGTCGCTCACGACCACGGGGATGGCTTCAACGCGCCGCCGGAAGAATGCCGGTGCCCACGCCCCCTCGCCGTCGCGCCGGACGATCTGGAGCTTCATCCGCCGAATCATGGCCCGATCCACCCGATCGCGCGTGCGCTCGGGTCCGCCGACGAACGTGGCGGCAGTGGGCTCGACCAGCTCCACCAAGGAGCGGAACGCGTGGGAGTAGCCGTTGTGCGGTGTGGCAGTGAGGAGGAGCAATCCGCGGCTGGAGGTCACGAGGTCGGGGATGACGCCGCGCGAATCGAAGCCCAGTCGTGTCCGCTGGGTCCGATAGGGATTCTCCCGACTGCCCGACTCGGCCAGGCCGTGGGCCTCGTCCACGATGACCAGGTCCCAGGACGTCCGCAGGGCCCGGGAGCGCACCTGCTCCTTCTTGAGGTAGTCCACGGAGGTGAGCACCCGCGGGGAGCAGGTCCCACGGACTGTACCCCGCGGGGAGTTGGGTCTGAGCCCGCGCCAGGCCGGCGGCATTCTCGATGAGAGCAAATTCCAGGCCGAACTTATCCAGAAGCTCGTCGTGCCACTGATCGAGGAGTCCGGGAGGCACGACGATCAGGATCCGGTCCGCCCGGTGTCGCGCCAGAAGCTCCAGGATGCAGAGGCCCGCCTCGATAGTCTTGCCGAGGCCGACGTCATCGGCAATGAGCAGGCGAGGCCGCGGTTTGGCCAGGATCCGGAGAACCGGCGCCACCTGGTAAGCTTCCAGCGCCACGCGCCCGAACCGCGCTCCGGAGAGCGCGCCCTCGTCGGCAACGGCCGTCAGGGCGAGCGCCTCGTGCGCGCGCCGCCAGGGGCCGATGGGACCCAGGAGCGCCGGATCGAAGCGCAGATCCTCCGTAGGAAGCGATTGGACCTGCTCGGGCGGGACGACAACCGAGAGCGGCTTGTTGTGGTTGCGTTCGAGCGAGTTGAGCGTCACGACCGAGCGGCCATCGCCGACCGGCTGGACGCTGTCCACACGCCAGGCGCGGTCCCGCACCAGCACCCGGTCGCCGGGATGCACAGAGGAGGGTTGCGGGGTCTCGCTCACAGAGGCCTCATGCCGAGAGCCAGCCCTGCTCGCGGAAGCTGAGCCAGTCGTTCTGGCCGATGATCAGATGATCATGGACCCGCACGCCGATGGCCTTGGCCGCTTGCGCCAATGCCTCGGTAAGCCGCCGGTCGCCGTCGGAGGCCTCCGCACGTCCGCCCGGGTGATTGTGGACAAAGAGCACAGCGACCGCGTTATGGCGAAGGGCGCCCTCCAGGACCTTTCTCGGGTAGACCGCGGACCAATCCACCGTCCCTTCGGAGATGGTCTCGATGGCCATGATCTCGCTCTTAGCATTGACGAATATGACCTGAAACCGCTCGTTCCTCTGCCCTTGAAGGGCATGACGGCAGTAATCGACGATGGCCTGCGTCGAGTCGAGAAGGGTACCGGCCCGAAGCCGCTGCTCCAGGTAGAGCGACGCCGTCTCCTTGAGGAGCCGAAGCAGCACGGCTGTGTTGGGCCCGATACCTTCGACCTCCTGCAGCTCCTCCGGAGAGGCGTCGCAGACCGCGCGCAGGCTGCCGAACCGCGCGATCAGCGCCTTCGCGAAGGGCTTCACGTTCCGCCGGGGAATGGCAAAGGTAAGGAGGAGCTCCAGCACCTCATAATCGTGAAAGCCCGACAGGCCGGCCTTCGCGAAGCGCGCACGAAGTCGAGACCGATGGCCCTCGACCTCAGTGGCGCCCGTCGATCGCTTTCGCGTCAATGATCCTCGCGCTTCTGGCACCGACAGCACCGACTCTCTTGTGGCCCGCGTGACTCACCTTCCGCGAGCCGATCTACGTGAAGAGAAAAACGTCGACCCTAGAAGGAAATCGGCGCCATGGTGTCTGCCTAGTGGAACGAGCCCTGCGGATCATCCGGACAGGTACCTCCAGATCATCGGGGTATAGTGATCCTGTGGGTTTTTATCACAGGCCGCATCGTCGGACAACGAGCGATCCTGGGTTGTGCAAAGAGCGGCCAAAGGGTAAGAGGCGAGACGTGGCGAAACATCCGCGCCCCGGCAGCAGGTCATGCTGTTGCCGGGGCGCGGTTCACTTCCTCTATCACGCTGCGGCCGGCACGGCCGCGCTTCTTTCATGATGCAAAGCGCGTCTTTACCGCCTCCTACCTCAGCGCGTACGAGCGCAGCACCTTCATGTAATTGGCCCGCACGAAGGCGGCGGGCTCGGCCACCGACTTCTGGCTCATGCTGCCCTGCATCTGGCGGATGGAGGCGTACTCGTGCTTCTCCATCCAATCCCCGATGCCGCCCAGCACCGTCTTCAGGTGCTCGATGCCGTTCTTCAGAAGCGCCGAGGTCATCATGGCCACCTTGGCCCCGGCCATCATGCTCTTGATCACGTCCTCGGCGGTGTGCACGCCGCCGGTGATGGCCAGGTCAGCCTTGATCCGTCCGGAGAGGATGGCCACCCAGCAGAGCCGGAGCCGGAGTTCCTCGGAGCGGCTCAGGTTGAGATTGGGGGTCACCTCGAGCTTCTCCAGGTCGAAGTCGGGCTGATAGAAGCGGTTGAAGAGCACCAGCCCGTTCGCTCCCGCCTGGTCCAGACGGCGCGCCACGGAGGCCATGGAGCTGAAGTACGGCCCCAGCTTCACCGCCACCGGGATCTTGAGGCTGGCCCGCACGTCGCGGACGAGGTCGGCGTACATCTGCTCCACCTGCGCGCCGCTCATGTCGGGATCGGTCGCGATGTAGTAAACGTTCAGCTCCAGGGCGTCGGCCCCGGCCTGCTCGATCTTCTTGGCGAAACTCACCCAGCCGCCGGTGGAGATGCCGTTCAAGCTCCCGATGATCGGGATCTTCACCGCCACCTTCGCCTTCCGGATGTGCTCCAGATACGCCTCGGGGCCGAGGTGGTACTGCCCCATGTCGGGGAAGTAGCTCAGGGCCTCGGCGAAGCTCTCGGTCCCGCTGGTGAGGAACCGGTCCAGGTCCTGACTGTCGATGGTGAGCTGCTCCTCGAAAAGCGAATGCAGCACCACCGCCGATGCGCCGGCGTCCTCCATCTTGCGGATGGCGCCCAGGTCCTCGCACAGCGGGGACGGGGACACCACCAGCGGGTTCTTCAGCGCCAAGCCGAGATAGGTCGTGGTGAGGTCGGTCATCGCGCCTTCTCCTCTGTTGCGCCCGTGCCGGGCATGGCCGCCCAGTGCTCATACAGGCGCCAGCGCGCCGTGACTTCGGCCTGCGCCTGCTCCAGCAGCCGCTTGGCCGCCTCGGGATCGCTGTGGTTCAGCATGGTGAACCGCGTCTCGTTGTTCTCGAACTTGTCCAGCGTGATGCTGGGCGCCTTGCTGTCCAGGAGGAGCGGATTCTTCCCCTGCTTGGCCAGCGCCGGATTGTACCGGATCAGCGGCCAGTGGCCCGACTGCACCGCGGCCTTCTGCTGCTCCAACCCGTGCTTGAGGTCGTAGCCGTGGGCGATGCAGTGGCTGTACGCGATGATCATCGAGCAGCCGTCGTAGGCCTCGGCCTCCAGGAAGGCCCTGACCGTGTGCATGTCGTTCATGCCGAAGGCGACCCGGGCCACGTAGATGTTCCCGTAGGTCATGGCGATCATGGCCAGGTCCTTCTTGGGCCGAGGCTTCCCGCCCGCCGCGAACTTGGCCACGGCGCCGCGCGGGGTGGCCTTGGACATCTGGCCGCCGGTGTTGGAGTACACCTCGGTGTCCAGGACCAGGACGTTCACGTTGTAGCCCGAGGCCAGGACGTGGTCCAGGCCGCCGTAGCCGATGTCGTAGGCCCAGCCGTCGCCGCCGATGATCCAGACGCTCTTCTTGATCAGGGCATCCGCCAGGCTGAGCAGCTCCAGCGCCTCCGGGGTTTTGATCCCCTTCAACTTCTCCTTGAGGGCCTTCACCCGCTCCCGCTGCGCCTGGATACCGGCCTCGTTGGACTGGTCGGCCTCCAGCAGCCCCTTCGCCAGCTCGTCGCCAACCTGGGCGGCCAGCCGCTCGACGAGCTCCTTCGCGTACTGGTTCTGCTTGTCCGCGGCCAGCCGCATGCCGAGCCCGAACTCGGCGTTGTCCTCGAAGAGCGAGTTGTTCCAGGCCGGCCCGCGCCCCTCGTGGTTGTACGTCCACGGGGTGGTGGGCAGGTTGCCGCCGTAGATCGACGAGCAGCCGGTGGCGTTGGCGACGACGGCCCGGTCGCCGAAGAGCTGGGTCATCAGCTTGATGTATGGGGTCTCGCCGCAGCCCGCGCAGGCGCCGGAGAACTCGAAGAGCGGCTGCAGGAGCTGGACGTCCTTCACCTGGGCCGGGTTCAGGATCGCCCCGATCCATCTCGGGCAGGCGGAGGAAGAAGTCCCAGTTCGCCCGCTCCGTCTCGCGGATGGGGGGCTGCGGGGCCATGTTGATGGCCTTGAGGCGGGTCTCCTGCTTGTTCTTGGCCGGGCAGACCTCCACGCACAGCTCGCAGCCCGTGCAGTCCTCGGGCGCCACCTGCAGCGTGTACTTCATGCTCCTTGAACTCCCGCCAGCGGGCGGGCGCCGACTTGAAGGTGGCGGGCGCGCTGGCCAGCAGCTCCGGCGCATAGACCTTGGCCCGGATCACGGCGTGGGGGCAGACCAGGACGCACTTCCCGCACTGGATGCAGACGTCCGTGTCCCACACGGGAATCTCCAGGGCGATGTTCCGCTTCTCCCACTGGGTGGTGCCGGTGGGGAAGGTGCCGTCCACCGGGAAAGCGCTCACGGGCAGGGCGTCGCCCTCGTTGGCGATGATCTTGGCCAGCGTCCGCTGGACGAACGCGGGGGCCTCGGCCGGGACCGGCAGCCGCAGATCGAAGCTGCTGGTCACCCGGCCAGGCACCTTCACCTCGTGCAGGTGCGCCAGGGCCGCGTCCACCGCGGCGAAGTTCTTCTTCACCACCGCCTCACCTCGCTTGCCGTAGGTCTTCTCGATGGCGTGCTTGATGGCAGCGATGGCCTCCTCGCGCGGCAGCACGCCGCTGATGGCGAAGAAGCAGGTCTGCATGATGGTGTTGATGCGCACCCCCATGCCGGTCTGCTCCGCCACCTTGTAGGCGTCGATCACGTAGAAGCGCAGCTTCTTGTCGATGATCTGCCGCTGCACCGTCTGCGGGCAGGTGATCCCAGACCTCGTCCGGCCCGTAGAGGCTGTTGAGCAGGAAGATCGCGCCCGGCTGCGGCCGCCTTCAGCACGTCCAGCCGCTCCAGGAAGCTGAACTGGTGGCAGGCCACGAAGCTCGCCTGGCTGATGAGGTAGGTGGAGTGGATGGGCTTGGGACCGAAGCGAAGGTGCGAGATGGTCACGGCACCGGACTTCTTCGAGTCGTAGACGAAGTAGCCCTGGGCGTAGTTCTCCGTGTCCTCGCCGATGATCTTGATGGAGTTCTTGTTGGCCCCCACCGTGCCGTCGGCGCCCAGGCCGTAGAAGAGGGCGCGCACCGTCTTGGGGTCCTCGGTGGAGAAAGTCGGGTCGTAGTCCAGGCTGGTGTGCGTCACGTCGTCCAGGATGCCGACGGTGAAGTGGTTCTTGGGCCGGGCCTTCCCCGCCTCGTCCAGCACAGCCTTGACCATGGCCGGCGTGAACTCCTTGGAGGAGAGGCCGTAGCGCCCGCCGAGGATACGCGGAGCCGATCCGAATGGAGCCGTACCGGCGGCCACGGCCTCGCTCACCGCCGTGACCACGTCCAGGTACAGCGGCTCGCCCGCGGCGCCCGGCTCCTTCGTCCGATCCAGGACGGCCAGCGTCTTCACCGTCTGGGGCAGCGCCTTCACGAAATGCTCCACCGAGAACGGCCGGTACAGCCGGACCTTCAGGACGCCGACCTTCTCGCCCCGTGCCACGAGGTATTCCACCGCCTCCTGGGCGGCCTCGGCGCCCGAGCCCATCAGGACGACCACCCGCTCCGCGTCCGGGGCCCCCACGTAGTCGAACAGGTGATACTGCCCGCCCGACGACCTGGGCGAACTTGTCCATGGCGTTCTGCACGATCTCGGGGCGGCCAGGTAGTAGGGGTTGCAGGTCTCGCGGGCCTGGAAGAAGACGTCCGGGTTCTGGGCCGTGCCGCGGAGCACGGGGTGATTCGGGGACATGGCCCGCGCTCGGTGGGCCTGGACCAGCTTCGCATCCAGCATGGCCCGCATGTCATCGAGCGTGAGTTGCTCGACCTTGTTGACCTCGTGGCTCGTCCGGAAGCCATCGAAGAAGTGGACGAAGGGGACGCGCGCCTCCAGCGTGGCCGCCTGGGCGATCAGCGCTTGATCCATCACCTCTTGCACCGAGTTGGAGGCCAGGAGGGCAAAACCGGTTGAGCGCACGGCCATCACATCGCTGTGGTCGCCGAAGATGGACAGGGCGTGAGTGGCGACCGTCCGCGCGGACACGTGGAAGACCGTGGAGGTCAACTCACCGGCGATCTTGAACATGTTGGGGATCATGAGCAGGAGGCCCTGGGACGCCGTGAAGGTGGTGGTGAGTGCCCCGGCCTGCAGCGCCCCGTGTACGGCGCCGGCAGCCCCGCCCTCGCTCTGCATCTCCACCACCAGGGGGATGCTGCCCCAGATGTTCGGGATGCCCTTGGCCGAATACTCGTCCGCCCACTCCCCCATGTTGGAGGAGGGGGTGATCGGGTAGATGGCGATCACCTCGTTGGTCCGGTGGGCGACATATCCCGCCGCCTCGTTTCCATCAATCGTTACCATCGGTCTCTGCATGGGACATCTCCATAAGCCCGTTCGGTTGGGGGGCAGAGAAAAATATGATGAAGAGTCGCTCAGCTCCTGCGTACTGCCGCGATGATCGCCTCGACGAATTCGGCCTCGGGCAGCGCCCCCTCGATGCTCCCCGTCTCGTTCACGATGGTGCGGGGCACCGCCCGGATCTGGTACCGCTGTGCCAGATGCGGGAACTCCGTGATCTCCACCAGATCGGCGCTGACGAAATCGTTCTCGACTGCCACCTGCTGCGCCAGCCGCACCGCGGCCGGACAGTGCGGTCAGGTAGGCGTGCTGAACACCTGGATGTGGGTGGGTTGGGTGATCCCGGCCAGGGCGGACTTGGTCTCCGGCGTGAGATCCGTGCTGCCCTTGGACGCGGTCTGGATCGCCGCCAGGAATGAGGCGAACTCGTACCCCAGCGGGATGCCGTAGAACCGAATGCCGAAGTCCTTGACGCCCTCCACAATGGTGGCCGGAATCTTGTCCACCCGATACTGGGCAACCTTCTCTTTGTCGAGTTGGAAGTTGTAGACCTCCAGGCTGATCTTGTCGGACAGCTCCGCCACTTCCCGCAGCAAAAGCTCCGTCTCCCGACAGTACTGGCAGGCTAACTCTTGCGTGAAGTTGACCAGCTTGACCGGTCCTGTGAGGCCTTGGAGCTGGCGCTCGACTTCGCGCCGATCGCGATCACTCAGGATTGCCATGACCGCTCCTCCGATCCCTGACGCTCAATACGTCTGGCGTCGTCGAATCCTCGAGGCCCGACGCTTCGCGGGAGACACAACCCGCGCTCCCGTCCCCCTCCCGGCCAATACTCTAAGACAGGTGGAACTCCCCGACCAGCGCAAAGCATGATTTGTCCGTGAAGGGACGAGAATGCAGACAACCAAGCAAGAGGGGCAAATCGCCCCATCTGACAAAAGGAAGACGGGCAGGACGGAATGGCTCAGCGGGGGGCCTCAGGAGCGCTGGGAGAGCTGCTGCCAGGTCTTGGCGATGGCCTGCTGGAGCGCGGCCCGCACGCCGGCAGGATCGCGGCTCGGCTTGAAGCCGAGGGCCTCGCGGATCCGCCGGTCATCCAGTTCCCACCGATCGGCGAGGAAAGCCGCGCCGGTCCACTCCGCCGGCGGGATCACTCGAACGGCCGCTGTGGAGCCCGTGACCTCGACGGCCATCCGGGCCACCTCCTCCCAGGTGACGTAGGCGCTCGCCAGGTTGAAGAGCTGCCCGCCGCCTCCGGGATGGCCCAGGATCAGCTCGACTGCCGTGGTGAAGTCATCGAGGATGAGGAAGCTCCCCCCGCAATCGCCCGGGACGCTGAGGGGCTGGCCGGCGGCCGCCGTCTTGAGCATCTCGCGCAGGTGCCGGCCCCCGATGTCCTCGCCGAAGGCCCACCAGAACCGAACGATGGTGGCGGGGAAGCCATCCGAGCGCGCGGCCAGGAGCGTGAGCTTCTCCGCGTATTCCTTCGCCATGCCGTATGCCGGCTTCCGCGCGTCGAGCACCCGCAGGGGATGCTCCTCGTCGATCGGCACCCGCACGGGCTTGCCGTACACGACGGCCGTGCTGGTGTACAGGAAGTGCCGGACCCTCTGGTCTCGGGCCGCCTCCAGGAGCAGGAGGTGCCCCTTGAGGTCGCGCTCCAGAAGCTCCTGCGGATCCTCCGAGAAGGACCAGGCCAGGTGGATGATCACCTCGGCCCCTTGCGCGGCCCGGACCACGGTGGCCTCGTCCTCGATGAGGCCCGTGACGATTTCCACGCGGGGGTGCGCCGGTTCCTCAGAAGGCCTGGCCTCTTTGTCGAGAATCACCACCCGGTGGCCGCGGGCAAGCAGGGCCGGGACCAACGCCCGCCCCACGCTCCCGCGGCCACCGGTGACCAGAATGCGCATGTCTATTTCACCGCGTGCTTGACCGCCGCCTCTTCCTTACGCCCGGAGAAGTAGCCGAGGATACCCTTCCGGCGCGCGACGACCACGATCAGGACCGCCAGGAGCCAGGGGAAGAGAGTCTCGACAGCCTTCGCCATAGGCTCGATGCGATGCAGGATCAGAGGATCCGTCACCAGCAGCTCGCCGGCCACCTTTCCCAGGATGATGCCACCCAGCAGGACCAGCCACGGAAATCGGTTCATCAGGTTCGCGATGATCGCGCTGCAGCAGAGGATGATGGGGATGCTCAGGCCGAGACCGAAGATGAGCAGGGCGAGACTCCCCTTCGCAGCCGCCGCCACCGCCAGCACGTTGTCCAGGGACATGATGAGGTCCGCCATGACGACGATCCGAACGGCCTCCCACAGATTCGCACTGGACTTGACGTGCTCCTCCTCGCCCTCTGCGCCCGGCCGAACCAGCTTCCAGGTGACCCACATCAGACGTGAGCCCGCCGACAAGGCGGAGCCCCGTCATCTCCAGGAGCATGGCCGCGACGAAGGTGAGGACGATCCGCAGGACCACGGCGAGGAGCGAGCCCCAGAGGATGCCCGAGTTTCTTCTGCCGCCCCGGCAGAGATCGAACCGCCATGGCGATGACCACGGCGTTGTCCCCGGACAGGATGAAGTTCACGTAGATAATGGTCAGGACGCCGACCATCAGTTCCCAGGTCATTCGCGATGGCCTCCTTGGTATCCCTCGTCTGTAGGCTTCCGGCTATCTGAAGGGGGGGATTGCCTTCCTGGCAATCCCCCCTCGGGAAACTGCTCACGCCTTGGCAGAAGCCTTCTTCGCCTTGAGGCGGGCCTTCCAGGAGCTGATCATCGGCCAGAAGGCGATGATGCCCGCCGCGATCACCAACGGGAGTGTAATCGGCGGCTTCAGGAAGATCAAGAGCGACCCCTGGGACATGATCAGGCTCTGGCGCATGGCCGATTCCGCCATGTCCCCCAGGACCAGGGCCAGCAGCATGGGGGCCATGTTGTAGTCCAACTTCTTGAACAGCCAGCCGATCACCCCGAAGGCCATCATGTACCAGATGTCGATCATGCGGTTGTTGACCGCATAGGCACCGATGGCGCAGATGAAGATGAGCAGCGGCATCAGGATCGCGAAGGGGGCCCTCAGCACCGCCGCGAAGGCGGGCGCGAACGCCAGGACGATGAACAACCCGAGGAAATTGCCGTACCAGGTGCTGGCGATGAGACCCCAGACGAAGTCGGGCTTGTCCACGAAGAGCATGGGCCCCGGCTGGAGACCCCAGATCATCAAGCCGCCGAGGATGACCGCGGCCGTGGGCGAGCCGGGGATACCCAGGGTGATCATAGGGATCATGGCGGAGGTCCCGGCGCCGTGCGCCGCCGCCTCGGGCGCGAAGATGCCGGCCACATGGCCCTTGCCGAACTGCTCCCTGTCCTCCGGTTTCATGGCTTCCTTGGCGAACCCGTAGGCCATGAAGGAGGCGGGTGTGGCGCCGCCCGGCTTAAAGCCCATCCACACGCCGACGACGCAACCCAGGACGAGGATCTTCCAGTACTTCGCCATATCTTTCAGCGTAATGGTGATATCGCTCCACCGCATCCGGACCTTGACACCCTCGAGCTTGAGGCCCTCCTCCACGGTCAGGAAGATCTCCCCGATGCCGAAGAGGCCAATGACAGCTACGATGAAGTTGAAGCCGCCCATCAGCGGCGTCAGGCCGAAGACCAGGCGCAGCTCGCCGCTCACGATGTCGATGCCCACCGCGGCCATGATGAATCCGAGCGCGGTGGCGATCACCGTCTTGAGGGGAGACTTCCCCACCAGGCCAACGAAGGCGCTGAAGGTGAGGAGCATGACCGCGAAGACTTCCGGCGGCCCAAATCGGAGGGCAAAGGCAGCCAGGATGGGAGCAAAGAACGTCAGCATGATGGTGCCGAGGACGGCGCCACAGAAGTGGGCGAAGAACGCGGCGGTGAGCGCCCTGCCGGCCTGGCCCTTCTTGGCCATGGGGTAGCCGTCAAAGGTCGTGGCCACGGCCCACGGCTCGCCCGGGATGTTGAACAGGATGGAGCAGATGCAGCCGCCGTACAGCGCCCCCCAGTAAACAGAGGAGAGGAGGATGACGGCAGCTATCGGTGGCATGACGAACGTCACGGGGATCAGGATGGCACACCCGTTGGCCCCACCCAGCCCCGGCAGGACACCAATAATGACCCCGAGGACGAGCCCGACGACGGCGGTGAGCAGGTTGTAAGGCTGGCCAGCGACCTGGAGGCCCATCATCAAGTGGGAGAGGATGTCCATTTATGGATGACTCCTTTCCTTTCCGCTCAGAATCGCAGGATCTGAGCCCCGAACATCCCCATGGGCATGGGGATGAGGAAGATCTTGTCGAACAGCCAATAGGAGATGAGGGGAACGGGAATGCTGACGAGCAGAACCGTTCTCCAGCGGAACTCGCCCACGAACCGGATGTAGGCAACCAGGTAGATCATCGCAGCAAGGTATAGCCCGATGACCTCGGTCAGGAGCACCATCCCACAGGCCGGGATCAATACCGTGAGGACCGGCTTCATGCCACCTTCAGGCACGAACGGCTTGCTGCCCTTGACGGAAGAGGTCCCTTTCACGGCCTGCCTGATGACCATCACGCATCCGAATACGACCAGAATGGCCATCAAGAACGGAAAGAATCCGGCTTGGGGCCCTTCCGGTCCCCATCCCGCCCCCATTCGGAGTGTATCCACACCCACCAGCAGACCAAGACAAAGGATGACTGCCGCCACTAAAATATCCGCCTTCTTAGTACTCATCGACTCTCCTTCCCGGCCCCCAACCTTCGCCGAATCCCTCACAGAAAGCCCCGCGCTCACGGTCCTATGGATCGCGTGGTCTCTCTCGAACCTCCCTCCCTGCCTTCGGCTCTTGCCGTCCAAGCGGCATGGTCGACGAGAGACACGTCCAGATACGTCACAGGCGACACCACTCCGGATCAAGGTCAGCATGCAAGCGAAAACAGTCCATGCCGGACTGGATTGTTCGTGTCCTGTGCCAAGCGAGATCTCGTCGTCGAACAGAGTTGCTGCGCATCTGCTTTGAGAAAGCAAGACGGCCAGCGTGTCGAGAGGAATAGCCACACTTCTGCCAGTCGGTGCTGACACGATCCGCGACAATCTCAAGAATGGCCTGCGCTACTGCCTGATGGCTCACGAGGAGCTTGTCCATGACAAAGGTTTTTCCCAGGGAGGAACCGAAGTTCCTCCCTGGGAACGTCAACTCCCTTACTTCTGCCAACTCCCTTACTTCTTCAGCATGCCACCCTTCTCCATGAGCGCCTTGGTGGCAGCCTCCTTCTCCTCCAGCCACTTCACGTAATCTGGCCCAGCCAGGAAGGCGGGCTTGAGGGCGTACTGGTCCACGTAGTTCTTCCAGTCCTGCGTGTCCGTCACCTTCTTGAACAGCTCGACGTAGCCGTCCTGGACTTCCTTCTTGACCTTGGGGGGCGCAAAGATGCCGCGGAGCATCAGGTAGCTGATGTCGATCCCGGTGGCCTCCTTCAAGGTCGGAATCTTGTCCCACTCGGGGAGGGGGATCCGCTGGCTGTCAATGACCGCCAGCGGCCGAACCTTCCCGGCCCGCCAGTGGCTCACGCACTCGGAGGGGTTGTTGACCGTGGAGTCGATGTGCTTGCCCACCAGCTCCACGCACACCTCGCCGCCGCCCTTGAAGGGCACGTAGGCGAATTTCGTCCCGAAGTTTTGTTCGATCTGCACGGTGATGATCTGGTCTTCCTGCTTCGTCCCCGTGCCGCCCATCTTGAACTTGCCGGGCTCCTTCTTCACGGCGTCGAGGTACTCCTTCGCCGTCTTGTAGGGGCTATCCGCATTCACCCAGAGGACGAACCAGTCGAGGGCGAGCCGGGCGACCGGCGTCAGGTCCCTCCAGTTGAAGGGCACGCCTGTGGCCAACGGGGTGGTGAAGAGGTTGTCCAGCGTGACGATGATCACGTTCTCGTCGCCGGCCTTGCTCTTGACGTAGAGGAACCCTTCGGCTCCGGCGCCACCCGACCGGTTCACCACGATGAAGGGCTGGTTCGATGATCTTGTTCTTCTGGAACAGGGGAGAGATGAAGCGGGCCAGGATGTCGGCCCCGCCCCCGGTTCCCGCCGGCACGTTGAACTCCACCGGCTTGGTCGGCTGCCAGGCAGCCTCGGCCATCCCGCTCGCCAGGCCGATCAGGCTCAGGGCCAGCGCGAGCGCCACGATTCCCTGCCATCCAATCCGCCTCTGCCTCGTCTGCATGATTGCCTCCATCCCGCTCACCTGCGGGGCGGCGTTCCAGCCTTCGGACGACCCGCGGACCGGAGCGCCGCAGATTAACTGCCAGCCGAATTCCGTCTGCACGTTCTGCAATGAATTGGTGAGATCCGCATCCACAACGAGACGCCAGATGACTTCGGCATCGCCTCCTTCCAGCGTGGTTTCCAGAATGCCCGGAGCCGCTGGGTTGGAGCAGTCGGCTCCGAAGCTAAGCCGGATCGGAAGCAGGCGAGCTCGGCCGGGCGGCCTGTCGATCAAAATTCGCCCGGGCCCGAACCCAGACTCGTCGTGAAGGGAGAGGCCTCGGGACTGCGTTTGGGACACCCCGGAGCACGTCAGGAACTATGCTACGGGCGAGCGAAGGAAGGGGAACATAGGAATGCGTCGCATCGGAGAGCAGGCGCACCGCCATCGTCTGAGTCTGCTCTCCGGCGCTCGGACTCGCGGTTGCTCGGTCACCGAGATCCGGGTCGTTCAAGACCAGGATGTCTATTGGTGTAGCGGCGCTGAGGATCAGAAGCGAGAGCAGGACTACCGCCCACCGCACCCGCGATCGGCGGGTTACTGCCGCGATGAGCTTCAAAGCCCCACTCCAGCCTTGGCGATTCGAACTCACGCCGCCCATCCCGAGGAGCTTCCAATCCACATCAACTGCCGTGTCTCCGGCTTCACGATCCGGTCCCATGATCCGCTCCGGGGTAACACTCCTCACGGATACTATCCTACGACCAACCGAAAGCACCAACAGAAATCAAGCAGGGCGGAGGGAGGGATCGTCGGTCATCTGATCTACCTGACCTTCAGACCGTCCCTCCGCCCTGTCATGCATTCCCGGCAAGGCGACGGGCGTTAACCGCATCGCCCGCCGCCTGCCGTGTGCTGCCCGGTTACGCCTGCTGCCGCGGCGGCGGAACCGGAATCTCCACCGGCATGCCCGGTGCCTTCAGCTTGGCATCCACGAAGGCCTGCATCTTGGCGATGTGGGCCTCCGTCAGGTGCGCGAACCGCTTCTGGAGCTTCATGTACTCGCGGACCGGCTTGTACTGCTTCGGCTTGTGCTGGTACTTGTACTCGCCGTTCTCCCACTCGTACAGGTTCCACATCCCGGTCTCGATGGCCAGCTTGGCCAGCTCGATCGTCTTGTTCTCGGGGAACTTCCAGCCCTTCGGGCAGGGGGCATGGATGTGCAGGAAGGTCGGCCCCTGCACGTTCAAGGCCTTGCGGACCTTGTTCATGAGGTCCACGGGATAGGCCACCGAGGCCGTGGCCACGTACTTCACCGCCGGATGGCCGCCGATGACGAGCTGTGGCGGGTCCTTGGGGAAGAGCTTCTTGCCCTCGGGGATCATGGGTCCCGGCGGCGTGAAGGTGGTGTTGGCCCCGTACGGCGTGGTCGGGGAGGTCTGGATCCCGGTGTTCGCGTACGACTCGTTGTCGTAGCAGATGAACAGGGCGTCGTGCCCGCGGTACATCATGGCCGACATGGCCTGGAGGCCGATGTCCACCGAGCCGCCGTCGCCCGCCATCGACGATGATGTTGGGCAGCTCGCCTTCCCACTTCCCCTTGCGGATGAGCACCTGGTAGGCGGCCTCGATGCCCGAGGCCACGGCGCCGCCGTTGGTGATCTGGGTGTGCATCCAGGGCACCACGATAGGGGGTGCAGAGGTAGCTGGCGTTGGCCACGTACATGCAGCCGGTGGGGCCGACGAAGATGGTGTTGGGGCCGGCCGCCTTGGCCACCAGCCGGTACTGCAGGGCCGGGCCGCAGCCGGCGCAGGTCCGGTGGCCCGGGACGTACATCTCTTCCTTCGGGATATTCCGGATCTTCTTGATCAACGGAAGGTTTTGGGTCTTCACGGCAACCGCCATTGCTGGCTCCTTTCGTTCGCGCGTTATGAATCGTAACTCGCGGAATGACCCGGCGCCTCACGCTTCACGCCTTACGGTGTTTCACGTCTGTCACTCGGCCTCGAAGCCGACCCAGTACACGGTCTTCTTGCTCTTCCCGTCCTTGATCATCTTGGACAGGATGTCGGCCATGTAGTAGAACTCCTTGAGCGGCACCATCTCGCCGCCCAGGCCGGCCATGAAGGAGGTTGTGAGCGGCCGCTGCGGGCACGTCGTACAGGGAGGCGCGGACCTCGTGCAGGAGGTTCCCGCCCCGCATGGCGCCGCCGTAGGAGGTGCTGGTCTCGACCACGCCGACCGCCTTGAACTTGGACAGGGCCTCGGCCACTTCCTGGGTCGGCCAGGGCCGCACGAAGCGGAGCTTCACCAGGCCGATCTTCACGCCCTTGGCTCCGCAGGTGGCGGACCGCATGGCGCGCCGTCATGGTGTGGGCGCCCTGGATGAAGAAGGCCATCTCGGCGTCGTCGGTCATGAACTCTTCCACGAAGGGAGAGTACTTGCGCCCGAAGATCCGGTTGAAGTCCTCAATGGCCTCCTTGATCACCGCAGGGGTGTCCAGCATGGCCTGCGCCCGCTGCATGTCCATGACCGTCCCCTGGTCCGGGCGGATCTGCGGCCCGTGGGAGACCGGGTGATGGGGATCCAGCGGATGGGGCAGCTTGTAGGGGGGCAGGAACTCGTCCACCTGGCTCTGTTCCGGGAGGACCACCTTCCCCGGGATGTGGGAGACGAAGTACCCGTCCTGGCAGACGATCTGGGGCAGGAGCACCCGATGGTCCTCACCGACGCGATAGTTGATCAGGCAGTTGTCGAAGGCCTCCTGCGGGTTCTCGGCCCACCCCATGATCCAGCCCTGGTCACGGGTGGACATGGCGTCCGTGTGCTCCGAGCCGAAGTCGCCCGGGGGATCCAGGGCGCGGTCGGCGATCATCATCTGCAGCGGAATGCGGCCGCCGGCGATCGGGGAGTAGGTCTCGAAGGCGTAGGTCACGCCCACGCCGGAGCTTCCCGTCAGGGCGCGGGCGCCCGCCGGCGGCGGCGCCGAGGACCACGGAGAGCTGGGCATGCTCGCCCTCGCCGTGGACGAACTCGGCAGTCCAGCTCGCCGTTGGCCACCATCTTGGCCAGCTCCATCATGATGGCCGTGTACGGCCGGATGGGATAGGAGCAGATCACCTCCACCTTGGCCATCTTGGCCGCCTGGGCCGCAGGCGGCGCAGTCCGCTCAGCACCATCTCCTTTGCCATTGGTCTTCCTCCTTAGAACGGTTTTTCCAGTCGGACCACGCCGTCCTCGAAATCCAGCTCGTAGGCCTTGCTCAGGGCGCCCGAGGTGCACTCGTTCTCGCAGATGAGGCAGCCCTTGCAATACTTGGCGTTCCAGACCACCTCGTCCTCGGCCTCGTTCAACTGCCAGCAGGCGTCCGGGCAATAGACCACACAGTTCATGCACAGGTTGCACTTCTCGTTGTCGATCACCGGCCGGTATTCCCGCCAGTTGCCCGTGATCATCATGGTCTGCTCGGTCACCGGTGCCGGCGTGATACATCCGAGTGGAACTTCCTTTTCCTTGGGGATGTTGAACATCGCGCGACCTCCCTTGTATGTGACTCCGGCGTTACAGGCTCTTCACCACCGCCGTCTCGTGGCCCTTGTACATGGCCTCTTTGTTCTTCACCACCGCCGCCAGGTTCTCCAGCTTCACCAGGCCGGTGCCCCGGACCACGGCGCCCAGGATGGGGGCCGCCAGGCCCGCGCCGAGGCCCACGGCGTCCACGCCGCCCTCGCTGCCGGAGAAGTCCACCGTGGCCTCACCGCAGATGCCCTTGGCATCGATGCAGACGATCTTGCTGAGCAGCTCCTTGTTGGGGATGAACTTCAGGATGTCCTCGGGCTTCCGGTCGGTGTTGACCACCAGGATCCCGCCCTTTCCCATCCCGCGCAGGATGTTCATGCCCTTCACGAGGGTGGCATCCGCGATGATCACGACCTCCGGATGCTCGTTCTCGTACTCGTAGCGCTCCTCGATCTCCTCGTCGCTGATGCGGGCGTACTTCCGCAGGGGCACGTTCACCCGATCGGGAAGGTCCACGTAGTTGTCGAAGGCCTGGGTGAACTTGCCTTCCTTCTGCGCCGCCTGGGCCAGGCCGTTGGCGATGTCGCGCCCTTCCTTGTCCTGGACCACCCCGCGGGCCCACACCGTGATCTGATGCACCTTAGCCATGAGTCCCTCCTTGCTGCTGGGTTATCCACCAGGGTCCTGCGTGCTGCACCCCACTCCTCGCCGGGTAACTCCTCACCTCCCTCGCATCCGCCCTGCTGTCTGGGCAGCTTACTTCATGGTCCGCACCTGCGCCTGAGCGTCTCGCAGGTGTCGCATGGCGACGCGGAAGGCCTGGGACGGCCTGCCGTGATATTCCTCCAACGCCAGGATCGCCGCCTTCTTGCACACGAGCTCCAGGTCCGCCCCCGTCCAGCCGCCGGTCGCATCGGCCAGGGCGCCGAGCTCCACATCCTCCTCCAGGGGGAGGCCGTCGGTGTGGATGGCGAGGATGTCGCGCCGCTCGTCCCGGCTCGGCAGGGGCAGCTCCAGCACGTAGTCGAACCGCCCCGCCCGCAGGAGCGCCGGCTCCATGAGGTCGGGCCGATTGGTGGCCGCCAGGACCACGACGCCCAGCGAGCCGTGCAGGTCGTCCAGCTCGCGGAAGAGCTGGCTCACGATACGGGGGAAGACGCTCCCGCCCCCTTGCATGGACCGGGCGGGCACCAGCGCCTCGATCTCGTCGAAGAACAGGATGCAGGGCGAGGCCTGCTTGGCCCGCTTGAAGACCTCTCGCAGCCCTTTCTCCGACTCGCCCACCCACTTGGAGAGCAGGCTCGTCTGGTCCACGGTGATGAGGGTGAGCCCCATCTCCCCTGCCATCGCCCGGACCAGGAGGCTCTTGCCGGTCCCGGATGGCCCCGTGAGGAGGATGCCCTTGGGCGGATTGAAGCGGGTGTGGGCAAAAAGGGCCCCGCCCTGCTGCACGAGCTGGAAGATGGAGCGCAGGGTCCGCTTCGTCTCCTCCAGGCCGCCCACGTCCTTCAGATTGACCCGTGGCCGCTCCGCCAGGAACTCGCGGGTGGAGGTGGGCTCCACCACCTTGAAGGCCGACATGAAGTCCGCACGGGTGACCTGGACCGCCATGGCGTCGATCTGCGGCTCCAGATCCACGTCGAAGCGGACGTGGGGGAGGAGCCGCCGCAGGGCCACCATCCCCGCCTCCTTGCAGAGGACCGCCAGGTCGGCGCCGACGTAGCCGTGGGTGATCTCGGCGAGCTGGTCCAGGTCCACGTCGGGGCCGAGCGGCATCCGGCGGGAATGGATGCCCAGGATCTGCCGCCGGCCCTCGCGGCCCGGGACGCCGATGGTGATCTCGCGGTCGAAGCGGCCCGGCCGCCGCAGCGCCGGGTCCACGAGTTCCGGCATGTTGGTGGCGCCGATGACGACCACTTCCCCGCGCTCGACCAGGCCGTCCATCAGCGCCAGGAGTTGGGCCACCACGCGCTTCTCCACGTCCCCGATGACCATGGCGCGCTTGGGCGCCAGGGCGTCGATCTCGTCCAGGAAGATGATGCCGGGCGCGTTCCGCCGCGCCTCCTCGAAGACCTGGCGGAGCTTGGCCTCGCTCTCGCCGTAGAACTTGTGGATGATCTCGGGACCGTTCACGTGGATGAAGTGGGCCCGGACCTCGTTCGAGACCGCCCGGGCGATGAGGGTCTTCCCCGTGCCGGGCGGTCCGGTCAGCAGGACGCCCTTGGGGGGGTCGATCCCCAAGAGCCCGAAGAGCTTGGGGAACTTGAGGGGCAATTCCACCATTTCCCGGACCAGCGCGACTTCCCGGTCCAGACCCCCGATGTCCTCGTAGGAGACACGGTAGGCTCTCTCGGCGGAGACCTCGGGGACTTTGAAGGAGATGGCGGTGTCCGTGGAGACCAACAGTGCGCCGCGGGGCGCCGCGCCCTCCACCGTGAAGGCTTGCGGCCGCGCCCCCAGGAAGGTGATCTGCAACCGATCCCCCAAGATCACGGGCAGCCCGAGGATGAGCTGGCGGAGATGGGGGATCTCCTCCTCTGTCGGGGCCCGTTGCCCAGCCTGAACCGGCGCCAGGAGGAGCGATTCGGCCGCCTTGAACGGGACCTTGCGGACCGTGACGTACTCGTCGATGCCGGCTTGGGCGTTGTCCCGGGTGGTCCCGTCCATCAGGATCAGGAACTGCCCGCAGTGGCTGGGAGGCGCCTGGACGGCGCGGGCCACGGTAGCCCGCCGACCGGTGATGAGCAAGACGTCTCCCGGTGCCGCATGTAGCCGCTTGAGATCGTCGGCATCCAGTCTGGCAAAGCCCTTGCCCACGTCCTCCAGGAACGCCTCTGCCACCTTGAATTGAAGGCTGCTCTCTTTTCCGTCGCTCACGGGTGCCCTCTGGCTACAGCGGGCGGGGGGGTTCGATCGGATGCCCTGACGCTTGCTCCTCGGGTGTGAACACGATGCGCTCGATGCTGCGGATGTGTTCGCGCATCCGGCGCTCGGCCATGGCCGGATTCCGCTCTTCGATGGCTTGCAGGACGGCCCGATGCTGCTTGAGCGATCGGTTCGGCCGATCACCGCGCTGCCACGACGTGTGACGCGTCTCCTCCAGCAGGCCCATCAGGTTGTCCACGATCCGCAAGAGGATCTCATTGCCGGTCGCCTCGGCGATGAGGAGGTGGAAGGCCGTGTCCTCCTTCACGTACGCCTCACCGCGCTCGACCTTTGTCTCCTGTCCTTTCAGGGCCTCCCGCATCCGGGCGATGTGCTCGGGCGTGGCGCGGCGTGCGGCCAAGCCGGCCAGACCCGGCTCCAGGACCGCGCGGATCTCGAACAGCTTGAGCTGCGTGCTCCACGCCTTGTAGAGGTTGGCTGTGAGCGGATCGTGGCCGTGCTCCACCGAGGGTCCCGCCAAGAAGGTCCCCTCCCCCGGACGGACCTCGATCAGGCCCAGCGACTCCATGGACCGGATGGCCTCGCGAACCGTGGAGCGCCCGACCTGAAACGTCTGGGCCAACTCGCGCTCAGACGGCAGTCGATCCCCGGGGCCGAGCCGACCTGACGAGATCAGGTCACGGACCTGATCGATGATTTCCTTCGAGACGCGGGTCTTCCGGATGGCGTGAAAGGCCTTGTGGCTGACTGTCTGCACCAGATATCCTTGGCGCCGGTCCCGGCGAAAACCAAGCCGCCCTGCAATCGATCTCATCCGCCACAGGCCGCAGAGCGTTTCTGCGAATGCGGAGGATGATGGTCAGAATGGTGGACTGAAGGTAGGCTGGTCTGACCACAACTTAATTTGCGACAAATATCAGAATGAGTCAAGCCCTTATTTTATGTATACTTACAAGATTAGAATTGTCCGATATGACCTAATCAATAATAAACGCTGCGCTCCTGGCATCAGAACGCAGCGCAGAATTTTTCAACAAGAAGTTGGCGGATACCGAAGCGAGGCGGTCAGACCACTGGTTGGAGGACGGTCACGCCGCAATCCACAAAGATGGTCTGCGCGGTGACCCCGGTGGCATCGCAAGCCAGGAACAGGGCGGCGTTCGCAACGTCGTCCACCGTCGGAATGCGGCCCATGGGGCTGACGCGGATGTTTTCCTCCACCACACCACTGGGCCATTCCACGAAGTTCGTGTCGACGAGGCCTGGGGCGATGGCATTCACCAAGATGTTATCCTTGGCGAAGGCCCGTGCCAGCGACTTGGTGATGGAGGACAGGGCAGCCTTGGAGGCACAGTAGATCACCGAACTGCCGGCCCCCTGGAACGCGGCAACGGAGGTGATGTTGACGATGCGTCCGCCGCCCTGCTTCAGCATGAGCGGGATGGCGGCTCGGCAGAGATACAGCGGCCCCTTGGTGTTCACGGCCCAGGTCCGTTCGAGGATCTCCTCCGTCAGCCCTTCCAGGTCCTCGTGGGGCACGTACTGGCTCCAGCCAGCATTGTTCACAAGGATATCCAGCCGACCGAGTGTCTCCGCTGTCTCTTTGACCAGCCGGCGAGCCTCCGCGTCCTGCGAGACGTCCGCGCGAATCGCGAAGGCCCGGACGCCGTGCTGCTTCGCCGCCTCGGCGGTCTCCTCCGCTTCCTTCGCCCGCCGGGAGTAGTTGATGACGAGGTCGGCCCCCTCCGAGGCGAACTTCAGGGAGATGGCCCGGCCCATGCCGGTCCCACCGCCCGTGATCAGCGCGGCCTTCCCCTTCAGTTTCATCACGTCCTCCTCCCCACCCTCATCCGCCTTTCGGCCCGGCCTCGCCCAGGCCGAACTTCTTCATGCGGTAGCGGAGGGTGTCCCGGGTGATGCCGAGCATCCGCGCTGCCCGCACCTGATTGCCCTGCGTCGCCGCCAAGGCCTCCTCGATGAGGCGCCGCTCCACCTCCTCGAGCGTCATCTGCCCGGAGGGGGCTGGTGCAGACCGAGCCGCCTCTCCACCCTGCCCCGCGGGGACCGCGATCTCGTGCGGCAGATCCTGGACCTCGATCTGCGCTCCCCTGGCCATGATGACGGCTCGCTCGACGGCATTCCGCAGCTCCCGGACGTTTCCCGGCCACGGATGCGTCGTGAGGCGCTGCTCCGCCTCGGGCGTGAAACCTGCGATCGCTTTGCGGGAGTCGCGCACGTACTGGGAGAGGAAATGCCGGCCCAGAGGCAGGATGTCTTCTGGCCGCTCGCGCAGGGGAGGCAGGTGGACCGGAAACACTTTCAGCCGATAGTAGAGGTCCTTGCGGAACTCTCCCGTTCTCCATGGCCTTGCGCAGGTCGCGATTGGTCGCCGCGACGATGCGGACGTCCACCTTGAGATCCCGGACGCCGCCCAATCGCCGGAAGGTCTTCTCCTCAATCAGGCGCAGGAGTTTCGCCTGCAGGTTCATCCGCATGTCCCCGATCTCATCCAGATACATGGTGCCGCCGTCGGCCTGCTCGAAGAGACCCTTTTTCTGGGCCTTGGCATCGGTGAAGGCGCCCTTCTCGTGGCCGAGCAGCTCGCTCTCCAGGAGATGCTCGGGGAGGGCCGCGCAGTTGACCGCCAGGAAGGGAGCCTGGGCCCTGGCGCTCTCGAAATGGATCACCCGCGCCACCAGGTCCTTGCCAGTACCGCTCTCCCCCTCCAACAGTACCGTGGTGGCATCGCTCTGCGCGATCTGCTGGATGAGCCCCTTGACCTCCTGGAGCGGGCGGCTTTGGCCCACGATGGCGTCCAGGCCGGCTCCCTCCCGCTGCTGCGCGTAGAGCCGCGCCACCTCGCGCCGCAGTGTCCGGGCCTCCAGGGCCTTTTTGATCGTGAGCTTCAGCTCCTCCGGATCGAAGGGTTTGACGATGTAGTCGTAGGCCCCCAGCTTCATGGCGCGGACGGCAGACTCCACGCCGCCGTGAGCGGTGATCATGATGACCAGGACGTCCGGCGCCCTGTCGCGGAGGCGCTCCAGGATCGCGAGGCCGTCGGCATCGGGGAGGCGGATGTCCAGAAGGACCAGGTCGGGACTCTCGCCCTGCGCCTTCTGCAGGGCCTCTGCCCCGTTCTCGGCCAGCAGGACGCCGTACCCCTCACGCCGGAGCTGTTGCTCCAGCGACCAGCGGATGAGATGCTCGTCATCGACCACGAGGATCGTCGCAGGCCCCGGCGTCATAGGCTCCGACCCCCTCCCCAATCCGATTTACGAAGATCGCGGAATTTTACACGGTCGTGCCGGAAAGATCACCTGTCAATTTGGGAGGCTGTCGAATGGATGGGAGCCGGGGGCGGGCCATTCGGAGGGCAGAATCTGTGGCGGCCATAGAACACCGAGGCCCGGGGAGGTCATCCCCGGGCCGCAGCGTCTTGCCTGTCGCCTCGCACCCGCCCCGGAGGGTCCAGGCGGGCCGACACAGGGAGCTAGAACGCGTACCGGAGCAGGAAGCTCGTGATATAGGCCTCGTAGTTTGGCTGCGCCGCCCCCAGGAAGACCGAGGTGATCCCAGCACTGGACGTATCCACGCCACCCATGAAGGGCTGCAACGGATCCCGGGCGAAGTCCCTCTCGTTGTATCGCTCGTACGCGAACCCGAGCCTGGCCTGGAACTTCTCGGTGAAGTTGTACCGTGCCATCACCTTGACGGTCTGCAGGACGTTGAAGACCTTGTCCCACGGTACGGCCGTCGCGTTGTTCGGAGGCACGCCAGGCGCAGATGTGCTCGGCGTCGCGGGCGGATTGACCACGTTCGCGTTCTTGATGGTCGTGTAGCCGAAAGTCACAATATACCCCAGGTCGAAGAACAGCTTCTTGGGAATCAGCGTGACCGTGGCATTGGCGCCCAGGTTATGAAACTCGTCCTTGCTCTTGCTAGTCCAGTCGTTGTTGGGCGTGTCGGGGGTCACCACGACTCCGACCACAGGTCGGTAGCGGGACTGCTGGTTGTAGTTATATTGCTCGTACGTGTAGTCTGCCGAGAACTGGAGCCAATTCAGCGGGCTCCACCCCAGGTTGAATCCGCCGCTCCAGTAATCGTCGCTGGTCAGCCCATAGCTGGACTTGGTGTAATCGTCCCTCGCATAGGCAAAGCTCAGGGAGGGGGTCACCGTCTCCCATGGGCTCAGTTGCAGGAGCACGTCCACCTTGTCCCGGCGGCGGTCCGCCTCGTCAAACTTGATCAACTGGGGGAGCTGACTGGAGTCTTCCGGGTAATGATAGTCCTTCACGCTCCGCTCGCCGTGGCTGTAGGTCACGCGGCCGAGGAACCAATCGACGGGGGTCACATCGGCGGAGAACTTGGGAGTGTATTCGTTGGTGGAGTAGGTCTCCCGGTCGCCTCGATTCCAGTGTTCGTAGTCAAACCCGGCCTTCAGGTTGAGCATCGAAATCGGATGCCAGCCGATGTCCCCGCCCGCATTCTGTTTCGTAAATCGCTCCTGCAACGTGCTATGAGTCTCGGCAGATCCGGCACCTTCTGGATCGGCGAAAGAGAACACGTGCTCGGGCATGTCGTTTTGATACTCGAAGTACCGATAACGCGCCGACGCCGTCACATTACTGATCGGCCGGCTGGTGAGCAGGATATTGCCGGTCACGATATTCGACTTGGCGTCAGGACTGGAATTTCCCGCATCATCCGTGTTTCGCTGCGCGATCCCGGTGCTCAAGGAATTGAAGAGGAACGTCTGATCCTGGCGCAGCATGCTATACGCAAAATTCCCGGAGATTCTGGAGTTGAGGGGCAAAGCGTATGTCCCGGTGAAATTGAATGTGTGGGCGATGCTGTCCGGCGCCGCGGAAACCTGCCCTCGGGCGTTTGCGGTGCCCGCTGCTACAGTCGGGTTGTCCCACGTGTAACTCTGGAAATCGTTCTGGAAGATGGAGCCGGTGTAGTTGAAGGCCAACGCATAAGCCGGCTTGGAAAACTGCGCGCCGAATTTCACCTCGTGCGTCATGGTATCGATGGGGACGGCCAGCTCGGTGACGGATCCTCCGGGGTTGCCGATCACCGTCCCCAGGGGGCGATAGCCATCGCGGTGGCGGTTGCTGTACTCCACATCGAACCGCAGGGCATCGGTGGGCGTGAACTTGAACGCGGCCGTCCCGACATCCGTGGTGAAGCTCAGATCCACCGACCGTGTCAAGCTGTTGATTCTGTCCTTGGCATTGCCGGTAGTAAACGGCCGATCGGTAGCCGGCAGGGTAAAGACCGTCCCATTCTGCTGGAAAATGGTCTGGGCGCTGTTGCTCAGGACGTGAGGCGTCCGGTCCCAGCTCAAGTCCAACTGGAACAGGCCGTATCGCCCAAAAGCACCCGAGTACTCTTGGTCGTCCCGGGCTGGATTCTTGCCGTACAAGTTGAAGTAATACGGCTGCTCTTTGTGCTCCCCATTCAACTCCAGTTCCCCAACGAATCCGTTATCCATGTCCCGGTATTCGTTGAACTTCGAGGAGCTGCGCTCACCGGTAGAGTAGATCCCCCCGGCATCGATCGAGCCGCCGATCCGCCAATCCAGGACCTCCTCGGCTGCCTTGACCGGAGCCGGAGCCATCATAAAGAGGGAGGTCGCGACAAGCCCGGATAGCGCGACGCTCGCCCACCTTCGTGCTCGCCCCATGTTCGCCTCCACAGAGAGTTGCATGGTTCCAGTCACCTCAGCCGAAGTCGTCATCGCGTGAAGAACACCCCGGATGGATGGTTGGATCCGTGGATGTTCGGGTGGCAGTTGACACAGGAGCGGTTAAAGACCTTCCGATCCGTCTGTCCATATGGCTGCGTGGGGTGGCGGTTCGTGTCGTGACAGGTCTGGCACAGACGCGGCGGCTTGATCTTCATGAGCGGGGCGTTGTTCGACCCGTGGGGCACATGGCAGTTCAGGCAGCTCTCCAGGACCGGCGGGTGCTCCCACAGGAACGGGCCTCGCTTATCCGTATGGCAGCTCGTGCAGCTCTCGTTGATGGAGATGGCGTTGATCAGCTTCTCGGTGGTGGTCCCGTGTGGGTTGTGGCAGCTCGTGCAGACTAGCTTGCCCTCCCGCAGGGGCATGTGGGACGAGCGCTGGAACTGCATCGCCCGCACTTGGTGGCACTGGCCGCACAGATCGATCTGGGCGGTATCCATGCGGAGGCCGCGGGAGTCGTATTGCGCGGCCTTGACGATCTTGATCTGAGCCTTCCCGGCGAACGGCCCGTGGATCGAATGACAGGTCGCACAGGTGAGATCGCGGCCGTCGTGCGGGCTCCCCTGCCAGAGCATCTGCTTGCCATTCTGGTGGCATTGGAGGCAGATCGCGCTCTTCTGGTTGGCGGTCAGAACGGAGGACTTCCCGAAGCGGAGATTGTTGGCCGGGTTCGAGGGATCCTCCACGTGCTTGCTGCCCGGCCCATGGCAGGCCTCGCAGCCGCGCTGTTGCAACTCATTCTTGGAGAGCTTGGTCCCCAGGAGCTTCCCGTGGAAGGTATCTTCCATCTTCTTCGCCTGATCCGGGTGGCAGCCATTACACGTGTCGCTTCCGACGTAGGTGGCCCCGGGAATAGTCGGAGGTGCCGCCATCGCCGTTCCGGCCCCCACCTGGATCGCCAGGGCGAGCAGGCACCCGGTTAGCAGGACCGGAAGCCACGCCGCTCCCCGACGCCTTCCATCGAGCACTACCCGATGGCGGAACCCAGCGCGATCCCATCTGCATACCCTCCTAAGACATGTGAACCGAATACAGTGGGTCATCGCCCACAGAGCAGGCCACACCCGATGGTCTTGTGGGGTAGGCAACAAGGGTGCCAGGCGGGGCTGGCAATGGGGGACAATTGGCGATCAGGCGAAGCCCAAAGAATGCCATGGGTTAGAGTCTCGTGATCGGAGAGGCCTCGTGCACATCAGGCCATAGCTGCGGGATAGTGGGGGATTTAACCCAGAAGTGGGGGTAGAGAATTGGGTGATTCGACCCACCGATAGTCGAGTGAGTGGACTCGCCGCTGTTGAAGAGAGCTGCCTCAGGCAGGCGCCTGATCGGATGCTGCCAAGGGCTGCACGGCCCGACCGATCACGGCCTCTAGTTCCGGGGAATCGCAGGGTTTGTCCAACCAGGCGAAGGCCCCTTGGCGCACTGCATCGCGGGCCATCGACGCCGTCGCGTCGGCGCTCATCAAGATGACAGGAAGTGTGGGATGCTGGGCGTAGATCGCACGTAAAACCGCAAACCCATCCATGTCGGGCAGGGCAATGTCCGCCAGGACGACGTCGGGGCGGGCCCTCGCGATCTTGGTCAGTCCGTCCTTCCCGGACGTGGCCTCTTCCACCCGATAACCCGCACGCCCGAGAACCATGGATATCGACCATCGGGTGAGTCTGTCGTCATCGATAATGAGAATGGTATGCGCGGGCATCCTCACCTCGCGGGCCGATGTGCCGCCTCATGATTAGCAATGGGGATGCCACAAGGTAAGGACCGGACGAACAGTGCGCACGCAGGCGAGGGTTGAGAGGAGAAATGCCTCAGGAACTCACAGGGGGGCAGGTGTGCGAAGAAGGCTTTGTTGGCGTGATGCCAGGCGCGACGGTCTGTATGGCCCGCGCCATCACATGAACTGTGCCTCCAGGCTTGGCGTCTGGGACCCCACGGGCAGGAACACTCGGAAGGTCGCGCCCTGACCCGGCGCACTTTCCACTTCGATCGAGCCGCCGTGATCCTCCACGATGCGCCGGCTCACGGAGAGGCCGAGTCCGGTCCCCCGATGCTTCGTGGTCACGAAGGGCTTGAAGATGTTCGGAAGGATATGGGGTGGAATACCGGGGCCCGAGTCGCTCACCTCGACTTTGATTGCCGGCCCTCGCGTCCTGCGCGACCTTGCCCCGTTCCCGTTGACCTCGACCACATTCGTCTGTAGGACGATCTGCCCACCCTGCGGCATGGCCTGGACAGCATTGAGCACCAAGTTCAGGAACACCTGGCCCATTTGCTTGCCGTCCGCCTCTGCGGGGGGAAGGTTCGGCCGGTAGTTGCGGACCACGCGGATGCGCTTCGCCTCGGGATCCTGGGCCAGCAGGAGCAGGACGCGGTCCAGCACCTGGTGAATGTCGCAGGGGGCGACGTCCGGCTTGCCCGGTCGGGTGAAGGCCAGCAGGTCCCGCACCGTCTTGTCGAGCCGGCGCACCTGGGTCAGGATCTCCTGCATGATCTCCTTGCGGGGATCGGCCGCCGGCAACTCGTCGGCCATGACCTGGATCGCGCCGCCGATCCCCGCTAACGGATTCTTGATCTCGTGGGCCAAGGAGGCCGCCAGCGCCCCGAGGGTGGCCAGGCGCTCCGCCCGGTCCAGGCGCTCCTGGTGATAGGCCTCGATCTCTGCCTGGGCCGCCTGCAGCCGCTCCACCATGGCGTTGAAGCTGTCGGCGAGTCTCCCTAGCTCGTCCCGCGCGGGGACCTCCGCCCGCACCTCCAGGTTCCCGGCCTCGACCTGGGCCATGGCCTTCCCCAGGCGCGCGACGGGCCGGTCGACCAGCCTGACCATGAGTAGGGCGCCGCCGGCCGCCATGACTACGGCCGTGATGATGACCGTCCAGAGTGCCGACTGTTCCATCTCCTGGATCTGTTCCTGGGTCCGGCGGAAGGACATGTCCACGTGCAGGATCCCGTTCACCGGGTTCTGGGTCCCGTGGCATTGGCCGCACTCGGGCCGGTTCACGATCCGCTTGACCACCGAGCGGATGAGTCGCCCATTCTCGTAGACCCCCGTGACCGCAAAATCCGGCTGGACGAGATAGCGGGACAGCCGATCCCGATCGAGCACCCGCCCCACCATCCCCGGGTGCGAGGCGCGCAGGATCTTCCCCTGGCTGTCGAAGAGGATGATCTGTTCGATGTCGGGGTCGTGCGCGATCTCCTCGAGGAGCCGCTGAACGTCTTCGGTGCGCCCTTCCCGCATGGAGATCTGGATGCCGCGGTCGATGGCCTCAGCCAGCGCTCGGACCTTCTCTTCGGTGGCCTCGAGCATGTGCTGCCGATGCAGTTCGAGGTTCCACCAGGTGGACCCGCCGATGACCAGGCTGGCCAGCAGGATCAGCCCGAGGAGGAACTTGACCTTCAGGCTGTGGAGCCTGGAGGCGTGTATCGCCTGGGCCAAGACAAGGGACAGCCGGCTTGACATCGTCCACCCGTGCGAGGAGTTGCCGATGCCGGGGGAAGGAAAGAATCGCGGCAGGTCTCCCGCTCGATCCCCTCCTCCAGCGTCTCTGCCTGCTTCCGGAAAACGCGCGCCCGGCCGTCCATGGGGATGGCGCGCTCGGAGAGGAACAGCACGCGATCCTCGAGTGTGAGCGACCCGAGAACGGCCGAACAGTCGAACTGCCGAACAGGCCGGTTTCAGGCTGTGGTCGCCGCCGCCCCGACCGGCGCGTCGGCGGGGCGCAGGCCCAGGTACTGCAGCATCCCCGTGGCGGCGCGGCGCCCCGCGCCGAGGGCCAGGATCACCGTGGCCGAGCCGGTGACGATGTCCCCCCCGGCGAAGATGCCGGGGAGGGAGGTCATGCCGGTGGCGGGGTCCACCTCGATGTAGCCCCACGGGTTGGTTTTCAGGCCCGGGGTCGTGCGCGCGATGATGGGGTTGGCCCGGGTGCCGAGGGCGTAGATCACGGTGTCCACGGGGAACTCGAAGTTGGTCCCGGGCTGTTCGATGGGGGCGCGCCGGCCCGAGGCATCCGGCTCGCCCAGCGCCATCCGGATACACTCCATCCCCTGCACCCAGCCGTCGGCCCCTCCAAAGATCTTCACAGGGGCGGTGAGCCAGTGGAAGACGATCCCCTCCTCCATGGCGTGGTGCAACTCCTCGGCCCGCGCCGGTGACTCCTTCTGGCTCCGCCGGTAGACCACCGTGACCTGCTCCGCTCCGATCCGGAAGGCGCAGCGGGCGCAGTCCATGGCGGTATTGCCGGCCCCGATGACGGCGATCTGGCGGCCCATCCCGACCGGGGTGTCGTATTCGGGGTGGCGGAAGCCCCGCATGAGGTTTACCCGGGTGAGGAACTCGTTGGCCGAAAAGACCCCGTTCAGGTTCTCGCCCGGGATCCCCTGGAACTTGGGGGAGCCAGCCCCGGTGCCGATGAAGACGGCGTCGAAACCCTGTTCCTGTAGGAGTTGGGGGATGGTGAAGAGCTTGCCGATGACGGTGTTCAGTTCGATCCGGACCCCCATCTGCTGGAGGAGATCCAGCTCCCGGTCCACGATGGCCTTGGGGAGCCGGAACTCGGGGATGCCGTACTTCAGGACCCCGCCAGCCATGTGGAGGGCCTCGAAGATCGTGACGGCCACGCCCACCCGGGCGAGGTCGGCGGCGCAGGCGATCCCGGCGGGGCCGGAGCCGATGATCGCCGCCTTCTTGCCGGTGGGGGTGATCTGTGGGGGCGTGAAGGGAAGGTGGGCCATGGCGTAATCCGCCACGAAGCGCTCGAGGCGCCCCACGGCCACGGGCTCGGCCTTCACCCCCAGGACGCAGCGGATCTCACACTGGGTCTCCTGCGGGCAGACCCGGCCGCAGACCGCCGGGAGAGGGTTGTCCTTGCGGAGGATCTCATACGCCGCCTTGAGGTCGTGCTGGCCGATGGCCCGGATGAAGCTCGGGATATCGATGCCCACGGGGCAGCCGGCAATGCAGCGCGGCTTCTTGCACTCCAGACACCGGTCCGCCTCCCGCAGGGCCTGTTCCAGCGAGTAGCCCAGCGCCACCTCGTCGAAGTTCTTGCCGCGGGCCACCGGGTCCTGCTCGGACATGGGGGTCCGGCCCTGGGGAATGGTGTGGATGGTCTTGACCGTTGGCATCGGCCGTCACTCCCGACGCGAATTGCCGGCCCCGGGGGGCTCGGGCATTTTGCCCCGGAGCTTGCACTCTTCCTCGAACTGCTGCAAGGACGCCTGCTCCTGGGACCGGAAGCGTGCTTGGCGCCGCATGAGTTCCTCGAAGTCCACCTGGTGCCCGTCAAAGTCGGGGCCGTCCACGCAGGCGAAGCGCATCTTGCCGCCCACGGTCACCCGGCAGCTTCCGCACATGCCGGTCCCGTCCACCATGATGGCATTGAGGCTCACCAGCGTCCGGACGCCCAAGGGCCGGGTCACGTCGCAGCAGGCCTTCATCATGGGGAGGGGCCCGATGGCCACGACCTCCTCGGTGTCCGGATGCTTCTTGAGAACGAGGTCGAGGACCTGGCTCACGAAGCCTTGGTGGCCGTAGGAGCCGTCATCCGTGGCGATGTGGAGCTCGTCGCTCTGGAGGCGGAACTTCTCTTCCCAGAAGATCAAGTTCTTGCTGCGGAACCCGATGATGGAGAGGGTGGTGCTCCCCAGGGCCTTGTAGGCCCGAAGCTGCGGATAGACGGGGGCCACGCCGAGGCCCCCGCCCACCAAGATCACCTTCGCGCGTTTCGCAATGTGGCTGGCCTCGCCCAGGGGGCCGATGAAGTCCAGGAGAGTATCCCCGGCCTCGAGCTGCATCATCTCCCGGGTGGACTTCCCCACCGCCTGAATGACCACCGTCACGGTGCCTCTGGCCCGGTCGAAGTCCGCCACGGTGAGCGGGATGCGCTCCGCCCGCTCGTGCATCCGGACCATGAGGAAGTGGCCGGGCTGGGCCGCCCGGGCCACGGCGGGGGCCTCCACCTCCCAGAGGTAGGTGACTGGGGAGAAGACCTCTTTCCGCACGATGCGATAGCCGGTGGTCATGCTCGCTCTTCCGTGGGCCCCGCCAGCGTCCGCGGTTGGGGCAGAATCGCCGCCGCGGCAGCGGCGGCAAACCGCAATTGGGTTCAGAGGTGGCCCGACAAGTCTACGGGCAGGCGCCGGAGATTGTGGCGAAGCGGGGACCGAGACCGTGTGGCCTCCGCAGGCCGCCGCGTGCTGTCAACGGGCCTTCAAGCGAGCATCGCTGGAGATCAGCCCGTGCTGCCAAGCATCGTGGGCGTTTGCCGCCGAGGTGCCCGAGACACCCCTTTCCCCTCCCCGCAGAACTCTTGCTCCGGAGGAGCCTATCACGCGCCGCGGGCCGCCGCAAGCGAGGGCCTCGCCTCGCCGGAGCAAGGTGCGGAAGAGCGCACGTTTGGTAGGGGCGCTACAGCTCGCCCTGCTCGGGCAGGTCCTCATACTCTCGGGGATGCTCGTGGCGAAGCGTCTCCTCGGAGATCTTCCCGGTCAGCCAGGTCCAGTTCATCGGATACACGTCCGGATTGAAGATGACGTAGTAGAAATGCCAGACCAGGATGGCCAGGGTCGCAAGCCAGGCCTCGTAGTAGTGCACGAGGGTGGCGACATCCAACGCCCATTTCGGCAGGAAGCGGAGGGCGACGTTCTCGAACCACAGCACGAGGCCCGTCGCGGCCATGACGGTGGTGCCCCAGATGAGAGCCCAGTACTCGGCCTTCTCGATATAGCTGAAGCGGCCGAAGCGCGGCGGCTCGCTGCGAAGGCCCAGAAGGTAGACGAGGTTCTGCAAGACCTCCTTTGCGTCTTCGAACTTCGGCAGCATGGCGATGAGCTGCGAGCGCCCCCTCCGGGTCAGCAGGTACCCGAGGTGCCAGAGGCTCGCCGCGATCATCACCACGGCGGCGCCGCGGTGGATCCAGCCCCGCAAGGCGTTCCCGTTCTCCAGGGCCACCAGCCAGCGGAAGAGCCACGTCTCGGGAAACTTCAGGGCGAAGCCCGTATACACAAGGGTGATGAAGCTGATGAAGAGAAGGCCATGCTGCCACCGCTCCGCCACGGTCATCCGCGTGAACCAGTGCTGCGGGGCAGGATGGGCGTCGGCGTACCCGCCGTTCCGGAGCGTGGCCGCCCCGCCGCTGCGCCGGCGGTATTCGCGCCGCAGCTTCTTCAGGAAGTCGAGCCCGTTGTGGAGGCCCATGCCGCCAATGGTGGCCGCGATGACGAGGAGGTAGAAGTTCCGCACATAGAATAGGAGGGGATCCTGCCGCGCCGTGATGGCCACGTGCACCTTGCCCTCGGCAAAGTTGGCGCCCGCCCCCGGATGGCACTTGCCACAGGTCGCCGGGAGATTCGCCTTGGCGATGGTGGACTGGGGATCGGTGGACGGCCGGATGTTGTGGAAGCCGTGGCAGCTCGCACAGTTCGCCGCCACGGTGGATCCGCCGCGGACAGCCAGGCCGTGGAAGCTGTCCGCGTAGGTCTCCACCCGTCCGCCGGGGATGCCGTACTTCTCGTTGATCCGGGCGACTTCGTGACAGGTTGCGCAGGTTTTGGAGACGCGGGCCACGCTCACCGACGACTCCGGATCGTGCGCCGCACGGATGAGATGCTCCCCGTGGCAGTCGGTACAGACCGGCGCGTCCGTGGCGCCGTTGCGCATGGCGCTGCCGTGGATGCTGCCCAGGTACTCCTTGCTCTCCTGCGCATGACACTTCCCGCAGGTCTGCGGAACGTTCTCCCGGTACACGGACGACGCAGGATCGTTGGCCCGACGCAGGGTGTGGCTCTGGTGGCAGTCGTTGCAGGTGGCCGCCTGCTTCCCCGCCGCCACGGCGCGGCCGTGCACGCTCTTCTGATAGAGCTGGTACGCCTCGGGAATGGGGATCTGCCACCGCCGCACCAGGGCGCGGTCCGCGTGGCAGCGGCCGCACGTCTCCGCCATGTGGGTCCGGTTCGTAGAGGATTGAGGGTCGGTCTGCACTCGCACCTGGTGCGCGCTCCCGTGACAGTCGGAGCAGAGGGCGGCATCCCGCACACCTTTCAGGGCGGCGCGGCCATGGACGCTCTGGAGGTAGGAATTCACCGTGTCCTGGTGGCAGCTCTTGCAGGGCTGTGCCCCTAGTGTCTTCGCGGGCGCAATGCCATGCGACCCGTGACAGCTTTGGCAGTCGACCCCCGCTGCGCCGTGGATGCTTGCGGTAAGCATGCCCGCCTCGTTGCCGTGGCACTTCTGGCACTGGACGGGAGCAACCTTCTCGGCGTGGGGAATCTCGGTGATGCCCGCGTGGCATTCCGTGCACGCGAGATGTCCGTGGATGGATTTTTTCAGGACGGCCTCGTCCGCGAACAGCGAAACCGACTTGCCTCCCGCCTCCTTTTTGAGGTCCTTGTCCGCGTGGCAGCCCAGGCAGTCCTGATTGGTCGGCCCAGCCGCCGTCGCGCGCTCCACAGCAACAGTCAGTCCCAGGACGACCCCGAGGAGAATTACCGGCAGCAGCATTCGCTTCATTGCGCCCGCCCCAGTCTAAGGACACCAAGCCCCGGCGACACTGAGCAACTTGTGTGCCGCTAAGCTCACAAAACGCGGACCGAATCTCCCCGCTTAGTGCTGGACTTTGACTGTTGCATTTCTCAACAGTTACGCTAAGCAGGTTTCTTGGGATTCTTTCTCATGCTGGAGCAGCCCAGAAGGAGCGAGCAGACTTGTCTCATCGATTTGGGGAAGTGTACTATTTCCTACGTAAATGCCGAAGCCCACGGCATGCCGTGGGCTTCAGGCTTGAGGAGAGCTACAGGGGCCGAGCGCCAGAGGCGATCAGTCCTTCTTATGGCACTTGCTGCAGTTGGTCGCCTCCTTGACGCTGAATGCCTTGGTGCCGTCATGGCACGCCCCACAATACTGGCCGTTGTTTATGTCCGCCATCTTGAAGGCGGTCGGCTTGGCCATCTTGAAGATCTTCGTGTGGCAGTCGGTGCACTTCAGGCCCTTGGACAGGTGGAACTGGTGGCTGTACACCACCTTCCCCTGCGCCCCGTCACTGAAGGTAAAATCTGCGGGCCCCTTCGCCTGCGCCATGGCCTTCTGGGCCACGACTGCCCCGAGAAACCCGACCAGAGCCGCCGCCACCACGACGATCAGCATCGCTCTCCAATTACCCTTCATCCCGTCTCACCTCCTTTCGGACTTTCATTGCTCAGACCCGTCGACCGATCTCATGCTTACCCCTGGGACGGCCCACGGCTTCTGCCTATTCACCCCTCCGCCGGTCCACCTCCCGGATCTTCAGCACCAGCCCCACGATCGTCACGAGGATGATACCCACCGCGATCCACAAGCCGTGGTGGCGGAAGGCCAGCTCGTCCAGCACCTGCACCCCCTTCGTGTACTCCGCCTTGGCGATCTTGTCCCCCTGGTCGGTCAGCGCCTTGACGGCCACGGGATCGACCAGGTGGACCGAGGTTCGCGCCTTGAGCAGGGCGTCGGCGGCTCCGCGCAGGTCGAACTTGTCCTGGCTCACCTCCATCCCGGCACGCTCGGCCCGGGTCAGGATCTCCGTGGCGCGCTCCACGTCGCCGCGCAGCCCGTCCAGGTCCGCGCGGATCAGCCCGGCCTTTCGATACTCGTCTGAGTTCGGCTGGTGGCAGTTCACGCAGACGGCGGGCGCGACCGTCCCCACCATGGCGTCGCTCGTCCTCTTCACGTCGTGGTTGCTATGGCAGGTTACACACCCCGGAAGACTCATGGCGGCGAAGGCCTTTCTGTGCGGCCCCTTGTTGAAGAAGTCTTCAGGGACACTGTGACAATTCCCGCACACGTTGGCCACAGAGTTGACCCCCGGCGGCGTGGCCCCGTGGTTGCCGTGGCAGACGTTACAGGTCGGGGCCGAGAGATCCCCCTGCTGGGCCAGTTCCTGGTAGTGGACGCTCTCCTTGTACTTGACCACGACGTCCGTGGGGATGTTGTAGCCGGCCATGTACTTGGGGTCGCCGTGGCAGCGGCCGCAGGTGTCCACGATCTTGAGGGGGTAGGTCCAGGCCTGCTGGTCCTTGATCGCCCTGATCTTGTGGACATCGTGGCAATTGATGCAGGTCGCGACCTTCTGGTCGCCCTTCTTGAGCAACTTCCCGTGGACACTGGTGTAGTACTCCTGCACCTGGTCCACGCGGAGGGTCGGGTTGAAGCGCTTCATGTACTCCGCGTTGCTGTGGCACTTCCCGCAGATCTGGGGGACCACCTGGTGCGTGGGCTTGCCGATGAACCCTTTGGCCTTGCCCATGGCGACAGCCGGGTCGAAGCTGGTGGCATCGCCCCCGTGGCAGTCCTGGCACAGGATCCCCTTGGAAAAGTGGATGTCCTGGGTGTACGTCTCGGCCGGGGAGCGCAGTTGGGGACTCTCCTGTCCCTGGTGGCAGGCGATACATGTGTTATTCTCCGCCGGATTCTGCGCCGCGGCCCGGCCCCCGCCGAAGAGGATCAGGCCGAGGACCAGCGCGGCGAGCGGCAGCGACCAGATGCGCGCCATCCTACTTTCCCCCCGGCGCCAGGTAGCCCAGGGCGCTCAGCACCACGATATAGGTCACGATGAAAACGCCGAGCCAGAAGAAGAGCGGGCTCTTCTCCGCCCGCGCCGACCGGCGGTCGAGGAACGGGGCCAGCAGAAGGAACAACCCTCCCAACCCGAATCCCAGGATCCCCACCACCTCGCCGTCCAGCGGGCCGAGCTTGGCCGGGAGGTACTTGAGGGTCTGGAACATGTACATGAAGTACCACTCGGGCCGGATGCCCGCCGGGGCCGGCGCGAAGGGGTCCGCCTTGCTCCCTAGCTCCCAGGGGAAGTAGGCGGCCAGCGCCCCCAGGACGGCCAGGGCCGAGAGCCAGCCCGCCAAGTCCCGGAGAAGGAACTGCGGGAAGAAGGGCATGGTGTGGATGGGCCGCCCGCGCTTCTCCAGTTCCGGCGGGACGCTCATCCCCTGCGACTGGACCAGGAAGAGGTGGACCGCAAGGATCAGGGTGGTGAGCAGGGGAAGGATGGCCACGTGAATGCCGTAGAACCGGGAGAGGGTGGCTCCGGTGACGTCCTCGCCCCCGCGCAGGACCCGAAGGATGAGATGCCCGACAACCGGGACCTGCCCCGCCACGTCGGTCCCCACCTTGGTGGCGAAGTAGGCCAGCGTGTTCCAGGGGAGGAGGTACCCGCTGAAGCCGAAGAACAGGATCAGCCCGAAGAGCAGCATCCCCGTCACCCAAGTCAACTCCCGCGGCTTGCGGTACGCCTGGGTGAAGTAGACGCTGAGCAGGTGGATCATCAGGACGGCGACCATGAGGTTCGCCGACCAGCTATGGATGGAGCGGATGAGCCAGCCGAACTGGACCTGGGTCACGATGAACTGGACGCTCTCGTAGGCCTGCTCGGCGCTGGGCCGGTAGTACAGGACCAGCAGGATGCCCGTCACGACCTGGATGGTGAAGAGGAACAGCGTCATCCCGCCGAAGTAGTACCAGACAGTGTGCTCGTGGACAGGCACGACCTTGTGCCGAATGAACTGGCGCATCCCCTCCAGGTCGAGGCGCGCCTCCAGCCAGTCGCGTCCGCCCTGCACGAGTTGGGGCCAGACCCCTTTGCGTGGCTCCATCCTCAGGCCCCCTTGCTCACGATGATCTGATCCGCCTTCACAAAGACCTTGTAGGGCTCCAGCGGGCGGGGCGGCGGGCCGCTCACGTTCTTCCCGTTCAGGTCATAGGTGCCGTTGTGGCACGCGCACCAGATGTCCTGCCGATCGCTCCGGTACTGCACCGTGCAGTTGAGATGGGTGCAGACCGCACTGAGGGCACGCAGCTCGCCCGAAGGGGTCCTGACCAGGATGCCGGGTTGGCTCCCGAACCGAAAGATCCGCCCCGAGTTCACCTTGATCTCGGCGGGCGTCCAGGGGAGCGTCACCGATGCGACGCTCGGCTCGCCCTCCTTGGGCGGGATGAGGTAGCGGGCGACCGGGTAGAGCATCCAGACGGCCATGCTCGTGAACCCGGCGCCGAGGAGGACGTTGACGAAGCCGCGTCGTGAATTCGATGGAAGCTGCATCTCCCCTCCCCTCTCTGCCGAACGGGTGTCCGGAGCCTGCCCCTGCAGGATCGTGCGGACGTTCTCCCCCTCACCGCGATCCCACTCTCCACCCAAGGGGCGCCCGGAGAGGGTGACCACAGCCCGGGTGAGGGGAGCGGTCTGGATCACAAACATTTCATGAAGCCCGTCACGGGATTCCGCAAAATCTCCTTAGCCCGACGCCACGGCGGCGAAGGCCTCCTCAGCCAGTCCGATGGTGGTCTCCACGTCCTTGGCGCTGTGCGCCGCCGAGACGAAGACGGCCTCGAACTGCGACGGAGCCAAGCTCACCCCGCGGGCGAGCATCGCGCGGAAGAAGGCGCCGTAGCGCGCGGTGTCCGCCCCCTTGGCCGAGGCATAGTCCGTCACGGGCCCGGCCGTGAAAAACGCCGTCAGCATGGAGCCGACGCGGTTGACGCATGCCGGGATGCGGTGCGCCAAGGCCGCCCCGGCCAGGCCCTCGGCCAGCCTTCGCGCCTTAGCCTCCAGGTCGGCATAGAAGCCGGGCGTTTGGAGGAGGGTCAGCGTGGCGATGCCCGCGGCCATGGCCAGCGGGTTCCCCGAGAGCGTGCCCGCCTGGTAGACGGGCCCGAGGGGCGCCACGTGCTTCAGGATCTCCGCCCGGCCGCCGTAAACCCCCACGGGAAGCCCGCCCCCCACGACCTTCCCCAAACAGGTGAGGTCGGGGCGAATGCCGAAGGCCTCCTGGGCCCCGCCCCAGGCGATGCGGAAACCGGTGATCACCTCGTCGAAGATGAGCAAGGCGCCGTGCCGCGCCGTGATCTCCCGCAAGCCCTCCAGGAACCCGGCGCCCGGCGGGATGACCCCCATGTTTCCCGCCACGGGCTCCACGATGATCGCCGCGATCTCCTTGCCGCGCGCCGCGAAGAGGTCCCGGACCGCGGCCAGGTCATTGTACGGGAGGGTGAGGGTGTGGCGGGCCAAGTCGGCCGGAACGCCCAGGCTGTCCGGCACACCGAAGGTGAGGGCGCCCGATCCCGCCTTCACCAGCAGGCTGTCGGCGTGGCCGTGGTAGCAGCCCTCGAACTTCACCAGGGCGTCGCGCCGGGTGAAGCCCCGCGCCAGGCGCAGGGCGCTCATGCAGGCCTCGGTCCCCGAGCTCACGAAGCGCATGCGCTCCATGCCGGGAAAGGCAGCCTGGATGAGGGCGGCCAGGCCGGGTCTCCTTCTCCGACGGGGCCCCGTAGCTGGTCCCGGCCTCAGCGGCCTTCTGGATGGCGGCCACCACCTGCGGGTGGGCATGCCCCAGGATCAGCGGCCCCCAGGAGCCCACGTAGTCGAGGTAGGTCCGGCCGTCCACATCCGTGATCCGGCTGCCGCTGGCCGCCGCCACGAAGAAGGGCTCGCCCCCCACGGCGCGGAAGGCCCGCACCGGGCTGTTCACCCCGCCCGGGAAGTAGCGGCAGGCCTCCTCGTACAGTTGACGGGATCGCTCGCCCATGCATGCTCCTTGTGCGGAAGCCGCGCGATGGCGGATCTCAGCGACCCTGCTGCTGCAAGAGCCGCGCTGCCTCGCGCGCGAAGTAGGTGAGGATCAGGTCGGCCCCCGCCCGCTTGATGGCGGTCAGCATCTCCAGCATGACGCGCTCCTCGTCGAGCCACCCGAGACGGGCCGCGGCCTTCACCATGGCGAACTCTCCGCTCACGCTGTAGGCCGCCACGGGGACGGCGAACTCGCTCTTCACGCGCCAGATGACATCCAGGTAGGGCAGGGCCGGCTTGACCATGACGATGTCGGCTCCCTCGTCCAGGTCCAGGGCCACCTCGCGCAGGGCCTCATCGCCGTTGGCGGGATCCATCTGATAGGCGCGGCGATCGCCGAACTGGGGGGCGGACTCCGCCGCCTCCCGGAACGGCCCGTAAAAGCCGCTGGCGTACTTGGCGGAGTAGGCCATGATGGGCGTCTCCTCGCGGCCCGCCTCGTCCAGGGCCTCGCGGATCGCCGCCACCCGGCCATCCATCATGTCCGAGGGCGCCACCATGTCCGCCCCGGCCTCGGCGTGGGACAGCGCCGTCTTGGCCAGCAGCTCCACCGAGGGATCGTTCCGGACGCGGCCGCGCTCCACGATTCCGCAGTGGCCGTGGCTCGTGTACTCGCAGAGACAGACGTCCGTGATGACCACGAGGTCCGAGACGGCGTCCTTGATGGCGCGGACCGCCCGCTGCACGATGCCGTCCTTGGCGTAGGCCTCGGAGCCGACGGCGTCCTTCGTGGCGGGAAGCCCGAAGAGCATGATGGCCGGGATGCCCAGGGCGGCCGTCTCCTTGACCTCCCTGACCAGCTCGTCCACCGAGAGCTGGAAGTTCCCCGGCATAGAGCCGATCTCGCGCCGGACCTGCCGGCCATGCACCACGAAGAAGGGCATGATGAGCCTGTCGGCGCTGAGGCGCGTCTCGCGCACCATGCGGCGAACGGTCTCGGTCTGGCGGAGCCGGCGGGGACGGAAGATGGGATAGTGCATGGATCGCTCCTGTGACACCGGCGCTCAGAAGGCCGGCGGGATGGATTCGGGGTGCGGTGCCGTCTCGCTGCGGGCCTCGTGGAAGGTGACCTGCGCCAAGAGGGCCTCGACGCCCAGGGGCTCGCGCGTCCCGCGGGGGGCAGGCTGATAGGTACAGAAGGGCTCCTCGCCGAGATAGTTGCCGCTCGCCCCGAGAGCTCGCGCGCGGCAGCCGCCGCAGAGGACCCGGTACTCGCAGATCCCGCAGCGACCCTGGAGGAGGCTCACGTCCCGGATGCTGTTGAAGAGGGGGGACTCCCGATAGATTTCCACCAGCGAGGCCTGGCGGACGTTCCCGGCGAGGAGCGGGAGGTAGCCGCAGCCGCCCACCTCGCCGATGTGGGAAACGAAGCAGAAGCCGACGCCGGCCATGCAGCCCCGGCTGAAGCCGTGGCCGTGGGGGGCGGGGCCGCTTGGGGCGTGACCGCCGCCGCTCGATCGGGCCTCACGGCGCCGCTCCTGCACCTGGACGCGCTTGTAGTGGGGAGCGCAGGTCATCTTCACCGGGATCGGTGCCGTGCGGGAGACCGCGTAGACGAAGCGAAGCGTCTCTTCGTACTCTGCAGGCGAGATCTCCATCTGCACCCGTCCCCGCCCGGTGGGCACCAGCATGAAGACATCCCAGGCGGCCGCCCCGAGCCCGATGGTCAGGCGGAGCATGTCATCGAGGTCGTGGCGGTTGTGCTGCGTCACCGTGGTGTTGATCTGGAAGGGGAGGCCCCCCTCCCGCGCGTAGGCCAGCGACTGGGTCGCGGCGGCAAAGGCCCCCGTCGCCTGGCGGAAGGCATCGTGGAGCGCGGGAGTGCTCCCATCCAGGCTCAGCGAGATCCGCTGTACGCCCACTCGCTTGAGATCCCGCACGCTGGCCGGGGTCACCTGGGTGCCGCTGGGGGACATCACCACACGCAGGCCGGCCCGGCTCGCCCGGTCGGCAATGGCAAAGATGTCGGGCCGCTTCAAGGGATCGCCGCCGGTGAGGATGAGGATCACCGGGTCCCCAAAAGCCGCAATGTCATCCACCAGGTGGAAGCCTTCCTCGGTGGAGAGCTGGCGGGGATCGGCCGTGGGCTGCGCCACGGCGCGGCAGTGGATGCAGGCGAGGTCGCAAGCCCGGGTGACTTCCCAGGCCACCAACCGCGGCGCGCGGGCCGCGTCAAATCGCATGGACCGGTCCCTCCCAGGCGACCCTAAATCGCGCTATTCTAATGAGCCCAACCAAGGTCGGTCAACTTCTATCTCCGAATTGTCACCCTATTCGGACCCGAATGCCGGGCGCAGCAGAGGCGGGGCGAAGGGCGACTATCGCGAGGCAAGACTGCGCGCGCGGCTAACGGCTGGCTGTCAAGCCCGGCGCCTTCAGATCGACGGTGATGTGAAAGCTGTTCTCCGTCTTCTGGTTTACGCCCCGGGCCCGGTTGGTGAAGTTGAGAGACACGTCCCAGCAGCAGGTGCTGTATCGAAGGCCGACGGTGTTCTCCAGCGAGGTGCTGGTGTGGAGGTCGTACCGGGTCAGGTAATTCACCAGGATGTCCTTGGTCACATTCACCTCGAACCGGCCCACAATACCGTTGGCCACCTGATCTCGGACGTAGCTCGACCCGATCCCGACCGTGGCCTGCGCCGGAAGCCGGAGCTCCAGCTCGGTGTTGATCGCGTCCGTCCGCCGCTGATCGGTGTTCAGGGCCACCGTTGTCCGCACGGCCACCAGCGGCAGGGGGCTCAGGCTGGTGTCGAGGACGAGGTTGGAGAGGGAGCGCTCCCGCGCCCGGGAGAACCCGTTCCCCAGCGAGACTACGTCCTTCACCGCCTGATCGACCCGTTCGGGCGTCAGGCCCGTGAGATAGACATCAGAGAAATCGCGCGTGCCCGGCTGGAGGTTCCAGCTCTGGGCAATGTTCAGCGCGAACACCTCGTGGGTTCGCACCGCCCCTTCGCCATCCTGCCAGCGGGCTACCAGCCGATTGCCCAGTTGGTACGTGACCCGGTTTTGGCCGCTGATGAAGTCCGTGCGGTCGAACTGGGGCAGGCCTTGCTGGTCAGTCCAGGGGACGTACTGGTAGCCGAGACTCGGCTCCACGATGTGGGTCAGCCGGAGGAGGCCAAAGCCGGGCTCATCGAACCGGCGACCGAAGCGGCTGACGAGGCGCTCGCCGAGGTCCACCAGGACCCGGTTGCTGCTGGCGCCGGACGGCTCGGACAGGGTGTACGCCGTGGCCCGGAACGCCGTCGAGCTGGCGGCCGTGAGCCAGTTGGTCAATGCCACGGGCAGGTGTAGACCTGGATGGAAATCGAAGCGCCCTGCGTTCTTGCCTTTGTTCTGCTCCAGATACACGGCGGAGGTGTCCCCTTCCCCCAGCACCGGGGATTCCCAGAGCCGACTCGGCAGCCATTGAAACCGCACGTCGGGTAGCCGGGATGACTGGGTCACAGTCGCATCGGGTGAGAGGTCCTGCGTGTAGTCGAGCAGCCCGAGGAGCATGTACTGCTCGGTGGCCTGCGTCAGGAAGACGCGGGAGTCCAAGGTGCGCTGGGTGCGCTCCGCCACTGAGGAATCCACGAACTCCCGGTTGATCGAGCGTTCGCTCTGGATGGCCACGTCCGCCTTGAAGGTCCGGACCGGGTCGATGACCTGATCGTGGAGCCACTTGAACTCCGACCGGTCCTTGGGTGTCGCCTCGTTGTCGTGGAAGTAGCGCGCGGATAGATCCCCCCGCGAGTCCTCTGAGAGGATGTACCGGAAGTCTCCCGTGACATCGGGGCCTCGTTTGGCGCGGTAGGTGGTGGTGAGCGTAAAGTCCTGCGAGGGGTCGATGGCCCAGAAGAAAGGCTGAGTGATCTTGAAGCCGTCGCTGTTCCCGTACCCGACGCGGGGGATGAGGAACCCGGTCCGCCGCGGACCCACGGGAAACGCGATGATGGGCGTATACAGGGCGGGGATCCCTTTCACCCAGAAGGAGGTGTCCTTGGCGACCACGAACTCGTCTTGATAGACGGTCGCGTCTTTCGCCCGAAACTCCCAATCCGGGGCCGCCGGGGCGGGCTCGCAGACGCGACACGTCGTGAATTCGCCGTCCACGATGTGGAACTGCCGCTCTCCCTCCCGGCGGATCTCGCTGCCGCTGAAGCTCAGGCCGGGGGCGAGGAAGCCCGAGCCCTGCGTGACGATCCCCAGATTGGTGCGGTAGTTGTATTCGATCCGCTCCCCCTCCAGCCTGTTCAGTCCCTCCATGAAGATCACGTGGCCCGTCGCCACGAAGGTCTGATCGTCCAGGTTCGCCGACACCTCGTCAGCGAAGAGGGATCGGCCCTGCAGCGCGATGTGGACATGCCCCCGGGCGATGAGCTTCTTCTCGGCCTCGTTGTACTGGAGGTGATCCGCTTCCACGTCTATCGCCTCCCGGAGCCGCTGGAGCTGGTCCAGGTCCTGGCGGAGATTGCCGGCGGCAAACCCGGGGGTCGCGAGGCAGAGGAGCAGCGGGAGTGCGGCAATGACGGCGAGGGGCAGACGCATGCAGGCTCCGCGCGGACAGTCGGGTGAGGACGAGGCCTTATACCAGAGCGGGAGAGGTCAGGCAAGGGAGAAGTCACCAGAGCGGAGGCGGGGCACGCTGACCATGCCTAACACCTTGGTGGTGAGATGATTCTGGCCCAGCTAGATCAGCGCCGATTCCAGGACGATGCCGCGGTCCAGCATGGCCACGGCCTCGCGGACGGAGGTGCGGAGGGCCTCGGGCAGCTCGGGGCTGTCCGTAAGCTGCCGACAGAGGTCGATGAGGCGTCGGAAGGCGCGGATGAGGTCCCCCTCGTGGCCGCCGAAGGTCTCCCGGATGAGGCGGACCCAGTCCTCCTCGCCACCGGTCCACTCGTAGGCGGCCGCCAGGAACGTGGTGTGCATGGACACCGGGCGGCTCACGCGCCGGCTCTGCTGCACCCGCTCCACCTCTTGGGCTAGGCCCTCCATGACCTGGAGCCTCCGGCGCAGGTGGGGCAGCCGCTTGAGCAGCCGCCGGGCGAAGAGGGTCTCCGTCTCGCGGGGTTCCTCCACGATGCACGAGAGGAGGGCCGCGGTTTCGGCGGGCCGCAGGCCCTCCAGGATCCCGGAGAAGGCCACACGGGCGACGAGCAGCTCGTTGTCGTGACGGAGCGAGGCGATCAGGCGTCCCATGGGGGCAAGGACGGCGTCCTCCAGGCACCCGAAGTGCTGCAGGATCTCGACCACCCGGAGGAACTGATCCCAGTACGACTCCTGGAGATCCCGGAGCGTCTGCGCCCGCGTCTCCAGGGTCTGCCGGATCCGGTCCGAGCGCTTGAGGAGGCGCTCCTGGCCCGACCGGTGCGGGCAGCGGTGGCAGGGGACCTGCGACAGCTCCAGGGCCATGGCCTCAAGCCGCTGCCGCGCCTCGTGGAGGTCCATCGTCCAGGGCGAGCCCGCCTCTCCCCGCTTCCCGCGGCGGCCCCCGCGCTTCCCGCCGAGGCCCATGCGCCGGACGCGCTCCCGCTCGGCCTCCAGGCCCGCCCGCTTCTCCCGGTAGGCCACCAGCTCCGCCAGCGTGCAGCAGGGGGACTCGATCCCCTCCGCCTTGCCCAGCCGGGCAAGCCTCTCCGTCCGCTCCTTCTCGAGGACCTGGATGCGAATGCGGTTCTGGTACTGGCCGAAGCTCCTCTCGATGACCCGGCGGATCGCCTCGGGCTCGCGGTAGAGGTCCACCAGCAGGGCCGCCGAGCTATAGCCGATGCGGAAGCGGCTCTGGATCGGCTCCGGCCTCCCACCCAAGAGCTGCCGCACATCGTCCTCGGCCTCGGGCGAATCCAAGCCGATGAGGCACTTGCCCTCGGGGTCGATCCCCCGGCGGCCGGCCCGGCCCGCCATCTGCGTCAGCTCGTTCAGTGTGAGGCGGCGGAACCCGAACTCGCTTCGCTTCCGGATCCCCTGGAGCACCACGCTCTTGGCCGGCATGTGGAGGCCGAGGCTCATGGTCTCGGTGGCGAAGACCACCTTCACCAGCCCGCGCTCGAACAGGACTTCCGTCAGCCGCTTCAAGGCCGGGAGGACTCCCGCGTGGTGGAGCCCCGCGCCGCGGCGCAGGCCATCCAGCAGGAGGCTGTTCACCTCGGTCTCCGCGACAATGCTGGGAGAGTCCCGCAGGGTGTTGGCGATGGCCTCCTCGACCTCGGCCCGCCGCTCCGGCTCGAGCAGGGAGCCGCCGTCCTCCAGGAAGCGGCGGAGCGCCCGCTCGCACCCTGATCGGCTGAAGATGAAGTAGATGGCCGGCAGCCAGTGCCGCCCGCGGAGCTGGGGGATGACCCGGGTGGGGCTGGCAGGACGCCGGAAGCCGCGGGCGTCGCGGCGCCAGCCCCGCTCGCCCGGCCGCACTCCACGGACGCGGGAGTCTGCCGCCGGACGAGCGCGGCGGGGCGCCTCGAGCGGGGCGATCTCCCCGTCGGGATGGCAGAGCAGGTACTCCAGGGGAACCGGCCGCACCGGATGAGAGATCGGGTGGATGGGCCGATGGACCTGGCTGATCCAGGCGGCGATCTCGCAGAGGTTGCTCACCGTGGCCGAGAGGGCGACGAGCTGAATCGCCGCCGGGCAGTTGATGACGATCTCCTCCCAGACGGTGCCCCGCCCCTCGTCGCCCAGGTAGTGACACTCGTCCAGCACGGCCGTGGCGATGTCCCGCGGCTTCTCGGTGAAGAGCAGGTTCCGCAGGATCTCCGTCGTCATGATCAGGACCGGCGCCCGCGCGTTCACCTTCACGTCGCCCGTGAGGATGCCGACCAGATCCTGTCCGTACCGGCGCACGAAGTCGGCGAACTTCTGGTTGCTCAGCGCCTTGAGAGGGGTCGTGTAGATCACTCGGCGCTGGGCGGCCAGGGCCCGGTAGATGGCGAACTCCGCCACCAGGGTCTTGCCGGCGCCGGTCGGGGCGGAGACGATGACCGATTCGCCGCGCTGGATCCAGCCAATCGCCTGCTCCTGGAAGGGATCCAGGGGAAAGGGGTAGCGCAGGCGGAAGGATTCGAGGAGTTGCCGATCCTCCCCCGGAAGCATGTCAGGGATTGGTCCGTCAGCGCTCGGCAACGTCATCAGTCCACGTGTCCCGCGATGGCGCACAGGCCGCCGGAGCGGCGCGCCGCCAGCGGCGGGAGCCCTCCTGGGCTACTCGGCGGGTAAGTGATGCTGTTTCCGGTACTCCCAGGGCGGCTGCGGCGACGGCAGCGCCCATAGGCCGTACTTCCCCACTTGCGCCTGGCGCTCCGCCACCTCCAGCTTGGCCCGAACCCGGGGAACGGAAATAGAGGGGCTCATCCAGGCCAGCCCCTCTTTCACCAGGGTCAGGTTCACGTTGATGTCCCCCAGCCACACCACGGCGAGGGTCCGCCCCTGGCGGTCCTTTCCGTAGGTCTCGAGCTGTACCTGCTTGTCGAGGACGAGGTCGCGGAGGTATTGCTCGGCCTCACGGCCGAAGGGCTGACCCCGGACCGCCGGCGCGCCCGGCTGCAGCGGGCGAGGGGGCGCCGGTGGCTCGACCCCCAGGAGCCTCACGTCGAGCCGCGCCTCATCCGGCGTGACCACCACCACACGGGACGCGCTCACCACGGCCCGCACGACCCCCCACGGCTCCACGTTGCTGGATTCTTCCTGGGCTGCAGCCCGATCTCGCTTTGCAGTCTCCCGCTTCTGGGCTTTCGAGGCTCCCGCTGCGGCCGTACTTTGCAGCCCGAGAGCGAGCACCAGGACGACTCCACAGAGGGCTCTGCCCCAAGCCCCTCTCCAGGCGGGGAGGGACAACGCTTCCCGAAGGCAAACGGCGGCTGGACGCCGTGTCAACCCATCGCCCGCGATCGCCCTTCTCATCTCCAATGCGCCAGTCGCTCCTCACGGAACCCGTCGAGGCGCAACGGGCTCCGGGTACCCCGAGGCGTCACCGGGACAACACGCCGAGCAGCTTACTCCTCTCCCTGCAGCCGAATGGCGAGAACTTGTTCCGTGTTGATGACGACGGACGCGCGATGAGCGCCTGCCAGATCGGTGACGCCGGTCAGGCCGATCATATCGGGCTTGGTATTCAGATAATCCAAGAGCCGGCCGCCAGCGGGGAGAATGATGTAGCCTCGATACCATCCCTGAACGGTGAGCACCTCGATCGCCAGCTCCTCCTGCGGAACCATTTTGTGTGTCCTTCGGGACACCCAGCGCCAGCGCTGAGCGTCCTTGCGCGTGCAGAGTGTATCACGTCAATCCAGGGGCATCTACACGAGGCCGCGCTGTGTCTGCCATCCGCGAAAGGTCGCTCCCGTAAGGCTTGTCCCGGCCTGCGCGGGCACGACCGGCGATGCGACTCCTGCCTTAGACCTCCGGACCGCTGTCCTCCCGCGCCGCGAGGGCGCGCGGGGCGTGACTGACAGGCTCAAGCGTCGGAAGGTCCTTGGTTCCACCCACCCCGAGCTCGCTGAAGCGGCGGGCGGCGGGGAGAACGCGGGTCTCCAGAGACGCGACGGCCTTGTTGTAAGCGTCGACTGAGCTGTCCAGGGACTTGCCGATCCTCGCGAGGTGCTCGATGAGGATCCCCAGCCGCTCCTGCACCTGTCGGCCCAGTTCGCTGATCCGCTGGGCGTTCTCCGCGATCTGCTCTTGCCTCCACCCGTAGGCCCCGGCGAGGAGCAGGCCGATGAATGTGGTCGGGGTGGCGATGATCACCCGATTGGTGAGGGCCTCCTCGAGCAGATTCGGATCCCGTTCGACGGCGGCAGCGAAGAACGCTTCGCCCGGGATGAACAGCACCACGAAGTCGGGCGCCTGGGGGAACTGGTTCCAGTATTCCTTGGATGCCAGCCGCTTGACGTGCGCCTTGACCTGCTGCGTGTGGCGCACCAGGGCCGCCTCTCGCGCCTCCGGGGTTGGGGCCTCCAACCCCTCCAGGTACGCATTCAAGGCCACCTTGGCGTCCACGACGATCTCCCGCATAGCGGGAAGCCGGACGATCATGTCCGGCCGGAGCCGGCCGCCCTCGGCGGTGACGCTCTCCTGTTCCACGAAGTCGCAATGCTTCGTCATCCCGGCCAACTCCGCCGTCCGCCGGAGCGCAATCTCCCCCCAACGGCCCCGGACCTGGGGGGCCCGCAACGCGTTCACGAGATTCGCCGTCTCGCGCTGGAGGGAGGTCTGCGTCTCCACGACCGCCCTGAGTTGCTCTCCGACCCTGGAGATATCCATGAGCCGCTTCTCCTCCAGCTCCTTGGCCTCCTTCTGGTACGTCTCGAGCGTCTGCTGCAGCGGCTGGACGAGCGTCTGGATGGCCGTCTTGCGCGACTCCAGCTCTCCCGCTGCTTCCTGCTGGAGCAGCCTGAACTGCTGCGCGGCCAAGGCGAGGAAGTCCTGATTGCTGCTCTTCAATGCGTCGGCGGCGAGGGCCTTGAAAGCCTCGGAGAGCCTGGTCTTCGCTTCATCCAGCAAGCGCCGCTGCTCCTCCAGGCCTGCCCGGGTCTCTTCCACGCGCGCCTCGGCCGCGGCCTTCTCGCCCGTGGCCAGGCGGAGGCCATCCTGAAGCTTGGCGTTCTCCTCCCGGCTTTGCTGGAGCTGCGTCCGGAGGGCTCCCGTGGTGCCCTCCTGGGTTGCCAGGCGTGCCTCCAATTCCCGCACCTGCGCCGCCTGACCCAGTCGAGCCCGGCTCATCGCCAGAACCCAGGCGATGAGTCCGCCGACCACACCCCCCAGGATGAGGAACGAGACATCAGCCATCGACCGTGCCTCCCGCCTGGTTCACAAAATGGTGATCAGTTTTTCGGACCGCCAAATCGGGCGAAGCCTACACTAACTCCCCCCGGTTCACCAGCCTGGAATACCGGCATGGGGTACCCGCCTGATTGCGCGGCATCTGGACGCGTTCCCCGACGTCCAGAGGCACAGGTGGCATCGCCCGCTTTTGCCTTTCCCCTTGACACGACAGCGGCTGCGCACGATGCTGCTTGCACCTTTGAGCGGCCCCGCCGCCCGGAATCCGCTGGGGCAGCTCATCGCTCGGGCGAGGTCTATGCCTGAATTCGTCCCGGCCGGAAGGTCGCCAGAGCCGGAACGTTTCTAAGACTGGAGGGCAGCCGTGGAATCGGATGAGGTTCTGTCTCACCTTCGGACGCAGGCCGAGAAGGAGCCCATCGCTTCGTTTTTCAAGATGCGCCTGGTCGAGCTGGCCCCGGGGTACGCCAAGGTCTCGCTGACGGTCCTGCCGGAATACCAGAACTTCAATGGCACGACCTTCGGCGGGATCATCATGTCCGTGGCGGATCAGGCATTCGGCTACGCCTCCAACTCCATCGCCTATCCGAGCCTCGCCTCGCAGTTCAACCTGTATTTCCTTGCCGCGCCAAAACTGGGAGACGATCTGATCGCCGAATGCCGGGTTTTGAAGAGCGGCAGGCGGGTCGGGCTCTCCGAGATCACGGTCACGACGCAGGAGGGCAAACTCATCGCCCGGGCCACCGGCATGACGATCCCGACGGGGCAGAAGTGAGCCTCGGGAACAGCCCGCTTGACTGCCGCTCCCCCTCCCGGCTTGACAGTCTCTCGCGCCTCCCGTATGGTGGACCCACCATGTCTTCCTCAAGGACGTGCAGCACCCGGGAGAAACCGCCCGAGGTCAATGAGCGCACGCTGGCGGAGACAAGCCAAGGCTTTGCCCGCCGCCCAGAGGTGCTGGTGGCCTATCTGTTCGGCTCCCACGCCAGGGGGAGGCCCACGCCCATCAGCGATGTGGACTTCGCTGTCCTGCTCTCGGAGGCCGTGCCACGCGAGTCCTATCTCGATTACCGGATCGCCCTGATGCAAGAGCTGGCTAGGATCTTCCGCTCTGACGAGGTGCAAGTGGTGATCCTGAATCAAGCGCCCCCTCTCCTCGCCTATAAGGTGATCGTCGAGGGAAGGCCGCTTCTCTGCCGCGATGAGTTGGCCCGTCTCCGTTTCCGGACCGATGCCACGCGGCGCTATCTGGACACCAAACCCCTGCGCCGGATTCAGGACACGGCGACGGCCCGGCGCATTCGAGAGGCCCGGTTTGGTCATAGACCGTGAGGCCATTGCTGCAAGGCTCCGGCGGCTCGACGAATGCGTGGCCGAACTCAGGCAACTTCGGCCGGGCACCCTTCAGGAGTATCTCGCCAGCCGACGGCTCCGCAGTAATTGCGAGCGCGAGTTGCAGGTGGCAATCCAGTGTGCTCTGGACATCGGCAACCACATCATAGCGGAAGAGAACCTGACCGCCCCGGAAGACCAAGCCGACATTTTTCACATCCTCGGCGCATCCGGCATCCTCCCCCCTCCATTCGCGGAGCACATTCTACCGATGGCCGGATTCCGGAATATCCTGGTCCATGATTACCTGCGGATAGATCACGCCAGGGTCTACTCCATCCTGACTCAGGCCCTCATCGACCTGGAAGAATTCGCCCGCCATGTTCAGGCCTGGCTTGTCGGGAAGGCCTGAAGGCTGACGTCCGACGCCAACGCGGCCTGGTCCCTGCCTGTCCTGCGGCCCGCCCGCTGAACGCCCTCGCGAGTGGTCCTACGAACCGTTCTCCGAAGACCTTCCGGCCGCTGATGTTGCTGATCCGGTGGTGGCGTGAGCGGAAGATGTGGGGCCCGGTCTGTGCCAGCCCCGCCCGCATTGCCTCAGCGCCCCCGGCGTTCCTCCTGAATTTGTCCTGAACTTCCCTTGACACTCCAAGTCCGCCGCTGGTAGCGTCCCCGGCATCTCGGGTTCCTCGCGGGTTCTCCGCTCGGTTCGGCCGCCCCCTGGCCGGTCCGTCTCCTCCGGCAGGGGTGCCCAGTCGAGAGCGTTTTTTAACTTTCTATCCGGTTATCCGGTATAGTGCAAGTCGCGGCCGTCGCTGAAATCCGGCCCGGAAGGCGCCTGCTCGGCTCGTTGGAAAGACTTCGCGCGCCGGACGGGTCGATGTGCCCCCGGCCACGGCTGACAATCCAACGGCTGGTTGGCCACCCTGCCAAAAACCGGCCGGTCAGGTTCGTCGGGCCAGCTTCGACGGGTAAGACCTCTGTGGGAGCGACCCTAGGCTAGGCCGGTACTGTTCGAGTGCCTGGTGAACCAAGGCACGGCGGTACTCGCGGTACGCTTTCACGGTAGCATCGAAAACCGTGGCTACGGCGATCAACTGCTCCTGCTCTGCCGTCGCTGGACTGCCGAATGACGGGATTGACGGGACAATTTCTTCGTTGTGGAAATATGCGCGGCTGATCTGCGTGTCGCCGCTATGGGGTCAATTCGCTTGCTCTACGGCCACCGCGCATCGAACACGTCGGCGAACAGGCTGGGTGCGGTCTGTCCCGCTCGACCTCATCTCTCGCGCGCCTCGTCCCCATTGGGGCCCGCGTCGTGAGCCTGACGCCGGTTGATCTGGTGTCGGCGCATCCCTGGCAGCGCGTCGCCTTCACCACCTACGCCCTCAGCCTCTCGTTTTTCGAGGCGGTCATCCTCGACGCGCTCGTCCGCGGAGGAGGTGGATCACAGGCCCTCATTCTCGCCGACGTGCACGGCGTGCGCGCGAGCCTGAGCGAGCAGGGGGCGCATCGGGTCGGGAAGGATTACGATGTGGAGCCCGTCGCCGTCTCGAGCGGCGTGTTTCACCCGAAGATCTCGGTTCTGTCATCTGCCGACGAATGCCACATCCTCGTCGGTTCCGGGAACCTCACCTTCGGCGGCTGGGGCGGCAACTGCGAAATCCTGGAACACCTACATCCCAGCTTCGCTCCGGACGCCATCGCCGACGTGGCTGGTTTCTTCGCCCTGATGCGAGTCAGCGGCCGCATGCGTCATGGCGCGGCGAATCACTGCGCCGCAATCGCCGCCGATTTGCGACGGTCGATCCATGGAAGGCCGCGCAATGGCGATATCCGGGTCTTTCACAACCTCGACTCGTCTATCGCGGAGCAGGTAGCGAAGACCGTTGCGGATCTCGGCGGCGGCATCCGGCTGGTGGCCGCGGCACCGTTCTGGGATGATGGGGCGGCCATCGATGACCTGTGCCAGGCGATCGGTGTTCACGACGTGTTTGTCCACGCTCACGCGCATGGCAGCATCGAGGGGATCGCGGGCGCCAACTGGTTGCGGAGCGCGCGCACCCCTGTGCGCCCGGTGCGGCTCGCGGTCATGAACGCGCCCGACGAGGCCGGGCGTCCGCTCCATGCGAAGGCGTTCGAGATTCTCTGCAGGCGATGACGTGTCCTCGTTTCCGGCAGCGCCAACGGCACCGCCGCCGCCTTGGCGCGCGACCGCAACGTCGAAGCCTGCGTCGTGCGCATTCAGCGCGAGCGCAGCGTTGGTTGGACGTTTGTCGACGCCGAGCCACCGGACCCGCAGGCAGAACCGGAGGACACAACCGACAGCGAGGAGGCGCGATCAGGCGTGCTGCGCGCAGTCCTCGAAGGCGACGAAGTGATAGGCGAGGTGCTGACGCCGAAGATGAGCGGCCGCGTCTCCGTCTATCACGTCGCCACCGTCGGTCCGGAACTGCTCGCGGAGATCACTCTCGGTTCGGACGGTGGCTTCCGCATCACCGCACCGGACCTGGAAAAGTGGTCGTGGCGCGGCGGCGGCCTCGTCATCCGTGTGCGCCACGCTGACGGACGGCAGGCGCAGGGTTTTGTTTCGGTCGCTAGCTTCGTCAACATCACGCGGCGCACCGGCATCGTGGGAAGGCGCCTCTTTGCACTGATCGCGGGCAATGAGACGCCGGCCGATGTTGCCGCGATCCTAAGCTGGTTTCATGAGGATCCACACCGGCTCGCTCCCCCGGATCCGGACGCGATCCGCGGCAGCGCGGATGCCACCAAGCGCGATGACTCGGAACGACTCGTTTCCGTCTCGGTCTTAGGTGGTCAGTACGCCGAAGCCTTCGCGGCAATGAAGGCGCCCGATGCTGCCACGCACCGGAATTGGTCGCGGTTCATCGATCAGGTCCTTCTCGCTTTCCGCGACCGGCGCGGCCCGTTCGGCCGGACCGGTGCGGGAGGGGCGGCAGAAGACGAGGATGACGACACCCCCGATGACCGTCGGGAACCGCAAGAACAGCACCCCGCGGTCGAGAAATCGCTGTCGTTCTTCGAGCGGCTGTTCGACGTTCTCACTAAGGACGGGAGCCCGCCGCGCAACGCTCTCATCGCCTTCGATCTGACCCAGTATGTGTGCGACCGTCTCCGGCCGGATCCCGCGCGGGCCCGGGTGTGGCTCAACCGGCTAATCACGGTTCTGCTCAGTGCCGGCGTGCCGCCCGAGCGGCGCGACGACGTAGCGGCCGCATGTCTGACAGTGCTGGGTATGTGTCCGGAGCTGGGCCTTTGCCGGTGGGCGCGCGGCTGCCTGCTGCGTCTCGGTGTCGATTTCTCGGGCGAGCCGCCGGCGCTAGACGGCGTGCGTGGGTTCCAGGCGCTTCTACTGCAGCACGCCACATTCCCGGAACTCTGGACGCAGCTGCGAGGGCTGCGGACATACGCGGAGCAGGTGGGCTCGTATCTGCGGGCGCTGGAGACGGGCAAGCCGTCCGTCGGTTATCCCGATCTGCCGTCCGATGCGCGCGAGGAGTGGCCGGTGCTTGAGGAGGCTCTGACTTCGCCAAAAGCCCGCAGCAAGCTCCCGGTCGCGAAGGACTGCCCCGAAGCCTGTCCGCACTGTCACATCAAGTTGCCAATCGACGAGATCTACAAGCTGCGATCGAGGGGCATCGCGACGGCGAAGAATTGCTGCCGCAGGATCGTGATCTGGCAGGGGGCATGACGATGGCACAGCCTTCACTCGCGGATCTGACGGCGGCGGCGGCAGCGGCGGACGAACCGGGCTTTATCACCCCCGGTAATACGAAATGTGGGGTATCGGGATAACTCAAGTGGCCACTACATCTTGTGGGTGTCTCAGGCTTCCAAGTCGTCAAAATCTTCATCAGTCGCCGCAGGGCTCGTGGCTGTGAGGGCCCGCTCGGGTACGGGGTCCACCAGGACGGCATGCTGCACGAGCCGATAGAAAAGCTTCCCGCGACTGCGCGAGGTCCGACGATTGAAGCGAAACGTAAACTCATCCAAGTAGTACGCCAGGTGCGTGGGCTTGACCGCGCCCTGGTAGGTCCCCAGCAGCCACCGTTTCACGAGCGAGGCCACGAGGTGCGGCAACACGAGGTCTCTGGGAGGCAGCACCCGGTGCGTGTACCCGCGGGACGCCAACGGACCATAGCCCGCCCAGTCGTCGGTGGCGATCACACTGCCGGGCGTGATCGTCGCGCCGACAAAGCGCCCCAGACTCGCCGCGGACGCATCGGGGAGCGGTTGCAGCCGGATCCGGCCAATCCCCTTGGGGGACTTGTCCTCTACCGCGATGGCCACCAGGGTTTTGCCCGCGGCGCCCCGCCCGCGCTTCCCCGGCTTCTTCCGGCCGCCCCTGTAGGTCTCATCCACTTGCACGCAGCCCACCAGTTGGTCGCGCCCCGGTCGCACCATCGCCCGCCGGAGTTTGTGCAGCCACTGCCACGCGGTCTCGTAGCTCAGGCCAAGCACCCGCTGCAGGCCCAGGGCATTGGCCCCGTACTTCTGACTCGTGACATGCCAGATCGCCCGAAACCACAGGGGCAGGGGCAAGCGGGTCCGGTGGAACAGCGTCCCGGCTGTCACCGAGGTCTGCGTCCCGCACTGTCGGCAATGTCGCAAGCCCCGTGTGGTGTCCCACGCCTGGGTGCCCCCGCAGGACGGGCACACAAAACCAGCCGGCCACCGCAGGGCGGTCAGGTACTCGAGGCACGCGGCCTCCGTCCTGAATCGCGCCTCGAACTCCTTGAGGGATCTCGGGTAATCCTCGTCCATGACCCGGAATACTACATCTTGTGGTCACTTGACTCAACCCGATACCCCACAATACGAAATTCGGGGGCGTCGATCCCCTCGGCCTGCGGCAGATCAACTTCGACCTGATGGACGAAGTGTTTCCGGGCCTCAACAATGTGGCCCGCCACATCCGGCCTTTCGTGGTCGTCGCGTGGGCATGGCGCCGCGCCTCTCAGCGCGCGCAGGCGCTCGGGCTCAAGGTCATAAAACAGGGTGATCTGCAGGATTTCGTCGACCGCATCGAAGTGCTCTACGTCCTATCGCAGGTACTGCGGAACAAAGATGCGGACCTGCCCGGCCGCCAGTATCTCGCGCCGTGGCTCAAGGACCCGGAATTCAGATTCGGGGGGGCGAAGTGGCAGCAGCGCCGCAAGGAGCGGCGTTACTCGACGGCGCTGTCCGCACCGATCAACTACGGGCCCGGGCTGAAGATGCTCGGCTGGGTCACGCCTCATCCGGAATACTCCGACGTGATGATTCCGAATCCGGCGGCCGCGCCCGCACTCGATGCTCTGCAGGCGCAGATTGAGATCGCGCTCGATCACGAGGTTTTCAACGCGTTCGGCCCAGTGAAGGTCATGAGGGAGGAAGCGCGCGCGTGGGGAGAGCTGTGGCGGCTGGATGCTGTGACCGACGCCGAAGCGACCGTAATGGGCGAACTGCTTCTCGGGTCCGCCGCCCCGGTGGGCCGGCGGCTCGGCGGCCAACTGATGCTCGCCGCTGCCGGCTACGAAGGCAGCACCGGCACCGGGCGGCTCCGCGCTGCGATGGCGGGTCCCCCGTCCGAATTCACGCCGCTCGAACACCTTCTGGAAATCCGCGACGCATGGCGGCGCGTGCAGGTGCGTCAGCTGTTCCGGCTCTCGCTCGAAGCTTTCTTCTACTGGACGATGCTCCATCTCGACGGCCCGGCTCGTTCCATCGACTGGCTCGTGAGCGGCTTCCTCGACCACATCCCGCCGATGGCAGGCGCAACGAATGCGGGCGAGTGGATACAGTCGCTCAGGCCGGCCGGCGAGGGCCCGACCGAATTGATCACGCGCATCCAGGAGGCGCTCGAACAACCGACCCTCGGCGGTCTGACGCAGAGCATCGCCGCCGGCCTCGCCTTCTGCCTCACGGAAGTACCGCCTCGGCAATCGCATCCCGAGCAGCCGGAACGGTTGCCACTGTCGCGAGCGCGCAGGGAAGCGGCCGCACGCGCCGGTGTCCCCGTTGATGAATTCGTGCGTCACGTATTGGAATCGTGGGTGCTCGCGCAGCACGCCTACTGGTCCGTGGGACGGGGGCTGGCCGACGCCCGCGTACGCGGAAGAATGCTGCTGCGGTTGCGGATCATCCTCGACGAAGGCGGGTGGACCCTCACGCCCGGTGCCCCGGTCGGCTCCCCGCCGCAACCGACGCCGGACCGACTGCAGACCGCGATCACACTTGCGAGCGAGTGCGGGCTGTTCGAACAGCCGCCGAACTCCTAGGAAGAACTTCCGGGCGGATCCAATGGATCCTAACGGAGACGCCGCCGACGCGGGCGAAGACAAGGACGGAGAGCCGCAGCGCAGTCATCCGGCGGATCCTGCGACCATTTGGGGCTCTCCACCGGCTCGGCGCGTCTGCACGCGCCGCCCGATCCGCCCGATGGCCTGGGGGCTGAACGCCCTCGCGAGTGGTCCTACGAACCGTACTCCGACGACCTTCCGGTCGCTGATCCGGTGGCGGCGTGAACGGCAGGCGCGGGAGCCGATCTGTCCCAGCCCCGCGGACGCTGCGTCAGCGCCCCCGGTGTTCCGCGTGAATTCCCCTAAACACCCGCAGCCCACTCGTGGCAGCGTCCCTGGCGTCTTGAGTTCCTCGCGGGTTTATCCGGCGGTACGGCTCCCGCCCGACCAGAGGTCCCGCTTGTCGATGACCCGCCGGGCCTTCCCCTCGAAGCGCTCCAGCGTCTTCTTCTCCACGAGCTTCACCGCGAAGCCGACCCCCAGGTCCTGGGCCAGCCGCTTCTCGATCCGCTCCACCATCTCCTTCTGGCGCCGCATCTGGTCGAAGAAGAGGGACTCGGACGCTTCCACAAGGACCGTGGCCTCGTCCATCGCCCCCTTCCGCTCCACGACGATCTGATAGTGGGGCTCCGTGCCCTCGAACTCGTGGAGCACCGCCTCGACCTGGGAGGGGAAGACGTTGACGCCCCGGATGATCAGCATGTCGTCGCTTCGCCCCAGGACGCGGCTCATCCGGCGGCCGGTGCGGCCGCAGGGGCACCCATCCGGCAGGAGGCGGGTGAGGTCCCGCGTCCGGTACCGGATCATGGGGAAGGCCTCCTTGGTGAGGGTCGTGAGGACCAATTCCCCCACGGCCCCGAGCGGCACCGGCTGGAGCGTCTCCGGGTCGACCACCTCGACGAGGAAGTGGTCCTCGTTGATGTGCAGGCCGTTCCGCTCCAGACACTCCCCCGAGACGCCGGGGCCGATGACCTCGGACAGGCCGTAGTTGTCCGTGGCGACGAGCCCCAGCCGCGCCTCGATCTGCTCCCGCATGGCGTCGGAGGAGGGCTCGGCCCCGAAGAGCCCCCAGCGCAGCGAGAGGGCGGAGATGGGAATCCCCATGTCCCGCACGGTCTCGCCGATGAGCAGGGCGTACGAGGGGGTGGAGACCAGGGCCGTCGTCTTGAAGTCCTGCATGATCTTGATCTGACGGGTCGTGTTGCCGCTGGAGGCGGGAATCACCGAGGCGCCCACGCGCTCGGCCCCGTAGTGCAGCCCGAAGGCGCCGGTGAACAGACCGTAACCGAAGGCGATCTGGATGACGTCGTCCTTGGTGACGCCCGCCATGGTGATGATCCGGGCGACGAGATTGCTCCAGGTCTTGATGTCGTTTCGCGTGTAGCCGACGACGGTGGGCGTCCCCGTCGTCCCGGAGGACGCGTGGATGCGCACCACCTCGCGCATCGGGACGGCGAACAACGCGTAAGGGTAGTTGTCCCTGAGATCGGCCTTGCTCGTGAACGGCAGCCGGGCCAGGTCGGTGAGCGACGTGATGTCCTCGGGCGTGATTCCCAGGTCGTCGAATTTCTTCCGGTAGAAGGGAACGTGGGCGTACACGCGGTTCAGGGTGGCCTGCAGCCGCTCCAGTTGGAGCTGCTCCAGCTCCTCCCGGTGCATACACTCGCTATCCGGTTCCCAGTACATCGGATCTCCTTACGCGGGTCGGCTGCGAGAGACTGCCGGACCCGCGCGCCTCAGGGTGTGCCGTTCCGCTCCCGCCCCAGATAGGCGCGCTGCACGTCCCTGTTCGCCAGCAGGTCCTCCGCCGTTCCCTCCAGCACCACCCGGCCCGTTTCCAGCACGTACCCGCGGTCGGCGATGTGGAGGGCCCCGCGGGCGTTCTGCTCCACCAGCAGGATGGTCATGCCGCGCTCGGAGCGCAGCCGGGCGATGTGATCGAAGATCTCCCGGACCAGACGCGGCGCCAGCCCCATGGACGGCTCATCCAAGAGCAGGACCGCAGGCCGCGAGAGCAGCGCTCGGCCGATGGCGAGCATTTGCTGCTCCCCCCCGGAGAGGGTCCCGGCAAGCTGCGTCTCCCTTTCCTTCAGCCGGGGAAAAAGGGCGAAGACCCGTTCGAGGTCTTCCTTCACCTCTTCCTGCCGTCTTCTGCGGTACTGGACGTAGGCGCCGAGGATCAGGTTCTCTCGCACCGTCATGGGAGCGAACAGCTGCCGTCCTTCGGGCACGAGCGAGCAGCCCAGAAAGACGATCATTTCGGGCGACAGCATCCGGAGGTTCCGTTTTGCGAAGATGATCTCGCCTGCCTGAGCGCACAGCAGCCCCGAGATGGTCTTGAGGAGCGTCGTCTTGCCCGCGCCGTTGGCTCCGATGACCGTGACGATCTCGCCGGGGCCAATGTGCATCGACACCTTTCGCAGGACTTTCAGCGATCCGTATCCCGCCTCAAGATTCTTGATTCTAAGCATCGCCGTCCCCGAGGTAGACCCGGATCACCTCCCCGTCCCTCTGGATCGCCAGGGGCTTATCCTCCGCGATCTTCCGCCCGTAACTCAAGACAAGGATGTCGTCGGAGATGTCCATGATGAGGGAGATGTCGTGCTCCACGAGGAGGACCGTGACGCCCGTGTCGCGGATTCGCCGAATGAGGTTCCCCACCGCGGCGGTCTCGCGGATGTTCAGCCCCGCGGCAGGCTCGTCGAGCAGGAGGATCCGCGGCCCGCAGGCGAGCGCCCTGCCGAGCTCCACGACGCGCTGCTGACCGTAGGATAGACGGATGGCCTCCTCGTCGGCCACCTCGGAAAGCCCGAGGAACCCCAGGATCTCCGCGGCCTTTTCCCGAGTTCTGCGCTCCTCCCTCCAGGTGAAGGGCAGGTGCAGCATGCCGGCGAGGAAGCCCCCGCGGGTGTGGAGATGGCATCCGACCATGATGTTCTCGAGGGCGGTCATCTTCGGGAAAAGACGGATCTGCTGGAACGTCCTCACCATCCCTCGCGCCGCGATCTGGTGGGGCGCCAGCCCCTGCACCTCTGCCCCGTCGAAGACGATCGAGCCCCTGTCGGGCCGAAGGAACCCGGTGATGAGGTTGAAGAGCGTCGTCTTGCCCGCACCGTTCGGCCCGATGAGCCCCTTGACGGCGCCCTGCAGAACGTCGAAGGACACGTCCCCCACCGCTTGGAGGCCGCCGAATCGCTTGCTGACGCCCCGGACGGAGAGGAGCGTCACGGCGCCTCCTCCGCATGACCGCGCGACAACAGGCTCCGCAGCTCCCTGAACGGCTGTCGCCGAAGCAATCCCTCGGGCGCGAAGAGCATGATCAGGATGAGAATGCCGCCGAAGACCGCATCGTCATAGGTGCCGAAATACCCTCGGAGGGAGAGGTAGTTGAGGAGGAGGCTCATCAGAAGCGCCCCCCAGAGATTCGCCATGCCGCCGATGGCGACGATCGCGACGTAGCGAACCGACTTCATGATCGAGGCCTCCGAGGGTCCGATGCCGCCGTTGAAATGGGTGAGCAGCACGCCCGCAAGCCCTGCAAAGGCGGCGCTGAGCACGAAGGTGTTCAGCTTGTACTGGGCCGTGGGGATGCCCATCGCCTCAGCGGCGTCCTCAGCGCCGTGGATCGCGGACAGCGCCCTCCCCGGTCGGGAATGGACGAGGTTGAGCAGAAGCGTCATCCCTCCGATCACGAGACCCCAGGCGAGGTAGTAATTTTGGACCCGGAGCGATGCCCGGCCGGAAACCTCGAGGCCGGGGAGGAGCGAGAATGGGGGAACCTCGGACAGTCCATCCGCACCGCCGACGAGCGCGGAGCCAAGCACGATCCGGTACACGATGGTGCCGAAGCCGAGCGTCGCCATGGCCAGATAGTGGCCTTTCAGCTTCAGCACGGGACCGCCGACGGCATAGGCAACCCCGACCGTCACGACGATCGCGACGAGGCAAGCGGCCCAGGGGTGGACGGTCAGGAGGTCCCCGCCATAGAGGCCGGTCCGGGACGAAAGGACCCCCGCCTTCGCCAGCCACATGAGCGCCGTTCCCTTGTGAGCCGACAGGTCGTGGGTGGTCAGCAGTGCCGAGAGATAGCCTCCGATGGCGAAAAACCCGGCGTGGCCGATCGAGATCTGCCCCGCATATCCGACCAGGAGACAAAGCCCGATGGCCAAGAGCGAGTAGTACGCGGACATCGTCAACTGGGTGAGATGGTAGCCGCTGCCGGTGAACTGGGTCGCCATCTGAATCGCGACGATGAGGCCCGCGAAGGCGGCGACCGGAAGGTATCTCCCCCTCATCAGAACTCCTTGAGCCGGGAGGCCTCGGCGCTGCCGAAGATGCCGCTCGGCCGGATGAACAGAATGAGGAGCAGGAGGGAGATCGAGATGACCTCCTTGTAGGCGGCGGGCAGGACCCAGATGCTGAAGGATTCGAGTATTCCCAGGATCATGCCGGCGCCTACGGCGGCCGCGCTGTTCCCCAGGCCCCCGAGGATGGCGACGGTGAACCCCTTGATCGCCAAAGGCGTTCCGCTGTCGTACTGGACGTAGGTGATCGGGCAGACGACGGCGCCCCCGATGGCGCCGATCCCCGCGCTCAGCATGAACGAAAGCGTCACCATGTTCTTCGCGCTGATGCCGCACAGCCGCGCGGCGTCCCGGTTCGCCGCGCAGGCCCGCATCTGCCTGCCCAGCATCGTGTAGTTGAAGAAGGTGCTCAAGGCGACGACCGCGACGGCGCTGACGCCGACGACCCAGAGGACCTGGGGAGAGATGTACACGTTCCCCATTTTGATGGAGGTGACCGAGGTGCCCGTGAAATAGGGGAGCGCCCTGACGCTTTCCCCCCAGACGTGCAGGGCGACTTCACGGACCAGGATCGAGACCCCGATCGTGATGATGATCATCCGCAGCACCGACGGGCCCCGGAGCCACCGGATGAAAAGGATGTCGATGACCGCTCCGATGACCGTCGTCACCGCGACCGCGCCCAGGATGGCCACGGGCAGGGGCAGGAACCGGCTCAGCGTGACGGCGGTCATGCCGCCGAGCATGACGAACTCTCCCTGCGCGAAGTTGATGATCCCCGTCGCGTTGTAGATGATGTTGAAGCCTATGGCGACGACCGCGTAGATCGTCCCGTAGGTGATTCCGGCGACCACGTACTGGAAGAACAGGTCGGAGTTCAATCCCTTCCCTCAACAAATCGGGAGCACCCGCGTTCCCGCGGATGCTCCCGACCGGGTTTCCCGCGGATCCGGCTAGTTGGCGAGGGGAACAAACTTCCCCTTCCGGACGGTCAGCATCTCGAAAGCATCGACGTTGAGGCCGTTATGGTCCGTCGCCGAGAAGTTGAAGACCCCTCCGGTGCCGACGACGCCCGTGAGCTGTTCGATGGTCGCTCTTACCGCCTCCTTGTCCACCTTGCCCGCCTTCTCGATCGCTTTTACGAGGATAATGAAGGCGTCGTAGGCATGCCCTCCGAAGGTGCTCGCCTCCTCCTTGTACCGGGACTCGTAGTCCTTCTTGTACTTGACGAGGAGCGCCTTCTGGGGATTGCTATTCGGAAGCGCGTCCGCAACGAGCAGCCGGCCGGCGGGGAAAAGCACCCCTTCGGCCGCCTCGCCGGCGGCCTCTACGTACTTGATGTTCCCGAACCCGTGGCTCTGGAAGATGGGGCCCTTGAACCCGATCTGGCGAGCGTTCTTGATCACGATCGCCTGCGCCGGCTCGATCGACCAGTTCAGGATCGCCTCGACCCCGGCAGCCTTGACCTTCGTCACCTCGGCGGTGAGGTCCGAGGCGGCTTTGTCGTACACCTCGTTGGCGAGGACCGTGATGCCGTGTTCCGGCGCGAGCTTCATGATCTGCTCCTCCCCCGCCTGGCCGAACCCGGTGTTGCTCGACAGGACGCCGATCTTCGAGATCTTCATCATCTTCATCTGCCGGAAGATCGCCAGGATCGCGTCGCTGTCCTTCTGCGGGGTCTTGAAGACCCACTTCGCCACAGGATTGACGATCACCTCGGCCGCTGCGCAGGACAGGAGGATCGTCTTCCCCACCTCGGCGATGCTCTTGATCTTCATCGTCTCGCCGCTGGTCGAGGGGCCGATGATCGCGAACACCTTGTCTTCCTCGATCAGCTGCTTGGCGAACGAGATAGCCTTCTCCGGGGAGGCACCGGAATCCTTGACGATCAGTTCGATCTTCCTTCCCGCGAACACCTCCCTTCTTGTTCTGCGCTTCGACGAGCATTTCGAGAGTCCTCGCCTCGGGCGCCCCCAGGAACGACGCCGGCCCGGTCACCGACAAGATCGCTCCGATGCGGATCGGCTCCCCGGCCTCGGCCCCCACGTTGAGCCACATCAGCCCCAGCAGTGCAAGCCAACACACCCTCAGTCTGTTCCCCATGTGCCCCCTCCTCTTCTTTCTGTTGGAATTGTGGTTCGTGCGCCCTCTCCATCGCCTCCGCGTGCTCGGGCCGGACGCGCACGACGCCTGCGTTCGCCTCAGCGCAGCATCTCCCAGTCGCCCTTGGTATTCCGAACCAAGGCGAAGGTCTCCTCGGTGAGACCGCTATGATCGTCCGGCGAGAACGTAAATTCCCCGGCCGTGGCGATCAGCGCCCACGTCGCTCCGACAACCATGCCGATCCGCCTCATGACGCTCCTCCCTCGCGGCTCTCGTAGGCCGCTCCGCGGTCACATCGCATAGACTTCCTCGCCCGCCAGCACCCGCACGCCGGCCTCCTGCAGGGCGCGCGCGGCACGGTCCGGATCGTCGAAGCGGAAGATGACGATGGCGTTGTCCTCCATCTTCTGGACGAAGGCGTACATGTACTCCACATTGATGCCGGCGGCGTGCAGGATGCGCAGGATGCCGGCCAGCCCGCCCGGTCTGTCGGGGAGCTCCAGGGCCACCACCTCGGTCATGGCCAGCGTGAAGCCGTTCGCCTTGAGAACTTGCACTGCCGTGTCCGGTGCATTGACGACGAGCCGCAGGATGCCGAAGTCGGCGGTGTCAGCGAGGGACAAGGCCCGGATATTCACGCCTGCCTGGGCGAGGATACCCGTGATCTCCGCGAGTCGCCCCGACCGATTCTCCAGGAAAATCGAAATCTGTTCCAGCTTCATCCGTGCTCCTCTCCTGAGGAGGCCAAGCCCTCCTCCCGACCCGATGCCGGCAGGATGCGGCCCGGCCGCCCGGTTGCGCTGCTGCCAGGAAAAAGCCAACCCTCCCGGGATGGCCCGCCGGTTGGCCGACCCGGCTCTGGCAAAGCGCTGTGCGCGGAGCGGGTGCGGATCGTTTATCAGAAGCCGGTCGGGGATGCAAGCGCGGCCGGTCCATCGCACGAGAATTGTATTGGATTCAGAACCGCGAAGAACGCCCCTGGGGACGCTCACACCCCAGGGGCGGCAGGATCCAGCGGGGCTCTCAAGAGATGGGGTGTGGCGAGGTCACGGCTTCGGGGCCACGCAGATGAACCCCAGCGACTCGTCAGGGGCGGCCCGGAGCTGGTGCTGCTCGTTTGGTTCGATGTAGATCGCGTCGCCCTCGACGATCTCGTGCCACTCCTCCCCGATCAAGACCGTCCCGCGGCCCCGCAACACGATGACCTCATGAATCTCCGGGTGGTGCTCAAAGGCGGTGCTGCCGCCGGGCTGCACCTCGAAGTAGCGCATGGCGATGCCCTGGGCGCCGTCTTTCGGACCGATCAGGACGCGCTTTGTGACGCCTCTCACCGTGGGCTTGTCGTAGGTGACGAGCTCCACCCCCTCCCAATCGTACTTGCCCGGCAGCTTCCTGCGGATGACACCCATGGTCCCGCTCCCTTCTGCTGGAGGGACTTGAAAACGGCCTCTCCTCCAGGCATAGTTCGTCCATGCCTTATAACCCCTTGTGCGCGCACGGTCAATCCGGAAGCGTTGGCTTGCTGGATGTCCTCCGGTCTCCGGCGGACCGACCGGGCCGGAGGATCACGCTGGTCCGAACGGGCGGGGTGGGGGATACCATGCTCATTCTGCCTACGCTGCAGCGGCTCCGCGAGCGCCTGGAGGGGGCGGAGCTGATTCTGGTCGGCTCCCACTGGGCGGAGGAGCTCCGCCCGCTCATTCCCCTTCCGCTCGACGTGGTGAGGTTCGATTCGCCGGCGCTCACGCCGCTCTTCGCTGCCCCACCGGTCCATGACGCGAGCGGCGCGTTTGCCCGGGCGAACGCCGTGCTCCTGTACACCGCGGATCCCGAGGGAAGCTTCGCTCGCAACGTGACCCACAACTGCCCGGGGCCCGTGATCATCTGGCCGGTCTCGGCCGCGGGGGGCGTCCATGCCGCGGTGCATTTCGCCCGCGCCCTGGGGGGTCATCCCCGCGAGGCCACACGGCTCCCGGCGCCGGAGTTGAGCGTCCCCGACTCCCTACGGTTCTGGGCCAGGGACTGGCTGGAGGGACGGCTCGGACCGGACGTCCGAGCGGTGACGATCCATCCCGGCAGCGGCAGCCCTGCCAAGTGCTGGCCTGCCGAGAGCTGCGCCGCGCTGGTCAGGCGCCTCACGGCGCCCGTCCTCCTTCTGGAAGGCCCGGCGGACGCCGGCGCGTGTGAGCGGCTCCGCGCCCTCCTCCCGCCGTCCTGCCCCACCGTTCGGGCCGCGGGGCTGAGCCTCCTCCAGTCGGCAGCCGTGGTCGAGCGGTCCGTTCTGTTTGTCGGCAACGACAGCGGGATCAGTCACCTCGCGGCGGCCCTGGGGGTGCCCACGGTGGCGGTGTTCGGCCCGACCGATCCATCCGTCTGGGCACCGCTGGGAAGGCGCGTGGCCGTCGTCCGCTCGCCCGACCGTGGCGCATGGCCGACGCCAGACGAGGTGCTGGCCGCCGTCGACAGGCTTCTCCTTTCTTCCCCGTCTCGGCCGGGACGCGCTTCGCAGGTTTCCTCTTGACACCGGCTCCCGCCGCACACCATGCTACGCACGCTGTGCGGCGGTCGAGCCTGCCGCTCACGAACCGGTGTGGAATCTTCGCCGGGGGGTGACAACGATGAATTGCCGCGAGAGAGCATTGGCTGCCCTCCATCATACGGAACCTGACCGGGTTCCCCTGGACTTCGGCGGGCGCCACACCACACTCCACCTCTATGCCCATCAAGCCTTAATGCGGCACCTTGGCCTCCAGGGACCGGATCCCCGCATCCGGAGCTACCATACCTACCTCGTGGAGCCGGACCCGCAACTGCTGCAGCGCTTCGAGCGGGTCAGCGCCCTATTCTTCCCGAATCCCCCCGGCGATTACATCTTCGCCATCGATCCCGCCACCAATACCTACGTGGACGAATGGGGAACCAAGTATCACATGCCTCCTGACGGCTACTACTACGACATCTGCGCCGTGCCGCTCGCCGAGGCGGAGACGGAGGCCGATCTGCGCAGATATCCCTGGCCCAACCCCACGGACCCTGCGCGCCTCGCCGGGCTGCCCGCACAGATCACGGCGGCCTATGAGGCCGGCGAGAAAGTCCTCATGCTGTGTGGCGCCATGCCCGGCCTGTGGGAGCACTCCTGGTACCTCTTCGGATTCGAGCAGGCCTACGTGAACCTCGCAACGAATCAACCGCTGATGGAGGCGCTCACTGAACGGCTGCTGGAATGGCAGATGGCCTACTGGGACATGGCCCTGGAGGCGGTGGGCGCCTACGTCGATATCGTCCAGCTCAACGAGGACCTGGGCGGGCAGCACGGGCCGCTCATGTCCCCGCAGGTTTTTCGGCGCATCTACAAGCCGCGGCTGCGCCAACTCGTGGATGCGATAAAGAAGAAGAGCCGGGCGCGGGCGTACCTCCACTCCTGCGGCTCCATCTACCGCCTCATCCCCGACATCATCGAGTGCGGGATTGACGTGCTCAATCCGGTCCAGGTCAACGCGGAGGAAATGAACTCCGCTCGCCTCAAGCGCGAATTTGGAAAGGATCTGACGTTCTGGGGCGGCGGGTGCGATCCGGTGGTCCTGCAAATGGGGACCCCACAAGTTGTCGTGGAAGAGGTCAAGCGGCGCATCCACGACCTGGCGGCGGGCGGCGGGTTCGTCTTCGGCTCCGTCCATAACATCCAGGCGAACGTGCCACCGGAGAACATCGTGGCGATGTTCGATGCCGCGCGGGAGTTCGGCGGGTACCCCGTCACCGTGTAGTGCCTCTTCCCGATCCCTGCGCAATTGTTGATGAGATTGAGAAGGAAGCGGGAATTGAGCGGGGGGGGCGCGGTCACACAAAGGATCGCGCCCCGCTCCTCACGAGCCGCCGATTTCTCAGCGCGGGAGGACCGGGGCGCGATACCCGGTCTTTACTGCTGAACCAGACTGGCCTGAACCGCCGATTGCGCTGCAGGCAGGGGCGAAGAAGCTTCCCGAAGCTGCGGCAGCCCTACCGCGGCTGACCATACAAACGCAAGCACCATGGCACCGATGGCGATAGCGGGACTCCATGTCCGCTTCATGATGATGTCCTCCTTTGGCTCAAGAAGCACTGTCAAGTTGGGAAAGTTTCATCACTACTAATACGATCCGCAATTACCTCAAAGGGTTCGTACTGCTTTACTGCTGAAAATCCAACCCTGTCGCCAGCGCTTCAAGCAACCAAACCACCGCTCTGGATGGCCAGAATGCCCTGGAAATCCTGCTAGTTGGAGACGAGCGTATCATTCGGGCCTAAATTCGGACTGCTAAAAAGAGGATTTAGGTTGTCCTAATTTCTCTCATTAAGCTTCTGAGGTCAAGTATTTCTTTCGGCCCCAGGGTGCCCCCAGCAAGGACCCTGGAGTTTCAGCGGACCGGCTATCCCTTTCGGGCCCAGCATGGTATCTTCCCACCGTTCGCGGTACGGGTACGGCTAAACCATTTCTCCTCGACTCATCCCGGAAACCGCGGGATGAGACTTTTCGATTCGGAGCAACACCTCGCGACGCTTCCGGACTAGCCGCGGAGCCTCGAATCCATGCGATTGGGAATAGATTTCGGAACGACCCGGACGCGAGTGGCGGCTGTCATGAAGGGGAACTACCCGCTGATCACCTTCGAGGCCGGGGGCGAGGGTGGGATGGATTGGTACCCTTCGCTGATCGCCGTGAGGGGTGACCGGATAGCCTGCGGACCGCACGCCTTGCCGGTCCAATACGAGTCCGACTGGGAGACGCTCCGGTCGTTCAAGCGGCTGCTGGCCGACGCAGCGCCACAGGCGATCTGGCGAGTGGGCGGCGTCGCCCTCCCTGCCCTCGCGTGGATGACGCGATTTCTCAGGACGTTGCGTCAGGATTTGCTCCGCCACAGCAACCTGGGTGCGGGCCGCCGCGAGCGACTCGAGGCAATGGTAGGCCTCCCGGCCAACGCCAACAGCAATCAGCGGTTTCTCACCCTGGAGGCCTTCCGGCAGGCTGGGTTCGAGGTCATCGGGATGCTGAGCGAGCCCTCAGCGGCCGGCATCGAGTACGCCCATCGCTACCGCGCCTCGGATATCTCGCGACGGCGCGAGCACGTGGTGGTGTACGACCTTGGGGGCGGCACCTTCGACGCGGCCGTCATCTGCATGGCCGGGAACCAGCACGACGCCATCGCGACCGAAGGGATTGCGCGACTGGGGGGCGATGATTTCGACGAGGTGCTCCTGGATCTGGCCCTCGGGGAGCTCCCCGAACAGCCATCCGTTTCCCGATCGCGCCTGGTGAACCTGTGCCGGGAGGCCAAGGAGAGCATCCACCCCAACAGCCGCAAGGTCGTGGTGGATTTCGGCCTGGTGTGTCCCGAGCTGGGCGAGGTCCTGGTGCCGGTCGCTGCCTTTTACGAAGGCTGTGGTCCTCTCCTCGACCGGACGATTCACGCCACCGAGGCGGCCATGCAGGCGGCGCTGGGGAGCGCGGGGGGCGATCACCCGGGCCTGGCGGCGATCTATCTCGTGGGCGGGTCCTGCGAACTGCCCATCCTGGCCCGGGCGCTGCGAGACCGGTTTGGCCGGCGTGTCCGGCGATCGCCCTACCCGCCGGCCGCCACGGCCATCGGACTGGCGATCGCCGCCGATCAGGAAGCCGGGTATGTCCTCACGGAGCGTTTCAGTCGCCACTTCGGAGTGTGGCGTGAGGGCGAATCCGGCCAGAAGGTCGTGTTCGACCCCATCTTCACGAAGCGGACCGCTCTCCCGTCGCCCCGCGAGCCCGTGTTGATCGCGCGCCGCCGCTACCATCCGGCGCATAACGTCGGGCGCTTTCGCTTCCTGGAGTGCGGCAGCCTGCAGGACAACAATGAGCCGGCAGGCGACATTTTCCCCTGGGCCGAGGTGACGTTCCCCTTCGATCCGGCCTTCGTGGAGAGCGCAAGGCTCGAGGCGATTCCCATCGAGCGTCAGCCGGCAGTCGAGGGGTTCGTCATCGAAGAGGAATACCGGTGCGATGACGCCGGGGTCATCCAGGTCACCATTACCAACGTGACGACGGGATACTCCAAGACCTATCGGATCCGCTGAGCGGAACGTCGGCCAGGGGCTGCGGTATCAGCGCGAGGCGGCTGATGAACGTCCTGCTCATCTCGGCCAATACGGAGCGAATCAACCTGCCCACGCTGCCCGTCGGCTTGGGGGCCGTGACCGCCTCGGTCCGGAGAGCCGGGCACCAGGCCGCGCTGCTCGATTTGCTGACCCACAAAGATCCGTGTGCGGCGATCGAGCAGGCGACCCGGGAGCGCTGCCCAGATGTCATCGGCATCTCCGTGCGCAACATCGACGACCAATGCATGCAGCAGCCCCGGTTCCTGCTCGAACAGGTCAAGGGCGTCGTGGCAGCGTGCCGGGCGTCCTCGTCCGCGCCCGTGGTGCTCGGCGGGGCCGGGTACAGCATCTTCCCGGGACCGGCCCTGGCCTATCTCGGCGCCGACCTGGGCGTGTGCGGAGAGGGAGAGGCGGTCTTTCCCAACCTTCTCGCACGCCTGGAAAGGGGTGGTGACCCCTCCGATCTTCCAGGGGTGTACGCGACCGGGGGAAGGACGGGGAGGCCGAAAGCATTCGTGTCTGACCTGGATAGCCTGCCCTTCCCCGACGAGAACTTCTGGTCCCTGGCGGATCCGGATGACCCCGACGTGTGGGTGCCGGTGCAAAGCCGGCGGGGATGCGCCCTGGACTGCTCGTACTGTTCCACCGCCAGCATCGAAGGCCGGACGCTTCGCGCCCGCTCCCCACAGCGCGTGTCTGCCGAGTTGTCCCGCATCGCCCGGGCCGGATTCCGGCGAATCCATTTCGTGGACAACACCTTCAATATGCCGCCAGCCTACGCGATGGATCTGTGTCGCCGAATCACGGAAGAGCGGCTGGACCTTGCCTGGCGGTGCATCCTCTACCCGCACCAGGTGCCGGAGGATCTGGTCCGCGCCATGGCCCAGGCGGGTTGCGCGGAGGTTGGCCTGGGATTCGAGAGCGGCTCCGAGCGGATCCTGCACGAGATGAACAAGCGCTTCCTCCCGGACGAGGTCCGCGAGATCTCCGACCTGCTGGCGCGCTACGGAATCCGCCGCATGGGGTTTCTCTTGGTCGGAGGACCCGGGGAGACTCAGGCGTCGGTGGACGAAAGCTTCGCCTTCGCCGAATCCCTGCACCTGGACGCGCTGAAGGTCACGCTGGGAATTCGCATCTATCCCGAAACGCCGCTGGCGAGGAGGGCGGTCCGGGAGGGGGTGATCAGGTCGCAGGACGACCTCCTGTTCCCTCGCTTCTACATGACGCCCGGCCTGAGAATCCCCCCCGCGCCGGCCGTCCGGATTTCACCTTGACACCGGCCTGTGTGGTGCTACCATCCGCCCGCTTTCTTCGTTTTGGTGTTCCCCCAGGCAGGGGAAATTCTGGCGGCTTCGGACTCAGGGCGCGATCCTCGATCCGTTCAGCCGACGTGAGGGCGAACGCCTCGCGCCCCGCCTGGCGGAACCGCTCGATGGGCTCGGCCCATTGCATCAGCTCGGAACGGACAGGCGTGTGCCTGGAGGTGTCCCGTGGCGCATTGTCGTGAGCGCAGTGTCTGGTCGCTGTCGTTCCGGACACTGTGGGGATCCAGAAACCCAGCGGACTTCCTACAACAGGGGAGGAAAATGATGAAGCGACTGTGGCTGTTGGGGATGGTGGCGATCGCGCTCTTGGCCGGCGGGCCCGCGTTCGCCGGCGAGCCGATCAAGCTTGGCATGTCCACGTGGCTGGGATACGCCCCGCTGTACCTGGCGAAAGAGAAGGGCCTCTTCGAAAAGCGCGGCGTCCAGGTGGAGATCGTCGTCATCGAGAGTCCCGCCGACCGACGGGCGGCCTTTGCCGCCGACAAGATCCAGGGGATGGCGACGACGGTGGATACGCACGTGATGACCGCGGCCGCCGAGAACCCGATCCCGGTCAAGCAGGTCCTGGCCATGGACGACTCCCATGGGGGCGACGGGATGGTGGCCAAGAAAGAGATCAAGACGATCAAGGACCTGAAGGGGAAGACGGTGGCGGCGCAGCTCGGCGCCGGGGCGAGCTACTTCTGGCTCAACTACGTCCTCGGCCAGAACGGCATGAAGCTCTCCGACATCAAGGCGGTGGACATGAAGGCGGGCGACGCGGGTGCCGCCTTCGTCGCCGGCAAGGTGGATGCCGCCGTCACGTGGGAGCCCTGGCTCTCCCGGGCCAAGGACACGCCCTTCGGCCACGTCCTGCTCTCGAGCGACAAGACGCCCGGGATCATCGTGGACTCGCTGGCCTTCAAGCCGAATTTCCTGAAGACGCGCGGGGAGGATGTCAAGAAGATCGTGGCGGCCTGGAACGAGGCGGTCCAGCTCGCCACAGAGAATCCCTCAGAGGCCGACGCCATCATGGCGAAGTTCACGAACCAGAAGCCCGAGGAGTTCACCAAGGAGAAGACGGGCGTGCGGTTTTACGGTGAAAAGGAGAACAAGGCATACTTCGGGACGCCCCAGAAGCCCGGCCTTCTGTACACGGTGACCCAGCGCGCGGCTGACCTCTGGTTCAACCTGAAGTTCATCAAGACCAAGCCCAAGGCAGCGGACCTGATCGACGGGTCGTTCTTGTAAGCGCGGATACTCCTCCAGGGGTCCGGCCATTCTGGAGCCCTCGACCTGCCGGCAGGAGCGGTCGCCACGGGCCGTCCCTGCCGGCAGTCTCCTTTTTGGGGTCGTTCGGTGGCAATGAGCGCACGGAGAGAAACGCAGGCGCAGGGAAGCCCCCAGGGACTGGGCGACTTTCTGAGTCCACGGAGGCCCATCCCCCCGGGCCTCTACCTCATTCTCAGCCTCGGGAGTTTTGCCTTCCTGCTCCTCATCTGGGCCCTGCTGACCTACAGTGGGCTGATCGACCCCCTGTTTCTCCCCACGCCGGGGAGGGTCTTCCAGTCTGGCGTCGACCTGTTCGTGGATTTCGGCTTCACCTACGACATCCTCAACAGCACCTATCGGGTGATGGTGGGATTCATCGCGGCCGCCCTGATCGGGGTCCCGCTGGGGTTGATCATGGGCACGTTCAAGGCGGCCGAGGCCGTGACCGAGCCCGTGGTGGGCTTCATCCGCTACATGCCCGCCTCCGCCTTCATCCCGCTCTTCATCCTGTGGCTGGGGATCGGCGACGTCGAGAAGATCGCCATCATTTTCGTCGGGAGCTTCTTTCAGCTCGTCCTGATGGTGGCCGTCGTGGCCAAGAACGTCCACATGGACATGCTGGAGACCGCCTACACGCTGGGGGCGAAGCGCTTTCAGGTCATCCGCAGGGTGCTGCTCCCGGCGAGCCTGCCGGGCATTTTGGACACCCTGCGGATCATCATCGGGTGGGCCTGGACCTACATCATCGTGGCCGAGCTGGTCGCCTCGGCCTCGGGGATCGGGTACATGATCATCAGCGCCCAGCGGATGCTCAGGACCGGCAGCATCATCTTCGGGATCCTCACGATCGGCGTGATGGGCCTGATCACGGATTACTTCTTCAAGTGGCTTCATGCCAAGCTGTTCCCCTGGGTGGAGTGACAGGGTGGCCGAGCCGATCAAGCTCCACATCCAGAACGTCTCCCAGGCCTACCGCTCGGACGGGATCGAGGTGGTGGCCCTGGACGAGATCACTCTGGGCATCCGGAACCGGGAGTTCGCGACGATCCTGGGCCCGTCCGGCTGCGGCAAGACCACGCTCTTGCGGATCGTGGCGGGCTTGGTGAAGCCCAGCGGGGGGCTCGTGACGCTGGACGGCAAGGTGATCGGCGGCCCCGGCCGGGATCGGGGGATGGTCTTCCAGAGCTACACGCTCTTCCCGTGGCTCACCGTGAAGCAGAACATCCAGTTCGGCCTGGAGTTGGCCGGGGTGGAGCGGGCGCGGCAGGAGCAGATCGCCCAGGAGTTCGTCGCGAAGGTGGGACTGAAAGGTTTCGAGCAGTCCTATCCGAAGGGGCTGTCCGGCGGGATGAAGCAGCGGGTGGCCATCGCGCGGGCTCTCGCCAACAATCCCGATGTGCTGCTCCTGGACGAGCCGTTCGGCGCCCTGGACGCCCAGACGCGGTCGCTCATGCAGGAGCTGCTCACCCAGGTGTGGGAGGAGCTGCACAAGACCATCCTCTTCGTGACCCACGACGTCGAGGAGGCCATCTTTCTGTCGGATCGCGTCTTCGTCATGACCGCCCGGCCGGGCCGGCTCAAAGCCGAGATCGCCATCCCGCTCCCACGCCCGCGAAGCTACGAGCTGAAGGCCACGGCGGAATTCCTCCGCCTCAAGATGCAGGCCCTCACCCTCATCCGCGAAGAGGCGATCAAGGCGACGCAGTACAAGAAGTGACGCCGCCCGGGCCCCTCCCGCACTCAGCAACCCGCAGGCCTTCAGCTCCCCAGCCTCCCCTGGTCGCAGTTTGCAGTCGGCCAGGCGATTGAAGCATGCAGGACAGGTCGCGCTGGAGTGACCCGTGCGCAGCCCATCTCAGAATCGGGCGCTGCACTGCATGGCCTTGACAGTCAGGATTGAGGAGAGCAATGCTTGGGCGTAAGAGCCGAAAGGGGGTAGAGGCCTGATGCGGTGCCCCCAGTGCGGGCGCGAGAACGCCCCCGACGTGAAATTCTGCGGCGAGTGCGGAATGCGGCTGGCCTCTGCCTGTCCGGCCTGCGGAAGCGTCAATCCCCCGTCGAACCGTTTCTGTGGGGCATGCGGCGCGCTGCTGATCCCGGTTGCACCTCCCGCCAGATTTTCCTCGCCGGAGCAATACACCCCCAGGCACCTTGCCGAGAAGATCCTCGACGCACAGGGAGACGTGGAAGGGGAACGGAAGCAGGCGACTGTCCTCTTCGCGGACCTCAAGAGTTCGATGGAGCTGATCGCCGACCGGGATCCGGAGGACGCGCGGGCGTTGCTCGATCCTGTCCTCGAGCGAATGATCGAGGCGGTGCATCGGTACGAAGGCACGGTGAATCAGGTGATGGGCGACGGGATCATGGCGATCTTCGGCGCCCCCCTGGCGCATGAGGATCACGCGGTTCGCGCCTGCTTGGCGGCCCTTCGCATGCAGGACTCGATGCGCCGGTACGCCGAGGAGGTTCGGCGGACGGAGGGCATCCCCGTTCAGATCCGGGTGGGAATAAACTCCGGTGAGGTGGTCATCCGCTCGGTCAGCAGCACCCTGCATATGGAGTACATGGTGGTCGGCCAGACGACGCATCTCGCGGCCCGGATGGAGCAGATGGCGACGGCTGGGTCCATCCTGCTCACCGCAGGCACGCTGCGACTGGCCGAGGGACAGGTGCGGGTCAAGGCCCTTGGCCCGTCCAGGGTGAAGGGTCTGGAGGAGCCAGTAGAGGTCTACGAACTTCTTGGAGCAGAGGCAGCCCACTCACGCATCCACGCCGCCGCCCCGCAGGACCTCACCCACTTCGTGGGACGCGGGAAGGAGCTCGATCAGCTCCGCGAGGCGCTCGAGCAGGCACGGACCGGACGCGGGCAGGTTGTGGCGGTCATCGGCGAGCCCGGCCTCGGGAAATCTCGCCTCGCCTGGGAGTTTGCCCGCTCCCCCCAAACCCAGGGCTGGTTGATCCTGGAGGGGGCCTCGGCCTCGTACGGGAAGGCTACGCCATATTTCACTATCCTTGGGCTCCTCCGCGGGTATTTTGACGTTGAGCCAAGCGACAGCCCCAAGACTGTTCGGGAGAAGATCACCGACAAGCTTCTCACCCTGGATCGCAGCCTTGAGCCGCTGCTCCCGGCGCTCCTGTCCCTGTTCGATCTCCCGGTTGAGGAGCCGCAATGGCAAGAGCTGGACCCATCCCAGCGACGCCAGCGGACGCTGGACGGAATCAAGCGATTGCTGCTTCGGGAGAGTCAGGTTCAACCGCTGCTCGTGGTGATGGAGGATCTCCAGTGGGTCGACGGAGAAACCCAGGCGCTGCTGGACACTCTCGTCAAGAGTCTGCCGACGGCGCGGCTCTTGCTGCTCGTGGACTACCGTCCGGAATACACACCTGGCTGGAGTCGCAGACCCGATTACCAAGAAGTCCGGATTGATCCCTTGCCCCCCGCGGGAGCCGAGGCCATGCTGCAGGCTCTGCTGGGAGCCGATCCCAGCCTGGAGCCTCTCAAGCCGCTCCTCATCGAGCGGACAGAAGGCAACCCATTTTTCCTCGAGGAGAGCATTCGCGCCCTTGCGGAAACCAAGGCCCTGCTCGGAGAGCGCGGGGCGTACCGTCTGGACGCATCCCCTGGAAGCCTGCACATCCCGGCGACCGCCCAGACCATCCTGGCGGCGCGCATTGATCGGCTATCCCCCGAGGATAAGCGCCTCCTCCAGACTGCCGCGGTCATCGGAAATCGCGTGCCACTCTCCCTCCTGCGGGCGGTCGCCGACCAGGACGAGGAGACACTCCAACAAAGTCTTGCCCGCCTTCAGGCGGCTGAGTTCCTCTATGAAACCGGGCTGTTCCTCGACGTCGAATACAGCTTCCGACACGCCTTGACTCACGAGGTGGCATACGGAAGTCTGTTGCACACGCGGCGTCGGGCGGTGCATGCGCGAATTGTGGAGGCTGTCGAGACCCTCATGCCGGATCGCCTGCCGGAGCAAGTCGAGCGGTTGGCGCTGCACGCCGTCCGCGGCGAGGTATGGGAGAAGGCCATCCATTACCTGCGCGAGGCCGGCATGAAGGCATTGTGGCGATCGGCCAATCGCGAGGCGGCCGCCTACTTCGAGCAGGCCCTGACCCACCTCGCCAGCATTCCGGAGACGGCCGAGACCTTGGCCCATGCCGTGGACATCCGCCTCGAACTCCGCAACGCCCTGGTCCCACTGGGGGAATCCGCGCGGATTCTCACCTGCCTCAAGGAAGCGGAATCGCTCGCCAGGAAACTCGAGGACGCCCGACGGCTTGGCTGGATCTCTGTCTACCTGAGCCGTCACCTCTGGATCAGCGGTCGCTCCCAGGAGTCGCGCCGCTACGCCAAGACGGCATACGAGACCGCTGACGCCTGCGCGGACCCATCGCTGAAGGTCCGCTCCAGCCTGTACCTGGGCTTCAGTCACCAAACCTCAGGCGATTACGAGCGAGCCGCCACGTGTTACCGTGAAGTTGTCCAGACCCTCAGCGGGGACCTTGGCCGCACTCGCCGCGGACCGACCACGCTTCCCGTCGCCTCCGCGCTGGCTTTTTGGGCGCGCGGCCTAGCCGATCAGGGGGAGTTCGAGCAGGGGATTGGGCGGGGTCAGGAGGCCCTCCACATCTCGGAGACAGCCGAGCACATGTACAATCTGCTCCTGGCCCTCTGGTCCCTGGGTTACCTGTATTCCATCCGGGGGGACTTTCGGAGCGCGGTCGCGCCGCTCGAGCGGGGCCTCGACCTCTCTCGCCAGTGGAGCGTCACGGAGTTCTCCTCCCTGTACCTCCCGTGGTCTCTGGGCTATGCGTACGCCCTGTCGGAACGAGCCGACGAAGGATTGCAGCTCCTGGAACAGGGCGTCCGGAATGCCGAACCCTTGGGGGAGAAAGCCTTCCTCGCCATGGCGCTCGTTCAGTGGGGGGAAGCCTGCCTCCATGCCGCCCGGGTCGAAGAGGCCCGGGCACACGCCGGGCGGGCTCTCGCGTTGGCGAGGGACGGCGAAGAGCGCGGCCACGAGGCGTACGCGCTGCTCCTGCTCGGATCCATCATTGCCCACGCTGATCCTGCGGACCGGGAGACGGCAGAGAAGCATTTCCAGCAGGCGATGACGTTGGCCAAGGAGCTTGGCATGCATCCCGTCGTGGCCCGTTGCGGCTTGGGGCTCGGCCAGCTCTACCGCCAGGCAGGGTTGCGGCACCAGGCCGAAGAGACTGTATCCCAGGCCAGGGACTTGTTCCGGGAAATGAAGATGACCTTCTGGTTAGAAACTGCCGAGGGAGAGCTCGGCGCGCTGATGAAAGGCTGATGCTGAGCGCGCCGTGCCGTCCACCACCAGCGTCCACTCGTTTTGCGTCTCGAAGATCGCGCGGTAGAGTGCCATGGTCTCCCGCATGTAGTCCCGGAACTGCGGATCGAATTGGCCCAGGAGCTGGGCCGACATGGCGCGGAGCACCCGGGGATCGGCATTCACCGGGCCGGGGCCCATGAGGAGTCGCGGGAGCGGGTTGATCTCGGCACACGCGGGGCAGGTTGTCGCCATGGCGTTCACCGTGCTTTCCTTCCTGGCGCGTTCGCGGCCGCGCCCTGAGGATGGCCCTCCGATCCATCCATACACCACTCTGCGACCAGAGCCTCGGGAGCATCGCGCAGGTTCTGTTGCGTGTCAAGTTGAACGAGACACTGCGATTTCCCACTTCGTCTAACCATCCTCCGTCTCGAGCATCTCGAGCGCGGTGGAGATCGCCACGCAGGGAGTCAGCGTCCGCGCCACGGGACAGCGCTCGGCGTGAAAGCCATGAACCCGCTCGGCAACTTCGCGCTGTGCCGGCTCGAGCTTCAGGTGGTACCGCACGTGGATGCGGCGGATGACCAGCACCTTGCCGTCCAGCTCGATCTCGCCGGTCGCTTCAGAGGACAGCCGACCCTCGCCGGCGGGGATCCCGCGCGCCTCCAGCGCGCCACCAAAGGTTCCCGTCAGTCACCCCGCGGCGGCCGCGACGATGTAGTCCAGCGTGGTGGCGTGCGGCTCGTGGACGCGGGGGTCCACGCGATAGTGCTCCGCCACCTCTGAATGGACGCCGAAGAGCGTCGGCTGCTCTTCCATTGGCAAGTAGGCCCGGCGCAGCGGCCCCTTCACGCGCTCGATTCGGACTTTTGACCGGTACACAACTGGATCGGCCATGCTGACCTCCTGGAGAATGGGTGTCCCGCTAGGGTGTGACACATTCATGCAGAGCGCCGGTTCGGCGCAGGCTGAATCATCTTCTCTTCTTATCTCTTCTCGGGCAACCATCATCTTCCGACGCTACCGCTCCTCATGAAGGGCTTACCTTTGAACACCCGGAGGTTCACTGAATTTCCCATTGGACTGCTTCCACATGACGCTGTGCCCGTGTCGGCACAGCAGTTGCCTCACCTCTCGGCAGGCAAAGAGCCGGAAAGGGGGAAGCCAATGTGGAACGCGATTCTCACGGCTGGCGGGTGGGTGGTGCTTGGGGTTCTGATCTTCTTCTGGGTGCGCTGGACGGAGCGGGAGCGCGAGCAGTTCGCCAACGGCAATTCGCGCTACCTGGAATAACCTCGACGCGCAGAGCAAGCGAACGGACCCCCCTCGTGGCTTGTTCCTGCCTCGAATAGCGAACGCCCGTCTGGAGGAGCCCCGCCGCGTATCCCAGCCCCACGACCCTCGGGTCGTGGGGCTTTGTTCTTGTCAGCACGCAGCCGCGAGAGCGCCGCTCCCATGCCGGTCCGCTCTTCCAGGCGAGACTGGGATTCGAGTTGACACCCGTCGGGGCCGAGGGATACGCTCCCGCCCGTGCCTCCCGGTATCCTCGCTTGCGGGAAGGTTCATCCAGCGACCATCTCCTCGCACAGCACGGATCGGGCTGGCCCTTCCCAGTACTTTCGTCCCTGTACGCGAACGGGTCAGATTCAGGCCGAGGTCCACTGTCCGTCCAGCAATCTGTCGGGGGAGCAGCCATGAATCTCACGCTGGGGAACAAGAACATTGTGATCGGGCTGATCGTGATGATGATGTATCTGTCGATGACGTTCTTCATCGAGCGGACGGTGGCGCTGCATGCGTTCAATGAAAAGGCAGCGGCGGCCGTGGTGGACACCAAGGGCTCCTCGAACCTGCGGGACCACGAGGTCGTCGACGTGAAGCGTGGGCCTGCCTATCGGGTCGCGGGGATCTTTTTCACCAATTACAATCCAGCCTCGTATGTCCGGGTGCCGAACTCTTCCCGGGAGGCCGGCTACAACATGCGGCTGTATGCCTGGATGTTCGCCCTGTTCAACATCGCCATCGGCCTCATCGTGGGCATCCAGACAGGGGCCAGCCGGACGCTCCGCGCCTGGGCCTCGTGGCTGGCCGTCGTTGGCGTGGTGTTCTATCCCATCCGAGACGCGGTTTACTTTTGGGGGCGCTGGCTGAATCCCAACTTCTCTCCTCACGCGCCCGGATACGTGCTGTATCCCATCATGTGGATCGCCGGCTCGGCGATGTTCCTCGCCCTGCTCTTCGCGCTCCTGGTGTTCGTCCAGGGGGCACGCCAGGCCGCCGCCAAGTAAGCGGTCGGGCGAGGGTGGGTCGTTCCCCTCATCTAACCATCTGGACCTGAGGGTCCAGGCGGCTGCGAGGTACCGCATGGCCAAATCTCCCTCTCGGGATGCTCGGAACAGCCGGGGCTTCTCTCGCCGCACCTTCCTCAAGACGATGGGTGTCGGGGCGGCCGCGGCGGGGTTGGTCCACGGCGCGGCCGGCGTGGCGCAGCCCGCGCAGGCGATCATCCTCGGGCCCGACGCCGTCCCGCTCGACCTGAAGATCAACGGGGCCCTGCATACCGTGACCGTGGAGCCGCGGGTCACCCTGCTCCGGGCACTGCGGAACCACCTTGGGCTCACGGGCGCGAAGGAGGTCTGCGAGCGCGGGGCCTGCGGCGCCTGCACCGTCCTCCTGGACGGCGAGCCGGTATGCTCCTGCATGCTGCTCGCGGCCGATGCCGTCGGACACGAGATCACGACGGTGGAAGGGCTGGGGACGCCGGAGCGGATGAGCCCCGTCCAGGCCGCCTTCGTGGAGGCCGACGCCCTCCAGTGCGGGTTCTGCACGCCGGGCTTCGTGGTGGCCTCCACGGCTCTCTTGCGCAAGAACCCGAACCCCACGCTGGAGGACATCAAGGCCGGCCTGACCGGGAACCTCTGCCGGTGTGGAACGTACTCCCGGATCTTCGAGGCGGTCCAGAACGCGGCCGCGGCGCAGCGGGCCGCGCTGAAGAGGGGGTGAGCCATGGCAGACGCCACGGGCGACAGCCCGTTCCAGGTCAAGGTCGGCCCCGTCGAAGCCCCGGTCACCCTCGTGGTCCATCCCGCAGCGGGGGACCTGCAGCCCTGGGATAACGAGTCCCGATTGCGGAGCGTGAAGGGGCGGCACCCCCGGCTGGAAGCCCCCCAGAAGGTGACCGGCCAGGCCAAGTACACCTATGATGTGCGCCTACCCGGCATGCTCTGGGCCAAGATGGTCCGGGCGCCGATTCCCGCCGGCAAGATCCTCCGGATCGACACGAGCAAGGCGGAACGACTCCCTGGCGTGAAGGCGATCTGGACGACGGAGGCGCAGCGGGTCCGCTTCGCGGGCCAGGATATCGCGGCCGTCGCCGCCGTGACGCAGGAGATCGCGGAAGATGCGGCCCGCCTCGTCGAGGTGCAGTACGAGGAGGCGCCCTTCGTCACGGATCTCGAGGAGGCCATCGGGCCGAACGCCCCCCTCGTGTACGCGGAGGGGCAGGCTCCCGCTCCTCCGAACGCCCCGCGGAAGGGGAACGTGACCGGACCGATCGTGCCCACGCCGCTCGGACCCCCGCGCGGGGGCAGCCGGGGCGACATTGAGAAAGGCTTCGCCGAGGCCGAGACCGTCCACGAGGGCACCTATCGCGTGCAGGTCCATACGCATTCCGTGCTCGAGACCCACGGGGTAGTCGCCCATTGGGAAGGGGACCAGCTCACCGTCTACGCCTCCACGCAGGGCGTCTTCATGGTCCGGGCCGGCCTGGCTGACGCGCTCGGCCTCGACCGGAAGAACGTGCGGGTGATCACAGAGCACATGGGGGGCGGCTTCGGGAGCAAGCTGTCCCCCTCGGCCGTCGGGAGCGCCTTCGCGCTTGTCGCCTGCCGGCTCGCCAAGAAGACCGGCGCGCCGGTGAAGCTCATGCTCGACCGCCGCGAGGAGCAAGTCTGCACCGGCAACGGCCCGGGGGCCCTCATGACCGTGCGGCTCGGCGCGAAAAGGGACGGCACGCTCACGGCCATCCACTTCCGCGCCTACGGAGAAGGCGGGGTCGGCCCCAGCTCCCGCATGGGGGGCCCGGCTGGGAACATCTACCAGGATTGCCCGAACGTGCTCCTGGAGGAATACGACGTCTTCACGAACGCGGGTCCGGCGTGCCCCCTGCGGGCGCCCGGGCACCCGCAGGGGGCCTTCGGGCTGGAATGCGCCATGGACGAGCTGGCGCAGCGCCTCGGCATGGACCCGCTGGAGCTGCGACGGAAGAACGAGTCACACCCATTCCGGAAGCGCTTCTATGACGTCGGCGCCAAGGCCATCGGCTGGGAGCGCCGGAATGGCACTCCGGGCGCCGGCCCCGGCCCCCGGAAGCGCGGCATCGGCATGGCCAACGGCAACTGGTACGTCCTGGTCCGGGAGGCGGTCAGCGCCGAGGTACAGGTGCACCGCGACGGGAGCGTCGAGCTGTTCCACGGCGCCCAGGACCTCGGGACGGGCATCCGGACCGTGCTGGCCGTCGTGGCGGCCGAGGAGCTGGGCCTCCGGCCCGCCGACATCACGGTGCATGTCGGCGACACGCGCTTCCCGCCGGGAGGGACCTCGGGCGGGAGCATCACGACCAACTCCTCGGCACCCGCCGCGCGCCTCGCCGCGCACGAGGCCCGGCTGCGGATCGCGGCCCTGGCCGCCCCCCTTCTCCACGTGACGCCGCAGGCGCTCGACTTCGCCGACGGGAAGATCGTCGTCGCCGCGCAGCCGGACCGGCAGGTGTCGTTCCGCGAGGCGGCGCAGAAGATGCCGGGCGAGGTCATCGCCTGCCTCGCCGACCGCAAGCGGCAGTTCGAGAGCTTTCGCCCGGACCTCGCCGCCACGCAGTTCGCGGAGGTGGAGGTGGACGTGGAGACCGGCCGGATCCGCGTCCTCAAGATGGTGGCTGTGAACAACTGCGGGATCGCCATCAACCCGCTCACGGCGGAGAGCCAGGTCATCGGCGCCCAGATCCAGGGCGCCTCGTGGGCCCTCTTCGAGCAGCGCACGCTCGACCGGAACGTGGGCACCATGGTGAACCCCAACCTCGAGTCCTACAAGATCTTTGGCCCGGCGGACATGTTCGAGGCGGTGCCCATTTTGACCGACGGGGCCAATGCGGGGAACAACACCTCGGCCACCGGCATCGCCGAGCCGGTCTTCGTCCCCACCCTGGCCGCCATCGCCAACGCCGTCTTCAACGCCACGGGCGTCCGGATCCGCCGGCTGCCCATGACGCCCGATCGCGTCCTGGCCGCGCTGGCCGAGGCGAGAGGAGGGGGTAGGCCATGAACCGCTTCGAGGTCGCCCGGGCCACGAGCCTCGCCGAGGCCCTGGATCTTCTCGCCGAGAAGCCCGGAAGCGTTTTCAAGGCCGGCGGCATCGACCTGCTCGACCACCTGAAAGCGCACCTCATCGAGCCGCCCCGCCTCGTGGATCTGAAGGCCATCCCGGGGTTGAACGCCATCGCCGTGGGAGCCGATGGGAACCTGCGGATCGGTCCCCTGCTGACCCTGGCGCAGGTGGCCGCCCATCCCGCCATCCGGTCGAGCCATGCGGCCCTCGCCCAGGCCTGTGGGGAAGCAGCCTCCCCGCAGATCCGGAACGTCGCCACGATCGGCGGCAATCTCCTCCAGCGGCCGCGCTGCTGGTACTACCGCCTCGAGTCCTACCGGTGCCTCAAGAAGGGCGGCGACATCTGCTTCGCGGCCGGCGGAGAGAACCGGTACCACACGATCTTCGGGGGCGGACCCTGCAACGCCCTGCACCCGTCGAACGCCGCGGTGGCCCTCGCGGCCCTCGGGGCGTCCCTCGTCCTGGAGGGCGAAAAGGGCCAGCGGACCGTGCCGGCCGAGCAGTTCTTCACGCTGCCCGGCGTCGATCCCCAGCGAGAGAATGTCCAGGGGCCTGGCGAGATCCTGACCGAGATCAGTCTGCCACCCGCTCCAGCGGTGCGCTCGACCTACGCCAGCATCCAGGAGCGGGCGGCCTTCGACTGGCCGCTGGTCTCCGCGGCCGTGGCCCTGCGGGCCGAGGCAGGAATTGTCCGCGAGGCGCGGATTGTCCTGGGTGCCGTGGCCCCGATCCCCTGGCGCGTGCCCGCCGCCGAGCGCGTCCTGGTCGGGAGGCGGCTCGACGAACCGGCCCTCGAAGCCGCGGCCCAGGCGGCCCTCGCCGGCGCCCAGCCGCTCTCGGACAACGGGTACAAGCTCGAGCTGGCCCGGGTCCTGCTCCGGCGGACCCTGGCCACGATGGCGTGAGGACAGCCATGGAAACCCCCATAGCGACTTCTCTCTGCGAGCGCCTGCGGAACAAGGGGTACTACCTGATGGGACCGGAGGCGACGGAACGGTGCGACTTCTCGCCCGAGGCGTCGTACTGGTGTGCCCGCACGGTGACCGTCCTCGGCCCCGACGACATCCTGTGCGCCCCCAATGCCTGCCGGCGCGGGCGGACCTGTTTTGAGGCCGAGAGTGGAGCCGCCGCGTGAGTGGCGGGGCAGAGCCCATCGCGATCGTCGTCCTCGCCGCAGGCGCCTCCAGGCGGATGGGGGTCGCGAAGCAGCTCTTGCAGGTCCGCGGCCGGACCCTGCTCCGCCATGCGGTGGACGCCGCCCTGGGCTCCAGTTGTCGCCCTGTCGTCGTGGTCCTGGGGGCGAATGCGGAGGCGGTCAGGCCGGAGATCGAGGGGCTTCCCGTGCAGGTCGTCTGGAATGCGCGCTGGTCCGAGGGGCTGAGCACCTCCATCCGCGCCGGGATCGAAGCGCTGGCGGCGGCGGATCCGCCCGAAGCGGTGGTGCTGACCCTCTGCGACCAGCCCTTCGTGGGGTCGGACAGCATCGAGGCCCTCGTCGCCGCCTACCGCTCGACGAAGCGACCGATCGTCGCCTCCCAGTATGGCGGGACACTGGGCGTCCCCGCCCTCTTCAGCCGCGCCGTTTTCCCCGAGCTCATGGCTCTCGACGGCGACAGCGGGGCCAAACAGGTGATCCAGAGGCACGCGGCCAGCGTCTGGCCAGTTCCCTGTCCGCAAGGGGCCGTAGATCTAGATACCCCCGAGAACCACGAAGCGGTCCGCTCCATGGATGGTGCTCCCGGCCCTTCACCCTCTGGCTGACCCCGAGATGCTCCGGGCGCCCTCCGCAGCCGGACGCTCACCTGAAACCTCCGGCATTCCTCCCCTTTTGGGCACTGCCCGTTGACAGCCCAGGGTGCCGGTGCGAGACTCGTCCCACCTCAATTCGTCTCATCTTCCTGGAGGTGACCCATGACAACCGCGGCCGATGCGTTCCCCCTACGTGATCGCGCCTTCGCCAGTTTGCACGACATTGACCTCTACGGCGTGGCGGAGATATCAGATGCCATCGGCACGCCGCTTCACGACGCTGGCCTTGCCCTGCTGCCCGGCGCGCGCTCCGTCGTGGTCCTGGGCGTGGAGTTATTCCCCGAGGTGCTGCGGCTGGTCGAGCCGGACAGGGTGATGGGCGAGGCGGCGGCGCGCGAGCTTTACACGCCGCACGTTGAGTTCATGAATAGCCGCCTGAACCGGGCGCTCTACCACCTGGCCACGGTCCTGCGCGCCGAGGGCTACCGTACCATCCCTCTGCCCTCCCAGGGTACGCCGGTGGATGCGCGCTTCCAACGCGGGATTTTCTCCTTCAAACATGCGGCCGAGTACGCCGGGCTTGGTCGGATCGGCCGCAGCAGCCTGCTCATCACGGACAAGTTCGGGCCCCGGGTCCGACTTGCCTGCCTCCTGACGGATGCGCCGCTGGCCCCTACCCGGCGCGAGATAGCCGATGTGTGCGCGGACTGCTCCGATATTTGCGTCACCCGCTGCCCAGCCGGCGCGCTCGCCTCGCCGGCGGATGGCCAGCAGTACACCATCAACAAGTATGCCTGTGCCGCGTTCCGCGCCGGCGCCGGCGCCTGTTCCACCTGTGTGAGCGAGTGCATCCGCTCGTAGCGACTCCGTGGCTCCACCCCCCACCCTGTACCTCTCCCCGCGTGGAGGAAAGGGCGTGGATGGCGGGGGCGAGCGCGGCTGAGACCGCCTCATGATATTCGGAATACCATTTCCTCGCCTCCGCCTGACCATCTTCGCCCTCGCATTGCTCGCCCAGGTCTATCTCCTCGCCCGCAGCCGATGCGCGATCCGGTCTTCTCCCCGATCGGATCGCTTCAAGTCCCGCGCTTTCTGCCTCGTGGGCATGGCCATTGGGGCGCTCTTCCTCCTGAACGGATACCTCCTGTTCGTGCCGCTCCCGTGGGTGGACCCGCCGGCGGCGGCACGGGTCGGCCTCCTCTATCCCGCAGCCGTGTGGAGCTTCGGCTCGCTCTTCTCCGCCCTGTTCCTCCTCCTGGCCCAGGTTGCGGGCTGGCTGGGACGGATGATGGTTCGGCTCTGCCGCGGCCGGATCGACCAGGCTGCCTCCTCTCCCGTGAATGTCGGCCGCCGCCGCTTTCTGCGGGCCGGGGTGGGCGGACTCACGGCTGCCCCCTTGGTGCTCGCCGGCTACGGCGCCGCGTATGCCGCCAAGACCTGCGACATCCAGGAGCTCACCTTGCCCTTCGGCCAGAGGCTTCGAGTGGTCCAGCTCACTGACATCCACGCCGGCCTCTACATGACGCGAGACGAGATACGACGCTACGTCGACCGGGTCATCGCCCTGCAACCGGATCTGTTCGTCCTCACCGGGGATTACATCTCGAACTCGATGGTGTTTCTCCCGGGCTGTGTGGAGGAAATGGCCCGGGTGCACGCCCCATACGGCACCTTCGCCACCCTGGGGAATCACGAACACTGGTATGGAAGGCCAGAGGAGATCCAGGCGATCTTCCGGCGGCACCGAATCTCGCTCCTGAACAATGCGCACCAGGTGATCCAGACGAAGCGGGGCCCCGTCGTGGTCGCCGGGATCGACGACCTCCGCACCGGGGAGCCCGACTTGGAGGCGGCCCTGGACGGGCGCGATCCCGCCATCCCGACGCTTCTCCTGTCGCATCTCCCGGAGATTTTCCCTCGGGCCGCCGCCCACGGAATCCCGCTCACCCTGGCAGGCCATTACCACGGGGGGCAGATACAGCTCCGCCTGCCAGGTGGAGCAATCAGCATGGCCCACCTTCGCACCCCCTATCCCGAGGGGCTGTACCGGATCGGTCCGGCCCACCTGTACGTCAGTCGGGGGATCGGCACCACGTTCACCCCGGTTCGACTGAACGCCCCGCCGGAGATCACCGTGTTCCATCTGACCTGACCTGCCGAGGTCGATCCCTGGACAGGCCAACGCCCGTTCTGATACAAGGTTCCGGCCACGGACGGGCTCCTTCGCGAGGAGAGGAATGCGCTCCCGTATCTTCTACGGCTGGATCGTCGTGGCCGCGGCCTTCAGCGCCTATGCCATCTCGATCGGGCCGCGCCAGTCCTTCTCGATTTTCCTGCTGGCCTTCCTCGGGGAGTTCGGGGGCAGCCGCAGCCGGATCGCGGCCGTCTTCTCGTTCCATATCATCATCTACGGCCTCGGCGGCTGGGGCCTGGGCATCCTGCTCGATCGGGTCGGCCCGCGCCGGATCATCATCTGGAGCACCGCCCTCTGGGCGCTCACGCTCCTCGCCTGCAGCAGGATCACGAGCCTCTGGCAACTCTACCTGCTCTTCGGCCTGGTGGGCGGGGTGGCGGCGGGCGGGTTTTCGTATGTGGCCAACAACGCCATGGTGGCCCGATGGTTCATCCGGTATCGGGGCCTGGCGACCGGCTGGCTGCAGACCGCGGTGCCGCTGGGGGCCGCCATCTTCGCCCCCGCGGCCCAACTGGGCATCGATCGCGTCGGCTGGCGCGCCACCTATGCGATCTTCGGGGCGCTCGTGGCTGCGACCGCGCTGCCGCTCGCGCTCACCTTCCTCCGGGACGACCCCCGGGAGCTGGCCCTTCAGCCGGATGGGAGGGCCCCTGAGCCAAAGAGCCGGGGGGCCCAGCCCGCGCGACCCGCGTTCACCGGGCCCGGCATGCCGGGCGGCTACTGGCTGATCTTCGTCGCGAACATGCTGCGCGGGATGAGCATGTATGCCATCCTGATCCACCAGGTGGCCTACCTCGTTGACGCCGGATTCTCGAGGATGTCCGCGGCCGCGTACTTCTCGGTCACGTTCCTCCTCGCGGTGCTGGGCGGCCTCCTCGCCGGCGCCATCTCCGACCGCATCGGCCGGCTCCCGACCTACGCGGGGGTCGCGGCCCTCTACGTGACGGGGTACCTGTCGGCCCTCCTCGTGACCGGCCCGGCACAGGTCCTGCCCCTGGGGCTCTTCATCGTCGCCTCGGGTCTGGCGAATGGCGGCGCCTCTCCGGTCTTCGCCGCCTTCCTCACGGATCGGCTCCAGGGCCCCCGTCTCGGCCACCTCCTGGGCCTCCAAAACTTGGGGTTCGGAGTCGGGAGCATGCTCGGCCCCTACCTCGCCGGCCTGGCCTTCGACCGCCTCGGTAGCTACAGCTTGGCCTTCCTCCTCATGGCCGCCGCCATAGTCGGCTCCTGCCTCCTCGCCGCCCTGGCGG
>CAVQPC010000091.1:0-14213 GCA_963714585.1 uncultured Methylomirabilota bacterium
ACGTGCCCCCAGCCGGTCTGGAACATGGCGCGCCGGAAGCTCGATATGCTGAACGCCGCAGTCTCGCTGGCCTCGCTCCGCCTCCCGCCGGGGAATATGCTGGAGGCGCTCAAGGGGGAGCGTCGGGGGCAACATAGCCTCCGGATCAACGATCGGTTTCGGCTGTGCTTCGTCTGGACGGCCGACGGTCCCGCAGAGGTGGAGATCGTCGATTATCACTGAGGAGGGTATAGCATGGTTCGCATTCCTACGCATGGCCCGCCGACCCATCCGGGTGCCATGTTGCTCGAAGAATTTCTGAAGCCCCTGGGCATGTCGCAGGTGGAGCTGGCCGAGCGCATCGGCGTCTCATTCCCGCGGGTGAACGAGCTCATCCACGCAAAGCGGGGGGTGACGCCGGACACGGCGCTCCGGCTCGAGCGGCTCTTCGGGATGGAGGCGCAGTTCTGGCTGAATCTCCAGCTCGCGTGGGATCTCTACCAGGCCGCCCATTCGCCGGCAGCGCGGGCCATCCGCAAGATCCGGCGGCTTCCGGCGATGGCCGCGGCTGGAGCCGATTGAGGGGCCTCCCCACGAGTGGCGAGGTAGCGCGCGGGAGTCGGGGTGGCGGTGCTGCCTACGCGACGGTCCTCAGATTCTCGGTGTCCAGCGGGATCTCGAACTCCGGCTGCGTGAGAGATCGGCGACGAAGATCCAGAACCGTGAAGCCCACCACGCGGCTCGGATCGTTCGGATCGACCCGCAGGAGCACACCATCCGCAACCTCGAACGAGACCGCCTCCTGCGGCGTGTCGAGGTAACAGTACAGCACATCGTTCCCGACGTCGTACTTCATTCTCATGCTCTTCAGGGTTTGTGCACCCATGACCGTTGGTGTCCTCCAAGCGGATGGCACTCCCGAACCGGCGAAGCATGTTCCCAACCGCTCCCCGCTTCGCCAAGCCATATCCTACATGGGAGGTCTGCCCGTCGCAAGGGATTATGACCACGAGACCCTGATCCGCAAATTCCAGTTGCGGGGAGACTGACGGTTCGCTAGTGTGTGTTTCCTCAGTATCCACAGGGCCCGCAGGAGGAGTCTTCGATGCGCGTGCGCCAGCCTGGCAGAGGGTTCACGTTGATCGAACTCCTGACCGTCGTGCTCGTCATCGGCATCCTCGCGGGCATCGCGATCCCAGGTGGGCTGGCGGCCTTACGCCGGTCGAAGTACTCACGGGCCGCCGCGGACAGCAAGACAGCCGTGACCCAGGCCCTCGCCTACGTACTCACCTCGAACAGCTACCCCACGAGCCTCCAAGTGATGCGCAACGCCGGCTACGGGAACATGCCGGACAGCGATCCCTGGGGGACCCCCTACGTCCTCGCCCCCGTGCTGACGTCAGGGGGCACGCCGGGCGAGGCCGACGACGTGTACATCTACAGCAAGGGTCCCAATGGGACGGCCACCTACACGCCTGGCGCCACCGACACTGGCGTCGGGGGTGCGGTCGGGTACTCTTCCGTCTACGGAAGCTTCACTGGGAGTTGATCTGCCCTCCGAGCAGCGCACCGCGGCTCACTCGACAGCAACCGCAAGACTTGAACGAGAAGGCTTCTCATCAGGTTCGTGTCACACGGGCTATCTCTACGTGTTTCCGATGCTAGGCCCATGAGGACACGGACCTCCGACCATCCGGTCTGGGACCAGCGGCGCGGCCCCCCGCGGGATCGGTGCGGCCTGCGTCGCACGTCCCTCCCGCACCTGCCGCACCGCAATCGCCGGAGCCGGCAAGAACGGGATTGGCGCGGCTCACAAATTCCGGTATGCTTGCCAGCCAACAGCCCGACACGGGCAGGGAGGCTTCTCGCATGCAGCCGGATCCATCCCCTGCGGAGCGCATCCCGAAGGGCCTCACCCAGGTGGAAGCCCTTGCCTACGAGTTGCACGTCAAGGACGTGATGGCCTGCCCGGTCGTGAGCGTCGGGCCCACCGACGACATCAGTCACCTGTCTGAACTGCTCCGCCTGCACAACATCACCGGCGTTCCGGTGGTCTCGGGGGGAAAGCTCGTCGGCATCATCAGCGTGAAGGATCTGATCGCCGCCCTGGAGAAGGGCGACCTGACCGCCCCGGTCAGCGCCTACATGACGGCCGACCTCTTCACGCTGGGCGAGGGCGAAGCGCTGGTCAGGGCCCTGGAGATCTTCGCCAAGACCGGCGTGGGTCGGCTGCCGGTCCTGGATCCCGGGGGGCGCCTGGTCGGCATGGTGACCAAAGGGGACATCGCCCACGGCCTCCTGCGGGCCCTGCAATCACCATCGAATGAGGAAGAACTCCGACGGTACCGGGCCAGCCACCTGTTCGAGGACATCGCCTCCGACCGGACCAGCCTGCTCCTGCGGTACCGGGTGCGCCACCGGGACTTCGCCGGCGGCGGGATGGCGTCCGTCCATGTCCGCCGCGCCCTCCTCCGGCTGGGAGCCAGCCTGGATACCGCCCGCCGCTGCGCCATCGCCGTGTACGAGGCCGAGATGAATCTGGTGATCCACACGGTGAACGGCGGGATGCTCCGGGTGGAGATCCAGCCGGAGCTGATCTTCATGGAGGCACTGGATGACGGCCCCGGCATCGAGGACATCGACCGGGCCATGCAGCCCGGCTACACCACCACCCCGCCGGAGATCCGAGCCATGGGGTTCGGGGCCGGGTTCGGGCTGATCAATATCCACCGCTGCGTGGACAAGATGTGGCTCAAATCACAGCCCGGCGAGGGAACCCGTCTCGAAATGTGGATCTACCTGCAGCCCGGGGCGGAGCGCCGGGGGTTGGAGACCTTGCTGGATCGGTTGAGCGCGTGACCCGGTGACCGGCTGGACGGACCGCGGACCGGACCTGCTACCCGGAGGAGGCCGCATGACGCTTGCAGACATCATGAAGGAGCTCGACCTGCAACTCCTGACCGAGACGCCCGAGCTCGGGCAGCGGAGGCCGACGGCGGGCTACGCCTCCGACATGCTGAGCCACGTCATGGCGCACGCCCCCCGGGACGGGGCGCTGTGGGTGACGCTCCAGTCCCACGCCAACATCGTCGCCGTGGGCGCCGTGCTGGGGTTGAGTGGCATCATCATCACGGAGGGCGACCTGCCCGACGAGCAGACGATCGCCAAGGCCAACGAGATGGGCCTCCCGCTCCTGGCGACCGCGAAGCCGACGTTCCAGGTGGTGGGGAACCTGTGGCGCCTCGGCCTGCGGGATGGGTAGCGTGGGGATGCGGATGTGCGCTGCGAGCGTGTGACGCATCATCCGAGCCCGGTGGGCGACGGGCTGCGCGCGTACACGGCCGACCTGCACGTGCACACGGCGCTCTCCCCGTGCGCCGCGGTGGAGATGATCCCTCCCCTGATCGTGCGCCAGGCCCTGGCGCAGGGCCTGGATCTCATCGCGATCACCGACCACAACGCCAGCGCCAATGCGGGGGCGGTGCAGCGGGCCGCCGCCGGGACGACCCTCACCGTCCTGCCGGGGATGGAGATCCAGACATCGGAGGAGGTACACGTCCTGTGCCTGTTCGACACGCTGGAGCAGTCGTTGGCCTGGCAGGAGGAGGTGGACGCCCGGATGACGGCAGAGCAAAACGTACCCGAAGTCTTCGGGGAGCAGTTCGTGGTGGACGAGACGGGAGAGTTCCTCCGCCACGAGACGCGACTGCTCGCCGGCTCCGTCGCGATCCGCTTCGATGAGGTGATCCGGGAGGTCCGTCGCCGGGGTGGGCTGGCCATCCCGGCTCACGTCGACCGGCCCGCCTACAGCCTGTCCGCCAACCTCGGCTTCCCGCCCCCCGATCTCTCCGTGGACGCCCTGGAGATCTCGGCCCACACCACGCCCCCGGCCGCCTGCCAGCGGTTCCCCTGGCTGGCCGACTATCCCCTCGTCCAGGGGGGTGATGTCCACCATCTGGAAGACTTCGCCGCCACAACCGTCTTTGCCCTCGCCGCCCCGACGATCGAGGAGATCCGGCTGGCCTTGCGGAATCGGGACGCCCGCGCCTGCATGATCGTCCCGCGCTGAGGTACCCGAAACCGGCTACCGGTTTGCGTCGGACGGGTCCCCCGCCTCGCCGGCCGTGCCGTCGATCAGCGCTCGGATACGCGCCACGGCCGGCGGCACGAGCCTCGCCGTCTCCGGCGAGAGCGTCTCCCCGAAGTCGAAGTCGTGGCCCCGCAGCGAGAGCAGCAGGCCCTCGGGGGCGCGGCCGTGAATCCGGCGGGCAAGATCGAGCAGGGTCCCCGGGTGCATGTGGTGGGAGACGGACGTGGAGTGCGGGAGCGGCGCGATGGGCTTCTCGCAGAGTGGCTCGGTCGCCTCGCCGACGTGGGCATCCACGAAGATCGCGAGGGCGTAGGGGCCGAGGAGCTGGCCGAACTCGGGCACGAGCTGGTGGGCGACCACCGTGTCCACCTCCCGCCCGAGTTCCTCGAAGCCGTCATCCAAGGGGTCGAGAACGGGCTGCCCCAGCTCGCGTCTGAGCGCGTTGACCACCGCGCGCCCCACGCCGTCGTCGCGGCGGTACGGGTTGCCGAATCCGACCACCAGGGTCCGTTTCATGTCCCGACCTTCAGGAACCCGTAAGCCACGACAGAACGCCGCCCGCCCAGTTGGAGCCGCGGAGCGCGCCTAGTCCCGACGCAGGGTATGGAGGAGCCGCCCGTCCGCGGCGTAGAGCTCGAGCAGGATGGGCATCTTGCCCATGGCGTGGGTCGAGCAGGAGAGGCAGGGGTCGTGGGCCCGGATGGCCGCCTCGATCCGATTCAGGATCCCCTCCGTCGGCGGGGTGCCGTCGATGTAGCGTCGGGCCACCAGGTTGACCGCGTGGTTCATGGCCCAGTTGTTGTGCCCGGTGGCGACGATCAAATTCACCCGCGTGATGACGCCGCGCTCGTCCGTCCAGTAATGGTGGATGAGCGTGCCCCGGGGCGCCTCCAGGCAGCCGACCCCCTCCCCCGCGATGGGACCGGCGGGATTGGCGATCGCCTCCCCCGTGATGTCAGGGTCCTCCAGGAGCTCCGCCATCCGCTCCAGGGCGTAGAGCAGCTCGATCAGCCGCGCGTAGTGGTACTGGAGCGTGCCCTCCACCGGCTTGCCGCCGCCCAGCGACTTCCAGCGCGTCATCTCCGCCTGCGCCAGCGGGGTGCGAATGTGCGTGGCCACGTTGAGGCGCGCGAGCGGCCCCACGCGGTAGACGCCGGCGGGCCAACCGGCCCCCTTGTAGAAGGGGAACTTGAGGTAGCTATACGGCTCCACGTGCTCGCCGATATACGCCAGGTACTCCCGGGGTGCGAACTCCGCCAGACGCGCGCCCGTGGCATCCAGCAGGCGCAGGCGACCCTCGTACAGCTCCAGGGCGCCGTCCTCCTGCACCATCCCCATGTAGGCGGAGGGGAACACGGCGAACTCGGCGAGGGTCTCCTGCTGCTGTTCCGTCCACGCCCGCCAGATGCCGAGGCCGGCCTGCGCCGAGGCCAGGTGCGTATCCACCCCACGCCGGAGCGCATCCCGGTCCGCCGCACGCAGGGGCTGGCTCACGCCGCCCGGGACCCCGAAGAGCGGGTGCACCCGACGCCCGCCCAGCGTCCTGATGAGGTCCTGGCCGAAGGCGCGGAGGCCCACCGCCTTGAGGGCCAGGCCCGGATCGGCGGCGATGAGGCCAGCGACGTTCCGGATCTTCGGGTCGGCGTCGAACCCCAGGATCAGGTCGGGCCCGGCCAGCTCGAAGAAGTGCATGCCGTGAGACTGGATGACCTGCCCCATGTGCAGGAGCTCCCGGAGCTTCTGGGCGGTGGGGGTGGGTCGAGCGCTGGCGATCGCATCCGCCGCCTTGGTCGCGGCGAGATGGTGGCTCACCGGGCAGATGCCGCAGATGCGGGGCGTGATCTGGGCCATCTCGTAGTACATCCGGCCCTCGCTGAACTTCTCGAAGCCCCGGAACTGCTCCACGTGGAAGAAGGCGCGGTCCACCTGCCCCGCGTCGTCCAGGTGGATGGTGATCTTGGCGTGCCCCTCGATGCGGGTCACGGGGGAAATCGTGATCTTCTGACCCATGGTCTATGCTCCGTCCAGCCCGTACTTCAAGGTCTTGTCGCCCTCCAGCTTCGGCTGCCGCCCGGCCAGCAGCTCGCTCAACACGTACCAGATGGCATCCGCGGACGGCGGGCAGCCAGGGAGATAAATGTCCACGGGAACCACCTCCCCCACGCCCGTCACGCGCGCCGTGAGCGCGTCCAGCTCCTCATGCACGGGGATCGTCCCCTCCACGGTGCTCTCGGTCTCCACGTAGCCCCGGCGCAAGACCTCCTCCCGGCTGAAGAAGTTCCGCATGGTGCAGATGCCGCCGGTGACCGCGCAGTCGCCCAGCGCGATGAGGATCTTGGCCCGTTCCCGCATCTGGATCGCCTCGGCCGCCTCGCCGTCGTTTCCGACGCCGCCGGTGAGGATCCCCACCTCCACCCCCTCTTTGGGCGGGTGCTTGAGGTCGGTGATCGGCGAAGAGGTCAGCTCCACCTGCTGGAGCAGCTCCACGATCCGCTCATCGATGTCCAGCAGGGACATCTCACAGCCGGCGCAGGCCTCTAACCATTGTGTGGCGAGTCTGATCTTTGCCATGGATCCCTCGACTTGGCTCGGGACAGGTCCCTCGAATCAGCGAGCCGTCATGTCCGTGAGCACCTGGAGCACCTCCGCCTCATCCCGCACGTCCCGGGGCATCGGCAGGGCCGGGGCCAGAGGCAGGACAGCCCCCTCCAGGTTGGTGACGTGGCCCGAACGCTCGGCCCAGACCGGCGCCGGCAGGACCACATCGGCCTTCTCCGTGAGGGCGGACCGGTAACTCGTCTGGACGATGGTGAACGCCCCCTCCAGGTGATCCGCCAGGGCCGCGTCCACCACCTGTTCGCCCAGGAGGAGGTAGAGCACCTCGGCGCCGCGCGCCTCTTGCGGGCGGAGGCCGGCTTGCTCCGCGCCCTTGCCGTTTCGGGCGGGGTCGAGAGCCAGAATACGCCCCTTCCCGGCGAGACGGCGGAGCGCGGCGAGCGCCTCGGGCCCGAGCCCCGCGCCGTACACGATCACCGGCCGCTCGGCTCGCTCCGCCTCCGCGACCGCGCGGGGCGCCTCCGCCTCCGCGACGGCGAGTGTCGCGACCTCGGCCAGGCCGTCCCCGCACTCGCCCAGCAGCAGGAGCCGCGCCCCCCGGTCCACCGCCCGCCGGATGAAGGCGCCCACCACCCGCTGGGAGCGCAACGGATCGGTGCCCGCGACCAGGATCAGGTCAGCCTCGAGAAGCTCCTGAAGACGCGCCGCGGTGCCTCCCAAGGACGGCGCCGCGGGCTCCAGCCGGCCCGCCGGCTGATCGAGCGCACCGAACAGCCGGGCGAACGCAGTCAGTGCCTCATTCGTGGTGGCGCAGGCCGCCAGGCCCAGGGCCTTTCCCTGGCGCAGGCGTCCCGCCACTAGTGCCAGGGCCTCGTCCCAGCCCACGGCAGCCCGCCCGCCATTCCGGCGCACCTCAGGCGCGGTGACTCGCTCCCGCCGCTCCCAGAGCGGCGCGAAGCGCCCGTCCTCGCAGAGCAGGCCCCCGCTGGGACCCGCCCCCCAGACCCCGTCCACCCTGAGCAGGCGGCTCCCCCGGGTGAAGACGTCCAGCGCGCAGCCCACGCCGCACTGCATGCAGGTGGTTCGCGTGCGGGTGAGGTCCTCCTCGTGGCCGCCATAGGCGCTCTTGGCGTCGATCAACGCCCCCGTCGGGCAGACCTGAAGACACGTCCCGCAGCTCACGCACGAGGAGGCGCCGAGCGGCACCCCCAGATCGGCCACGAGCATGGTGCGGGAGCCGCGCTCGCTGAGATTCAAGGTATGGTTCGCCGCGATCTCCCCGCAGGCGCGCACGCAGCGCGTGCAGAGGATGCAGCGGTTCGGCTCCATGATGATGTACGGGTGGGAGGCATCCAGCGGGAGCGGCTTATAGGGGCGCGGGTAGCGCCAGTGATCCAGGCCGTAGCGGTAGGCCAGCGCCTGCAGCTCGCAGTCGCCGCTCACCTGGCAGTACATGCAGTAATGGTTCCGCTCGGAGAAGAGCAGCTCCAGAACGAACCGCCGCCCGGCCGCGATCTCGTCGGTCTCCGTCGCGACCTCCATCCCCTCCGTCACGGGACAGGTACAAGCGGTCTGGAGCCCCCGCATACCCTTCACCGCCACCAGGCACATGCGGCAGGCGCCGTGATTGGAGACCGCCGGGTGATGGCAGAGGCTGGGGATGAAGATGCCTGCCGCGCGCGCCGCCTCCAGGATAGTCGAATCGCTCTTGGCGACGACCGCCTGATCATTGATGGTGAGATGCATATCGCTCATCGGATCCCCTGACTCCCCTGCCTGCCGGCAGGCAGGTCACGCAGGAGGAGCGTGTGAAGCGGCCTCGCCCGCCGATTCCAGCTCCTCCAGGTCGCAGCGCAGACACCGCTTGGCCTCGGCCTGGGCCGTCGCCTCGTCGAATCCCATCTCCACCTCGACGAAGCCGCCCGAGCGCCACGCCGGGAGAAGCATCTCCGACCGCGCCCGCGCGGCGTGGGCGTACTCCGCCGGATCCACCACCTGGGGAACGTGGTGGGCCAGAGACCGGTACACGATCGGCTCGAGCTTCCCCGTGGTCAGATACGTCTCCACGGCCATGGCCACCTTGTTCCCCTGGGCCACGGCCTCGATGACCGTGGCCGGGCCGGACACGCAGTCGCCAGCCGCAAAGACCCCGGGGGTGGTCGTCTCGAAGGCCCGGCCAACCCGGATGCGCTGCGCCCGCTCGGTCTGGACCCGGTCGTCCCGCATCCAGTCGAAGTCCGTGTACTGGCCGATGGCGGGGATGAGGACATCGCACAGGAGGTCGAACTCCGACCGGGGAATGGGTCGCGGCCGGCGGCGTCCGCTGCTGTCGAACTCCCCCAGGGACTGCCGCTGCAGCCGGACGCCGGTCACCGCGGTCTGGCCCAGGACGGCCAGGGGGTTGACGAGGAAGTGGAACTGGATGCCCTCCTCCTTCGCCGCCACGATCTCCTCGGCGTGGGCCGGCATGTCCTGCTCCTCGCGGCGGTAGACGACGTGCACCTCGGAGGCGCCGAGCCGCCAGGCCGAGCGCGCGGAGTCGATGGCCACATCGCCGCCCCCCACCACCACCACCCGCCGCCCTTCCACCGCGGGCGCCTTGCTGAGGGCGACATCCCGCAGGAAGCCGACGCCCGGGATCATCCCCGCCTTGTCCTCGCCCGGGATGCCCAGCCGCTGGCTCCGGTGGGATCCCAGGGCCAGGACGATGGCCTCGTAGCCCGCTTCCTTCAGGCTGTCGAGGCTGAAGTCCCGCCCCAGCTCCTGCCCGCAATGGACCTCCACTCCCGCCCGCCGGACGTGATTGATCTCCGCGAAGAGCGGTTCGCGCGGCAGGCGGTAGGCCGGGATGCCGTAGGTCATCATGCCCCCGGGCTGCAGCATCTTCTCGAACACCGTAACGCCGTAGCCCCGCTGCTGGAGCCGTAGCGCCGCCGTGAGGCCGGCCGGGCCGGCCCCCACCACCGCCACCTTCTTGCCATTTGACGAGCTGGCCTGTTCCGGTGTCCACGGCACCCCATAGAAACGATCGGCCATGAAGCGCTTCACCATCCGGATGGAGAGGGGGGCGTCCAGGAGGCCCCGGCGGCACTTCTTCTCGCAGAAGGCCGGGCAGACCCGTCCGCAGATCAAGGCGAAGGGATTGGCGTCCCGGTGCACCCTGAGCCCCTCGTCGTAGCGCCCCTGGGCGATCAGGGCCAGGTAGGCGGGGGTGTCCACGCCCGCGGGACAGGCGTTCACGCACGTGGCCCGCGTGAGGCTCCGGCAGGTCCCCGCCGGGCAGCGCTTCTCGTAGATGTGCACCTCGTACTCTGCGCGGAAGTGCTTGAGGGTGCTCACGATGGGATTGGGGGCGCCCTGCCCCAGCCCGCACAGGCTGGTCCGCCGGATCTGCTCGCAGAGGTGGTCCAGTTCGTCCAGGTCGGCCGGCTTCCCCTGGCCGGCGCAGATCCGCTCCAGGATCTCCAGGATGTGCCGGGTGCCCACGCGGCACGGCACGCACTTGCCGCAGCTCTCGTCCTGGGTGAACTCCATGAAGAAGCGGGCGATGTCCACCATGCAGGTGTCTTCGTCCATGACGATCATCCCGCCCGACCCCATGATGGAGCCCGCGGCCGTCAGGGACTCGTAGTCCACCGGCAGGTCGAGATTGCTCGCCGGGATGCACCCACCCATCGGCCCGCCGGTCTGGATGGCCTTGAACCGCTTCCCGCCCTTGATCCCCCCCGCCACCTCATAGACGATCTCGCGGAGCGTGATGCCCAGGGGCACCTCGATCAGGCCGGTGTGGTTCACATCGCCCGCCAGGGCGAACGTCTTCGTCCCCTTGCTCCGCTCCGTGCCCATACGGGCAAACCACTCGGGTCCGTGCAGGATGATCCGGGGCACGTTGGCGTAGGTCTCGACGTTATTGATGTTGGTGGGCTTCCCCCACAGGCCGCTCACGGCGGGGAACGGCGGGCGGGTGCGCGGATGCCCGCGCTGCCCCTCGACGGACGCCATGAGGGCCGTCTCCTCGCCGCAGACGAAGGCCCCGGCCCCCATCCGCACCTCCAGGTCGAAGGCGAAGCCGCTGCCCAGGATGTCCGGGCCGAGGAGGCCAGACTCCCGGGCCTGCCGGATGGCGATGCCGAGCGTCCGCACGGCGATGGGGTACTCCGCCCGGCAGTAGATGTAGCCCCGGCTGGCCCCGATGGCGTAGGCGGCGATGATCATCCCCTCGATCACCGCGTGGGGGTCTCCCTCCAGCACCCGGCGATTCATGAAGGCCCCCGGGTCGCCCTCGTCGGCGTTGCAGATCACATACTTGGGGTGCCCCTGGGCCGCGCGCGCGAACTGCCACTTCTTCCCGGTCGGGAAGCCTGCCCCGCCCCGCCCGCGCAGGCCCGAGGCCAGGATCGCGTCGATCACCTGGGTGGGCGTCCGCTCCGCCAGCACCCGCGCCAGAGCCTGGTAGCCCTCCTCCGCGATGTAGTCCTCGATGCTCTCCGGGTCGATCTTGCCGCAATTGCGCAGGACCACCCGCACTTCCTTGGGCCGGGGCGCGACCCAATTCCTCGTCCTTGGGGGGCCGGAGCGAGGAGAGCAGGCGAGCAACGACGCGCCCCTTCAGGAAGTGCTCCTCCACGAGATGCGGGACATCCTCCACGGTCAGCCCGGAGTAGTGGACCTCGTCGGGATACACCATGAGCTCCGGGCCGTGGGCACAGTCCCCCAGGCGGGGAGTCTCCAGGACGCGGATCTCCCCCTCCAGTCCGCGAGCCGCCAGCTCCCGGCAGAGTCGCTCCCGGACGGCCGCCGCCCCCTTGGCCAGGCACTCCGGATCCACACAGACGAGAATGTGCGAGCGATAGTATGTCATCGATCGCTTCCCTGCCCTTGGATGGGTATCGCATACTCGGTTACGGGACTGCCGCCCACGACATGCTCCCGCATGATGCGCCGGGCGCGTTCCGGGGACACCCGGCCGTACCGGACCGCTGGCGCATCGCCGAGTGCCACCTCCACCAGGGGCTCCCAGGTGCACAACCCGACACACCCCGTCTGCCGCACCAGGATCCCCTCCAGTTGCTGCGCCTCGATCACCTCGAGGATCGCCCGCATGGCATCCCGCGCCCCGGCGGCGATGCCGCACGTCCCCATGAAGACGGTGACCTGGGCATGGCCGGCGGTGGCCTTGGCCCGCCGCTTCTCCAGCGCCTCCTCTCGGAGACGCTGCAAGTCTTTGAGGGATTTGATTGCCGTCACGTCTCGCCTCCCGCGTGCCGCCGAATTTCCACCACCGGCTCGCGCGCTTCCCGAATGCCCTCCTCCAACGTCTCCCGGATGCACGTCAATACGGCCGGCTCGCTGAACGGAACGTCCCCCAGCGCCCTGCGGAGGGAATCGGTGTCGAAGCTGAACGTCCGACCGTCCTCGCGGTACTGGAAGCGCCAGCGGATCTCCGGACTCCCCACCACCAGGCTGAGCACGGTACCCGCCAGGTCGCCGAGTGGCATCCGATCGATGTGGTCCCGCTGGAACTCCGCCGTGAGCGTTGTGCCCTCCCCCGGCGCCGAGTGGACTCCCAGGCGACCGTTGCAGGCCTCCGCCGCCGCCTTGAGGAGTGGAAGCCCCAACCCTGCGACCCGCGTGGTGCGGCTCGTCACGAAGGGATCGCCCAGGGCGGCTAGCTTCCTCGCCTCCATACCCCGGCCGTTGTCCCGGACCGTGAGGCGCAGGCGATTGTTTGCCACCTCCTCCTCCACGACGATCTCGATCGTCGTGGCGCCGGCCGTGAGGCTGTTCTCGACGACGTCCAGGATATGCAGCGCAATCTCCTTCATGCGGTGCCGCCTCAGGCGTAGCGGGCGAGGAGCTCCGGCAACTGCTCCGGCTTGACCCGCCCGTACACGTCGCCGTCGATGGTCACCGTGGGAGCCTGGCTGCACGCCCCCACGCACCGGCAGGTCTCCAGCGTGATCCGCCAGTCCCCGGTCGTCTCCCCCACCCGGACCCCCAAGAGCTGCCTGGCCTTCTGGATGAGCTTGGTCGCCCCCCCCACGTAGCACGCCGTCCCCAGGCACAGCTTTATGGTGTGCTTGCCCCGGGGCTGGGTGGTGAAGAAGGAGTAGAAGGAGACCACGCCGTAGATCTGGCTCCGGGGGACCCGGAGCCTGCGGGCCACGTACTCCTGCATGGAGACAGAGACGTAGCCGACCTGGCTCTGCAGTTCGTTCAGCACCACCATGGCGGCACCGGGCGTCTCCTGCCCCGACTCGATGATGCGATCAATCACCGCGCGCTGGGCGGGAACCGTGAGCGGATCCGTGGGGGCCTCGACGAGCCCATTCGCCATCGGTCTCTCCTTGCGTTGCTGGACCGGCCCCGCGGCCGGCGCGCCCGACACCTCAGTCCCTGGGGCCCAGGATCTTCTCGATCTCGTGCAGCAGGCGATCGGGCTTGATGGGCTTTTCCAGGAAGGCCTTCACCGGCATCCAGGTCTCATCGGGCCCGATCTTGTACGGGAGGTCCAGGACCTTCCGGACGCCGGAGAGGATGATCACCGGGACGTCCTTCAGCTCGCCGTCCTGCTGGAGCCGGCGCGATACCTCGATCCCGTCCGGCCCCGGGGGGCCGGCGAACATGACGTCCAGCAGGATGAGATCGGGCTTGATCTGGCGGGCCAGCTCCACGCCCTTCTCGGCCTGGTAGGCCGAGGTCACGTCGAACCCCACGCTCTCCAAAAGCGTCCGCACCGTATCCACGAGCTGCACGTCGTCGTCTATCACCAGGATCTTCTTTGCCATGGGACTGACCTCCCCGGACCTACTTGGGCACGCTAAAGCTGAACTTGACCCACTCCCCCACCTTCGAATCGGCCCAGATCTCGCCCCCCAGCTTCCGCACGATCTCCTTGCAGATGTACAGCCCCAGCCCGGAGCCCTTCTGGGTGGCGTACTCCGGTGTGTCCAGCCGCCGGAACTTCTCGAAGAGCAGCGGCATCTTCTCGGACGGGATTCCCGCGCCATCGTTCTTGACGCTCAGGACCACCTGGCCGTGGTTCTCGTGGATGTCCAGCTCGATGCTCCCGCCCTCGCGCCCGTACTTGAGGGCGTTGGACAAGAGGTTGTCGTAGACGATCCGGAGCAGGTTGTCGTCCACGTTCAGGACCACGTCGTCCGGGATGCGATCCTCGAGGACCATGCGGCGTTCGCGCATCTCCCGCTCCAGACCCTCCAGCACCGGCCGCACCACCCGGGCGTGGAGGGGGACCTCCCGCTTCACGACCTCCAGCTCGCCCTTCTCCAGCCGGGAGAGATCCAGGTAGTTCTTGACCATGTCGTGGAAGTAGTCCAGGCTCTGCCCCACCGAGTCCAGGCACTTCTGCTGGGCCGGCTTCAACTCTCCCAGGTAGCCGTCCTTGACCGTGTACAGGCTCATCATGGCGGAGGCCAGCGGGGTCTTGAGCTCGTGAGCCACGAAGCCCAGCATCTCGACGTAGTTCGAGTTGATGGTCTTCAGCTCGCTGCTCAAGTCCTCCAGCTTCTGCTGCCGGCTCACGATCTCCTGCCGCTGCCCCTCCAGGGTCTCGGCCATGCGATTGTTC
>CAVQPC010000092.1:0-23827 GCA_963714585.1 uncultured Methylomirabilota bacterium
CCCGGACCTCGCCGGCGGCCGCCAGGAGAGGTTCGAGCGGCGCCGCCGGCTCGAGGAGACCGATCGCCGCCTCGCGCGAAACTCCCCGCCCCGCCGCCGCCTCTAGAGCCTTGGCCGGCCGGCCGGCCCATCGGCCATCCAGCATTGTCGTCATAGCGGACTACTTCTTCTGCTAATACGGCAAAGCCCAAGCCTGGGCGGCAATTTCTGCTAGCTTCTCCTGTCGTGCCGCGATCTCCGCAACCGTCCACTCCTTGTAGCCGGAAAGATCCTTCGTTAGTAGGATGTCTGACTTCAAAAACGCCTCTTCCGTCTTCTTCGCAAAGGCGGTGGTGCTCGCTACCCGATTCTTCTCCCGTTCGATTAAGGTAAGGTTTCCAACTCGGTGAACATGAGCAAGATATGCGTCCTCATCTGCTTCCGGCCTCAAGCCACTCCTTCGTCCTCGTCTTCGGCATGATATGTTCCAGAGTTACTGCCTTTTCATCCTGCAGTACTTCCAACTCCTTGCTGCTTTGCCGCCTGTTCGCAATTTCCCTCAGGATATACCGTGCCATCTTTGGCTTGGAGATTTCCTTCTCAGAAAAATCCTATGTAAGCCACCTCCGCCGTTCTTCCTCTGTCCGATGCAGTCTCCAAACGCGTATCCCTGCATGGCTCACGCGAGCCACCTTCCCCATCCGCCTGGTTTGGATATTGAACATGGGATGCCGCAGGAAACGGCGGATGAAGCTGGCAGCCTCGTACTGGCCGACGGCGAGGCAGACGATGCAGTAGCGTGCGTGGCAGAGGCGACGGTCATAGAAACCCAAATCGCGGGTGAAGAACGTCGGACGCTTCAGAAGGTGGAGCAAGGGAATGATTCTGTCGTCCTTCATTCCTGGTCGACCCGCTTCATAGCCAACCTGACGGACTCGGATCCGCCAACTCCGTAGGAGGTGTCGCTGGCTTTCCGGAATATTCTCATCCAGGATGTTCATCCGGCGGCCGACTTTGATGCCAGCGCGTCCCCATGGGCGAACAGTGCCTCGCGCGCCAAGCGGACAGCCTCTGCGATCGCTTCTTTGGTCAGGGCGCCACGCCACTCTTCGATGATGGCCTCCCAGGCCATGCCACTCGCGACTTGGTCCAGTACATCCGTAACCAGAATGCGGGTGCCCCGAAAAGTCGGCTGACCGTGACACACGGAGGAGTCAACTGTAATGTAACGGCCTAAGGCTTTTCGCATAGGTTTCACTCCCCCGGCCTCCGGTGAGCCCGCGCCGACCGGGCAATCCCGGCCGCCGCGATGACACCCTACGGCTTTCCCCGAGAGATGACGACTTCCTTGAGGACCACGTCTTTCAGCGGGCGTTCCCTGGGGTCGCGGGGGACGTTGGCGATCGCCTCCGCCACGTCCTGCCCCTTCACCACCTCCCCGAAGACCGAGTGGTGGTTGTCGAGATGCGGGGTGGGCGCGAGGGTGATGAAGAACTGGCTCCCGTTGGTGTTCGGGCCTGCGTTGGCCATGGAGAGGATCCCGGCCTTGTTGTGCCGCAACTCGGGAGAGAACTCATCGGCGAACCGATAGCCCGGGCCCCCCGTGCCTCGGCCGAGGGGGTCGCCCCCCTGGATCATGAAGCCGGGGATCACCCGATGGAAGATGGTGCCGTTGTAGAGCGGCCGATGGACCTTCTCCCCGGTCTTAGGATCCGTCCACTCCTTTGCACCCGTGGCGAGCCCGACGAAGTTCTCCACCGTCTTGGGCGCCTTGTCCTCGAACAGCCGGACCAGGATGTCGCCCATGCTGGTCGTGAGCGTTGCGTAGAGCGGGCCTGCCGCAGCAGCCTCCTTCCCCGCGCCAATGCCCTGCCCCGGGAGCAGGGCGAGCAGGCCGCACAGAACTGCGAGAGCGCCGAGCCGCATTTCACGTTCCCCTTCCTCCCCGCCTTCCCCGCTATGACAATCCCGATCGCTCGCCGGCCCTCACGGGGTCCTCCAAGGGAGCCGACAGGTTCATCAGACCCAGCGTCTCGTAGATCCGCAGGGTCGCCTTCGACCGGTTCAGCGTGTAGAAGTGGACCCCCTTCACGTCGCTGTCGATCAGATCCCGCACCTGCTCCGTCGCCCAGTGGATGCCGACCCGCTCGATGTACTCGTCGTCCTTGGCCCGCAGAAGGGATCGCATCAATTTCGCTGGGAATCGGGCCCCCTGCGCCAGGTCGGCCATCCGCAGCATGCCCTTCAGGGAGGTGATCGGCATGATGCCCGCGATGATCGGCACCCGGATCCCGGCAATCTCGCACCGCTCGCAGAAATCGTAGAAGTCCCGGTTCTCGAAAAAGAGCTGGGTGCAGACATAGTCAGCCCCGGCATCCACCTTGGCCTTCAGGTATTCCATCTCCTTCAGGCGGTTCGGAGTCTCGGGGTGGCCCTCGGGGAATCCGGCGACCCCGACTCCCATGTGGGGGAAGTGCTTCTTGATGAAGGCCACCAGATCCACCGCGTAGGCGAACCCACCCGCGGTCGGCCTGAAATAGGGCTGCCCCTTCGGCGGATCGCCCCGCAGCGCCATGATGTTCTCGATTCCGTGGCTCTGGTACTGCTTGAGGATGCGCTGGATCTCGTCCTGGGTCGAGCCGACGCAGGTCATGTGGGAGACGAGGTTGAGCCGGGTGTTCGTCTGGATCCGGATGATGAGGTCGTGGGTCAGCTCGCGGGTGGACCCCCCGGCCCCGTAGGTCACGCTCACATACGACGGGTTCAGGGGCACAAGATCTGCCATGGTCCGGTAGAGCTGCTCTGCGGCGTCCGGTGTGCGCGGCGGGAAGAATTCGAAGCTGAAGCAGGGTTGCTGGCGTTGCAGGATTTCCCGGATGTGCATCGCGTGCGGCCCCTCTCCCCCGCGTGGCGAATCGCACGCGGTTCGTGTGGCGCACCATACCACAACAACGCCCTGCACGAAAGGGGAGGTCCGTTCGAAGGGCCTGCGAAGCGCAACCCGAAAGGGGCCAGTCGGTACGAAGGGTGTGGGGATATCCAGGCGGTCATCCCCCCAGCAGGAAGGTGATCAACACGGGAACGAGTAACGTGAGGATCACGCCGCTGAAGACCGCGATCAGGGCGTACTCCGGTCCCGCGGACCGCGAGATCACCGGGAGGGTCGTGTCCATGGCCGTGGCGCCACCCGAGGCGATGGGCGCCAGTTTTCCGAAGCGTCGGACGAGGAGCGGCGCCAGCACCAGGGTGGCCATCTCCCGCAGCAGGTTCACGAGGAGGGAGAGGACGCCCAGGCTCTTTCCCGCCAGTTGGGCGGTCAGGACGCTGGCCAGGCTGTAGTATCCGAATCCTGCCCCGACGGCCAAGGCGTGTCGCAGGCTGATGCCTTGCAGCAGCAAAGAGAGCAGCCCGACTCCGAGCAGGGTGCCGATCACCACGGCGAGGGGAACCAGAAGGATCCTGGCACGAAGGCCCCGGGCCTTCTGCCAGACCTCCGCGTTTCCCCCGATCTCCACTCCGATCAGGAAGAGCAGCACGTAGAGTGCGGCGAGCGTGAGGTCCAGGTCCAGCGAAAGCTTGGGTGGGAGACCCAGCGCCCCGCAGCCGATCCCGACCACGAGACACACGAGAATGGGCACGCTATTCTTCACTGGGGGCCACGCCGAAGCAGCGGGTATAGACAATGGCGGAGACCAGCAGACTGCCCAGAATGCCTCCCAGGCAGAGTATCATCGCCTGCAGCCCCAACTGTCCCAGGGCCCCCATGACACTTCCATCCGACCCGACGGACAGTCCCAGGAGGAAGATCAAGAGGTAAAGGGACCACGTGGCCCCCTTGCCTGCAACGCTCAGAACCCCCCGTCGCGATGCGAGGAGACGCCCGGCGAACATGCCGGCTGCGATGATCCACAAGACGAGCATGTGGGAAAGACCTCCGTGAGCCTTTGGCCCATTGGCTGCACTGGCACCCCCTCACGAGGCGGTCCAGCCGCCGTCGATGGCGATGGTCGCCCCGGTGATGTAGCGGGCGGCATCCGAGGCCAGGAACACGAGGGCCCCGCCGATCTCCTCCGGTTGCCCGATCCGCCCCAAGGCGATGCGCTGGAGGATCCGCTTGGTGCGCTCGGCGTCCGCCTCCAGGTAGCCCTTGACCAGCGGGGTCAGCATGTAGCCCGGCGCGATGGCGTTGACGGTGATCCCGTGGGGGGCCAGCTCCAGCGCCAATCCCTTGGTGAACTGGGACACCGCCCCCTTGCTGGACGCGTACACCACCTTGTCTCGCTCGGGGCAGACCGCCGACATGGAGGACATGTTGACGATCCGCCCGCCCTTCTGTGCAATCATCTGCCGGGCCACGGCGCGCGCCACCACGAACACCCCCTTGACGTTGGTCTCCATGATGGTGTGCCAGTCCTCGTCCGTCATGTCCACGACCGGCTTGCGGACGTTCGTGCCCGCATTGTTGAACAGGATGTCGATCCGGCCGAAGGCCCCGACCGTGGCCCGCACGGCCGCCTCGACCTCGGCGGCCTTCCGGATGTCGGCCACGGCAATCAGCGTCTTGCGGCCGAGCCGCTCGACGGCGGCCGCCGTCTCCTCGAGCTGGCTCCGCGTCCGGCTGACCAGAGCCACGTGAGCGCCAGCCCCGGCCAGGGCCAGGGCCCCGGCCCGGCCCAGCCCCCGTCCCGCCCCGGTCACGAAGGCGATCTTCCCCTCCAGGCTGAATTCCGACAGGCTCATGGTCAGGCTCCTTCCCGCATGCTGAGGGCCCCGACGAACCCAGGGGGACTTATTCTCACGACTCCGCGCCGTGGCGTCAAGGAATTTGACCGGCTGATGAGGCCGTTGACACGTGGAGGCGGCAGGCATAGAGTCCGAACGCTCTGGCGCGACATTTCCCCTGTGCCAATGGAGGAGACCGATGGCCAAGTACTTCGAGGACTTCCAGGTGGGTGAGGAGTGGACGTCGCCCACGCGGACCGTGACCGAGGCGGACGTCACGATCTTTGCCATGCTCTCCGGCGACTACGATGAAATTCACACCAGCGAGGACTTCGCCAAGAAGGCGTCCGCGTACAAGACGCGGATCGCCCACGGCATGCTGGGTCTGGCCATGGTGGAGGGACTCAAGAAGCGCATCCCTGCCTTCGCCGACACGCGCTACATCGCCTCCCTGGAATGGACCTGGAAATTCACGGGACCGATCCTGATCGGGGACACGGTCCACGTGAAGATCCGGATCGACCAGATGCGGGAAAGCAAATCCAAGGCCGACCGCGGGATCATCGTGGAGGCTGGGCAGATGATCAACCAGCGAGGCGAGGTCGTCCAGGAGGGCACCCACTCGCTCATGATCTGGCGGCGCCCGCACTGAGGAAGGAGCGGGCCGGCGATTGCCATTCATACGTGGGGAGCATATCCTCCGCCTCGATCACCTTGGCCAAGGGGTGCCTAAATGCCCATCACGAGGAACATGGTTGACCGAACCAAGCTCAATTCACACGCTACGTTGCCGTACGAACTCAGACTTAGCGATTTCGAGATGGCAATGCAAGACGTTTACGATTTCTTTTTCGATGTGAATCGCGGTCTGGTGGAGCGCGGTCTCGAACGCCTCGACGACATGCTCAGGCCCGCCATCATGTCCGGGCTTCTTTCGGACATGCTCACCTCAAGCCTCGCCAAGCACTCGCGAGCGCTCACGATCAACTGCTACTTTAATGGCCACCCGGACCTCGTGGTGAGGGGCGCGTATCCTGACAACTCTGTCAAGGCGGGCTCTGAAGGCGTAGAGATCAAGACAACCCGAAAACACGGTGGAGCCGTCGACACACATGGGGCGCGCGACCAATGGATGTGCGTGTTCGTATACGATGTTGACACCGTGACCGAGCCGGCGAGGGAACGCGCCCCGATGACCTTCCTTGAGATCTACCTTGGCGAGGTAACGATCGCCGACTTCCGGAAAAACCCCCGCGGGGAATTGGGTACACGGACCGCCACCCTCCACAGGGAAGGGATCGAGAAGCTGCGGCGGAACTGGATCTACAGGTTGAGCGAGTAGTTGAGACCGTTCCTGTACGCTGCGAGCCGTGGGATAGCTTTCTTCGCAGCCTCGAAGTAGACAGGATCTTTCTCCACACCAATGCACGAGTAACCGACGGCTTCCGCTGCGGCCAGCGTTGAGCCCGAGCCGGCGAAGGGGTCAAGAATCGTTCCTTCTCCGAGGGGAAGGACGCCTCGAACCAGAACTCGCAGAAACCCCTGCGGTTTCAAGCTGGGATGCGGAGCGAGGTCGCGTTCGGACTTGTGCGTCGGTGAAGAGGGAATAACATCACCGAACGGTTGATCCGCAGAGGGCCTTCTGAACCCCCCCGTTTTCCACCGGCGCAGATTGTCTTGAACCCGGCCATTAATGGGCTTACGAAACATCAACCACGGTTCCCACATCGATCGTGGCATGACACTAACGCCTGGGAACTCGTCGTGCGCAGCCTTCGGCCTGTCTCCTCCCCTCATCGTCATCACGAGCCTGACCAGCTCGCCCCGACGTTCGAGTCCCGCCCTCGCAAGAGAGCCGGACACGATGTACGACACGAGCGGATTGCTCGCCACGATCACATTCGCTCCGGGCACAAGTACAGGGAGAAGAAGACGAGCCCATTCCAAGAAGAACCCTTCGAGCGCCAAGAGATCATCAGGCGTGAGAACAGTGAAGCGTGGGAGCGGTGATCGAACCGCTCCGTCAAACGACGGCGGAATGCGCCACACACCACCTCTGCCCATCCTCAGCTTCTTTTGCTGCTCTGCTGTGTACTCGAAGAGTCCATAGGGTGGGTCGGTTACGACCGCATGAATCGAGTTCGGGGGCTGCCGCCTAAGCCAATCGAAACAGTCGGCATGAAAGAGCTTTGCCCTCCCGAACGATACTGACGTCCAGTCCAGATTCTGCTTATCGGGTTCCGGTAGGTACTGGCTCTGGGTCTCTTTAACCCCGGCCACTCCGCGCAGGGAGTAGTGCCCGCGGCCGGTGCGTTCGAACACCTCAGGGGTATTCAGCCGAAGATACGAACGAACGCTTGATGGGACGGCCTGTCCAATAATTTGCCGTACCCCTTCCTCTATCTCCGGTACTGTCGCCCCATGCAGCCTTGATGCGAGAACGGTAATGATCGCGTCTCTTACCTCCCCGGGTCGTCTCTTGTCAGCCATATTGCCCTCCATTTCCAAGCCGCGGATATAGCATAAGACGTCCAAACGTCTTGTGTCAAGGCTCGTGTTCGCATTGGTCGTGGGAGTCGTTTCCGGGGCCCTGCGCCTTGTCACGGGACGGCTGTTCTGGTACAAGGCGGGTGAAGGAGGGACGCATGGCCACCCAGAAGGATCCTGCGGCCCGCGCGGAGGAGCTACGCGCGCTCCTCCACCACCACAGCTACTCCTATTACGTCCTGGATAAGCCCGAGATCAGCGACGCGGAATACGACCGCCTCTTCAGCGAGCTGAAGGCGATCGAGGCGGCCCACCCCGAGCTGGTCACCCCCGACTCCCCCACCCAGCGCGTCGGCGGGGCCGTGGCCGAAGGCTTCGCCTCGGTCCAGCACCGCGTGGCCATGCTCAGCCTGGACAACGCCTGCAGCCCGGAGGAGATCCGCGAGTTCGAGGCGCGCCTCGAGCGGGCCCTCGCGGGCGAGACGTTCACCTACGTCTGCGAGCCCAAAGTGGATGGGCTGGGTGTCGCCCTCGTCTACGAGAGGGGAATTCTCCTGCGAGGGGTCACCCGCGGGGACGGCCGCATGGGGGAGGACGTCACCCAGAACCTCAAGACGGTGCGGACGATTCCCCTTCGCCTCCAGGGGCCGCTGGCCGAGCTAGACGTGCTGGAAGTGCGGGGCGAGGTGTACATGTCCCACCAGGCCTTCGAGCGGCTGAACCGAGCCTTGGAGGCCGAGGGGGAGGAACCCTTCGCCAACCCACGCAACGCCGCGGCCGGCTCCGTCCGGCAGAAGGACTCCAGCATCACGGCCAAGCGCCCGCTGGACATGTTCGTGTACACCCTGAGCGACGCCGTCCCCAACCCCTTCACCGGCCACTGGGACGCCATGCAGCAGTTGGCCCAGGCCGGCTTCAAGTACAACCCGCGCTCGGAGCGCTGTGCCGACATCGAGGCGGCCGTCGCCTCCTGCGAGCGGCTGGAGCGGGCGCGGGCGGACCTTGGCTACGACGCGGACGGCGTCGTGATCAAGGTGGATTCTTTCGACCAGCAGCGCCGCCTGGGCTCCACTGCGCACCACCCGCGCTGGGCCCTCGCCTACAAGTTCCCCGCCCAGCAGGCCACGACCGTCGTGCGCAAGATCGAGGTGAGCGTGGGCCGGACGGGGGCGCTGACGCCCACCGCCCACCTGGACCCGGTGCAGATCGCCGGCGCCACCATCAGCCGCGCCACCCTGCACAATGCGGACGAGATCGAGCGGTTGGATGTCCGGGAGGGGGACACCGTGATCGTGGAGCGGGCGGGCGACGTGATTCCCCACATCCTCCGCGTCCTCACGGAGCAGCGCCCGCCGGAGGCCAAGCCCTTCGCCTTCCCCACGACCTGCCCCGTGTGCGGCGCGGCGGCCTTCCGGCCCGCGGGCGAGGTGGTCTCGCGCTGCGCCAACGCCGGCTGCCCGGCACGGCTCAAGGAGGCCCTCCTGCACTACGGCAGCCGGCGCGCCATGGACATCGAGCACCTGGGTGAGGCCGTGGTGGAGCAGCTCGTGGATCGCGGCCTGGTGCACTCCTTCGCCGACCTGTACGCCCTCACCGTGGAGCGGCTCGCCGAGCTGGACCGGCTCGCCGAGAAGTCGGCCTCCAACCTCTTCGCCGCCATCCAGGGGAGCAAGGCGCGAGGATTCGCCCGGCTCCTCTTCGCCCTGGGCATCCGCTACGTCGGCGAGAACGTCGCCCGGATCCTCGCCGCGGAGTTCGGAAACATGGACCGGCTGAGGAAGGCCTCGGAAGAGCAATTGGGGGCCACCCACGGGATCGGGCCCCGCATCGCGGCCAGTGTGGTTCTCTTCTTCCAGCAGGCGGAGAACCGGCGCCTCATCGCCGCCCTCCGGGACGTGGGCGTCCGGATGGAGGAGCAAGCCCGCGCCGGCCCGAAGCCCCTGCGGGGGAAGAGCTTTGTCCTGACCGGCGGCCTGGAGGGCATGACCCGCGACGAGGCCAAGGCCGCGATTCAGCGCCTGGGGGGCCGGGTAACCTCCTCCGTGAGCAAGAAGACGGACTACGTGGTGGCCGGCAAGGACCCCGGATCCAAGTACGAGGACGCCGTCCGCCTCAAAGTGCCGATCCTTGATGGGGCGGCCTTCCGGAAGGTACTCGACCAGCCGTAACAAAGGGCGACTCGGCAATCGGGAGGATGGGCAATCCGGTGCCCAGGATAGACGCGGAACGGGGTTGCCTGGTTGCCCGGTTGCCGGATCGCCAGGTTGCCTGCCTCAGCCGGTCTGGAACGCGTCGCCGATTGACATTCGAAAGAATTTCGGCCATCTTACCTGCTCGAACGGCAGCCCTTCCGGCTTGATTTCCCTCGAGAAGGAACACCGCGTGCCTATGACGCCATCGCCCGGAGTCCTGTTGGGTCGTCCGCAATCCTCGCTGATTCGCCGGCCGCTCATCAGACGGCTGAGCCTCCTGTGCTGTGTGGTGGTGGCGGCGCTCTCCGCAGCCGCGGCAGAGGCGGGGGATGTGCTGATTCTCGGCCGGGACGTTTCCATCCGAGAGGCCCCCCACGTGACGGCCGCAGTGGTCAAGGCGGCGCGCCCGGGCGAGACCTATGAGGTCATCGGCCGAAAGCCCAGCGCGGGGCGGCCGCTCTACATCCTCGATGAGCGCGGCAACCTCTGGCTGAAGGTCAAGGTTTCGGAGGACACGGTCGGATTCCTCCGAACCGAGAATGTGTCCGTGGCGCGCGAAGAGTTTCGCTCCCCCCAGGGCAATCCCCTCCTCATCGTCAACCTCCGCCCCACGGCGGATGGCGAGGTCGTCCGCGAGCTCTGGCTCGTGCAAGAGAACTGGAGCCGCGTCCGCCGGCTCGGCATCATCGATGGGCAGCCCATCTGGGACAGCCGCGGCGAATGGTTCCTGTCCCAGGTGGACTCGGAGCGGCCGATCAAGGATCCGAACGTGGACCGGACGATCGAGCGCATCGAGCGGTTCGCCGCGGATGGCCGCGGCCGAAGTCTTCTGGCGGCCGGAACCTACCCGATCCTGCTTGAGTCGCGGGGCGAGGTCTACTTCTACCGCGACGTGGACGAGCAGGGTGCGGCGGTCCCGCAGGGCCTTTTCGCCGTCAACGTGGATGGGTCCAATCTCCACCCCGTCTTCCTTCTGCCCGAGCGCTTCCGTTTCTGGCAGGAGGATGGAGATTTCTTCATCGAAGCGCCCGGACCGATCCTCCACGGGTCTGCGGGTCGCATCGTCTTCTTTGCCTACGACCGGGGCGGACCCAGGGTCCGATTCACCGTCACCTTGGATGGCCAACTCCTGAACATCCGGACCGAGTGACGCCGTGCCGCCTCGCACCTTGTGACGGGGCCCCTCCTTCGCACGCCTCCCGACCTTGCCACGATCCGGATGCCTGACTATACTGGGTCGATGATTCGATCGTTTTCGGGCCTGCTGTTCTTCCTCGCCTCCCTGGCGGCCGTGCTCTTCTTCGCACGGGCGGTCTCCGCCGCCGCGACTTGGTCCGCCACTGCCCAGGCGACCCTTTCCCCTGAGGTGGTCAAATACTTTACCCCGGAAGATCTGGCGCGCGGGCAGGCCTACACCCAGGGACGCTACTGGATCTTCGCCGCGGCTGTCGCGATTCGGCTCGCAGCGTTGCTGATCCTGGTCTTGACACCCGCGTCCGCCGCCCTCCGGAACCTCGCGGTCCGGCTCTCGCCCTCCCGGCCGGCCGTGGCCGTGGCCGTCTACCTGGCGTTCCTGGTCGTGGGCTTCGAGCTCCTCACGCTTCCGCTCGGGTACTATGCCGGCTTCGTGCGGGAACATGCGTTCCATCTGTCCACCCAGACAGCCGCCAGTTGGTTCCTGGACCGGGCCAAGAGCGGGCTCCTCACCCTGGTGCTGACTGTTCCGCTCGGCGCTCTGCTGGTGTACCTCTGGCGGCACTACCCGGGCCGCTGGGTCCTGCCGGCGTGGGGGTTGTTCGGCATCACCATCATCATCATGGTCGCCCTGGCGCCGGTCGTGATCGATCCCCTCTTCAACACCATCCGCCCCCTCCAAGATCCCGCCCTTCGTGATCGGGTCATCGCCCTGGCGGAGCGGGCAGGACTGCACGTGGACCAGGTCTATGTGACCGACGCCAGCCGGCGCACCACGAAGGAAAACGCCTACTTCACCGGCCTGGGGGCCACGAAGCGCGTCGTCCTCTACGACACCCTCCTTCGAGGGGACACCCCCGATGAGGTGGCATTGGTCGTGGCCCACGAACTGGGCCACTGGAAGCACGATGACATCTGGAAGGGCATCGGCCTGAGCCTCCTCGGGGTGGCCATCAGCTTCTGGTGTGCCGCGCGGGTGATGGACTGGGCGGCCCGCCGCGGCACCTTTCACCTGGGCGGGCCGGCGGATGTCGCGGCGGTCCCCCTCTTCCTGCTGGTCATCCTGGTGCTGAATCTCGCCTCCCTCCCCCTCCAGAATGCCATCTCGCGCCGCTTCGAGAGCGCGGCCGACTACACGTCCCTCGAGCTGACCAATAATCCCGCCGCCTTCATCCGCTCCGAGGTGCGGCTCGCACGCTCCAACCTGGCCGACCTCAACCCGCCGCCCCTCGTGGTCCTCTGCCTCTACACGCACCCCCCCACGGTGGAGCGGATCCGCATGGCCGAAGAGTTCGCCAAGAGGGATCAGCCCCCATCCTCGGTGAAAGCCGGAGGCTAACAGGACAGTTGAGTCCGAGCCTCGCATGGGGGGCCAGGAGGGACTCGAACGCACTTGGAGGGGCTGGCGGACGCCGGTCCCTCGTGCTGTTGCGCTGGCGCAAGTACCGGGGATGTCACCTCTGCGAAGTTCTGCTCCTTCTTCCAGGATACGCAAACGGCTCACACACCTTGCTATATTTGGCAACGATCCTCGAATCGATGCACGCCCGAGTGGTGCAATCCCCCGGGAAGTGGATGGCGTCTATTCGACCAGACGTTGTGGCGGCTGATCGCGGCGCCCCTCGAGCGCGATGCAGCACGTCTTGCCGCGCCATACACATTTGTGTATACTCTGCGGCATGGTCCCTAAGCCGCTGGTGTGGGTCGGATCCTCGCTGGACCTCCTGCGGGCGTTTCCCCCGGAGGCGCGCCGGCTGGCGGGGTACCAACTGCGGCGGGTGCAGAGCGGCCTGATGCCCAGCGACTGGAAACTGATGCCGAGCGTTGGCCCCGGTGTCTACGAGATCCGCATTCACACCGAGCGCGAACATCGGCTCTTCTACGTCGCGCGCTTTGCGGAGGCCGTCTATGTCCTCCATGCGTGCGAGAAGCGCACCCGCCGTACCCGTCAAGCGGACATCGATTTGGCAAAGGCACGACTGACGGAGCTCTACACCCTCCGCCGTCACCGCAAGGAGCGCGAAGATGGTTAGCAAGCTCCGCCGCTCGTCCGGGAATGTGTATCGGGATCTCGGGTTCCCGCCAGCGGAGGCCGACAACCTTCGGGCGCGGTCCGACCTGATGATTCAACTGACGCGAATCCTCGAGACCCGCGGTCTGACGCAGGCCGCCGCCGCGAAGCTGCTGGGCGTTACTCAGCCGCGGGTCAGCGACCTCATGCGCGGCAAGATCGATCGTTTCAGCATCGACAGCCTCGTCGAATTGCTCAGTCGAGTCGGGATCCGCGTTACCTTCGTGTTGAAGCCTCGCCGGAAGGTGGCCTAACCGCGCTCCATTGGCAAATCGATCCTGTGCTTCTTATGTTATGCTGCCCACCGGCGTTTGGATCTCCGCGTAACCGCCCCTCAGACCATCCAGAGCCATTCCTTCCAGCGCCCGGAATCGGTCGTCTTGGGGAGCCGCGCGGGACTCGAACCGACGTGGTCCGCCCTGTGCTACGGTCGGCTTCGGTCGTGAGGACCCGAGGAACAGGCGGGTCCTGTGGTCCTCCGATCCCGTGGCCCCTCCACGCAGTCTCCCACCCCTATCACATTCTCCTGGCGCGACTCGCCAGGCGAAAGACGGCTTCCCCCCGGGTCGGCGCCCCGCTATAATGACACCAATTGGTGGACCCCGATCGGATATGAGGAGGCAGCATGGCCAAGAGCAAGGGGAGGGTGCCGGAACTGTTCCTACCTGGCTGGGACAACGAGGAGCACGTGAGCATCGGCCGGAATCAGGAAGGGGGGCTGGAGCTTCGCTGCACGGGGACGTGCGGCGGCTGCCGGGAAACCTTTCCCGACATGCAGCGGACGATTCAGACTATCGCCCAGAAGACCTCCATGACCCAGCCGGAGGCCACAGCCTTCTATCTGGGCTTCACCGTCGGCGTGGACAGCATCCGCCGGTATCATCGGCTGGGGGATTTTCTGGACGACGATGAGATCCTGGAGGAGTTCTTTGTCGGGAAGCCCATGGCGGGACGGTTCCATTAGTCTGGAGAAATGATCCGGGAGGACTCCCATGGTCAAGGGGCTGGCACTCCACACGTGGACCCTCGACACGACGCCGCTCCCTGAGGTGCTGCGCGTTGCGCGCGACACCGGCTGGGATGCCGTCGAGCTTCGCCGCATCGATTTCGCCCGGGCGTCCGAGGCCGGCCAGGCGGCCGAGGAGGTCCTCGATTTGGTGAAAGCCGGCGGCCTCTCCGTCGCCTGCGTCGGCGTCGAGGCCGGCTGGATGTGTGCCGAGGGAACGGAGCGCCTGCGACTTTTCCGAATTTTCGCCGAGTCGTGCCGGTGGGCCGCCCAACTGCAGTGCAGGACGGTGATGAGCCCTGTGGATCGCGGCCGCGGCGATCTGCGCCGCGTGGTCGACAACATCCTCGGGGTGGGGGACATCGCCGGGCAGCACGGCGTGCGGCTCGCGTTGGAGTTCAACTCGCAGGCCGAGCAGTTCAACACGCTCGAGCGAGTACGGGAAGTCCTGCTGCGCGCCGGTCACCCGCACTGCGGCCTCCTGGTGGACAGCTACCACCTTTGCCGCAGCGGCGGCGATCCGGGTGCCCTCCGGGCGCTGGCGCCCGACGAGATCGTCTACGTCCAGTACAGCGATGTGCCCCGGGACGGCTGGCAGCCCGGGCTGACGACGGATCGGCTCCCGCCCGGCCGGGGGATCGTTCCCTTTGCGGAGTTCTTCCAGGTCTTGGAGGAGCAGGGCTACCGCGGGTACCTGGGCTATGAGGCGCCCAACCCATCGGCGTGGTCGCGGAAGCCTGAGGACGTCGCCCGCGAGGCGCTCCTGGCCACGCGCGCCCTGCTGGCCCGGACCTGACCGACTCGCGCAACGCGTTCCGTCCGGACACCCGTCATGGTCGCTTATCCCCCAACCAAGATTCCTCCATCGTTTCCGGCGGTCCGATGGGGGTATGATCCGCAGGGGATCCTCGCATCACGGGCCGAGAAGCGCGGCCGTCTCGGCGCTAGGGTTCCCGCCCTTCGAGCGTGATGCGGCCCCCCACCATTCGCGGGACGACCTCCGTCACATCCAGGCCGGCGCAGATGTCCAGATCCGCCCCGAGGCCCGAGGCGACGATGTGTCGGCCCCAATTCGTCCCGCGAAGGAGGGTGAGAAGGTCGGCGCCGTAGGCGATCCACAGGGCCTGGCAGGCGCGGGCGCCATCCCCCAGACGGACGTCCGCCCCACGGCTGGCTGCCCGATCGACGATCCCCCCCGCGCACACCGCGTCCTCCAGCGAGAACGCGCGCTCATAGCCCGAACAGACGATCAGCGCATCGCCTCCCTGTCCCACCAGCCAATCGCCCACGGCGGCACGGTTGAGGAAGGCGCCGATGGCCACGAGACGTCCCGACCCGAGCGCCCGAAGGGCCTTGGTGCCATTGGAGGTCGTCAGGATGACGTCCCGAGCGCCCACCGCCTCTCGGGTGAATTCGCGCGGCGAGTTGCCGAGGGCGAAGCCCGGGATGCGCTGCCCGCCTTGCTCCCCCGCCAGCAGCGCGGTCGGCCTCTCGCGCTGGGCGGACCGGGCCTCGTCGGGGGTCGCGAGGGGAAGGATGGAGCGGCACCCGTGCTGGAAGGCGGCGACGATGCTGCTGGTCGCCCGGATGACGTCCACGACCACGCCGTAGCGCTCCGGACGAGGCCGGGCAGCCAGCTCGCAGGGGAGGAGGAGAACGTCCAGGTGCATGGGATCAGGGACTGGGGGTTGGGGACCAGGGGATGGGGGATGGAACACGGGCGGAGAGTACGGATCGCGTTTTCTCCTCGCCCCCAATCCCCAAACCCTAACCCCGCGCTGTTTACCGCTCGATGCGGTAGAGCAGCCTGGATTTGCCGATCTCGATCTCGTCGCCGTGCTTCAGGATGCGCTCCGAGATCTTCCCGCCATTCACCCGCGTCCCCGACAGCCCGGCGAGGTGCACAATCTTGTACTGGCCCTCCTTGAAGGGGATGATCCGGGCGTGGAGCTTGGCCACAAACATGCCGGAGAGCTGGATGCTGCACTCCGGTCCGCTCCCCAGCGTGACCTCCTCGTCTTCGAGGGCGAACTTCTTGAGGTCCGGCAGGATGAGGCGCGGTCGGAGCACCGGGGTGGCGCTCTCCGCCCGGAGCCCGGTCCTCCCCGCCAGCGCCTGAGTGACGGCGGCTGGATCGATGAACACAGTCCGCTGTCCGGAGATCTCCGGCGCCTCCGGCTTGACGGCCTCCCCTTCCTTGGGCACATGGAGGACCAGCCGGTGCTTCACGATCGTGACCTCGTCCGCGTCGTGGAGTTCCTGCGTCGCGACCTTCTTTCCGTTGACCATGGTGCCGTTGGCGCTCCCCAGATCCTCCACGCTGACCCGGCCGCCACTCCTGCGGATCACCGCGTGGCGGCGCGAGACACCGGCGTTGTCCACCATGATGTCGTTCCCTGAGCTCCGCCCGATGGTCAACTCGCCTCCCGCCAGCGAGAACGTGCCTAAGTGTCGGTCTCCGAAGTAAAGGAGCACCTCGGGCGGTGGCCCCGGAGCGGCCTCAGGAGCCAGCGGCTCCGCCTCCTGCGTGGACCCCGCCGCGGGCGCGGCCTCGACCGGGCTCGGCGCCGCCGGTGCCTCCGTTAGGGCCTCGGCGGCGCCGGGCGTCGGCTCGGGCGCCCTGGGGATTTCGAATTGCGGGGCAGCCTCCAGTGGGAGCGGCAGCGTATCCTTCTCGGAAGCGGTCGTCTTGCGGAAGACCTCGCTCAGGTGGTGCCTTGCCTCGGGCGGGACCGGCGCGGCGTCGCTGGCCGGCCACACACGCGTCTCTTCGAAGACCTCCACCTCCGCCTCACCGCGCGGCCGACTCTCCACATACGCGAGGAGCTGGCCGGCCGGTGTTGGCGCGGTCGGGGCCGAGCCGGCCGGGGTCGGGAAGTAGTTCACCACGGGCCTGCCCTTGTCGAAGATGCTGACGGCCCACTCATCGCCGCAGTGCAGGGCCAGGATGGCGTTCTGCGGACGCATCGCCAACTGCTCCAGGAATGCCTCCATGCGCGCGCCATCCGTCGTCACCCGGAGCGTAGCCGGATGGTGGCAGAGGACCATCAGACCCAGGAGGAGTCGCTTGTCAGCCACAAAGAACGACAGAGGCGACTGCGGATGCTGGGCGTAGGCCGTGAAGAAGTCCGCGATGTCGCTGGTGGCCCGCTCCTCCCCGGAAACCCGCCCGGCGGCGTAGGGGGAGCCGTTCACCACAAAGAGCAGTTGGGCCTCGTCCGGATGGACCTGCAGGAAGTAGCCGTCCTGGATCTGCCGCTCCTGGGTGATTTTCACAAAGAGTTCGTCGAATGTGTCCAGGGAACAGACCTTGGCATCCAGAAGCATCGCCGCCGCTGGAAACCTGGGACTCGCCATCGTACCTCCTCATTCCCCGGAAAGCCTGGAGCTCCCCTCGCTCCGATCGGGGGCGACTCCCGCCCGGCCGCAACTTTCACCCCTCAGCCGTTAGCCGCCAACCCCGCCTGGCCGAGACTCAACGGCAGCGTCCGATGTGAGGGCCCCGTCGCTGTCCCTGTCGGCCTCTCGGCTCTAGCAGGCTGCTGAAAAAGGCCCATCTGCGGTGACCCACCCGGTGGGTGCCCGCGCGCTGCGCGGGGCTGCGACGTACGAGTAAGTACGCCTCGCACCTGCACCCATCCTGCGGATGGGTACCCGGCGCGCCGCCTTGCATCTGGACCTTTTTGAGCAGCCCGGGCGAAAACGGGTTTTTCAGCATCCTGCTAGGCGCTCCAGAGACCCTTCAGCCGAGCGAACATCCCGTGGTTGCCCTGGGCATTCTCGCGGACCTGGATCAAGAGGACGGTGATGTTGTCGTCGCCCCCTTTGTAGTTCGCCAGGTCCACCAGGGCCTGGCAAGCCCCTTCCGGGTCCGCGCCGTCCTCCCGGACGACGCGGAGCATCTCCTCGTCCTCCAAGAGGTCCGAGAGTCCATCGGAGCAGAGCAGCAGGCAATCGCCCGCGTGGGCGGGCTGCTCCGTGATGTCCACCTCGATGGCTTCCTTGAGGCCCAGCGCGCGTGTGATCAGGTGCCGGTACTGGGACGTCTGCGCCTGCTCGGGCGAGAGGATGCCCCGGTCCACCTGCTGCTGGACTAAGGAGTGGTCTTTGGAGAGTTGGGCGATCCCCGCGCCGTGGATGCGGTAGATGCGGCTGTCGCCCACGTGGGCGAGCACGAGCCGGTCGGGGAGGCCCAAGGCCGCCACCAGCGTGGTCCCCATCCCGGCATACCCTGGCTCCGACTGCGCCATCTCGAAGATCACTCGATTGGCCAGGCGGATGCTGCTCAGAAGGAAGTTCGCCTCCCGCGGCCCACTCGGCCGCAGCGGCCCCACGAAAGGTGTGGCGTCCTCCTTCAGGTATTTCGTCATCCACTCCTGGATCGTCTCCACGGCCAGGCGGCTGGCCACCTCGCCGGCCGCGTGGCCGCCCATCCCGTCGGCGACCACAAACAGCCCGAGCTCAGGGGCGAGGCAGAAGCTGTCCTCGTTGCCCGTTCGCTTGCGCCCGACGTCGGTCCTGGCTGCCGCCCGGTACTCCATGGCCCTCTCAGCTTGCCGCCGAGCCCGCTGTTCCCGTGAACTGCTGGGCGGCAGCGCCCGCGGGATTCCCCAGCCGGGAGAGGCAGCCCGCCGTGAGAGGGGCTGGCCGCCCCTGCTCCTGCCCTGCCCTTACGGGAACGCGCGCCGTGCGCGGCGGCGGTACCCCCGGAACAGGCCGGCCGCCGCACAGGTCTTCACCACATCCCCCGCCAAGAAGGGGAGCACCCCTTGGGCGACGGCGTCGGCCGGGTCGAGGTGCAGGCTCCAGAGGAGCCACGAGGCGCCGCACGCGTAAATCACGAGGCTGCCGGCGGCCATGCTGAACACGATCCAGCCGAATCCGGGATGCGGGGACCGCCGGATCAGCCATCCCACCAGCGCCGCCGCCGCCACGAAGCCCAGCAGGTAGCCGGTCGTGGCGCTCCGCAGCAGGTACGAGACCCCGCCCGTCCCCCCTGCGAAGATCGGCAGGCCGAGGGTACCACCCACGAGATAGAGACCCTGGCTCACCGGCCCGAGCGCCGGACCCAACGTGGCGCCGGCCAGGACGACGAAGAGCGTCTGCAGCGTCAGCGGGACCGGCGTCCACGGCAAGGGGATGCGCACGTGGGCCCCCAGGGCGGTCATGATGACGAAGGCGCCCACGCCGATGAGGGCCGAGGTCCGGCGCCCTTCCAGCCAGTGGCTCGTCCCGGCCAGCACCGGCTGCCGGACCATGCCTCGCTCTGCCATGCCCAATCCTCCACCCGGGATGCTCCCGGAGAACTCTCCGCGCCTGCCCCCTCAGGCTTCGAGGCGCGCCTCCAGCCAACCGCGCAGCTCCCCGAGGGAGTCCACAGCCAGGTCGGCGTGCTCGGAGGTGAGCGTCACCCCGCTCCGCAGGAGGACCGTGCGCACTCCCGCCCGGCGCCCGGCCAGCATGTCGAACTCGAAGTCCCCCACGAAAAGGACGTCCGGCGGTGCCAGGCCCATGCGCCGGCAGGCCAGCCACACCGGCTCAGGCGACGGCTTGGGCGGCGCGTCCTCCCGTGTCACGATCGCATCGAAGCCGAGGCCGAGCCGGGCGAGGACCAGCGTCACGCTCTTCCGGCTGTTCCGCGTGACCAGGCCGCGCCGCAACCTCCGCTGCCCCGTCCAGGCCAGGAACGGCAGGACGCCGTCCATGGGCTCAGCCGACTGGGCCGCCGTTGTCTCGTGCCGCTCCAGGATCGCCTCCGCGCGCAGCCGCTCAGCGGGGGGAAGTTGGGCCATGCGCTCCAGGATGAAGCCCTCCGAGGTCCCGAAGATCTCCTGCTTGATGGCGGGAAAGTCCAGGCGCTGGGTGACCACCACGCCATCCATGTCCAAGAGGATGCCTCTGATGGGGGCGGCTAGGCCCTTCTCCGTGTGCGATCCCATGCGTTCAGGCCACCAAGTGCTTCACCCCGGCGTAGCCGAAATAGAGTCCAAACCCCAACAGGAAACAGGCGCAGACGGCGACGAGTCCGCGGTAGACTCGGTCCGTGAGCAGGCGGTGTCCCATTGCCAAGGTGAGGCTGATGGAGCTGTACCAGGCGAGATCCGAGAGGATGTGGCCCACATAGAAGGAGAGCAGGCCCACGAAACCCAGTTGCAGCGAAAGGGCGATGTAGCCCAAGCCGATCGTGGCCCACCAGATGGTCCAGTAGGGATTCGAGAGGCTGGTGAGGATGCCCGCCAGGACGAGGCGTGGGCGGCCTTCGCCCGCGGGGTCGTTGCCCGAGAGGGTGAGGGCGCCGAGCCCCCGCAGCATCCCCAGCGCCATCCAGACGAGAACGGCGCCGCCCACGAGGCCGATCACGCCGATCACGGGCCCCAACACCAGAAGTTTCCCCAAGCCCAAGACCACCCCTGCCACCAGGAGGATCTCCAGGACGGCGTGGCCGCTCACGATCAGGGGGCCCACCAACGCTCCCCGGATCTGGGCACGACGCCCAGCCCCGGGTGATCCATCCGGACCGGAGCCCACGGGCGCCGCATCTCCGTCGCGCCCACCCTCCGGCCGATCGCTCTTCAGGCGCCGGGCAGTCTCGCCGATCGTGATGGTGAGGACCGGCCCCGGCATCATCGCCCCGGAGAGCCCGACCAGAAAAGAGGTTACGGCAATCCCCACCACACTGTCCATCGACACTCCACCCCCTCACTCGGCGACACGCCGGTCCGGGGGTATGTATAGCTTCAATCTGAGGGTGGCGCAAGGAAATTCCCGATGAGCGGAGCAGGTGTGAACGGAGACAGAGGCCGTGAGCGGACTGCTCAGCCCGCGGAGATGGCGATGATCAGGACCCCTTGTTGATGCTTCGGCCCTCCGACCAGGACCGTGGCCCCCCGTCGGAGGCGCACCGCCGTATTGACGAGAGGCCGGCCGCTGCCTGCGAAGACGCGCACCCGCAGACTGTACTGGTCGCCTTGGATGGCCGTGGGCGTGATTTCCAGCGCGCGGTTGTCCGGGAGGGACACTCGCCAGGACTGATCCAAGGCTGCCGAGCCCTGCGGCGCCTCCAGGAGTTGGTACGTGGAGTAGCGGAATGTCCGCTGGAGTTCTCCGACGAGGCCCCCCAGCCTGGCGTCCACGCCCCCCGGTTGATTCGCAGCATAGATCACCTGGACCCGCAGGGCCACGGGCCCCTGTGCCGCGACCGGAGACGGCTGGCCGCCCATGAGGAACGCAGCCAGAGAGACAACCCAGAAGAACGTCGAGCCTGGGCGACGTCCCACGCCGTTGCCTCCTCTAAAAAGAGGATTGCTCAAATACCCAGATCACCTTCAGCGGGCTGTCGGGAACGTGAAACAGCATGACCGAGGCATCATCTCCCGCCTCGATCGACATCACCTCCACCCCGTTCCCCGCCTGCGACGGGCGAAGCGCCCGGTCGATGAGCGGGCCGAGCGTCAGCCCCAGGACCAGGATGCCGGCCGTCACTGCCGAGGCCAGGCTCAACCGGGGATGATCCCACAGCATCTCCCGGAGGCCGGGGCGCATCGGCCGCGCCGCCTCCTTGCCATCTTCCCGGATCCGTCGCTCGACCGCTGGCCAAAGGGCCTGGGCCTCGGCCGGGGTGAGAGAAACCCTGCCCGTCGCATGGAGCGCGGCGGAGACCAACCGGTAGGACTGGACGTCGCGCCGGCAGCCATCGCAGGCCGCAAGCCGCGCCTCCATCCGCCGCGCCCGATCGGCCGGCAGCTCCCCGGCAGCGTAGGCCATGAGCTGCCGTCCCCATACCAGCCGGTGCCGCCAGTGCCACATGGCTACCACCTCATCGCAGATCCGCACGCCGCGCTGCCAGGAGCTGACGCAGCTTCCGGCGGCCGTAGAAGAGCCGCGACATCACCGTCCCCGGCGAGCAGCCCACCGTGCGGGCGATCTCATCATAGCTCATCCCCTCGATCTCCCGAAGGATCAGGACCGCCCGCTGGGCCGGCGGCAGCGCCTCGATCCCCTGCGCCAGCAGGGCGCGAACCTGCTTGGACTCCAGGGCCGCCGCCGGATCCTCTGAGCCCGAAGGCCCCGCGGCTTCTTCGCCCACGGGAGCCCCCCGGGCATCCTTGTACCGCCTCCCTTCCCCGCGCTGCTTCCGCCGGAGGGTGTCGATGGCCAGATTCACCACGATCCGGTGCAGCCAGGTCGCGAATGTCGCCTCCCCCTTGAAGCTCGCCAGGGAAACGAAGGCCTTGGCGAAAGCCTCCTGCGCGACGTCGAGCGCGTCGTCGCGATTGCGCAGGACCTGGTACGCGAGGTTGAAGGCCCGGTCCTGGTAGCGGCGCACCAGCATGCCAAAGGCCTCGCGCTCCCCCTGCGCTGCCTGCGCCACCAGAAGCCGGTCGTCGGGCTGATCAGGAGTGTCCACCATCTCCTGTGACCTTAGACGCCCGAAAGTCCGATCTATTCACGAGGTGGGCATGCTATCATCGGGAACGCCGGCCGTGCAAGGCCATCTCCCATCTCACGAGGCCCAGGCGATGCCTCCTGGGCACGCACTTTCCGACATGTTTTTCATTCCGGGAAGATGAAAGATTGACAGGCGTCCTTGGATAGGTTAGCCTCCCGCGACAGTGTCCAGAGAGCGATCACCGCAAGGTCCGCACGGGGAGAGTCCGCTCGTTTGTCGTCCGCCCCTTCGATCGCGTGTCGCAATTCTGTCCGGCGCTGCCGTCGCGTGGCCTCTCCCTTCCCATGACCTCGTGACCGTCCGGGGAGAGGCCCCCTACACACCAATCGCTGCTCACGATCAGGTGGAGGATGTGGTTATGCACCGTGTTCGTCCCTGGCATGCCCTCCGCGCGCTGCTCCTCACAACCCTGCTCTCTCTCGTGGGCCTCCTGCCCGCTGCTCCCGCTCGGGCTGCAACCAACCCGCCGCTCAACTGGAAGCAGTTCCAGGGGACGACCCTTCACGTTCTCTTGGCCGACAGCCACTGGGTGCAGGTCATGGGCCGGCACTTCCTGGAGTTCGAGGCGCTCACGGGCATCAAGCTGGTGCCCGAGGTCTACCCCCAGGTCAAGCTCTGGGAGCGTGCCCCGTCTTGGTCAGTTCCTCCAGCAGGTAGGGAGTTCCCAGGAAGCCCGTCGCCAGCAGGCCATGGTTCATTTCAATCTTGTCCACCAGCCTTTGCGCCGCCGCTGCCCGCAGATTCTCCGGCACCAGGCTCATATGCAGCGCCAGCACGTACCCGGTCTGCGTGTCGCCGCCCTTGCTCATCGCATTGGGATTGTTGATCTGCCCAAACGGCGACGGACTGTTATCGGCCCCTGCCACAAATCCATCGCTGTGCACATACTGCTTCTGGAACGCGGCGCGAATCTTGTCGAACAGTTGCGCGTACTTCTCTTCGTCCGCCGTACGCCCAAGTGCGTGCGCCATCGGCGCATCAGCGTCGCGTCATAGGCCCAGTACGCCGTCGCAATCAACCCGTAGTCGGTCTTGCCTTCCGGCGAGAGCCAATCCCCAAACGGCGTCCCTCCCTCGTTCTTCCACAACCCGTCGGGATTCGCGGCTCCGATGGCCGCGAGATACTTTTCCATCGCCGTCCAGTTCTGCTCAATCACCCCGGTGTCGCCGGTCTGCAGCCACGAGGTCCACGGAATGATCACTCCCGCATCGCTCCAACCCGCTCCGGTCCCCATATTCTCCTGCGCAGTTCCCGGCGCGTAGATTCCATAGAACGCCGTCCCCGCCTGCGTGCCGCGCATATCTCCGGCAAACTTGCGCGTGAAGGCCGACACGTCAATGTTGTACGTCGCCGTGCGCATGAAGACTGCGCATCGGCCGTCCATCCCAGCCGCTCATCGCGCTGCGGGCAATCCGTCGGCACGCCCACAAAGTTCGAGCGCTGGCCCCACAGAATATTGCTCCACAGCTTGTTGATCATCTCGTTGCCGGTCTTCAGTTGCGCGGCAAGCGGTGCATCTGTATGAATCACTACCGCCGTCACCGCGTCCTTGCCCGGCGCCGTTGGCAGGCCCGTCAGCTCTGCGTAGCGGTAGCCATGGAACGAAAACTGCGGCGTAAACTCCTCCACACCCTTGCCATTCAGAGTGAAGTGGTCCGTGGCCTTGGCCGTGCGCAGGTTGTCGATGTACAGCGTTCCATCCGGATTCAGCACTTCCGCAAAGCGCA
>CAVQPC010000093.1:0-28792 GCA_963714585.1 uncultured Methylomirabilota bacterium
ATGATCTCGTCGTCCCGCGCCTCGGTTTCGATTGGGTTGTGGCGCAGGTGGCCGATGCCTACAAAGAGATCGCTCGACTATCAACGGGTGCAAGGGGAGGGGCACAGACCGAGCTGAATACCGGCCAGGCTGGCATTCCAGCCGAGCGGCTTCGGATCTCACAGGGCAACGCGACAACGCTTTCGGATCTACCCGATGGGCAACTTGCCCTTGTCTGCGTTGATCCACCCTACTACGACAATGTGATCTACTCCGAGTGTTCGGACTTCTTTTACGTCTGGTTGAAGCGAACATTTGGGTTCTTCTATCCAGGCCTATTCACCGAGGAACTGACGAACAAGGACGACGAGGCGGTTGCCAACTGGGCGCGGTTTGAGGAATTTGGAAAGGGTAAGAAGAAGCCGCTGGCGCGGCAAGATTACGAGCGGAAAATGGCGGCGTGCTTCCGCGAGATCCATCGGGTTCTCCATCCTAACGGGGTCCTGGCGGTCATGTTCACGCATAAAGAGGTGGACGCCTGGGACACGCTGGCGACTTCCCTCATCGGAGCGGGATTCGGGATCAAAGCATCCTGGCCTGTGCACACGGAGAGCGAGCACAGCCTGCATCAGGCCAAAAAGAATGCAGCGGCCAGCACGATCCTTCTCATATGCCGGAAGCGGGATGCGTCGAAGGAGCCGGTGTGGTGGGACGACCTGAAGAACAAGGTCCGGGAGACGGCGCGGACCAAGGCTGAGGAATTCGAGAAACAGGGCATGCGTGGGGTAGACCTGTACATCAGCACCTTCGGGCCGACGCTGTCCATCATTTCTGAGCATTGGCCGGTGCTGACCGGGGATGTGGACCCGAAGACGGGGCAACCGAAGCCCCTGCGGCCGGACGTGGCCCTGGACCTGGCGCGGGAAGAGGTCGTCAATCTACGCAAGCGCGGACTGCTTCTCGGGCGCTCCGTCCAGTTTGACCAAGTGACGGACTGGTACTTGATGGCATGGGACGCCTTCCGGGCAGAGCAGTTTCCGGCGGACGAGGCCCGCAAGCTCGCCATTGCTCTTGGGCTGAACATCGAGAACGATCTGGTCAAGAACAAGCGGATCGTCACGAAGAAGCAAGATTTCGTGGCGCTTCAGCCTCCCACGGCTCGGCGGAAGAAGGGGATGGTCGATCCAGACCTTACGGCCTTCGACTGCCAGATCGATGCGGTGCACACCGCCATGTTGGTGTTCGAGGAGGATGGAGCAAGAGCCTGCGAGCGGTTCTTGCGCCAGGCTCGCCTGCTGAACGATGGGACATTCAAGGCGTGCCTTCAGGCGCTCATCAACGCAGTGCCCCGCGCCAAGAAAAAGGGCAAGTTCGTCCGGCCCGAAGCTGCCCTTCTGGACAGGCTACGGGATGCCTTCTTTCCGGACCTTGAGATTCCGCCTGAAGAGGCGCCCCCGGCGCTGCCTGCTCAGCAAGCGTTTGGGTTTGCCAAGGCGGCGGAGGAAACTGAAGAATACGGCGAGGAAGAGGACGGGGAGGAAGCTGAGGAGGAGTAACCTACCTTGGCTTCCTTGGTCTTGAGAGGAGGGAATTGCAATGACTGCCCAACAGGCGACCGCGGAGGTGTTCCTGACCGCATTCAGGGCGCTGTCCCGGCGTGAGCAGGAGGACATCCTGGGCCGGATCGCCCGCGATCGAAGGTTCCGTGTCGTTCTGGAGGACGTCTCGGACCGCCTTGTCCTTCAAGAGGAGCGGCGGAAACCGCCGCGGCCGCTCCGCTCTTACATCGAAGATCGCGAGCGCAGAGAGCGAGGCCGGGCCAGGAGGGCTTCGAGTCGGTAATCCGGGAGAGAGGGCGTGACCTCGCAAGGACTTCGGGACTTTTCGTGGCAGATCTCCTACGGGCCGAACGATGATCGGCTGGAGGGGTTCTATCTGCCCGCTCTCTCCCGGAGCGTCCGCTTCGACCGAGCCACCGGCTTCTTCAGCAGCGCGGCACTGGCGATCGCGGCGGCAGGAGTCGCTCGGCTCATCCAGAATGGAGGGCGAATGCGCCTCCTCTGCGGCGCGCAGTTGAGCCGGGAGGATGTGGAGGCGATCAAGCGAGGAGAGGAACTCGGGAAAACGGTCGGGGAGCGGATGGTCGGTTGCCTGGCCGAGCCGCAGGACCAGTCGCTTCGTGCCAGGCTGGAGGCCCTCGCGTGGATGGTGGCCCAAGGCACCCTGGAGATCCGGGTCGTCCTTCCCAAGGGCCCGGACGGGCACCCGCTGCCGGCAGAGCAGGCGCGGGAGTATTACCACCCCAAGGAAGGTGTTTTCGAAGATGCGGCCGGCGACCGCATTGCCTTCAGCGGGAGCAGCAACGAATCCGAGGCTAGTTGGCAATGGAACTACGAAGTCTTCGCTGTTTACCGGTCGTGGGACTACAGCAACGCCTACCTGCTCGGTGTCGTCCAACGTTTTGAGGCCCTTGTGGCAGGGGAGAGAGAAGGATTGGATTGCGCTGCCCATCCCCGAGGCGGCGCGCGCACGCCTCCTGAGATACACCCCTGACAGGGCACCCACCACCGATCCGCTGGAGCGCTGCGCTCATCCCCCTCCCCCTCGCCCCCTCCCGCCAGGGGAGGGGGAATTGATGGGGGAGGGCGAGGGTGGGGGTGAAGAGCAGAACGAGCGCATCCTGTTCCAATTCGTCCGCGATGCGCCGTTCCTCGCGGGGGCGCATCGGCTCGGTCAAGCAACGAGCACAGTACGACCCTGGCCGCACCAGCAGCGAGTAGCCGACCTCATTCTGCGCCAATTCCCCCAGAGCTTCCTGCTGTGCGATGAGGTGGGATTGGGCAAGACGATTGAGGCGGGTCTGGCGCTGCGCCAGTTGCTGCTCTCGGGACAGGTCACACGCGCGCTCATTCTCACGCCGAAAAGCATCAGTCGCCAGTGGCAGGAAGAGCTGTACGAAAAGTTCATCCTGAACATCCCGCGGTACGACGGAAGGGCATTCACTGACGTTTTTGACCGCGAGCTGCCAGCGGACGGGGGAAATCCTTGGGACCGTCTTCCAGTGCTCATCGCGTCGAGCCAACTCGCCAAACGGAAGGACCGGCAGCCGGATTTGCTCGCTGCACAGCCCTGGGATTTGATCCTGGTGGACGAAGCTCATCATGCCCGTCGGAAGGACTTCCTCCAGCTTGAACGCGACCGCCCGAACCGGCTCCTGGAGTTACTCCGGCAGTTGAAACCAAAGACCAAGAGTCTTCTCCTGCTCACCGCAACTCCCATGCAGATCCATCCGGTCGAGGTGTGGGATCTCCTCGCCCTTTTGGGACTTGGAGGCAAGTGGGGGGCGGGCGAGGAGAATTTCCTCCGGTTCTTCGGCGAGGTGCGGAAACCGACTTTCAGCGACATTGATTGGGAGTTCGTCCTGCGAATGGTGCGGGAGGAACTGGCCACGAGCGGCAGGTTAGACCCGCCGTTCGCATCCGAGGCCCAGCGACAGCTTGGTCCGGTGGAGTGGCATCAACTGCAAGAGGTGCTTTCGGCGCCTGACCCGACCGGGCAGATCAAGGCCCTGTCCGAACGAGGACGGGCCTTTCTTGTGGAGATGGTTCGGCGGCACACGCCCCTCCGGCGCTTGGCCCAGCGGAATACCCGCTCTCTGCTCCGGAAGTACCAGGAGCGCGGAATCCTCAAAGAAACGGTGCCGACGCGCGAGCCAAAGTCGGTCTGGATTCCGTTTCGGGACGAGGAGCGAGAGCTCTACGACCGCATCGAGGAATACATCAGCGATTTCTATCGCAAATACGAGTCTGAGCGGAAGGGCCTGGGCTTCATCATGACGGTGTACAGGCGCCGACTCACGAGCAGCTTCTATGCAATCCGGCGCAGCCTGGAGCGGCGGCTGGAATTCCTGGAGGGGCGCCTGGCGGCAAGCGGCCTGGTGGATGATGACGACATCGAACAGGAGGAGCTGGACCTTGACGTGGAGGAGGATGCCGAGGGAATTGACCCCTCCCTCTTCGTCAGCGAGATGGAATATGTGAAGGACTTCCTCCGGGAACTTCGGATGCTCACGGGGGAATCGAAGGTCGAGCAGCTTCTTCACGATTTGAAGACAATCTTAGCAGCACGGGAAACGGTGCTCATCTTCACGCAGTACACCGATACTATGGATTTCCTGAGGGATCAGATTCGAGGGGCAGGATATGGGGCGCAGGTCGCGTGCTACTCCGGCCGCGGCGGGGAGCGGTGGGACGGCACGAGATGGGCCCAGACCACCAAAGAGACGATCAAGCAGCTCTTCCGGAAGGGCGAGGAGATCAAGATCCTGCTGGGCACCGAGGCGGCCAGCGAGGGGTTGAACCTGCAGACCTGTGGGGTGCTCATCAACTTTGATGTCCCATGGAACCCCATGCGGGTGGAGCAGCGGATTGGCCGCATTGATCGCATTGGCCAGACGCATAAGAAGGTGTGGATCCGGAACTACTTTTATGAGGAGAGCGTCGAGGCCACGATCTACCGGCGATTGGAGGACCGCATCACATGGTTCGAGACTGTTGTCGGTGAGCTCCAGCCGATTCTCGCTCGGGTTGCCACGGCGATCAGGGACCTCGCGATGTCCAAGGGAGTGGAGCGAGCGCGGCGTATGGAGGACGCCCTGCGTGAGTTGCGCGAGCAATTGCAAGCGAGGGAGGTCGCCGGTCTCGACCTTGACCGATACCTCGAAGAGACGGTGGCCCCGCCGGAGGACGAGAAGCCCCCGGTCTCACTCGCCGACCTTGAAGGCCTCTTCCTGAAGTCGCGGATTCACGGAGGGCGATTCAAGCCCCACCTGAGCATCGTGGGTGCGTACGTTCTGAGTTGGCGGGGAGAGGAAGTCGGCGTCACCTTCGATCCCGCCGTGTTCGACCAACACCCTTCATCGCTGCGCCTGCTTTCCTTTGGGGACGAGGTCTTTGCCGCTCTCTTGGAGAGCGTGGCAGCTCCAATTCCGGCCGCTGACGCCGGCCGAGTCATCCGATGCGCTGCAGGGTCGAGCGGCAATCATCGTGCATACTTCACCGGCGTAGGCGGGGAGGTCGTTGAGGTTGAGAACTTCGCCGCCCTCCGCGCAGCCGTTGAGGGCTCTACCCCCGCCTCCGCTACGTGCCAGGTCTGTGAAGCGGCGCGGAGCAGGCTCGTGGCCTGCTGCTCGGATGCGAGCAGACGAGTGCGTGAAGCGGAGGAAGTACGGAGGCGCACCACACTCTCGACCCTCGAAGAGGAGGGGCGGCAGCTTCTGCTGAAGGCCGCCTTGATCGAACTGGCGATCGCACGGACGCGCGAGCTATGGGATGAGCCAAATTCGGTGGAGTTCTCGGAACAGACGATCCGCGGCCTTCGGCAGAAACGCTACCCCTTCGCCCCCCTGCTGCGGCTTCTGAACGTCGAAGGGCTTCGCCCAACCCCGACCGATCCATTCTTCCTCCGCGTTCAGGATGAATCCCGAGAGGCCCTGGCGCGGCGCATGGGTGTCATCAGTACACGCATGAAGGAGCTGGTGGAGCAGTTGGGGAGAGCAAGAAAAGCCACGGAGGATTCAAGCCGACCGGAAGAACAACCCTATGTCGAGGTTTCCGCAACCCTCTATCGATAGTAGCTCCTCTGGAGGCGGTTCGGAAGATGGCCGGCGAGCGGGACCGCTCAGATATGCAAGGCCACCGATCCCGATTGCGAACGCGGTACCGCGCCGTCGGCGAGGTCGGTTTGGCCGACCACGAGCTTCTGGAACTCCTCCTCACCTACGCGATCCCCCGACGAGACACAAAGGATTTGGCCAAGGCATTGCTTGCCCAGTTCGGCTCGTTGACCGGAGTCCTGGAGGCCGACGCGGAATCGCTGGAACGGGCTGAAGGTATCGGCCCAGCCGCTGCCACGCTCGTCTCTCTTATTCGTCCGCTGTCTGTTCACCTCCTGCTAGGGAAAAAGCCCGCACGGACGGCGCTGAAGTCCCCCGAAGCGGCGGCGGCACTCTTCCGGGTGAGGTTGAAGGGGCTCAAAGACGAAGAGATCCACGCGGCGTTCGTCAACGCAAAGAACGCGGTGACTGGGACGGAGTGTCTCCAGCGGGGCACGGTGGATCAGTCGGGCGTGTATGTTCGCAAAGTCATTGAACGCAGCTCTGGCCCATAAGGCCAGCGGGTTCATTCTCGCCCACAATCACCCCAGCGGTGACCCCACCCCTTCTGCCTACGACCGCGAACTGACCCAAGCGGTAAAGGCTGCCGCGGCAACCGTAGGCCTCCGATTTTTGGACCACCTGATCATCGGCGACGACACGCCCTTCAGCTTCAAGGCCAGCGGGCTGCTTTAAGTGCTGTGGGGAATCCATCAACGGGTGACTCGCGGGCAGCACCGCGCTCTCCGGGCCATCGCGACTTGTCGAACCGCCGCGCTCGGGGGCCACACCGAGGGGTGCAGATACGTTGTTGACGGAGTGGAATAACTCAGACGGCGTTCAGCCCAGGCCCTCAGAATCGCCAGGAGAGGAGAATGCCACGGCGGGAGCGGCTCGGCGCTCCTGGGAGTGGTACACCACATGCTTGCTATGAGGGTTACAGCAGGGCAGGGCCATCCTCGCCTTGGCCAACGTGTGGCCCCAAGTCGGGATCTTGTCCTTCGGGATCGCGAAAGCCGTCAGCCGACGAGAGAAGTTATTCCACTGGGTCAACAGCGGGTCCCCCAACGGGTTGAGTCGGTCGCCGCCGCGGGAGGGCATCCGACAGGCAGCCACCCTGCCCATGGGCCGCGTGGTCCAAGGGGGTGAACCCGGAGCTGGGACGCGGGGAGCAGACGCTCCGGTGGAAGGGCGTTCTTCCACTTCCTCCGCCGAACCGCCGTGTCCGGGACCCGTACGCACGGCGGCGTGACAGGGAGAGCGGGCGACCGCCTACCTGTGTCGATTCGGCACGCCCAAAAGATCAGACAGCTCGAGACTTGCGGTATTCGGCGAGAGAGATGGAGTCGGGCTCCCCTTTGACCTTGTTGAGCATCTTGCGGAACCGTGGGCTCCTTTCGAGGAGGTAGTCCTCGATGTCGCGATCCTCAATGTGTTCGATGACGGCGGTGATCTTGCCGTTTTTCGTCACGAACACCGGCTCTTCCTCGGAGGCCTCCAGATACTTCGCGAAATTGTTCCGCACCTCACCCATCGGCGCAATTTTCATCGCTTCAACTCCTCGTAGTCAGAATTCTGCTACCATGTCAAGAGAGCGTGCCGAACAGCACGGTTGATCTGGCGGCGGGCCGATACCTGTGGCATGGGGCTTCACGTCACTGCGGACGTTACGCGCATTGCATTGAAGAATGACCGACAAAGACATCGGGGAGGTGAGGGCCGAAGTTGGTGAGCCCGTTGACGAGAGTGACGTCTGCCGGTCCGTAAATGGGGAAGACTTGGAATAGGGGGCCCGTAGGGCCGTTATCACGGTTGTTGTCTCGCGGATTCTGCGGGGATGGAACGAGGTGGGCCGGGCTAGGCGTGCTGGCGGGCGGCCTCCTCGCGCTCGATGCCCTCGGCGATCCAGCTCCGGATGAGCGCCTGGTAGCTCAGGCTCTTCGCGCGGGCAAGTTGCTTCGCGCTCCGGATCTGCTGCTCCTCCAGGCGGAGGGTCACCGGCTTCTTCCGCGAGCGACGCAGGACGATCCGCCGCGCCTGGGGCGACACCCTGACCCGGACTGGCTCCAACTGATCCCAGATCTGGGCCAGGCTATGAGTGGCCCAATACTCGGCCTCGGCCGCTTCGTCGTCGAAGCGCGGAATCTCCCCGAGTGTCTTGATGGACCTCATACCCTTCGATCCCTTACTTCGTTCCATAGGCCCGCTTCTCCCGCGGGGTCGCGTCGCGAGCCGTAATGACCCTCACCACCCCGCCACCGAGGGCTCGGAACACGACCAGGAGGTATCGCCCCTCCTCCGTTGGACCGATGGCAATATATCGGTCGAGTCGTGCGCGTCGAACCTGAGGGGCTTGCCACAGGACCTGCTCCGCCTCCTCTGGCACGACCCCATGCTTGGCCACGTGGCCGACGTTGGCGTCGTTCCAGAGGAACGCGGTGATCCTCATGGACGCCAGCCTATCTCGGTGTCAATCGTTTGTCAATACGCCGACGCGCCGGAGCAGGTCCGCCGCCTCCCCTTCACGACCAACGGGCGGCTTTAGTCAGAGACGGGTGGCCCCCCGTAATCGGGGACCCGTAGGGCGGTTATCACGGTTGTTTGCCTCCCGGCTGTTACACCAAGGCGGAGAGCGGCGCTGGCACGTCTTCAATGATCTCCTTCAGCCAACCTCGGACAGAGAATCAGTTCTCGACCATACCCAGGGACCCGCGACGCAGCCCTTTCCCGAGTCCCCAACTTCCGGCTATCCGATGCGACGCCGAACCTCCGGTGGCGAGCAATGTAGGAGAGCGGGATCTCGGCAGAGGTCAAGCGGCGGAGATGGACAGAGCAGGATGGGCAAGATTGTTGACAACATGCCTACATGCTGTCATGCTGACACTCCAATCTTGCAGCCTGGAGGACTTCAATGAAGCGCACCCAGATCCAGCTTGATGATCGGACCTATGAAATCCTGCGACGGCGCGCATTTGAGAAGGGATGCTCGATTTCCTCCTATGTCCGAGAGGTTCTGGCGTACTCTCTGGGAACCGCCAAGAGCAAGCAGAAGCCATCCATCAAGGACTTCAGCTTCATCGGTGCCGGTCGTTCTCGCCAGGGGCGGCTGTCCGCTGTGTCCGAGCGCCACGATGAGGCGCTGGCCGAAGCCCTGCTGAAAGATCATCGCCGATGATCTTCCTCGACACATCCGCCATCTACGCGCTGGCCGATCAAGCAGACCCTCAGCACGAGAGGGCTAAAGGGCGGATGCACGCCGCCCTCGAAAGCGGAGAAGAGGTCCTCACGCACAACTATGTGCTGGTGGAGGCCATGGCCTTGATCCAGAGTCGGTTGGGTCTGGAGGCGGCAATAAAGTTGGCTCGCGATAGTCGGGCCTTCGGCATCAAGTGGATTGACGAGGCAACGCACGAAGAGGCAGTACGTCGGTTGGCCCGATCGGGAAAACGACGATTGAGCCTTGTAGATCAGGTCAGCTTTCTCGTGATGCGCAGGCGAGGTATTCAAAGTGCACTTGCTTTCGACTCGGACTTTGAGGAGGAAGGCTTCCATCTGCTCGTGCCTCACGGGACGTAGCAGACTTTTCAAACGTGTTTCTTGCGGAGCTGGCGGAGGCGAGGATCGCGCGGTATGGGTGCTCGGAAACACCCCTACAGAGTACTTCTCGTACGTCACGGAGGATTTCAGACGGTCTTCGGGGATCGCGTAGTAGGTCCGCAGGATCGATTCGGGATCGGAGGAGAGAGTGTAGCCGGCCCGCTCCAGCATCCCTCGGGCCTTGTAGTTCCCCTGATACGTCCCCACGATGATTCGCCGGACTCCCCGAACCTGAGCCTCAAGGTGTTCCCGCAATAGGGTCCCGATCCCGTGGTGCTGGTATTCGGCCAAGATGTAGGCGTGACGCAGAAGCGCCGCATCCCTCACGTATTCTAATCCCATGACGCCCACCAGGGCGCCCTCGACGAAGGCCCCGTACCATGTCATGCGAGACGCCTCGGCATCCCACTGGGTCGGCGTCATCTCCGGGTCATGAAATTCTTCGGCGGGCAGGAACTCCCGGTACCAGCGCGCGGCGGTATTGATCACGGCGAGCGCCGCGTCCCGGTCGGCGGAAGTGAGGGCGCGCATCTGCGGTTGACTCATATAGTCAGTATCCCATCACCTCGCGGTTTCGGGCAAGATGATTCCTCGGCGGCCGAGTCGTCCCGCCCGCTGCCTCTGCCACCGGGGAGCAGAATATCGCTTGGGGATCGCGGCCTGGTGTGCTATGGTACGCTCCTTACCGCGACGGAAGCCGGCTCGTTCCAGGCACTGAAGCGGGACACAGGCAGGTCTCAGAGCCTGAACGGCGGCTTCACCGGCGAACCCTCCGTTATCTCATCCACATCAATCCAGCCGGACAGAAGTGCGGGCCCATACGACCCGGGGACGGGTTTGCTGTGTCCGCGGAAAGCGCAGGGAAAGGTATGTCGTTTGCTGAGTTTGGACTTCACGCAGATCTCGTCGAGGCCACCCGGCGGATGGGATTCGAGCATCCCACCCCGATCCAGCGGGCGGCCATCCCGCCCCTCATGCAGGGTCGGGACGTGCTCGCCACCGCCGTGACGGGCAGCGGCAAGACTGCCGCGTTCCTCTTGCCCATCCTCCACGATCTCATGGGAAAGCGCCGCGGGACCACGCGGGCGCTGGTCGTGGCCCCCACGCGGGAATTGGCCGCCCAGATAGCGGAGCACCTGCGCGAACTGGCGGGGCACACCGGCATCAGCGGCGCGGCGGTGTTCGGGGGGGTGGCCATGGGGCCCCAGCAGCAGGCCTTCCGCAAGGGCGTGGACGTCCTGGTCGCGACACCCGGGCGGCTCCTGGATCATTTCCAGTACCCCTATGCCAGGCTGAACGGCATCGAGTACCTGGTGGTGGACGAGGCCGATCGCATGCTGGATATGGGTTTCCTGCCGGACGTCCGCCGCATCCTCCAGCATCTTCCCGAGAGGCGCCGGACGCTGCTCTTCTCGGCGACGCTGCCGGCGCCGATCGTGGAGCTGGCGAGCGACTTGCTGGAAAACCCCGTGGCCTTGAACATCGAGCGGAAGTCGGCCCCCGCGGCCGGCATCACCCACACGGTGTACCCAGTCCCGCACGAGCTGAAATCGCATCTCCTGCTGGAACTGTTGCGGCAGGGGGCCGCGCGGAGCGTCCTGGCCTTCACCCGGACCAAGCACCGGGCCAACCGGCTGGCCGACTTCCTGGAGCGACACGGCATGGCCTGCGGGCGCATCCACGGCAACCGCAGCCAGGCGCAACGGACGGAGGCACTCGATGGCTTCAAGCGGGGGCGCTTCCGTGTCCTCGTGGCCACGGACATCGCGGCTCGAGGCATCGACGTGGAGGCGCTGGGACTGGTCGTGAACTTCGACGTCCCGCATCTGCCGGAGGACTACATTCATCGCGTGGGGCGCACGGCGCGAGTCGAGGCCACAGGCGATGCCTACACCTTCGTGTCGCCGGACGAGGAAGGGGCGCTGCGCGCCATCGAGCGGCACCTCGGGAAGCACCTGCCGCGCCAGAAAGTCGCCGGGTTCGACTACGACAAGCGGCCCGCGGAGCGGCTCGAGATTCCGCTGGCCGAGCGCATTGCCGGCATGCGGGTGCGGAAGGCCGGGGAACGGGCGCGGGCGAGGATCAACGCCGAACGGCGCACACGTCCTGGCGCTGCCCTGCGGTCGTCCGGGAGCGGGAAGCCGGCGTGGAATTCGCCGGGCACATCCGAGGGGCGCTCGGCTGGGACCAGGCGTGCGGGGGCGGTGTTGGCATGGCTGCGGGAGGGCCCGGGTCGGCCCGACCGGGCGCCTGCCGGGAGTCGCTTCCGAGGGGCGGGAGAGACTCGTTCGACGCACCGCGAAGGTCCCGGCACGCCGCGGTAAGCAACCGCGACGCCTTCGACAGGTGAGCAGCGCAAACGCGCCGCGCGGAACTTTCCGCTCGGCGCGTTTGCATTTCACCGGCCGGGGGATTGCCGGAGTCGGCGCAAGTGGACGGCCTGGAGGCCCACGATCGTCTTCGCGTCCCGGATCGTCCCGTCCCCGATCAGATCCATGGTCCTCTCCAGCGGCAACTCGACGAGGTGGAGCACTTCGTCGCACTCCAGTCGCTGCACCCCCGGGACGAGACCCGTGGCCAGGAAGAGGTGGATGACCTCGTCCGTGAATCCCGGCGTGGTCAGCATGCTGAGAAGCGGCTGGATGGATGAAGCGCGGTACCCGGTCTCCTCTTCCAACTCACGGGCGGCGCAGGCTTTCGGGTCCTCGCCGGGGTCCAGCTTCCCGGCGGGGATCTCGTAGATGTATCCGCCGGCCGCGTAACGGTACTGGTGTGTGAGCAGGACGGATCCATCCGGCCTCATCGGTACGATGGCGGCGGCACCCGGGTGGCGGACGACCTCCATTTCCAGCGTGGTGCCGTTGGGCAGCGTGACCGTGTCGAGATCCAGGTCCACCACCCTCCCCCGGTAAATGGTCTTGGTCATGCGCTGAGACTATCCTTTCTCCTCGATGCAATGTGATCGCGGGGCGAGCCAGGCTGCAGCGGACAGCGACTACTGGACGCGCTGGACGCGACCGTCGGGCACAGGGGCAATCGGTCCCTGCTTCAGCCGGTCCAGCAGGATGTCGGAGTCCATGGGGCCATTCTCCGGCTTCATCAGGACGGTCGCCCGCTGGAGCATCGTGTAGCCGTCGCCGCCTCCCAGGATGAAGTCGAAGGTGGCGAGCGCGTAATGGGCCTTCCCCTCCAGCGGCTGCCCGTTCACGGTGACGGAGACCAGGCGCGAGCCCGCCGGCCGGCTCGGGTCGAAGACGTAGCGGATTCCCGAGACCTGGGGGAAGCGGCCGGCCGTCTTCTCCACCTGGCTCAGACCATTTTCCAGCGCCTCGCGCAAGGCCATGCCGCTCACGTCCAGCTTCACGACCTTGTTGCCGAAGGGGAGAATCCTGAGGACGTCGCCACGGCGGAGTGGGCCGGCGGGCACCACCACATCGCCCCGGATGCCTCCCCCATTGATCAACGCCACATCCGCCTTCAGGACCCCGCGCATGAGGTCGGCGATGAGGTCTCCCACGGCGGATTCCTGGGTGCGCACCACCTCGCCGCGCGTGTCCAGGGGAAGGGTGGTTGCGCCGACCACCACGTTGAACTGAGCCGCCGTCAGGTTCTCGTAGTGCGCGATCAGTGCTGCCACTTCGGGCTGGGCCGGGATCTCGTCGGTCACGGGAATCAGCTCCCATTTCAACTCAACGCGCTTGCTGCCCCGCCCAGTGGAGACCAGAACGTCGATCCGCCCGAGGAACCTTGCATCCGATCCCGCCTTGAGGATGAGGGTCCGTCCCACCCGGGCGTCGAGGGGGACGTGTTCGTGACCGCCCAGGATCACATCAATCCCCGGCACCGCGGCGGCCAACTGCTTGTCCTCCGCCATGTCCTGGTGAGTCAGCGCGACGATCACGTCCGCCCTGAGGTGGCGCGCCCGCGTCACCGCATCCCGGGCGGCCTGAATCGGGTCCAGGAACTTCAGGTTGGCGGCCCCCTTGGACAGCGTGCGGGTCTCGGGCGTCGTGAGGCCGAAGATGACCATCCGGACTCCGCCGAGCTGCCGCACGATGAACGGCACCGCCCCACCGAAGGGCAAGCCGGTCGCCGGGTCCAGCACATTGGCCGAGACCCAGGTGAAACGCGATTCCTGCATCCGCTGGCGGGTGACATCCGGGCCGAAGTCGAACTCATGATTCCCGAAGGTGGCCAGGTCCAGGCCGATGGCGTTCAGGCCGGCCACCATCTGGCTGCCCTGGAAGATGCTGGACATGGTGGAGGGAGAGAGGAAATCCCCGGCCAGGACGAAGATCGTGTTGGGATTCTCCTTCCGGATGCGAACCTGAAGGGTGGCGACGCGAGCCAGTCCGCCTCGCTTGCCCTTCTCCCCCGGCGTGATGTCGTAAACGTCGTTGAGCTGCAAGATAGTCAGGTGTACCGTCCGCTCGGGCGGGGCGGCGGCGCGGAGCGAAGGATTGAGGCTCAGGAGAATCAGGCCGGCAGAGAGGAGGGCCAGGAACGTCCGACGGCTTTGGCGCGGCATGGCGGCATTCCTCATCGAGAGAACGGAGGCGGTCCAATTCTCCCCCACTCTAGTGGCGGCCCGGCGCACCTGTCAAAGACTTTCCGCGCCGCATGGCATTTGCGATGCGGCAGATGCTATGGTATGAAGGCGGGGGCCTGGGAGGGGGCGGGAGGCGCGTCCTGCATGGCGACTGATATCTGCGTCATCGGCGGGATCAACATGGACTTGGTCGTCCAGGTCCCCCACATCCCGCGCCCCGGCGAGACCGTCCATGGCGGGGAGGCGGCCCGCTTCCCGGGCGGCAAGGGATCGAATCAGGCCGTGGCCGCCCGGCGCCTGGGCGGATCGGTGGCCCTGGTCGGCCAGATCGGGACGGACGCCTTCGGGGACGAACTGCTGGCAGGCCTGCGGGCGGCCGATATCGCCTGCGACGGGGTCCGCCGGGTGGCCCAGGCCACCGGCGTCGCCCTGATCTCTGTGGCGCCCGGCGGGGAAAATGCCATCGTGGTGGCGCCCGGGGCGAACCTGGCGTGGGACGAAGCGGCCCTGGCCGACGTGGAGCGCCGGGCGGCCCGCTGCCGATTGCTGGTGGTGAACCTCGAGGTGCCGCCCTCCGTCATCGCGCGGGCCGTGGCCGCCGCGAAGCGCGCCGGCGCGCGGGTCCTCCTGAACCCGGCCCCGCATCGCAAGGGAGATGAGGCTTGCTTCGGCGGCGTGGATCTCCTGGTGCCCAATCAGGTGGAGGCGGCTCAGTTCGCCGGGCTTGAGCCAGGCGCGGTGCAGGACTGGACCGCCGTGGGGGAGAGGCTACGGGCGCTGGGCCCCCGCGCCGTGATCGTCACGCTGGGGGCGGAGGGCTCGCTGCTGCTGGCGGAGGGCCAAGCGAGCCGCGTCCCGGGCTTCCGGGTGCCGGTGGTGGACACGACCGCGGCGGGGGACGCCTTCGTCGGGGGCCTGGCGGTGGCCGTGCTGCGCGGGCTCGCCCTGCGCGAGGCCGTCCGCTACGCCAATGCCTGCGGGGCGCTGGCCGTCACCAGGCCGGGCGCCCAACCCTCCCTGCCGGAGGGCGCAGAGGTGGAGCAGTTGCTAGCGGCAGGGGAAAGGAGCTGACGCATGGCCCGCGAGAAAATCCGGGTCGGTTTCATCGGGGCCGGACGCATCGCCGACATGGTGCACGTGCCGTCGCTTCGCTTGTGTCCGGATGCCTGCGAGATCCTGGCGGTGGCGTCGCGGACCGTGGAGCGGGCCAAGGCCTTCGCCGACCGCTGGGGAATCCCGCGAGTCTATCCGGACTGGCAGGCCCTCCTCGCCGATCCGGATGTGGATGCCGTGGTGATCTGTCCGCCGAGCGGCCTCACCGCGGAGGTGGCGCGGGCCGCCCTCGCCGCAGGGAAGCACATCCTCTGCGAGAAGCCGCTGGGGCTGAGCTATCCTGAAGCGGCCTCGGTGCTCCAGGCGGCCGAGGGCAGCCCCGGCGTCCACATGGTGGCTTTCACCTTCCGCTTCGTGCCGGCGCTCCGCTACCTGAAGCGGCTGGTCACGGAGGGCCATTTCGGCGAGATCCGCCACTGGCGCATGTCCTACTTCACGGATTTCATGCTGGACCCTGCTACCCCCGTTGCCTGGCGGAATCAGCGCGCGCAGGCCGGGGCGGGGATCCTGGCCGATATGGGTTCCCACGGCATCGACTTCGCCCGCTACCTCCTGGGCGACATTGCGGCCGTGAGCGGCGCCACGCGGCTCTACGTCCGCGAGCGGCCCAGCGCGTCCGGCCCCGGGCTGGTCCCGGTGGACGCCGAGGACGCCTGTGCCTTCGCCGTGGAGTTTGGGTGCGGGGCGGTCGGGACCTTCGATCTCAATCGTGCCGTGGCCGGCCGCGGGGGCAAGGGCCGAGCGAACTACCAGTGCATCGAGGTCCACGGGACGGGTGGGGCCGCCGTCTACGAGCTGATCCACCCCTTCGAGCTTCAGATCAGCCTGGGCCCGGCCATGGCGGCCACGCAACAGTGGGCCCGAGCGGAGGTCCCCTTTGATCTGCGGACATACCCGGGGTCCCCCCGGAATCCGCGGATGGACGACCCGCTCGTGGGGTATAAGCTTGATCAGGGCGTTGCCTTCCTCCGGGCGATCCGCGGGGAGACGCAGGACTACCCGAACTTCCAGGACGGGGCCGAGGCCCAACGGGTGGTGGACGCCATCGAGGTGGCGGCCAAAGAGCGGCGGTGGGTGGACGTGCGCCCGTGAGCCGTCGGTGGCGGAATGCGGCCGGGCATTCGTGGCCACGACCCATCTGTGCGGTGCTTCTCGTCGGCAGTCTCCTGGCCGTCCCCCTGGTCGCCGCGGGAGGGCAGCCCGGGCGACGCAGCGATCGACCCGAGTTGGTGGTGGCCGCGGCCGCGGACCTGGTCTTTGCGCTCCGGGAGATGCAGGCGACCTTCGAGCGGGAGCAGCCGGCGAAGGTGACGTTGGTCATCGGCTCCACGGGGCAGCTCGCCCAGCAGATCGAGCACGGCGCCCCCTACGATGTCTTCTTCGCCGCCGATGCCTCTTTCGTGGAGGCGCTTCGCGCCAAGGGCGCCGTGCTGCCGGACACGGTGCAAACGTATGCGTTCGGGAGATTGGTCCTGGCCACCAGGCGGAGCCGCTCGCCGCTCGCTGACCTCACGGACCTGCTCCGTCCCGAGGTGAAGCGCGTGGCCCTGGCCAATCCGGTCCATGCCCCCTACGGCCGGGCGGCGCGGCAGGCCCTGGAGCGGGCAGGGATCTGGACTGCGGTCCAGCCCAAGCTCGTGTACGGGGAGAATATTCAGCAGGCCCTGCAATTTCTGCAGACGGCAAACGTGGAGGCAGCACTCCTCGCCCGCTCGGTGGCAGACGTGCCGGAGTTGCAGTTCACGCCGATCGATCCCGCACTCTACGACCCGCTGCGCCAAGTGGCGGCCGTGACCACCAGCTCCCGGCATCCCGACCTGGCCCGGGCGTTCATCCGGTTCGTGAGCGGGCCGGAGGGTCGGCCTATCCTGAAGCGGTTCGGCTTCCTGCTGCCGGGGGAACCCTAGTCCGGATTCTTCGAGAAGAATCCGGACAATGACCACATTCCCGATGCCCAATGAATTCTCAGCCCCCGCTGGTCATGTGGGCCGGAGCGGACATGGATCTCTTCCCGATTTTCCTGTCGCTGCGCGTCACCAGCCTGAGCACGCTCCTGGCGGGGATGCTGGGGGTTGCCCTGGCCTGGTTGCTCACGCGACGCCGATTCCCAGGCCGGACCCTGCTGGAATCGGTGATCATTCTTCCCCTCGTCCTTCCCCCCACTGTCGTCGGCTTCTATCTCTTGCTGCTCCTCGGGCGGTCCGGGCCGCTGGGCGCCGCCCTGGAGCGGGCCGGTCTTGGGATCATCTTCACCTGGCGAGCGGCCGTGGTCGCGGCCACCGTGGCCTCGCTCCCCCTGGTGGTCAAGGCTGTGCAGGCGGCCTTCGAGGGGATCGACCCCCGGATCGAGGCGGCTGCCAAGACGCTCCGTCCGGCCTGGAGCGTTTTCCTCAGCGTGACCCTGCCGCTGGCCTGGCGGGGAATCCTGGCGGGGCTCATCCTGGCCTTCGCCCGCGGCATGGGCGAATTCGGCATCACCCTCATGCTGGCCGGGAGCATCCCGGATCGCACGCAGACCCTCCCCCTGGCCATCTACGATGCCGTGCAGGCCAACAACCTCGGAATGGCCAACGCCTTCTCCCTCATCACCATCGGCATCGTCACCATGCTGCTCCTCCTCTTGAGCCGCCTCCCGCGGGTGCGCCTGTAATGCTGGAGTTCAGCCTGGAGTTTCGACTGAGCAGCTTTTGCCTGCGCCCAAACCTCACGGCGGACCGCGGCGTCACGGCCCTCTACGGGCCGTCGGGAGCCGGGAAGAGCCTCACCCTCCAGTGCCTGGCAGGGCTGATCCGCCCGGACCGCGGGTGGATCCGGCTGAACGGCCGGACGATCTACGATGGCGCGGCGGGCGTCCACATCCCGCCCCACGAGCGCCGCGTCGGCCTCGTGTTCCAGGAGTACGCCCTGTTCCCCCACCTGACGGTGGCCGCGAACCTGGCCTACGGCCTGCGGCGGGTCCCCCGCAGCGAGATGCGAGCGCGCATAGAGGCCATGCTGCGCCTCCTCGGCCTAGACGCGCTCGGCCGGCGCTACCCGAGCGAGCTGTCCGGCGGCCAGCGACAGCGGGTCGCCCTGGGGCGGGGGCTGATCATCCAGCCCGACCTCTTGCTCTTGGACGAGCCCTTCTCGGCCCTGGACCAGATCGAGCGCGAGCGCCTGCGAGGAGAGGTCCTGGAATTGCTCCGGGGCTTCGGCGGGACGACCATTCTTGTGACTCACAGCCTGCAGGAGGCCTACCTCATGGCGTGCGAGATCGCCGTCATCGAGCAGGGGCGGATCCTGCAGGCCGGACCACGAGATGCGGTGCTGCATCGTCCCCTCGATCGCCGGGTGGCCGAGGCCGTGGGGGCGTCCAACATCTTCCAGGGCACGGTCGCGGCCGGCCCCGCCGGCCAGCAGCACATCCGCTGGCGCGGGCAGCTCCTGGAGGTCGCCGGCCCGCTGGCGCCCCCGGGGACGACAGTGGAGTTCTGCATCCGGCCGGAGGCCGTGCGCTTCGTCTGGCCGGAGCGGGTGGCGGGCCGGCGCAATGTGCTGCAGGGACGGCTCACCTCCGAGGTGAAGCGGGGCGTGGATTACCTCCTCCAGTTCCGCGCGGAGGGGGAGGCCGGCGGGGCGGGGGGAATCGCGGTCCAGTGCTCGGAGCATCTCCACTCCCTGATGAAGCTCCAGCCGGGGATGGAGGTCTGGATCGCCCTGCCTGCGGAGAAACTCCACGTCCTGGCGCCGCCCGATGCGAGATGACGCGAGAGGGTGACGCTTGACGTGCGCCCCCCGGGGGCATCGTGTGCGCCCACTTGCGGCGTGCCATCTCCGATCTCCGTAGCATTTGAGGTCCCGTGCATGCGAGTGGCGAAGGTCGTGGGTCCCGGCGAGATCCGACTGGCGGAGGTGCCCATTCCCTCCCCCGGCCCGGGCGAGGTGCTGGTCCGGGTCAAAGCGGTCGGGATCTGCGGCTCGGATCTCCAGTACTACGCGCAAGGGCGGATCGGCGACCAATCCCTTCCGGCGGGTCACATCCTCGGCCATGAGGTGGCGGGCGTGGTGGAGGCCCTCGGCCCCGAGGCCGATGGCCCGGTGCCCGGGACGGCCGTCGCCGTGGACCCCGCCATCCCGTGCGGCCAGTGCCGATTCTGCACTGCCGGCAATCCAAACTTGTGCCGCCGCCTCCGCTTCTTCGGCAGCCCGCCCACGCCTGGCGCCCTCCAGGAATATCTCGCCCATCCTGCGCATCTTGTCATCCCGCTCCCTTCTGAGATTCCGTTTCCCGTGGGAGCCACCATCGAGCCGCTGGGCGTGGCCATCCACGCAGTGGACCTCGGGCACGTCGCGGTGGGGGACCGCGTGGTGGTGTTCGGCTGCGGCCCGATCGGCCTCCTGATCGCCCGGGTGGCGCACCTGGCGGGTGCGAGACAGGTCTGCAGCGTGGAACCGCTGGCTCACCGGCGAGAGGCGGCGAGCCGATTTGGCGTCGATGCCGCGCTCGATGCCGGCGAGGCGAGTGCGGTGCGGGACCTCCTGGAGCGGACGGACGGGGACGGGGCGGATGTGGTCTTCGAAGCCGCTGGAAGCGAAGAGGCCACGGCCCGGGCCGTTGAAATCGTGCGGCCGGGAGGCACGCTCGTCCTCATCGGCTACTGGAAGACGGACCAGATGATGTTTCCCGGTATCCAGGCGATGCGAAAGGGGCTCACCGTTCGATTCGTCCGGCGCATGAAGCACACCTTTCCCCGGGCGCTGGACCTGGTCCGGCGAGGGCGCGTGGATCTGCCCGGCCTCATCACCCACCGGGTCCCCTTCACGGAGGTGGCTGAGGGCTTCCGCCGAGCCGAAACGCGGGGCCCCGGCATCCTCAAGACCGTGCTCGACGTGTGAGGCCATGACCCAACTCACGGCACCTCCTGAGCCCGTTCAGGCCATCCTCTTCGACTTCGACGGCGTGCTGGTGGACAGCGAGCCCATCCGATTCAAGGCCGGGGCGCAGGCGCTGGCCGAGATCGGGATGGCGCTCACCTGGGAACGCTTTGTCCGCTTCTGGCTGGGGCGGACGGACGAGGCCGGGCTCCAGAACATCCTGGGCGATCGATTCGCCGCGGAGGGGGAGCGCGTCGCCGCCCGGCGGAACGCCCTCTACGAGGCCTGGCTGGATGAGGTGCCAGCCTTCCTGGACACGCTGCAGCTCGCTCGGCGCGTGCCGGCGGCGCTCCGGCTGGCCGTGGTTACCGGCTCACGGCGGACGGAGGTCACGCGGATCCTGGACCGCCTGGGGATCACGGGCCTGTTCGCGCTCATCATCACGGCGGAGAACTACACGCATGCCAAGCCGGCACCGGACCCGTTTCTCGCGGCCGCTCGCCAGCTCGGCGTGACACCGGTGGCCTGTCTGGTGATCGAGGACACGACGGCGGGCGTGGCCGCAGCTTGCGCCGCCGGGATGCGGGTGGTGGCGGTGGACCGGGGCCGCGGGGCCGTGGGGCTGGACGCGGCGACGTGGACGGTGGCCAGCCTGGACGCCCTTGACCTCACCCCGCACGGGGAGGTCGTCGTGAGGGCGTCGTCGTCAGCCGTCGGCGCGAGAGGCGACCGGCCGGTCGCCCCTTTGCCGGACCGAGGAGAGCAGCCATGAAAATCCGGAATCCGTATCGGAAGCTGCCGCAGTGGTTTCGCGGCAACACGCACACGCACTCGGCGCTCTCGGACGGGGAGTGGCCCCTGGAGCAGGTGGTGGGCTTCTACCGGGATCGGGGGTACGCCTTCCTGGCCCTGACCGACCACGACGTGTTCACCGATCTGAGCCAGTTCACGACACCGGAATTCCTGACGCTGTCCTCGGACGAGGTCACGGTGCGAGGCCGGGAGCACATGCTGGGGCTGCACCTCAAGGGGGTCGTGGAGCCGTTCACCGACCACCAGAGGACGATCGACGCCATCAATGATCAGGGCGCCCTGGCCATCCTGGCCCATCCGAACTGGTCCGCCTTCAGCCTGGAGCGCTGCCTCGCGCTCAACGGGTATGCCGCCCTTGAGATCTACAACGTGGTCTGCCACTACCTGGAGTACAACGGCTACGCCCTCCGCTACTGGGATCAGCTCCTGCGGCAGGGCGTGCGGGTCTGGGGCATCGCGGCCGACGACGCCCACCGCATCCCCTACCAAGGCGCCAAGGCCTGGATCGTCGTGGATGCGGATCAGCTCAGCGCCGAGGCGATCCTCAGCAGTCTTCGGGCGGGACGCTTTTATTCCTCTTCCGGGCCCCACTTCCAGGGATTCGAGGTGGACGGCAACGCCATCAAGGTCTGGTGCTCGCCCGCCGTCGAGATCCGCTTCATGACGGGCGACCTCAATCCGGGCCTGTGCCTCCGGGGCGAAGGCCTGACCCAGGCCGAGTACACCCCCCGGACGGGCGATCCCTACGTGCGCATCGAGGTGGTGGACGCCCAGATGCAGAGCGCCTGGAGCCAGCCCTTCTTCATCGACCCGGACTGGCGGCCGTAGCGGGTGGCTTTCGACAGCCGCGGGGCGGGACGATTTTACTGCTGTCCCATCACGCGCAGGTAGGAAACCAGATTCGTGGGCTTCCGGGTCAATCCGAGCTTGGCTCGGATGTTGTTCCGGTGGAACGCGACGGCACTCGAGGATACCTTGAGCAAGGCGGCAATCTCCTTGGTGCGTTTCCCCAGACGGAGCATGTCGGCGATCTGGATCTCCGTGGGCGTGAGCTTCATCTTCCATGAATCGAGCTGCCGGGCGAACGAGGAGGCGATATTGGTGAGGTTGGCCTCCATGACCTCGATGAGGATGCGCTGGTCCTCATCGAGTCGGGTGGTCTTGAGATTCTCCAGGTAGGGCAGCACGAGCTTCTCCAGGGTCGCCCGCACGCCTTCCAGCTTCTGCTGGCTTTCCTGCTCTCGGTGCTCCAGCAAGGTCGTCAGGGCGGCGTTGAGCTTCTCGATCTTCTTGAGCTGGCCGGAGATCTCCCGGTCTTTCTGCAGGAGGGCCTCCTCGGCCTGAGTGCGCGCCGTGATGTCCCGGTTCACCCGCAGCACGGAGAGCTTGCCGTCGAACATGATGGGGGTCACCGCCGTCTCCACATCCACGGACGTGCCGTTCAGGCGGACCATCTTCCGGTGTTCGGGCGGGCCGGGGAGCTGCTCGCGTAGCGCCTCCTCGGTGCGGTGGTTGACCGCGGGGCGGTAGTCCAGGTGGTACAGGTCGGGCAGGGAGCGTCCCACGAGGTCTTCCGCACGATCTGCTCCGACGAGCCGCGCCGCCGCGGGGTTCGCGAAGACGACCCGGTCCCGGTCGGAGACGAGGACGGCGTCGGGGAGGAACTCGATCAGACTGCGGTGCCGTTCCTCGGCCTCGCGGAGTGCCTGTTCTGCCAGCTTGTGGGCCGTGTTGTCGAAGAGGTACCCGCGAATCTGTTGGAGAACTCCTCTCTCATCGAAGACCCCCACGGCGTTCTCCACCACGTGGATGAGCACGTCGTCCCGCCGTCGCCGGATGCATTCGAAGTGCTCCAGCTTCTTCCGCTCCCGGAGGATCGTGAGGAAGCGGGCGTGCTCCTGGGGACTCGAGTACAGGGAGACCATGTTGGCCGCCAAGGCTTCCCTGCGATCGGGGAACTGGAGGATGGATACGAAAGCGGGGTTGCAGGCCAGGATCCGGCCGTCAGGCGTCGTCACATAATCCCCTGTGAGGTCATCCTCGAACAGGCGACGGTAGCGCTCCTCGCTCTCCCGCAGCGCGGCCTCGGTTTGCCTGTATTCGTGCAGAAGCGCGGCTTGAGCCGCAGCCTCGGCAAGCTGCTTCCGGAGTTCGCGGATCTCTTGCAGGAACTTGTCCCTGGTCTTGCGGGTTGCGGCCATCACAATCCCCCAGTTTTTTCTCTACGGGTCTCCTCGAAGCCCCCCAAGAGTTCATAGCTGGAGCCTAGCACTGTGCTCTTACTTTATTCACTGGATATCTTGGATGGTCATAATATCAAAACATCTCTTATTTCCAAGATAGTTATGGAATATATCGATAGGCATATACTAACCTTCAGCCAGCATTCTGTTGTATATCACATGACCTCAGAATGGATTCATACTAACCTTGGATCAGAATCCCTTGTCCTTCAATTCTCGAGGGGCACGAGGCCCCAGGAGGCGGAAGGGATGGCGGAGCACAAGATAGGACTGGGTGACCAGGAGACTCTCGACAAGGCCGCGCCGGGATCGAAGTGGCGAAACGTGCTCATGGCCACAGGCTTCTTCTGCTTCCTCATCGCCCTGTTCATGGGGGCGTCGATGAAGGAGGCGGCAGGCGGCGTGCCGAAGTATCTCGCCCTCGTCGGCATCGCACTGATTGTCATCTCCAGTATCGCGTCACTGATCAACCGGATCTCCCTTAAAGGGAGTCGTGGCGCGCAAGAATGAAGTGAATCTCTGCCCGTGGCGGTGGACGCGGGAAGGTGCGTCCCGCGAGGAGCATGATGCTTGTCGTTCCGTGGCTGATTCTGAGCGAGGAGGCCACGACCCTGCTCGTGGCAAAGCTGTTCATCTCCGCAATTGGAATCGTCATCCTTTGCCTGGGGGCACGCCTGTATCTCTTGGCGCGAAAGCGAGAGCGCTCGGTCTGAGGCAAGGGCCGGCTCGAGGTGCGGTTCAGATTGCGATGCCTATGTCGGGGGTCGAGGATTGGCAGAGAGCTAGCGAAGCGCACCTGACACCCAACTCTCCGTCGACGGGACCGCTCCCTCCAGGCCAGCAGACCCCTGCAATCCAATTCAAGCCAACAAGTGACCTGCCGAGAGGGACCGCTCTACGCTCAGGCGTCTCACCCCTGGTGGCTCCGTCCCACGGGAGAAAGGAGAGGGCGCCATGGCTCTGTGGGGGATCTTCGCGCTTGGATTGATCGTCATCTGCGTGATCGTCCTCTTTTTCCTGAAGAGAGGCCCCGCCCGGAGCAGCTCGGACGCCCAAGCCATTGACCGACTGATGAAGGCCGGCTCGGATCTGACCCTCGCCCACGACATCGAGTTCTTATTCTATTTCCCCTCGCGTGTCTCTGCTGACGAGGCGGCCACGCGACTCAAGTCGGACGGATACACGGTGTCCGTTGAGGAGGCCGCCACGGGGACGCGGTGTGTCCTGCGGGCTACGCGCTGGATGGTTCCTGTCCTGCGTGAATTTGAGATGCTTCGCTCCAAATTTGATGAGCTGGCCGCACGAGAAGGTGGTCTGTATGAGAGTTGGAGAGCGGAGGTTGTCCGGTGAGGGTTTCGGGCGGCGAACGGGCAGAGCCGGCTGCCCTCCGTGCCACTCCAGGAACCATCCCGTCGGCGACTCCTCGAGCTAACGGCCGTGGAGGATCGGCTTCCGGGGGCCCAGGGATGGCATGCCGCGGACCGAGGGGGGATCAGACTGAGAGCGAAGGACGGTCCTTCTCGGAGGGCCAATTCCGATCGAAGATGTCGGCCAGCATCCCACCCAACAATAGGATGATGGCCGTGCAGAAGATCCACAGAATGAGAACGATGACGCCGCCGAGGATTCCGAAGAGGAGGCTGGTGCTCAAGTAGTGGCGGACGAACCAGTTGAGGAAGCGCCTGGCGCCATACCAGCAGGCCGTTGCAATCGAGGCGCCAGCCAGGGCGGCGGGCCAGCGAATCTGCCGCACCGGGGCGATGAGGTACACGATGGTCAGGAGAATGGCCATGAGGGCAGTGGCAACGTCACGGGGAAAGCCGGGAGCGGTGAGGAAGGAAGGCAGGATGACCTCGAACCCCAGGAGGTCCTGCATGTTGGGCCAAGCCGCGAGCACCCAACTGCCCATCAACGCCACCTCCAAGAGAAGCCCCGTCGTGCACACCAAGACAAGGGCGATGAACTTCCGTCGGAGAAACGATCGGCTTTCCCGCTCCCCCGTCAGGGCGGTGAGGGAGCTGATGATCACGTCGAAGGCCTCTAGGGCCAGCCACAGCAGAAAGCCAATCCCCAGGAGGCCCGCGACATGGCGACTCTTGATCACGGTTCCGAGGAACTGCTCCACCTCTGGGCCGGTGGCCTGTGGGATCAAGCGCCGCGCCGCCGCCATCACCGCATCCGCGGCCTCGTCGGAGGATCCGAGGAAATAGCCCACGGCCGACGACCCGAGGAGCAAGAGCGGGATCAGGGTGAGCAGCCAGAAGAAGGCGATGGCCGCTGCCATCATCATGAAGTCGTGCTCGTTCAGGCGGCGGACGATCTCGGCTCCCACTCGCCACAGCCTGCTTCGCTGTCCTGCCATTACGAACCTCCGGGTCGCCGCCCCTTGACTACGGCACCCGCCGTTCTCCCGGCAATCGACTACTTCTTGACGCCTGCGCCACGGGGATCCCGCGTGAAGAGACAGGTGCATTATACGCGAAGAGCGTCCGAAGGATAGATGCGAAGAGCGTCGGAGATGGTCGAACCGCCGGGGCGGTGGGTCTGCATGCTGGATGCATCCATCTCGATTCCGGGAGCCACCTGGGTCAGGGGCTCGGTGATGCCCGGGATCTGTGTCCCGTGAATGCTTCGGGCCGCGCACGTTCCTCGAAAGAAGTCGGACGGACCTTTGACACGACCGTCCATGGAAGATAGCATCTACCGGCTTATGGCCTCATGTCCGGGCCGTGTTTCCGGAGGGAAATCCCCGATGCATGTCAAGGGTGATGCGAACGGGCAGCCACCCGGCGACCGCCTGCCGTCGAAACTCCTGGTCATGAAGCGCGGGTTTCGGCGCCTGCGCATCACGTTGCGCAGCGCATGGAGGGCCAACCGACTGTTGTTCTATGCGGCGCTGATAGGCGTGGCCGGGGGGCTCGGCGCGCAACTCTTCGTCTGGATGCTGGACTGGGGCGAACGGATCTTCATGGGCGGCATTGCTGGCTACGTCCCACCCCGCGCAGGAATTCTCCACTCTGCCGCCCATGTCGGTCCGTGGGGGCTCTGGCTCATCCCGGTCGCGACTATGGTGGGAGGACTGCTCTGTGGCCTGATCGTGTACTCCCTGGCGCCCGAGGCGGAGGGCCACGGGACCGATGCTGCCGTGGCTGCCTACCATTTCCGCGAAGGGAAGGTCCGCCCCATCGTGACTCCCGTCAAGGCAGTCGCCTCGGCCATCACCATCGGGTCGGGCGGCGCGGCGGGCCGCGAGGGCCCCACCGCGCAGATCAGCGTGGGGGCAGCCTCGGTCCTGTGTGACCTCCTGCGTTTGCCGAACACGGAGCGGCGCATCCTGGTCTTGGCCGGCATGGCGGCCGGGCTCTCAGCCATCTTCCGCTCCCCCCTCGGGATGGCCATTTTTGCCGTGGAGATTCTTTACGGGGGCCTGTTCATGGAGTTTGAGGCCCTTCCCTTCACGCTCATTGCAGCCGTCGTGGCGTATGCCGTGAACGGCATCTTCGTCGGGTGGAACCCGATCTTCCTTCTGCCCTCAAACCTTACGTTCACGCGCCCCATTGCGCTCCTGGGGTATGCGATCCTGGGGGTCATAGCGGGTGTCGTCGGCGCCATCGAACCCACCATTTTCTACGGCATTCGCGACCTCTTTCGCCGATTGCAGATCCCAAACCATGTCAAGCCGGCGATTGGAGGCCTCCTGATGGGCCTGCTGGCCATCCTGGTGCCGGAGATACTCGCCACGGGGTACGGGTGGGTGCAGCTCGCGATCACGGGCGGGCTCGTTGGCCACAAGCTCCTCCTCTTCTCCCTGGCCAAGATCTTGGCACTCTCGCTCACCATCTCATCCGGCGGGTCCGGCGGTGTGTTCGGCCCGAATGTCTATATTGGGGCCATGATCGGTGGGTGGGTGGCCTACGTGATGGACCTATGGTTCCCGGCCGCGCACTTCCTCCCAGCGGCCTTCGCTGTGGTAGGCATGGGTGCCGTCTTTGCAGGGACGGCTCGTGTGCCGTTGGCGACGTTGATAATGGTGGCCGAGATGACGGGGGGCTATGGCCTCATCGTCCCCGCCATGCTGGCTTCGGCGATCAGCTTTGTGGTCCAGCGGGCTCTAACTGCCAAGGCGCACTATCCCCGCCTCTATGAAGCGCAAGTCGAGGGGCGGCTGGAGTCTCCCGTGCATTACGCGCGACTGGTTCAAGGGGCATTTCACATCCTGGAGAGCCAGGCCGCAGAAGGCTTGCGGGGCATCCACTTCCCCGACCTGAGTGAGTTGCTCCGCCACGGCCACTCGATCCCGATCCACGGCGGGAAGGGGCGCATCTTCGCCCTCACGGTGGGTCCGAACGACCAGGAGATCTTGAACGGGAAAGCCGATATCGTCCTGGAGGAGAAATACGGATTGGTCCTGGTCGCCGTCCTGCGGGGCGAGGAGGTGATCCCGCCCGGGCAGGCTGCACCCTTCGAGGAAGGCGATCACCTCATCCTGGCGGCCAGCGAGCAGGGCTACCACGCGTTCATGCAGTCCCGCAGCAATGCGACCGCGCCGGATGCGTCCTGAGGGCCGCCAGTCCTTCCCGTGCCTCGTGCCCGCCGAATCTCCGCGCCGCCTGACAATTCCGGGTAGAGTGTGATAGGGTATTACTCCGACATCCGTCGTGGACGGCCCTTCAACCGCCCTGATCGAGAGGGGAGAACCGCAATGATTCAGCAGGAGCAACTCGATCAGCGGTGCATCAACACGATCCGCATGCTCGCCGCGGATGCCGTGCAAAAGGCGAAGTCCGGGCACCCCGGTATGCCGATGGGGGCCGCGGCGATGGCCTACGTCCTCTGGACGCGCTTCCTCCGGCACAATCCTGTCAACCCGAAGTGGCCCGACCGGGACCGGTTCGTCCTCTCGGCCGGGCACGGGTCCATGCTCCTGTACGCCCTGTTGCACCTGACCGGCTACGACCTCAGCCTGGAAGACCTCCAGCAGTTCCGGCAGTGGGGCAGCCGCACCCCCGGCCATCCGGAGTACGGCCTGACCCCCGGTGTCGAGACCACCACCGGCCCTCTCGGCCAGGGGTTCGGCAACGGGGTGGGCATGGCCATCGCGGAGCGCTGGCTGGCGGCGCAGTTCAACCGGCCGGGCCACGGCCTTGTGGACCACGACACCTACGCCATCGTGAGCGACGGGGACCTCATGGAGGGGATCTCCTCCGAGGCCGCCTCGCTGGCCGGCCATCTCAAGCTCGGGCAAGCTGATCTATCTCTACGACGACAACCACATCTCCATCGACGGGAGCACCGACCTGGCGTTCACCGAGGACGTCGGCCGCCGCTTCGAGGCCTACGGCTGGCATGTGCAGCGCGTCGCGGACGGCAATGACCTCGCCGCGGTCGATGCCGCGATCCGGGCGGCCCAGGCGGAGGCGACGCGGCCATCCCTCATCATGTGCCGGACCCACATCGGCTACGGGAGCCCAAACAAACAGGACAGCAACAAGGCCCACGGCGAGCCGCTGGGCGAAGAGGAGGTGAAGCTCGCCAAGGAGCGGCTGGGCTGGCCGGCGTCGCCGGCCTTCCTGGTTCCGGACGACGTGCGGCAGGAGTTCCGCAAGGCGCTGGACCGCGGCCGGCGCTGGGAGGCGGAGTGGCGGGAGCGCCTCGGGACGTACAGCGCCGCCTTCCCGGCCGAGGCGGCGCGCTGGGAGCGCTACCAGAGCGGAGAGCTTCCCGAGGGTTGGGAGACCGCGCTGCCGCGGTTCGCGCCCGCCGATCCGGCCCTGGCCACCCGCGCCGCCTCGGGGAAGACGATCCAGGCCCTCTACCCGAAGGTGACGAACCTTATCGGAGGATCGGCCGACCTCCATCCGTCGACCAGCACCTACGTCACCGGGGCGGGCGAGTTCCAGGGCGGGATCTCCCGGCGGGCGGAACTTCCGACTTCGGCGTCCGGGAGCACGCCATGGCGTCCATCGGAAACGGCATGGCCCTGCACGGCGG
>CAVQPC010000094.1:0-15915 GCA_963714585.1 uncultured Methylomirabilota bacterium
CGGTTGTTGGTGCCACACTGATGGTTGCTGCAGAAACTGCGAGGCTGATGCAGAGCAGAGTCACTGATGAGCAGGAGCAACGAAAGAAATATCTCCTTCATCCTGATACCTCCATGAATAAGGCATTGATATCTCCGAAATCAATACCGCCATATTTATGTGAAGTCACGCAGCCTGGGGCGGGTAGTTTGCCATATTCACTCATAGTTGGTGAAGAAAATGGACGGATCCTGAAGATCTATCTTTCGGTTCCCGTTCAATCCTCGTATTGTCCATCACCATCCGGATCCGGGGAGACAACTCCACCCCGAGGGATCGGTAAGAGAGAGGCAGATGTAGAATTTGTCGTGTTTGCTGCCACCGCAGGAGTAACATTTGTAGCAGGTGTCTGAACGACCGGAGCAATTCCTGCCCGAGTGGTATTGGTGACCGGTGAGATTTATCGTGGTGGAAACAGGTGCAATAGTGGTTGACGCCAGTACTCGTATTGTTTGCCGCTACAACCGGGGTGGCATTTCGTTGCCCGCGACTGAACCACGGAATTACTTCGGGTACCAGAGTGGTGTTGGTGACCGGTGAATATTCTGCATCGGGAGAGAACCGTTCCTCCGTCAACCTTTACGAACCCCAGAGATCACCCCCTCCACGTCCTCCGGTCACATCTCCGTCGACGGATTGGGTTCTTCTGCATCGTGAGATTCCCATCGGGAAGGGCCAGCGCGCCCTCGTCGTGTCGCCGCCCAAGACAGGAAAGACCATCCTCCTCCAGAAGATCGCCAACGCGATCACGACCAACCACCCCGAGGTCCACCTCATCGTCCTCCTCATCGACGAGCGCCCCGAGGAAGTCACCGACATGGAGCGCACCGTCAAGGCCGAGGTCATCTTGAACCTCGACGAGCAGCTCGGTGGTTCCGTGCCAGAAAGTCCGAGGCTATCTCCATTCGGTACACTGGTCCGACGAGACTCGCCGATCGGACCAGATCCTCGCCGGGCTGTCCAAGTCTGCCGCCCGGTGGTGCCCGCTTCTGGATCTCCGGATGTTCTGGCTCGAGCTGGCGGCTTCATCACCGCGGCGAAAGGGCGAGGGGCGCTATTTGCGGCTTTCAGATGGGGAGCCGATCGAATGAGTCCAGGTACCTCATCCGCTCGCCCGATCCCTCTGGACCCGGCAGAAAGCGGAGGCGCTTGCTAGGCGGCAGGCGGAGACGCAGGCGTGAAATGCAGATTGCGGACGGCCGACTATTCTAGGGCCGCAGAGGAGGGCGCTGCATGACACCGGCCAACTGGCTAAACATCGCGGGACTTTGTGCGTGCCTACTCGGTGCAATTGGTCTCAGAGCGCTGCAAGCGCCCGGCGGCGCAGTGACGGCATGGGTTCTCCCGAGGTTCGGTGGAGCTGTGCGTTTTCGTGATAGGTGTCAAGGTCTTCTGCTCCGCCGCTCGTGGGATGCCGTCTGGTTTGGGTTTCTTCTCCAGATCGCGGCTCAATTCTTCTGAGGTAATGAGCCCGCCGGCAAATTGGGAAGCTACCTAGATGTGCATCGTGAAGTAGGGGGTAGATATGGCCACCGAGAGTTGTGCTCAGCTCGACAAAGGGTCCGTCTTCGCCACATGTAAGGAAGTTGGGGAGCCTGCGGTCCAGGCAGATCTGGAGCGAGCCGGCGTAAAGTTCACGAGTCAGGAGCAGAAGAATCTGGCGTGGGAGTGGGTATACGGTCAGCGGATCAAGAGGGAGGAAGCCACAAGGCAAGCCCTCCAGGAGACTGCAAGACAAATGATGCATGTCGCCCGTGCAACCTTCTTGGTTGCTTTCTTGACGGCCGCCCTTTCTGTGATTCAGTTCTTTCTCGGACATTGAGGCCCGGGCGACGGGTGAATTGTCAAGAGGCATAGCGAGGCTCCGCGTCACCGGGATTGACACGTATAATGGTATGCGATATACTCCTCGTAGGAGGGCGAAGCCAAGCCTCAAGGAGCGTTCGTGATTCGCTCGTTCGCCGATCGGGGGACCGAAGATCTCTTCAATCGCCGCGGATCCCGTCGTGCCCGGCGCACCTGTCCCGAGCCGGTCTGGGCCGTCGCGCAGCGCAAGCTCGATATGCTGAATGCGGCCGTGTCCCTCGCCTCCCTCCGCCTCCCGCCCGGCAATGCACTGGAGGGGCTCAAGGGAGAGCGGCGGGGGCAGCACAGCATCCGGATCAACGACCGGTTCCGGCTGTGCTTCACCTGGACGGCCGACGGTCCGACCGAGGTGGCGATCGTCGATTATCACTGAGGAGGGTAGACCGATGGTTCGGATCCCCACGCACGGCCCGCCGACGCACCCGGGCGCCATGCTGCTCGAAGAATTCCTGAAGCCCCTGGGGCTGTCGCAGGTGGAGCTGGCCGAGCGCATCGGGGTGTCCTTCCCGCGCGTGAACGAGCTCATCCATGGCAAGCGTGGCGTGACCCCGGACACGGCACTTCGGCTCGAGCGGCTCTTCGGGATGGAGGCGCAGTTCTGGCTGAACCTCCAGCTCGCCTGGGATCTCTACCATGCGGCCCATTCGCCGGCCGCACGGAACATCCGGAAGATCCGCCGGCTCCCAACGCTGGCCGAGGCGGGTGGGGATTGAGGGGCGCCAGCATGGAGAGAGCGCGACCCGGAATGACTATTGAAGAGGTGCGAGAGATCTGGCTCCTCCGCGTGGAGGCCAAGCTGAAAGCGATCATGGATCGGTACTATGCCAGCCGAGCGGAACACGGCGGCGGGTACGGTCATGAGGGCCTCGGAGTCTACGGCATATACCAGGAACGGGGGGCCCGGGAGAAGGTGCGGCTGGCCGCGAAGCTGCTGGAGCAAGCCCACCTGGAGGTCACTTTCAGAAGCATCCACAAAGTGACGGGGCAGAGCCAGAGCACCATCGCGAATTACTGGGCCCCGCCGCGGCCAACGCCCGCTGAGGAGCCAGCAGGGGCGCCAAGAGAGAAGGGTTTGGCACGAGTCATTCCATTTCCCGGGCGGTCGTAAGTCGCTAAGAGGGCTTGCCACGGCAGCCGGCGCCTCCGGCCGACGTCCGGACGCAATTCCGCAAGGCCCCCATCCGTCGAGTCGCCCCACCGAGTGCTCGGACGCCCACGATCATCCGCCCGCCCGGTGGGTTGCCGGTGACGCACGAACTGCACGTCTCAGGGGTTCCGTTCCAGGCTCTGAGCCGCTGTCGGGTGCCCGCGCCCCGAGGACTTCTCCCGGATCGCCAATGCTCGTTGAAGGAGCGCTTCGGCCTGAGCGTATTTCCGTTGGGTGGTGTAGAGAGCTGCCAGGTTGCTGAGTGTCTCCGCGACCGCCGGGTGCTCGGGCCCCAGGGACTTCTCCTGGATCGCCAATGCTCGTTGAAGGAGCGCTTCGGCCTGCTCAAGTTTGTCCGGGAACACCACACGACCAACCGGGGAAATGTAGAGCCCTGCAAGGCGGTTCAGGCTATCTGCTACCGCCGGATGTTCCGGCCCTCCACGCCTCTCGGAGATCGCCAACGCACGCCGGTAGACTGCCTCGGCTTCATTCCAGCGCCCCTTGGCGACGTAGGCCCTGCCCAGGTTGAAGTACGCAGACATATAGTCCGGCGTGAGCCGTAGCGCTGTCGTCAATCCGGTGATCGCCTCGTCGATCTTTCCCGCGTTGATGAGGAATGCACTGAGAGCAGTCTGTACCTTGGCACTCTCCGGCACGACCCGAACGGCACTCTGCATGAGCGTCTCAGTGTTCCGCCAATCTTGGTTCCGCCGGATCGTCCGGGCGGTGAGGAGGAGAACGGCGAGGATGAAGACACCAAAGCCTCCCATTGCGACGGCCCGCAGCTTGCCGGGTGGCCGGGACCATGTCGCCGTGCGGTCCCATGCCGCCCCAACGACAATACACAGACCCGCGGAGGGAAGATAGAACAGCCGTTCACCCATGATCGTCCCAATGGGAAGGAGGAAGTTCGAAGCGGGGAGAAACGTGAGGACCGCGAACCCGATCCCAAAGACCGCAGGACGAATACCCCGCAGCCAGGCGTAGACTCCCAGGCCAAGCAATCCCAACCAGGCCAGCCCTGCGAGGATGACTCCTGGCTCCCAAAGTGATGTGGCCACCGGAATTGCGTTGTACGAGTAGTCGGCTGAGAGCTTCATCGGCCAGACCAAGAGCCAAAGATACCTCCCTGCCACCTTGAGAGCCGTTAGCACTCGGAGACCCCAGGCAACATGGGCCAGCGGGTTATCGAGAAACTGAATCTCCTGGCGGGCCTTGGCAAACGGATCCGCCAGGACGGCAGCACGCAGGGCCAAGTAGGTTCCAAGGATGAGGAGGTAGCCAAGGCGGCGATACCAAGCCCCCCCAAGGAGTTGATACCAGCCTTGTCGTCCCTTCCCGGCTCCCACGAGAGAGATATCAGCCAGGACCAACAGGGCCGGCAGCATCATCGCCTGCTCTTTCGAGAGCAGGGCCGTCGTGAAAGCCGCCCAGGATGCCAGGGCGAAGCGAAATTCTAGCCGGCTAGGCGCCCCTCCGCGGACATACCATATCATCGCCAGGAGAACTCCGGCCGCCATCAGGAGCTCCGCCCGGCCAACGATCCCGGTCACAGCCTCGGTGTGGAGGGGATGGACGGCAAAGAGGATCGCCGTGGCGAGCGCAGCCGCCCAGGAGAGACCGAGCTGTCGAGCCAGGATGTAGAGGGCGATGCAGACGGTGAGATGGAGCAAGAGGTTAATGAGGTGATAGCCGAAAGGGTTCAAGGCCCCCGCGGCATAGTTCAGGACAAAGGAAAGGAGAACCAGCGGGCGGTAGATGTTCCCTCCAAACCCTGGCCCCAGGGTACTTGCCCAGTAGTCCGAGGTAAAGAGCCTTGGGATGTTACTCAGACTCTTGATCATCCTGTTCTGAACGATGATCGATTCGTCGTCGAAGGCAAAGCCGTTGGTTAAGGAGTTGGCAAAGGCCAGGAGCGAGAAGAGCCCCAGCAGTGCGAACGGAATGAGGATGCGCCGCCATTCGCGTTCCGGCATCCCGACCGGGCTTCCTGAAGTAGCAGGCGATTTTTCTCCTGGCTTGCCCTTCTTTTTTTCAGGCTTCGCCATGCCGTGCCTTCCGTTCGAGAGCCGTCACGGTCACGTCCCCTCGACCAAGATGGCCCTCTCGTCGGTGCCGAGCACCTCATTTGGAACGGGTACTCAATCTGGCACGTGCGCGCCTCGCGTTTCTCTCGGAGCCTGTCGGAGTTATCACGGTGCTGCTAGCTTCAGTCAGCAACATTCCGGGTACTGAACGAGTCCGGGAGGGCACCGGGCTGGGCCAAGCAGCGGTGTGGGCCGAAGCCGGGATGGCCTCCGGTGCCCCCCACGCGGCCTGCAGACAGCGCCCCGCGCGGAGCAGCGTGGGCAGGTTATGCCTCAGGCAGATCAGCAGCCACTCCGCCGTCACCTGAGTCGCGCCGACGTAGCCCGCTTCGGCCGAGGCCTGGCTCGCCACGGCCTCTTGCTTTCACGACGACTTGCCCCTCGATTTGGTGGCAGTCGGCGTCCCGAACGGGAGAATGGCTCGGCCTGCCTTTTGCTGTCAAGGCGAAAAGTGCGGTCAGCGGGAATCGACAGCGGCCAGGCGAAGCCTAGGGCAGAGAGCGGCGGGAGTGGAGACTGACCTCCCGCGGAGCGTGTGCTCCGGCCGATGCCGCGCGGCCCTCTCAGCCGGCGGATACGGGAAGCTGGCGGGGAAGATGGCCCTCGGCGCAGGCCAGTCGGTGTGCCTCGATGCGATGGCGACAGATGCCCTGCCCGTCTTGGTTGACAGGCTACTCCGAAACCGCGCAAAACGGCCTTGAACAGCCCGAGAAGCTGAGGGCTATAAGTGCTTGACAAGATGGAGCGTCCCGTAATATCCTGCACCACCGTGAAACGGTCGGAGCTGCTTGACGCGCAAGAGGTCGGTGGTACGAAACCACCCGTGCCTACCATCGCTGGTTTCGTGACGGCAGCATAGTGGAAGGCTCGAGCATCACGACGGCAGTGGTGTCGTGATGCTTTTTTGTTCCACGAGGTCTCATGACTGACGCGGAACTCGTGCTGCAAGATGGACGGCGGACTCGCGTCCCGGCGGGGCAGCCCATCCTGGCCAGCGTGCAGGCCTTGGGGGATGCGGCTCAGGGGAGCGTGGCCGCCAAGTGGAACGGGCAGATCCTGGATTTCATGACGCCCGCACCCGCAGAGGCGAAGCTGGAGTTGATCCCGGCGGAGTCCGCGGAGGGCCTCACGGTGGTGCGCCACAGCACGGCCCACCTCATGGCCGCCGCGGTCCAGGCCCTGTTCCCCGAGGCGAAGTTCGCGATCGGGCCGGCCATCGAGGACGGCTTCTACTACGACATGGAGCTGCCGCGGCCCCTCGTGCCCGAGGACCTGCCGGCCATCGAGCGCACGATGCGGGAGTTGGCGGCGCAGCGGCTTCCCTACGTGCGCCGCGAGATGGGTCTGGACGGCGCCCTCACCTGGGCGCGGGAGCGTCACCAGGACTACAAGGTCGAGATCCTGGAGACGATCCGGCAATACGGGACCTCGCGACCGGAGAGCCGCGCGCCGCGCGCCGGGCACCCCCAGGATGGGGTGGCCGAGAGCCGCGGGCAAGAGATCGAAGAGCTGGCGGCAGAGGCGGCGCCGGGTGCCAAAACGATTAGTTTCTACCAGACCGGGGATTTCGTCGATCTGTGCCGGGGGCCGCACGTCCCCGACACCTCCTGGCTGAAGGCCTTCCGGCTCACCCACATCGCGGGGGCCTACTGGCGCGGCGACGAGCGGCGCCCGATGCTGCAGCGGATCTACGGGACCGCCTTCCTCACCCAGGAGGCCCTGGACCGGCATCTCTTCCAGCTCGAGGAGGCGCGCCGGCGCGACCACCGCCGCCTGGGGCAGGAGCTGGACCTGTTCAGCGTGGCGGACGAGGTGGGCGGCGGCCTCATCCTCTGGCATCCCAAGGGGGGGATCGTTCGGAAGCTGATCGAGGACTTCTGGCGGGACGAGCATCTGAAGAACGGCTACGACATCGTCTACACCCCGCACCTGGGCCGAGCCAAGCTGTGGCAGACCAGCGGACACCTGGATTTTTACCAGGAGCTAATGTACCCCCAGATGGACCGGGAAGGGCAGCAATACTACGTGAAGCCCATGAACTGCCCGTTCCACATCATGATCTACCAGTCCCGGGTGCGCAGCTACCGGGACCTGCCCCTCCGCTTCGCCGAACTGGGGACGGTGTACCGCTACGAGCGGGCCGGTGTGCTCCACGGGCTCCTGCGGGTGCGGGGCTTCACCCAGGACGACGCCCACATCTTCTGCACGCCGGAGCAGATGGACGAGGAAATCACCCAGGCGGTCAAGTTCAGCCTGTTCTTCCTCCGGATGTTCGGGTTCACGGACTACGCGCTCTACATCGCCACGCAGCCTGACAAGTACGTGGGGGACCCCGCCGCCTGGGACGCCGCCACCGAGGCGCTGAAGCGCGCGGCGGAGCGGGCCGGCCAGGCCTACGAACTGGATCCAGGCGGCGGCAGCTTCTACGGCCCCAAGATCGACATCAAGGTGAAGGACGCCCTGGGCCGCCCCTGGCAGTGCACCACGGTCCAGTTCGATTTCAACTTGCCCGAGCGCTTCGGTATCAGCTTCGTGGGTAAGGACAACCGGCAGCACCGCCCATACATGGTGCACCGGGCCCTGCTCGGCTCCATGGAGCGCTTCCTGGGGGTCCTGATCGAACACTACGGCGGCGCCTTCCCCACGTGGCTCGCCCCGGTGCAGGCGCGGGTCCTGCCGGTGGCGGATCGGCACCATGACTATGCCCAAATGGTCGTGTCGCGCCTCAAGGCAGCCGGCCTGCGGGGCGAGGCGGACGCCCGCAACGAGAAGGTCGGGTTCAAGATTCGGGAGGCCGAAGTCCAGAAAATCCCGTACATCGTGGTGGTGGGCGACAAGGAGACAGCGGCGGGGACGGTGTCGGTCCGCCTGCGGGGCGGCCAGGACAAGGGCGCTATGCCCCTGGCGGATTTCATCAGCTCCCTGATCCCCGAGAACACGCCGCAGGCCGCCTAAACGGGTGGCCGCCGACCGCGGCGGGAGGTGAGGCCCATCAGCAAAGGGCTACGCGTTAACGAGCGGATCCGCATCAGGGAAGTGCGAGTGATCGGTCCCGACGGAGCCCAGCTCGGGATCCTCCCCATCGAGCAGGCCCTGGAGACGGCCTTCAAGCTGCAGCAGGATCTGGTGGAGGTGGCCCCGGAGGCTCGGCCGCCGGTCTGCCGAATCATGGACTACGGCAAGTACCGGTACGAGCAGGCCAAGAAGGCGCGCGAAGCGCGCAAGAAGCAGACTGTTATCGAACTCAAGGAGATCAAGCTTCGGCCGAAGACGGAGGAGCACGACTTCCAGTTCAAGGCCCGCCACGCCGAGCGCTTCCTCCGGGAAGGGAACAAGGCCAAGGTCACGATGATGTTCCGTGGCCGCGAGATGATCCGTTTGGATCGCGGGAGGGCCGTCCTGGATCGGTTCGTGGAGGCCCTGAAGGACGTGGCGGTGGTCGAGCAGCCCGCCAAGGTCGAAGGCCGGAACATGACGATGATCCTGGCGCCCAAGCCCGGACAGACCGCCCAGCGGCCGCCGGCGACTTCGCCGACCAGCACGCCTCCCCCGGTCGCGTCGCAGTAGCGGCCTGGAGAAACGTCGTAGCCATTGTCACAGAGAGATCGCAGAGGAGTCCGTTCATGCCCAAGATGAAGAGCAATCGGGGAGCGTCGAAGCGTTTCAAGACGACGGGAACGGGAAAGCTGCGGCGCGCCCATGCGAGCAAGGGTCACTTGCTGACGGGGAAGTCGAAGACACGCTTGCGGCGGCTCCGCCAGGGCGGCCTCGTCGATCGGGCGGACGTCAAGCGGATGCGAGTCCTGTTCCCGTACGGCTAACTGAGCCCGCAATGCTACTTGAACGCGAAATGTGGAACGGGGAATGCGGAATGGCGCGCGCGCTCGCACGCCGAGTTCCGAGAGCGGGGCGGTCGAGAGAAACGAGGGGTAGGCGCCATGCCACGAACAAAGGGTGGGTTCAAGACACGCCAGCGACGTAACCGCGTCCTGAAGCAGGCGAAGGGGTTCTGGGGCAAGCGGAAGAATGCCTTCCGGAGCGCCCAAGAGGCGGTCGATCGCGCCCTGGCGTACAGCTACCGGGATCGCCGGAACCGGAAGCGGGACTTCCGCAACCTGTGGGTGGTGCGGATCAACGCGGCCGCCAGACTGGCCGGGATGTCGTACAGCCGACTGATGGGCGGCCTCAGGAAGGCCGGGGTGAGCATCGATCGCAAGATCCTGGCGGACCTGGCGGTGCGGGATGTGGCCGCCTTCAACGCCCTGGCGGAGCTGGCGAAGGCCCAGCCCGCGGTGTAGGGTCCGCATCGGCTCTGTCACCGGCGCCCCGAACTGCTCGGGGCGCTTTATTTTGGTGAGCAGGCGATGACCGACATTTCCGAGCGCTTGACGGGCCTGGAGGCCGAGGCCCAGGCCGCCATCCAATCCGCCGGCGACGCAGCCGCGCTGGAGCAGGTGCGCGTGCGCTTCCTCGGGCGGAAGGGGACGCTGGCGGCGGTCCTGCGCGGCCTGGGTGACCTGGACCCGGCGGAGCGGCCCAGGGTCGGCAAGCTGGCCAACGATGTGAAGGGGGGGCTCGAGGCGGCCCTCCGGGGGCGCCGCGAAGCCCTGGAGGCGGCCACCCACGCCGCCGCGCTGGCGGCCGAGCGGCTGGACGTGACCCTGCCGGGGCGGCCCATCGCCCTGGGGCGCCTGCACCCCAGCACGCAGATCCTGCGGCGCATCTGCCAGATCTGGGCGGACATGGGCTTCCAGATCTACCGCAGCCGGGATGTCGAGACGGAGGAGATGAACTTCGAGCTCCTCAACATCCCCGCCCACCATCCGGCGCGGGACATGTGGGACACCTTCTACACGACCACGGACGGTGTCCTGCTCCGCACGCACACCTCGCCCGGCCAGATCCGGGCCATGCGCGAGTACTGCCCGGAGCCGATCCGGGTTGTCCTGCCGGGCATGTGCTACCGGTACGAGCAGATCACCGCGCGATCGGAGATCCAGTTCCACCAGGTCGAGGGGCTGGCGGTGGGCCGGCACATCACCATGACCGATCTCAAGGGCACCCTGGTGAGCTTCGCCCGCCGCATGTTCGGCACAGACCGGCCTGTCCGCTTCCGAGCCAGCCACTTCCCCTTCACCGAGCCCAGCGCCGAGATGGACGTGGAGTGCATCCTCTGCGAGGGGAAGGGCTGTGGCATGTGCAAGCAGACCGGCTGGCTGGAGATCCTGGGCTGCGGGATGGTGCACCCCACGGTCCTTTTGAACGGCGGCTACGACCCGGCGGTCTTCTCCGGGTTCGCCTTTGGAATGGGGCCGGAGCGCATCACCATCCTGCGCCATCGCATCGAGGACATCCGGTACTTCTGGGCGAACGACCTGCGCTTCCTGGAACAGTTCTGAGGGCAGACGCACCTCTCGTGCGGATGAGCGACCGATGCGCGTCCCGATCAGTTGGCTGAAGGAGTACGTGGACATCTCGCTCCCGGTGGCGGAGCTGGCCGAGCGGCTGACGCTGGCCGGGCTGGAGGTCTCCGACATCGAAACCATCGGCCTACCCGGTAGCCCGCTCGCCTGGGATCGCGAGCGAATGCTGGTGGGGCAGGTGCTGGAGGTCATCCCGCACCCCAATGCGGACCGCCTCGTCCTGGCCACGGTCCAGTATGGAGCCGGGGAACCCAAGACGGTCGTGACAGGCGCTCCCAATCTGCGCGCCGGCGAGTCAGGACAGAAGGTGGCCTTCGCGCTGGAGGGGGCGCGGCACTGGGACGGTTACAGCCAGAAGCCGGAGATCACCACGCTCAGGGGGCGTAAAGTCCGGGGCATCCACTCGGACGCCATGATCCTCTCGGAGCGCGAGCTGGGCCTGTCGGAGGACCACGGCGGCGTCCTCATCCTGGACGAGGAGGCGCCGGTCGGCGTGCCGCTCGCCGACTACCTGGGGGACGTGGTCCTGGACGTGGAGATCACCCCGAACATGGCCCGCTGCCTCTCGCTCCTGGGGGTCGCACGGGAAGTCGCGGCCCTCACGGGCGGCCGGGTGCGCGTGCCCCCGACCGACTGGATCGCCGAGGGCACGCCGATCGAAGGGCAGGTGCGGGTGGCCATCACCGACCCCGCGCTCGCCACCCGCTACACGGCCACCCTGCTCACGGGCGTGCGGATCGGCCTCTCACCTGAGGGGATGCGCCGCCGCCTCCGCCTGGCGGGCATCCGCCCCATCAGCAACGTCGTGGACGTGACCAACTACGTCATGCTGGAGTGGGGCCAGCCGCTCCACGCCTTCGACTACGAGGCGCTGGTGCGCCGCGCCAAGGGCGTGCCGCAGATCACGGTCCGCCCTGCCCGGCCGGGGGAGGTCCTGACCACCCTGGACGGCATCACGCGACCCCTCACCCCCGACCGGCTCCTCATCGCGGATGCGGCGGGACCCATCGCCGTGGCCGGCGTCATGGGCGGCGCCGACACCGAGGTCACCGCTGGGACCACGCGGGTCCTCCTGGAAGCCGCCAACTTCCACTTCGTCTCCATCCGCAAGACCACCCAGGCGCTCAAACTCCCGAGCGAGGCCAGCGCCCGCTTCGGGCGCGGCGTCCCGCCCTCGGCCACGCTGCCCGCGGTGAGCAGGGCCACGGAGCTGATGCGGCAACTGGGTGGAGGCGAGATCGCGCAGGGCGTCGTGGACTGCTACCCCGCCCCGCAGTCCCCGGTCGTGGTGACCCTCACCACGCAGGAGGTGCGCCGCGTCCTCGGCGTGGACCTGCCGCGGGCCGAGGTGGAGCGGATCCTCACGGGCCTGGACTTCCGCTGCGAGCCCGTGGGTGACGCCGCGCTCCGCGTGACCGCTCCCGAGCACCGGCTGGATATCGGGACCGGGATCGTGGGCGCTGCCGACCTCCTCGAAGAGGTGGCCCGCATCCACGGCTATGACCGGCTCCCCGAGACGGAGATGGCCGACCGCCTGCCGCCGCAGCGGGACACCCTGGCGGTGCAGCAGGAGGAGCGGGTGCGCGATCTCCTGGCCGTGGCCGGGTTGCAGGAGATCATCACCTACCGGCTGACGACCCCGCTGCGGGAGGCCGCGCTCCGGCCTGGTGAGGCGCCACCCGATCCGCAGGCGTACGTGACGGTGGCGAATCCCATCAGCGCGGAGCGCGTGGTGATGCGCCGGACGCTCCTGCACGGCCTGCTGGAGGTCATGGCGCTCAATCAGCGGCTGCGCGACCGGCTGGCCTTCTTCGAGATCGGCCCCGTGTACCTGCCGCAGCCGGGAGAACCGTTGCCGGCCGAGCCGCGCCGTCTGGCGGTCGGCTTGGCGGGGCAGGTGGCGCCGGCCTCCTGGCGCGAGCCGCAGCCGCCTCACGTGGACTTCTTCGATCTGAAGGGCGTCCTCGAGACGCTGCTCAACGGCCTGCATCTTTCGGAGGTGACGTTCGAGGCGACAGAGCATCCCACCTTTCTCCCCGGACGCGCGGCCCGCCTGCGAGTCAACGGCAAGCCGATGGGGACGCTGGGGGAGGTCCATCCGAAAGTCCTGGCGGCCTTCGACGTGTCCGCGGGGTCGGTCTGCCTGGCGGAGCTGGACCTGGAGGCCCTGCTCGCGCGGGTCCCCCAGGGGTACGCGGTGACGACGGTTCCCCGATTCCCACCCGTCCTGGAAGACATCGCGCTGGTGGTGGACGAGGAGGTCCCGGCGTTCCAGCTCATGGAGGTCATCCGGACGGCGGGCGGCGCGCTCCTCGGCGGGGTGCGGCTCTTCGACGTGTACCGGGGGAGGCAGATTCCTCCTGGCAAGAAGAGCCTGGCGTTCTCGCTGGCGTTTCAGGCCCAGGATCGGACGCTCACGGACGCGGAAGTCGAGCGGGAGAAGCGTCGCATCCTCGAGGCGGCGCGCGAGCGCCTGGGGGCACGGCTCCGGAGTTGATGGCACGGCCTGCCGGGACCGGATTAGCGCGCGGCACCTGTCCGCCGGAAGTTGTCTTCCTGCGATATCTTCGGGGAATTCCTCCTTTACAAAAACCAGGGGCTTTGCTAGGGTCAGACCAATTCGGGAGACGACGAGGACTATGGAGAGCGTTCTGGAACGATTGCAGGTCCTGGAAGGGAAAGTCCGCGAAGCCTTGGCCGAGCTGGTGCAGGTCCGCAGTGCCCGCGAGGGCCTGGAGGCCAAAGTCCAGACCCTCCAGGCAGAACTCCGTTCCCGAGAGCAAGAGGCCGCCACCTTGCAGGCGGACCGGAGCGGCCTGGAGGCGGAGGTGACCCGTCTGCTCTCCGAGCGCAAGGAAGTTCAGGCGCGGGTGGAGGGGCTCCTGGGCGAGATCGCCAATCTCGAGGCAGCCGTCCAAGGGGGTGGCGGATGAGGACTGGCGAGCACCACACTGAGGTCGAGATCTTTGGCGAGCGCTACACCCTGCGAGGGACCGACAGCCCTGACTATCTGCGGCGGGTGGCGGAGTACGTGGACGGCAAGTTCCAAGAAGTGGCGAAGGGAAGCCCGGCGCTCGTGCCTGCCAAGGTGGCGGTGCTGGCCTCCCTGAACATCGCCGACGAATTGTTCAAACAGAACGAAGCGGTTCGCCGCCAGGAAGACGAGCTGCTCACCCGCATTGACGGGATCGTGCAGCTCCTGGGGAGCGGAGGCGTCGCGCAATAACCGGACGGAGGCGTCCGGACCCGGACGTCGCGCGGGAGGGTGCGACGAGGTGTGGAAAGGGCTTGCAACAGGGGAGCGCCTGTGCTAGCGTCAGCCGTGCGAATCGGGGATATCGAAAACCCCTACCGTGCCCGTGATGCGGTAACTTTTTTTGAGCCAACACCCTCAGAACGGAGGCCCCATCCGAGACGTGGTGTGCATGCCTGTCTGCTGCAGCGGACGGGAAGCCTGAAACGTTTGGGGGGCGTCCACCTGGTTTTCCAGGTTCAAACTAGGGCCACACACGGCACAATGGCAGGGGTTCTTTTTTTCCGGCGCGCCTGATGGCCTTGCCGGACTGACGCGCGCAGGCTCCTCCAGGCCTTCCTGCCTTTCCATCTCGCACCGCATCTGATCGCTGTTGGGTTGCCAAGCGACTCCCCCTCGCAAGCGTGGCCGGTCCGGGTGTGTCCGGAACCCTCCGCCTCGTGTGTGCGGCTTGGAGGGGCGCGAGCGGTTCCGCATCGGGGCCGGAGCGAAACCGCTTCGGTCGCACGCCTCCCCGGAGGCGGATGGGGGGCGAGGGCAGGTACGGAGTGTGGTGACAGGCTGCTCCGACGGAGCCGCTCTGTAAGGGCTCATGAGCGAGGGAGGGACTCTCGTGGATATCTGGGGTACGATCGTTCTCGGGCTGGCCACGGCCGGGCTGGGCCTGGTCCTCGGCTGGGCCCTCGAACGTCAGCGGCAGAAGCGGCTCAAGCTGCAGGCGGGGGACGAAGGGCGGCGGATCATCCGCGAGGCCGAGCGCGAGGCGGAGGCGCGCCGCAAGGAAGCCGACCTGGAGATCAAGGACAAGATGCTCCAGGCGCGGACGGAGATCGAGCAGGAGACCCGCGCCCGACGCGAGGAGATGCAGGGCCTCGAGAAGCGTCTCAATCAGCGCGAGGAGATCCTGGATCGCAAACTGGAGGTGCTGGATCGGCGTGAGCGCGAGCTGGGTGGGCGCGAGCAGGAGCTGCGGGGACGTGAGGCCGGCGTGGCCGAGCAGGAGGCCCGCTGGCGCCAGATCGTGGACGAGGCCAAGCGCAGGCTCGAGCAGGTGGCCGGGCTCAGCGCTGAGGAGGCCAAGGCCCAGCTCAGGCAGTCCCTGGAAGAGGAGGCGAAGCTCCACGCCGCGGCGCACATCAAGCGGATCGAGGACGAGGCCAACGAGATGGCCGAGGAGCGCGCCAAGCAGATCATCGGGCGTGCGATCTGCCGGATCGCCTCGGAGTACGTGGCCGAGGCGGCGGTCTCGGTGGTGGACCTTCCCAGCGACGACATGAAGGGGCGGATCATCGGCCGCGAGGGGCGGAACATCCGCGCCCTGGAGAAGGCCACCGGGATCGACATCATCGTGGACGACACGCCGGAGACCATCATCCTGTCCGGTTTCGACTCCATCCGGCGGGAGATCGCTCGCGTCGCCATCCAGCGACTCATCCAGGACGGCCGGATCCACCCGACCCGGATCGAGGAGACCGTCGAGAAAGTCACGAAGGAGATCGAGAAAGGGATCCGCGAAGCCGGGGAGCAGACCTGCTTCGAGCTGGGGATCACGGGCCTCCACCCCGAGCTGGTGCGAATGGTGGGACGGCTCAAGTATCGCTACAGCTATTCGCAAAACCAGCTCGCACACACCAAGGAGGTGGTCGCCCTGGCGGGGCTCCTGGCAGCGGAGGTGGGGCTGGACGTCAAGGCCGTGAAGCGGGCGGCGCTGCTCCACGACATCGGCAAGGCGGCCGACCAGGGGTCCGAGATCTCGCACGCGCTCCTGTCGGCGGAGCTGGCCAAGAAGTACAACGAGGATGCGCGGGTGGTGAACATCATCGCCGCCCACCATGAGGAGGTCCCGCCCCAGTACGCCGAGGCCGTGCTGCTTCAGGCGGCCGACAGCCTGTCGGCGGCGCGTCCCGGCGCCCGGCGCGAGATCATGGAGACCTATGTCAAGCGCCTGGCCAAGCTGGAGGAGATCGCCACCTCGTTCAAGGGGGTGGAAAAGTGCTTCGCGATCCAGGCCGGCCGTGAGATCCGCGTGGTGGTGGAGGGCGAGCAGGTGAACGATCAGGCGGCGTACACCATGGCGCGGGACATCGCCAAGCGCAT
>CAVQPC010000095.1:0-110358 GCA_963714585.1 uncultured Methylomirabilota bacterium
AACAAGACCTTGCGAGAGGAACGAAGCCACGTCAAGGAGAATCTCTTGCCATGAGTCTCGTGTGGAAAAGGCGGCCGGAAGGCGATCGGGCACGTCAGGGCTGGAGACCAGTGGGGGTGAGGGTGTTGAGCCCACACCTCGAGTACGGTCATTCCTCCGGGAACGGCCGGCCGCTAAGAGAGGCGAGCAGCCGACACCGGCACGCCGTTATGCGGCTAGGGTCTCGCTGGCCCGTCGGCGATGGCTGGGCGCGGACGGGGTCGGACGAAACCCGCGCACGACCGGGCCTCGTGCTCCGAACCTGCAGAGGCCACGCGGGGACGGAGTCCGTGTGACGCCGCCGTCGAGCACGGCACCTTCGCCCCCAAGCGCTGTAACCACGTCCTCCGGAGTGTGGCTCTGGCGACGGGTGCAGGAAAGCGGGAGATTCGCTGTTTTTTCATGGGGCTCCCAGGGTCCAGATCACGACTTGAAGGACATTTCCCATCACCCAATCCGTGACCCGACCACGACGGTCGAGTTGGTCTCGCGTTCGCCGGGACAGCGGTCCAGTCGCCCGGCGTACCGGTAGATGCGGCACGCGAACTGGAGAGCTGTGGAGCCAGTATCGGGGCGTATGGCAGACGGTCCCCGGATGCGGGTGATCGCTGTCGGACACCCGATTTGTAACGGGCATGTTATTACGGCATCGACTCGGCCCGACCAGAGGGGCGTGGCGGAGTAGTCAAGCTGCTCGGCGCGAGCAGCGCGGTTCGATCTAAATGAAATGCGTTGCCAATAGAGTGATTACCCAAGAATCCGAGGACTTCCGCCGGAAGGGAGATGCTCGACAGTCAGTATATGGCGAACATCATCGCCATAATCACGTCAATATCAAGAGAGCTATGAGGTATTCCCTTCTGGGAAATAAGGGCTTGCGCTAGGTCCGTCCATTTGATATCTTTATTACAAGTGAGTTTCGAATACTGGGAGGCATTTGTGGCGAAAGCGCTTGTGACCACCCCGAGCGGGATCAACATCAAGATCGAAGGTACTCCGGCTGAGATCCTGGCAGTGGTGCAGGACCTCAAGCGGCAGGAGAAGAAGCCGGGAGGTGTGAAGCGGCTTCGCAAAGGGGCGACCGGCCCTCCCAAGCTGGTGGACCTGATCGACGGCCTGATCCAGGACGGCTTCTTCAAACAGGCCCGACACCTCGCGGCCGTCAAGGCGGAATTGGAGGCAAGAGGAGACCACTATCCAGTAACCACTCTGTCTGGGGCGATGTTGACGGAGGTTACAGAGGCGGAACCTGAGGCGGCTTAGCAAGGACAAGCACTGGCACTCACGAGGTGACCTCGATGAAAGCGAAACTAACCATCACTGACTCGCAGGGAAGGGCGTTCGAGGGCGAGATCGACCTCGTTGAGGTGTCTGCTATGGAGACCGGCACTACTCGCAGGCGGGCTGCGAGATCCTCGCGCCGCCGCGCCCACTAGGTCTGCCCTGAACTACTCTCTCCCTGTTCGTGCGTTCATGAACCGGTACGCTAGGGGAAGACCGGGTCCAGAAGCATTCACGCTGTTAGTCGCGCGTCTTTGCGGCGGAAGGGCGGAGCAGCTAGTGCAGCTGGAGCAGGTGACCGAAGAATGGAACAGGATTAGTGGCGTCCTGGGCGGGCAGTACCAGGCAATGTATGCAACTCGAGCAAAGGACAAAGCGTGGGTTGACTCTCCGACGAGGGGCGTTTGCGTCCTGCTGCCTGACTCGACGGAAGTCGGAGAACGCGGGCAAATGAAACCCCCGCGGGGAACTTGTGAAGCTGCTCGAGCAGGCCTTCGCAGGGCGGTATGTGAAAGCCCTGCTTGCACACTATCAGGGTGCGATTGAGGAGTATCAGCAAGGAGAATGGGAAAACGCGATCAGTAAGGCCGGCAAGTTCATCGAAGCTGTTCTGAAAGCGCTTTGTGCCCATACGAAGGTCCCAGTGTCCACGGGACGCCAGTTCAAAGTGAAAAAGCCATCCAGGAACTTGGACAGACGCAGCAAGGCACGTATGACGATGGAATTCGACCGACGATCCCCCGAGCGTGCAGGTTCGCATATGACGTCGCGAGTAATAGGGCGGACGCCACGATCCTGATGAGGTCGATCCGAACGAGATGGACGCAGCTGTCCTTATTAATTTGTGCGCTTGGCTTTTGGCAGGAAGCGATTCCGAGTTTTCGCAGAGGTTCCAATTGACTCTGCTCGGGTGGGCCAGATGATAGCGGGGTGATGACGAGAAGTACCCGTTCGTCGAAGAGGTAGACGGCCGCATCTATTCTCATGCTGCGGAGGAGTTGCACCACGAAGTGGGTCTATGGCCCTGTAGCATCGACACCCGAGGAGGATCAACAGACAGGAAGTCGCTGACACTATACGGAGGCACGGTTTCCAGGACGGCAATCTCCACGCCGCGACTTGCCCGCCTAGAGGTGGTGGTCGGACGACGATGGGGATGGGAATCTGGGCTGTTGGCGCCCGGCGTCCGACAAGCCGGGGGACACCGTGCTCCGCGAAGGGCGATTAGCCCAGCTCCCGATTGAACCCCGCGCACTGCCCGCTTAATGGCGAGGCTTAGACGGAGGCCTCCTCGTGTTTGTAATTATCGAAGGCGACTTCGCCCCCTCCCTCTTATCCATACACGCTCCTGGAAGGTTCGTGATAGCTCGGCGGTAGCGGAGGCAGGCGGATAGTCATGGATGGCGCATCGACAGGACAACAAGCAGGTCAAGGTCCACCTCCTTCCCAGAACCGTCCGGTCGATAGCGCTGGCCATCCGCCTGATCTACGAGCGTGGCGAGCCAGCCAACTTTGGCCGCATGTGCACATCCTCCTCGCCAGCAACGGCGAACCTAGACGAAGAAGCGGCTCTGTCCTCGACGCTATTAGGCGGTCTTCAGCATCCATCGTGTTTGCGGGACGTTGTTTTGCAGGACGTTGTTGACTGAGTGGAATTGTTGCGGCCGGGCGCCATCGGGTTCGGTTGCGCCGGGGGGTCGGGGAGAAGAGGTTACAGCAGCTTCGTCAGCAACTCCTCGGGGACTTGCGCGCGCAGATAGGGATAGGCTTCCAGCAGGCGGGCGATGTCGGCGAGGTCCTTCTGGCGCTTGCTGGGACGCCGCGCGGAATCCATGGCCGCCCAGACCTTGCCCCGCAGGACGTCCTCGACCTGGGCCACGGGAAGGCGAAGGCCGAGGACCTCGCGCACGGATGCGCGCTCGACGAAGTCCCCATAGCGAGGATCGCTCTGGAGCCGAACGCGGAGGTCCGAACCGGGGTCCGAGACGTTCACGCTGTGCGGGAACCGTTCGACCGTGAAGGTCTGGCGCAAAAGCGCTTCCGCCTGCTCGATCTGGGCCACGGCAATGACCAGATCGAGGTCCAGGCTGACGAGCGGCTCCACATAGGCGTTCACGGCTTGGCCGCCGACCACGCAGAAGCGAATGCCGTGATCGGTCAGCAGGGCAAGCAGGCGGGCGGGGAAATCGGTCCGGTCCACGGTTATGGTTTTCCAGAACGCGATGGCACGCATGACATGGCCTCATCCTTGTTTTGGTCAGCGCCTGCGGAGAGGAGGTGTGTAGCGCTTGGGGATCCCCCCGGGGAGGGCCAGGACGTTCAGGATCGCCTTGTGGAGCCTTCCGTTGCTGGCCACGGTCTCGCCACCGAAGATGTCGAAGGGGCGGCCCCGGAAGTTGGACATGCGGCCGCCCGCCTCCTCCACGATCAGGCCGCCCGCGGCGACGTCCCAGGGCGACTGGTCGATTTCCCAGTAGCCGTCGAAACGGCCGCAGGCCACGTAGCAGAGATCCAGCGCCCCGGCCCCCCGGTCCCGCACCCCCAGCGAGCAGTCGGCGAACCGCGCGAAGGTCCGCCCCACCGACCCCGCGAAGCGCCGCACGCGGTGCGGCATCCCCGTGGCGAGAAACGCCCGCGCGAGCATCCGTGTCTTGGAGACCTGGATGGGCCGGCCGTTGAGCCAGGCCCCGTGCCCGCGGACCCCCACGAAGAGCTCCTCGTGGATCGGGTCGAAGATGACGCCCAGCTCGACCTGCCGGTTCCGCTCGGCGGCAATGGCCACGCAGAAACTGGGAATGCCGCGGGCGAAGTTCTTGGTCCCGTCCAGGGGATCCACGATCCAGCGCCACTCGGCGCCGGCCCCGGAGTCCAGCCCTTCCTCGGCCAGGATGCCGTGCGCCGGGAAGGTGCGGCGGATCCCGCGGGCGAGGAGGGCCTGGGCCTCCTCATCCACGGACGTCACGATGTCGGCCGGACCCTTGCTCCGCACCGCCACCGCCGTCCGGAATCGGCGGCGCAGGATCCGCCCCGCCTCGTGCGCCAACTGGATCGCCTCCGCGGTGAGAGGCTGATGGGCGGAAGGCAGTCGCTGCAGCCGAAACGCGCGATCGGTCATGAGGAGGACTCCATCGGCTCCCGATCCCCCGCCCCACAACGCGGCCGGCGAGGGGCAGGCCCCGACCAGAAAACCCTTGACAGCCGGGAGCGACCTGACATAGAAAGGATTACCGTTAACGCTAACAGCCGGCGGGCCAAAAAATGCCGAAGGTCCCCAGGGCTCCGGTGACGCTGAAAGATATCGCACACCATACGGGGCTGTCAATCATGACCGTTTCCCGCGTGGTGCGGGGCGAGCCCGGGGCCAGCCCGGCCAGCCGCCGCAAGGTCCTGGCGGCGGTCCGCCGCCTGGGCTACATCCCCAACCCCGCGGCCCGGCTCCTCGTCACCCGCACCGCCTCGACCCAGCGGACCGATCGGATCATCGGCACCATTTTCAGCCAAGAGGTGGTGACCTCACACAGCTACTTCTCCGAGATCATCCAGGGCATCGCCGACGAGGCGCGGCGGCTCGACTGCCACCTCCTCTTGGGCTACGGCCTCGGCGACTCCAGCGAGGCCCTGGAGGTCCCCAAGATGATCCGCGAGATGATGACCCGCTGGATCATCCTGGTCGGGAAGATGTCGCCCCGCTTCGTCCGGCAACTCCGCGGGAACGGCTTCTCCCTGGTCCTCGTGGACATGCCGCCGCCCGCCCGGGACATGGATGCAGTCGTCTGCGACGACCCGCAGGGCGCCTACGAGGCCACGCGCCACCTCATCAAGCTTGGCCACCAGCGGATCGCCCTGATTCGCGGGCCCGCCCGCCACCCCTTCGCGCAGGCCCTCGCCAGCGGGTACCGGCGGGCGCTCCACGAGGCCGGCATTCCCTTCCGGGACGACCTCGTCCTCGCGGCGCCACTCCGACCCCAGGGCGGCTACCATATGGCGGAGACCCTGATGCAGCGATCGCCCCGCCCCACCGCCATCTTCACCAATGACGACATGGCCATCGGCGCCCTGCGGGCGATCCATGAGTACGGCCTGGCCGTGCCGGAGGACATCGCCCTGGTGGGCTACGACGACATCGAGTATGCGGCCCACACCACGCCGCCCCTCACCACGGTGGCCGTCCCCAAGGAGGAGATGGGCAAGGTCGCGGTCCGGCGGGCGATCGCCCAGATGGAGCAGGGGGAGCAGCACGTCTTCACCACCACGGTCGTGGCCCACACGCTGGTCGTCCGCGCCTCGTGCGGGACCGGCATGCACCCGCCCTCTCATCCCCATCGCAGCGGAAGGAGCGAGCCATGAGCGAGACCCTGGCGATCCGCGGCGGGACCCCCGTGGTCCCCAGAGACCTGCATCGCCGCTGGCCGATCATCACCGAAGAGGACAAGCACGCGGTCCTGGCCGTCCTGGACAGCGGGATCCTGAACGGCCCGTACGCCCCCCAGGTGAAGGCGCTGGAGGAGGAATGGGCGCGCTACTGCGGGGTCCGCTATGCCCTCACCACCAACAGCGGGACGGCGGCGCTGCACACCGCCGTCGCCGCGGGGGGGATCGGGACGGGGGACCAGGTGATCACCACGGCCTTCACCTTCCTGGCCACGGCCCTGGCCGTGCTCCAGAACAATGCAGTGCCAGTCTTCGTGGACATTGACCCGAAGACGTACAACATCGATCCTGCCAGGATCGCGGAGCGCATCACGCCCCGCACGAAGGCCATCATCCCGGTCCACATCCACGGCTGTCCCCGCCGACATGGACCCCATTCTGGCCGTCGCCAAGCAGCACGGCCTCTTGGTGATCGAGGACGCCGCCCAGGCCCACGGCTCCACCTACAAGGGCCGGAAGGTGGGGGGAATCGGCGACATCGGCATCTTCTCCTTCCAGGCGAGCAAGAACCTCCCCGCCGGCGAGGGCGGGATGATCGTCACCGACCGGGAGGACCTCAAGCAGCAGGCCAACCGCTTCCGGATGTTCGGCGAGGACATCCAGGAGAGCGACAAGAAAGCCTTCGACCCCGCCCGCCCGCTGGATGGGGCGCGGGAGTACAACTCCTTCATGATGGGCTGGATGTACCGGACGACGGAGATGACCGCCGCCCTCTGCCGGAGCCAGCTCCGCCGCCTCGACAACTTCCTGGCCAACACCCGGCGGAACGCCGCCTACCTGACCGAGCACCTGGGGAAGCTCCCGGGGATCATCCCGCCGTACATCCCGCCGGACTGCACCAGCAGCTTCTACCAGTACCGCCTCCGACTCAACCCGAAGGCCGCGGGCTCCGATCTCCCGCCCAAGGCCTTCCGGCTGAAGATCCTGGCCGCCCTCAAGGCCGAGGGGGTCGAGGTGAGCCTGTGGCAGACCGTTCCCGTCCCGGGCCAGACCCTCTTCCAGGAGCGAACCGGCTACGGCCTCGGCTGCCCCTGGAAGTGCCCGCTGGGCCAGGAGGTGAAGTACGACCTGGCCGAGTACCCGGAGACGCTCAAGCTCCTGGAGGACTCGATGGTCGTGGGGTCGCATTCCTACCCCCTCTTCCCGCAGTCACTCCCGCTCATGGAGGCGTACGTCACGGCCTTCCAGCGGGTCTTTGCCAACCTGGACCAGGCGCTGGCGTGAGGCGCTGCCCGGCGCCGGGCCAAAGAAGGAGGTGTCATCATGAGGATGCGTGGCTCGTTGGCTCTGCTGGCGATCGGCCTCCTGATCCTCGCTGCCCTTCCCGCCCTGGCGGCCGAACAGGTGGTAGTCCTCTGCAGCCCCGATCCCGCCTGGTGCGAGGCGGTGAAGGCGGGAGTTCGGCAAGACCGGCATCCAGGTGGATTTCGTCCGACTGAGCTCGGGGGCTGGACTGGCCCGCCTCCGCGCAGAGAAGGCGAACCCGACGTTCGATGTCTGGTTCGGCGGCAGCGGTGACGGCTACTGGGTCGCCCAGGCGGAGGGCCTCCTGGAGTTCTACCACCCCAAGGCCTGGCCGGAACTGCGACCGCAGCTCACCAAGGCCGTGGACGGGCACTACATCCCGCTCTACACCGGGATTCACGGATTCGGCATCAACGAGAAGATCCTGAAGGAGAAGAATCTGCCGGTCCCGCAGACCTGGAAGGAGCTGGGCGATCCGAAGTACAAGGGGCTCATCGCCATGCCCAACCCCAACACCTCGGGCACCGGCTACGTGATGATGACCACCATCATCCAGGTGTACGGCGAGGCTCCTGGCTTTGAGTTGCTCAAGGCGATCCACCGGAACGTGGCGCAATACACCCGGAGCGGCGGCGATCCCAGCCTCCTGGCCGGCCGGGGGGAGGCCGCCATCGGCGTCTCCTTTGCCAACGACGTGGTGGAGCGGGCGCGGAAGGGTTTCCCCATCTCCTTCATCGGTCCCAAGGACGGGACCGGGTACGAGATCGGCGGCATCGGCCTGGTGAAGGGTGCCCCCAACCGGGCGAACGGCATGAAGCTCATTGACTGGGCCCTGGAGCCCGAGAACCAGAAACTCGGCCCCCAGAACGGCGAGGTGGACATCCAGTCCAACAGCCGGACGCCGGTTGATCCCGACGTGCCGCGTTTCGAGGACGTGAACGCCATCAACTACGACTTCGGCAAGTACGGCACGCCGGAGGTCCGGGACGGCCTGATCAAGAAGTGGACCGAGCAAGTATTCCCACTGCCCAAGTAAAGTCGCGTGGTCGATCGGTCGAGAAGTCGCGTGGTGGGTTGGCGGTGTGGCGAAGCCAACAGCTCTCGCTCGCCGCCGATCCACCCATTGACCAAGTGACGAACCGACCAATTGACGTCTTCACCCCTATGACCGCTTATCGCCGCGAGACGATCGTCTGGAGTCTGCTCACCCTCGGGGCCTTTGCCGTCCTGCCCTGGGTGCGCGTCGGGAAGGTGTTCCTCGCCGTCTCGTGGGCCAACTCAGGCCTGGGCCAGGTGACAACCCACTGGACCGTGGGCCTCGTGGGCCTCGCCGCCGGCGTGGTCGTCCTGCTGGCGGTGGGCAGGCGGGACAGTCCCGGGGTTGGGAGGCTGGTCCTTGTTCTTTCGGTTCTCGGCATGGCCGCCGGGCTGTACCAACTGTGCACGACCAGCCGCGCCTTCGGCCTGGGGGCCATGGTCAGCCTGTTCGGTTTGCTGACGCTGGCTGGAATCGGCTTGGCCCAGGCCGGGTTTCTGCGGGGCAGCGCCTTCGTTGGTGCGAGCATCCTGTGGTCGGCCGCCCTGGTGGCCCTGTTCATCCTTTTCCCTTTGTTCATTATGCTGCAGGCCAGCGTAATGGTCCAAGGCCACCTCACCGCCGCAGGGCTCCTGCGGTATCTGCGATCGCCGATCTTCCTGCTCCTGCGCCACCCGGAGCTTCCACTGGATCCCATCCGCTGGGGGACCGGCACCGGCGTGGCGATCGGTCTGACGACCCTTGCCCTCCGCTGGTGGGCAACGGGTCGCGCCGTCGCCGGCTTGTCCTGGGGCCTCGGGGCAGGGGTCGGCACGGGTCTTCTCACCATGCTCTTCTTCGGCTTGGGGGCGCTTCGCAACAGCCTGTTCATGGCCGCAGTCGTGGGCCTCATCTCGACGGCCCTCGGTTTCGTCTTTGCACTGCTGGAGTCGCGGAGCCGGCTGTGGACGCGCCGCCTCCTGGGACCGCTCTCCATCCTTCCCATCATCACACCCGCCTTTGTCCTGGGCCTGGCCATGATCTACATGTTCGGGCGCCGCGGTTTCATCACCCACACCCTTCTGGGGCTTTCCACCAACGCCTTCTTCGGCCCCCTGGGCGTGGGGGTGGCGCAGGTCCTGGCCTTCACGCCGATCGCCTACCTCGTCCTGATAGGGGTGATCCGCTCGCTGGACATCTCCTTGGAGGAAGCGGCCCGGACCCTTCGCGCGGACCGGTGGACCCTCTTCCGGACGATCATCTGGCCCCTCATGCGGCCGGGAGTGGCCAACGCCGTCCTGCTGGTCATGATCGAGAGTCTGGCCGACTTTGGGAATCCGCTGCTCCTGGGAGGCGGGACGCCGTTCTTGCCGACCGAGATCTTCTACGCCATCGAGGGCCGCTTCGATCAGCGCGAGGCGGCGACCTACGGCCTCATCCTCCTCGTGATCACGTTGACCATCTTCTTCCTCCAGCGATACTGGCTGGGTCGTCGCTCGTACGTCACCGTGACGGGGAAACCGTCCGGGGGGCGCCCCACGCCCCTGCCGTTGGCTGCGGATCTCGCGCTCACGGGCGTGTTCTTGCTCTTCGCGAGCGTGGCCGCGCTCCTGTACGGCTCCATCTTCTTCGGAAGCTTCGTGAAGCTGTGGGGCATCGACAACACCTTCACCTTGCAGAACTACCGGGACCTCATGAGTCACGGCGTCCCGGTGCTGCTGGACACCATGCGCCTGTCGGCCCTGGCCGCCTTCCCCTCGGCCGGGCTGGGATTCCTCATCGCCTATCTCACCCTGCGTCACCGGTTCTTCGGGCGGACGGTGCTGGAGTTCTCGGCCATGCTGTCGTACGCGATCCCCGGCACCGTCATGGGGATCGGGTACATCCTGGCCTTCAACGCCGGGGCCCTCCAGCTCACCGGGACGGCGGCGATCATCGTCCTGGCCTTCATCTTCCGGGGCATGCCCGTGGGCATCCGGAGCGGCGTGGCCGCCCTGACCCAACTCGACCCCAGTCTGGAGGAGGCCTCGGCCACGCTCAAGGCGGGCACGGCCACCACGCTCCGGCGGGTCGTCGTGCCCCTCATTCGGTCCGCCATCCTCACCGGGCTGATCTACAGCTTCGTCCGCGCCATGACGGCCGTGAGCCAGGTCATCTTCCTGGTGACGCCGGGCCACGACCTCGTCACGGTCCTCATCCTCTCGTGGGCCGAGTACGGCACCATCGGCCGGGGGGCCGCCCTTTCAACGCTGCTCATCCTGGTCCTGGCGGTGTGCATTCTGCCCGCCCACTGGCTGGGTCGCCGCCGCATCATCGGGGTGGAGGCTGCAGCCAACTGAGGCGTGATCGTTTTGGTTGCACCACGGAGGCACGGAGGGCACGAAGCAGATGACCTGGCATTCACGGCGTCCAAATACGGACCTCGGTTGGCTTGAGGAAGATACGGTTTTCTCCGTGATCTCCGTGGTGAAAACCCGATGACGATGCCGCACTTCGGTGTCTGCGCCTGGCTCTACGGGAAGGCACCGCTGGACGAGACGCTTGCTCGCATTGCCGCCGCGGAATACGATGGGGTCGAGATCCCGGGCGAGCCCGAGGCCTACTCACCGGCGGAGGTCCGGCGCCTGCTCTCGTGGCACGGCCTCGCGCCGCTCGCACTCACCGCATCGTGCACGGTGCCGGAGACCCGGCGCGACCTGGCTCACCCCGATTCGACCGTCCGCGACGAGGCCGTGGGGTACGCGGTCGGGTGCCTCCGGTTCGCGGCGGAGATCGGCGCCCCCCTGGTGCAGATGCTGCCCTCGGGGGAGACGCGGCTTTCCCCCATCGCGACCCGCACCGAGGAGTGGGCCTGGTCGGTCGAGGGGATGCGGCGGGCCGCGCGCGAAGCCGAGCGCCTCGGCGTGCGCATATGCGTCGAGCCGCTGAACCGGTACGAGGCGTACCTCGTGACGACTGTCGAGGACGCCTTGGCCTATCTCGCGGCCGTGGGATCGCCCTGGGTTGGCCTGACCCTCGATCTCTTCCACGCCGGCATCGAGGAGCCCGACCTCGCGAAATCCATCGCGGCCGCCGGGGAGCGCCTGTGGCACGTGCATGCTGCGGACACGAACCGGCAGGGACTGGGTCGGGGCCACCTGGATCTCGGGGCCGCAACCCGTGCGCTCCGGGAGATCGGCTATTCCGGGTCGGTCGTCCTGGAGGTGATGCCGCCCGGGCCGGACCCGTTCTGCTCCATCAAGGACGCGGAGTCCCCGCAGATCCTGGATGCATATCTCCGCGAGTCGTTCGGGCTCCTGCGGCGGCATTGGACGGGGACGTCGCCTTGAGTCGCGACTGGTGACCCCCCGTGATTCATCGCGACTCACCACACGATACGCACGCGACCATTGGACCATTACACAAGGAGAGACCCATGGCCCGGATCCGAATCGGTGTCGTCGGATGTGGACTCATCGGGCAGATGATGCACCTGCCCCACCTGAAAGAGCTGCATGAGCTGTACGACCTTGTCGCCCTGTGCGACGTCTCCCCCGGGACGCTGAAGTACGTGGGCGACTACTACGGCGTGAGCAAGCGCCACACCGACCACCGCGATCTCTTGAAGGAACCGGTGGATGCCGTCGTCGTCTTGAGCGCCGACTCCCACGGGGCGGTCATCGTGGACGCCCTCAAAGCGGGGAAGCACGTCTTCACGGAGAAGCCGATGTGCTTCAGCCTGCGGGAGGCGGATGAGATCCTGGCCGCCCACAAACGGGCCGGCACCGTCTGCATGGTCGCGTACATGAAGCGCTACGATCCTGGCTTCCGCTACGCCCAGCCGCTCATCCAGAACCTGAAGAATCTGCAGGCCATTCACGTCACGGTCCTGCACCCGTCCGAGCAGAACCAGATCGGTCACCACGACATCCGCCGGTTCATGGATGTTCCGACTGACGTCCGCGCCAAACTTCGCGCAGAACAGGACGCGCTGATCCGAGAAGTGATCGGCGACTTCACCCCGCTGGAGCGCCGGGTCTTCGCCGAGAATCTCCTGTCAACCCTGGTGCACGATATCAATGTCCTGCGAGGACTTTCGGGCGATCCCGCGGAGGTGCTCTTCACCGATGTCTGGCACGGCGGTGAAGCCATGCTGACCTGCCTCCGCTATGCCTCCGGCGTGCGGGCCATCATGAGCCTCCAGTACCTGCCCGACCTCGCCTGCTACGAGGAAACCGTGGCTTACTACGGCAAAGCCGGTCGGGTGCGCCTGATCTTCCCCTCTCCATTCTTCCGGAACATGCCTACCCCCGTCATCGTGGAGGGCATGGAGGACGGCAAGCCTTTCGAGAAGCGGGTCATCGCCTCCATGAAGGAAGCGTTCAAGGAGGAGATGATCCACTTTGCCGAATGCGTGCAACAGGGGAAGCCGCCCTCCACCACTGTGGAGGAGGCCAAGGGCGACGTGGCCCTGCTCCACCGGATCTTCAAGGCCATCAAGCGGCCGTTGAACTAGGAGCAACGCCAGCCGCGGTTCCGGTTCACCCGGCCGGCAGGCTGTTCACGAACCGGCTCACAGTGGGAGGGACACCATGAGACAGCGCTGGGTGCTCGTGTCCGCGGTTGTCTTGGGGATCATGATGGGGCTGGTGGGCCTGGCGGGGGCCCAGCAGAAGATCGTGATCTATGCGGCCCAGGACGAGAAGACCACCAACGAGATGACCCGCATGTTCACGGAGGAGACCAAGATCGCGACGGAAGTCATCCGCGTGGCCGCCGCCGGCACCCTGGCGACGCGCATCCGGGCGGAGAAGGCGGCCCCCAGGGCCGACGTGTTCATGGGTGGCTCGGTGGAGTTCCACGAGCCGCTGGCCGCGGACGGCCTGGTCCTGCCCTACCGCTCGCCGGTGGTGGAGCAGGCCAAGATAGACCCGGCCTACGTCAGCCCGCAAAACTACTGGCACGGCTTCTTCATCAACAGCCTGGTAATCATCCTGAACCCCCAGCGGTTCCAGCGAGAGATCGCCTCGCAGGGAATCACCAAGCCCAAGACGTGGGATGATCTCCTCAACCCCGTCTATAGCAAGAAGGTGATTGCGGGCAACCCCGCCACCTGCGGGGGCGCCTACATCTTCACGGCGCTCCAGATCTTCCGGCAAGGGGGAGAGGCCCGGGGGTTCGACTGGCTGAAGAAACTGGATGGCCAGATCCTCCAGTACACCCCCACCTGCCCGGGGACCATCACCCTGGTGACCCGCGGCGAGGCCTTGGCAGGGATCACTTGGGCTGACGACTCCATCGAGGCCATGCTGGGGAAGCAGCCCATCGAGATCATCTTCCCACCCGACACGGGTGCCGAGATCGGCGGGCTCTCCATCATCAAGGGCGGCCCGAATCCCGAGGGGGCGAAGAAGTGGGTGGACTTCGCGTTGGGGAAGAAGGCCCAGGCGTTGAAAACGGAGCTCGGCTTCACCTATCCGGTCCGCAGCGACGTGGATCCGCCCAAGAACGTCCCGCCACTGTCGGAGATCCGACTGGGCAAGTACGACCGCAAGTTCGCCATTGAGAATCGGGACCGCCTGACGAAGCAGTGGGAGGCGGAGATCGGCTCGAAGCGATGACGCGTCCCCGCATACCAAGATACGCATGCCATCGGAACGTGTGACCATCCTTTCCCCTGGTGGGATTTCAGGGTGGCGGGCCCGCGTCCGGCTTCGCGAGCCTGTCACCCTGATGGTGGGCCTCCTCCTCGCGGGCCTGCTCTCGCTCTTCGTGCTCTTGCCCATCGTCCAGGTCATCACCTTTCCACCGCTGGGGGATTACCTCCACCTCCCTGAAAACAGCCGATGGATGCGGGCGACGAGCAACACCGTCCGCATGGTCCTCCTCTCAACGTGCACCTCCACCCTGCTCGGCTTCCTCTACGCCATGGCTCTCGCCCGCCCGGCCTTTCCGGGCCGGGAGTTCTTCCGTCTGGTGGCGATCCTCCCACTCTTCTCGCCGCCCTTCACCGTCGGCTTCTCCTACCTGCTGATGTTCGGACGATTCGGCGTTATCACCCACGGACTGCTCGGCATGGAGGCAAGCATCCTGGGTTGGGGAAGCCTTTGGCTGGTCCAGACCCTGAGCAACTTTCCTTACGCCGCCCTGGCCATCGAGCGGGCTCTGGCGGCCACCCCGCCCACCCTGGAGGCGGCCGCCCGCGACTTGGGCGGCGGCTGGCCGGCGGTCTTCCGGACGATCACACTCCCCCTGGTCCGACCCGCCGTGGCCGGGGCCGCGCTCCTCGTGGCGATCTACGTTCTCGCCGATTTCGCCAACCCGTTGATCATCGGCGGCGACTTTCCCTTGCTCGCCACCGAGGCGTGGTACCGGATTGACGGCTGGGGGGATCTGCGCGGGGCCACCCTCCTGGCCGCGACGCTCCTGCCCCCGGCGGTACTCCTGTTCCTCGCCGAGCGCTACTGGGTCAGCAAACGAACGTACGCCGTGATCGGGGGTCGCGGAAGTTCCCTGGACCGCCCGCCCTTGCCCGGCCTGTTGAAGTGGGGCCTCCTGGCCTTCTGCGGGCTCGTCGCCAGCTTGATCCTGACCCTCTACTTCGGCGTCGTCGCCGGGGCCTTCACCCGGACCTGGGGCGTGGACTGGACACCCACCCTGGCCCAGTGGCGCGTGGCCCTGACCAAGCTCGGCCACATCCGGAACAGCCTGGTCTTCGCCGGGTCGGCGGGCCTCCTGGCCACGGTCCTGGCCACGCTGGCGGCCTACCTGGTGGACCAGAAGGCCTTCCCCGGCGGGCGGGCCCTGGATGCCCTCTGCGTCCTGCCGGCTGCCGTGCCCGGGGTCTTCTTCGGCATCGGGTATCTGCTGGCCTTCAACCGGCCCGGGGTTCCCCTGGCCGGAACGGCCCTGGTCATGATCCTGGCCTTCACCTTCCACAACCTGCCCTTCAGCTACCAGATCGCTCGGGCCGGCCTGGCGCAGATCCACCGGAATCTGGCCGACGCCGCGGCCGACCTGGGGGCCTTTCGCTTCCGCATCTTGTGGGACGTGCACCTCCGGCTCATCCTCCCGGCCTGCGTTGCAGCCTGGACCACGACCTTCGTCAACAGCGTCACCAACCTGAGCATCGCCGTCTTCCTGGTGTCGGGGGGGAACCAGGTGGCGACGTTCTCCATCCTGGGCCTCATCGGTGACAACCGGCTGGAGGCGGCGTCGGCCGTGACCACCGCCCTCCTGGCCGTCACGCTGCTGGTGGTGGCTGCCACCTGGCGCCTCTCGCGCGGTGCCCGCGTCATCCCAGGGGTTCTCGGTGGATAAGGCCTACGTCGAGCTGGTTCACCTGAGCAAGCGCTTCGGACCGGTGACAGCCGTCGCCGACGTCTTTCTGGACGTCCCCGAAGGCCGGATCACGACGCTGCTCGGACCCAGCGGGTGCGGGAAGACGACGCTGCTGCGGCTCATCGCCGGCTTCTTCCCCCCGGACACAGGCGAGGTGCGGATCAAGGGGGAACGGGTGGATCACCTCCCGCCCCAGCGGCGGAGCACGGCCATCGTCTTCCAGGACTACGCCCTTTTCCCGCATCTTTCCGTATTCGAGAACGTGGCCTACGGCTTGCGGCGGCGCCGGACCCGCGCGCCGGAGATCACCCGGCGGGTCCGGGATATCCTGCGCTTCCTCGGCCTAGAGGGGCACGAGGCGGCCTCCCCGCTCCGCCTGTCCGGGGGGCAGCAGCAGCGCGTCGCCCTCGCCCGGGCCTTGGTCGTCGAGCCGGACGTGCTGCTCCTGGACGAGCCCCTGAGCAACCTGGACGCCAAGCTCCGAACGCGGGTCCGGACGGAGCTGAAGGAGATCCAGCAATCCCTCGGCAAGACCACCATCTTCGTGACCCACGACCAGGAGGAGGCCCTGTCCATCTCCGACCGCGTGGCCGTCATGGATGCCGGCCGCATCCGCCAGGTTGGGACCCCGGTCGAGGTGTACGCCCGTCCCGCCGATCGATTCGTGGCGGATTTCGTCGGGATCGCCAATTTTCTGCCGGGTACCGTCCGGGAGACGACGGCCCAGGGTCTCGTGGTAGAATCCCCCCTGGGAACCCTGATCGCACCGCCACGCACGGGTGTGTGGGCAGGCCAGCAGGTCACACTCCTGTTGCGTCCCGAGGCCCTGCGGCTGGGCTCCTCGCCGGGAGGGGAAGGGCTCCCCGCTCGTATCCGGACCACAAGCTTCCTGGGTGGGACGCGGCGCCACCGCGTCCAGGTGGGCGAATTGGAGCTCGTCGTGGACGAGGCCCTCTCAAGCTCGGTGGAAGAGGCCGGGCGGGAGACGTGGCTGAGCGTGGATGCGTCGCGGCTCCACCTGCTGCCAGCGGAGACGGCATGAGATTCCATCCCGAGACCCTGGCGGCGGTCGAGGCGGCCGAGGCTGCCGGGCGGATCCTGTTGCGCCACCTCGACCGCGTGCGGGGCGTGCGCTTCAAGGGGGCCAAGGACCCCGTGACGGAGGCCGACGTCGCGGCGGAACGTTGTATCCGCACCCTGCTGGCGCGGCGCTTCCCGCAGATCGGCTTTCTGGGCGAAGAAGGCGGCGCGGTGGAGGGACCGGACGGGCGCTGGATCGTGGATCCGCTGGACGGCACGATCGCGTTCATCGCGGGCCTCCCCTTCTTCGCCGTGTCCATCGCCCTGGAGCGCGCGGGGCGCATCGAGGCCGGGGTCCTCTTCCTCCCGCGCCTCGGCGAGCTGTTCGCGGCCGAGCGGGGACGCGGGGCATGGCTGAACGGCCGGCGGGTCCACGTCTCCTCGCACTCCACCCTCGCCGACTGCGTGGTCTCCTTGTGGCACGACGACTCGGTGTGGGGAGACCGGAAGCTCCGCGGGCGGATCGCGCGCTTGGCCCTCGCGGTCCGGAGCGTCCGCATCTTCGGGGCAGGATTCTCCCTGGCCTCGGTCGCGGCCGGAAGGCTGGATGCCTACTGGGAGCAGAGCGCCCGCCCCTGGGACGTGGCGGCGGGCGCCCTCTTGATCACCGAAGCCGGGGGCCGCGTCACCGACGGCGCAGGTGGCTCTTTCAACATCCACAGCCCTACCATCCTGGCCAGCAATGGCCCTATCCACCGCCGTCTGGTCGGCCTGCTGAACGGCCGGCCAAGCCGGCGGTCCCGGAGGTCCGGATGCCCACCACAACTCCCCTGACCCTCGGCGTCGGGATTCTCGGGTACGCCGGTGTGGCGAAGGCCCATCTCAACGCCCTGAAGAAGGCGCCCTATATCTTCTGGCCCGCCCGAGCGCGCTTCAACCTCGTGGGGCTCGCGGGGCGATCGCCTGCCGGGGTGGAGGAAGCGGCGGCGCGCTACGGCTTCGCCTACGGGACCACCGATTGGCACCGCCTCGTCGAGGATCCGACGATCCAGCTCTTCATCAACTGCGCCCCCAACGACGCCCACGCCGCAGCCTGCCTCGCCGCGGCGGAGTTGGGCAAGCACCTGCTCTGCGAAAAACCCCTGGCCCGGGACGCCGCAGAGGCCCGGCGGATGTGGGACGGGGTGCGCCGGCGTCGGATCGTACATCTCGTGAGCTTCAATTACCGCTTCGTCCCGGCGATCCGCCTGGCCCGAGAGATGATCCAGGCCGGAGAGCTGGGGGAGATCATCCACTTCCGGACGCGCTACACGGACGACACCCTGAGCGACCCGGCCACCCCCCACACCTGGCGCCAGGAGATGCGCCGGGCGGGCTCCGGCGCCGTGGGGGACGTCGCTTCCCATGTCCTGGACCTCGGCCGCTTCCTCATCGGGGAGCTGAAGAGCGTGGCCGGCCTCGCCCGGATCGTCGTGCCCCGCCGTCCCGTGAAGGCGGGATCGAGGCAGACCAAAGTCGTGGACGTCGAGGACCTCTACGAGGGCGTCCTGGAGTTCCGGAGCGGCGCCGTAGGGACGCTGGAGGTCTCCACCTTTTGCCCGGGACGGAAGAACTACCTCACCTTCGAGGTGAACGGCACCAAAGGGAGCCTCGGCTTCAACCTGGAGCGCCTGAACGAGCTGGAGGTCTTCCGGACAGAGTCCAAGGCCCGCCGCGATCGGGGCTTCAAGACGGTCCTGGTAACCGACGCCGACCATCCCTACGGCGGGAGGTGGTGGCCCCCTGGGCACATTCTGGGGTGGGAGCACACCTTCGTCCACCAGCTCCACCACCTGATTCAGGCAATCGCCGGCGATGGATCGGTCACGCCCCTGGCGGCGGATTTCCACGACGGCTATGTGAACGCGGTCCAGTGCGACGCGCTGCTCCAGGCGGCGCGGACCGGGCGGCGCACTCCGGTCAGAGCTTAGAGTCGACAGCCTGGAGTCGAGACCCGACGCTTCGCTGGTTCCCTTCTCGACTCACGGCTCAAGGCGCTCGGCTCCGTATGTTCGGGTTGTCAGGTCTCGGCTCTAGGCTCTCGGCTCTCCGTCTATTGACCCGCGGGACGAGTTGTGAGAGGCTTTTCGATAATGAATGTTCACGGTTGCTCGGAAAGGAGGTGGTCCCTGGAACGGACGGCCCCCTTCGCGCGGTTCGTGACGTGCTTTCTCAGTCAGGAGGGAGAGTGGCGATGAAAGCCCGAAGCTCGATCTTAGTCGCGTTGCTCGTCACCTTCACTGCCCTGTGGGCCTTGGCGACCGTATGCTCGCCGGCCTGGGCCGCAGCCCCGACCGAGCTGGTCTTCGCCGACAGTCAGTCGGGGGCGAACTTCCAGGCGTATTGGCAGAAGTATGTGATCCCGGCGGTCAAGCAGGCCCTGGGCATCAACCTCAAGTACCTCGTCACCAGTGACGCCGAGCAGATCCAGAAGTCCAAGGCCTGGAAGCCGGGCCAGGGGGACATCCACATCCTCTTCCCCAAGTCCATCGCGACCTGGGTCACCTCGGGCGTGCCCCTAGAGACCCTCAGCACCGGCAATGTCCCCAACTCGGCGAAGATCGATCCGCGCTACCTGAAGTCCGACGAGGGCGTGGATCTGCAGAGCAAGGGGGTCCTCTACTGGCGGACCTCCTATGCCCTCATCTACAACAGCCAGTACGTGAAGAACGCGCCCAAATCCTGGCACGAGTTCTACGACCGGCGGAACGAGTTCAAGGGCCATATCGGGTTGATCCGGCCCGACGCCAAGTCCAGCTCCGCCTGGCGGCAGCGGTTGGTCTTCCTCAACGCCTACCTGAAGGACAAGATGACCCTGCCCATCGGCCAACTGGAGAAGGACCCGGTCTTCATCGACGCCTGGAACAAGCTCAAGGACTTCACCACATACGCCAAGCTTCCCCTGCCCGCCGAGCCGCCCAACATGTTCGAGGACTTCAACGCGGGCGACACGTGGCTGGCGCTGTACGCGCAGGATTACTCCCTCTGGTCGGCCCGCCAGGGGACCATGCCGCCGACGATCAAGGCCGTCTATCCCGAGGAGGGCGCGGATGAGATCGGCGTGGCCTACCTGGCCGTTCCCAGCAACATTCCGCCCGAGTACAAGGAGGTGGCCTACAAGGTCATCAACTACCTCCTCTCCGACGACCAGCAGATCCGCTTGATCACCACCATGTGGCAGTATCCGGGGACGGACATCACCGATCAGGTCCCGGGCATCGTGTGGGAGATCATCCCCAAGCTGGACGTGCTGACCAAGACCGCGATCCCGCGGGAGCGGATCCGCAAGGACATGATCGACTACATCAAGGCCCACGCGAAGGAGCTGATCCCGTAAGCGGCGGCCGGCGGTTGCCCCGCAGTGTCGGTGGGCTGATGACGGAGGGGGTGGGGCGCGTCCCACCCCCTCCTGTCACGCGGTGCCACAGGATTTCGGCATGACCACAATCTGGCGCAGACACGCCTCGACCCTCATCACCCTGCTGCTGCTCACGCCGGCCTTCGCTGCCTTCTTCGGGCTCTTCTGCTACCCCATGCTCCTCACCATGATCCTGAGCTTCCGGCCCGAGGGGCAGACCACCGGATGGACCCTGGTGAATTACACCCGCTTCCTCCGTGATCCGGACGGCCAGTGGGTCATCCTCCTCACCTTCATTCTGGCCTTGGGGGCCACGCTCCTCTCGATCCTCTTGAGCGTCCCCCTGTCGCTCATCTTGCGGGAGAAGGTCCGCGGCCACCGCTTCTATCGCCTGATGGTCCTCGTCCCCCTCGTCATCCCGGGCCTCATCGGGGCCCTGGGCCTCCTCCTCTTCTTCGGGACGCGGGGTTGGTTCAACCTCTTCCTCATGCAGTTCGTGCCGTTCGTCGAGCCGCCCCGTCGCCGTGAACTACACCATCCACGGCCTCATTTTTTTCTACGTGTGGCTCTACTTCCCCTACACCTGCGTGACCACTATGTCCGCCCTGGAGTCCCTGGACCCGGGGATCGAGGAGGCGGGGGCGGTCTCGGGTGCCACCCGCTGGCAGGTCCTTCGCCACATCATTCTGCCCCTCATCACCCCGGGCATCCTGGCCGGCTCCGTCCTCACCTTCATGGCCGCCTTCGGCGCCTTCAGCGTCCCCCTGATCGCCGGGGGAAACTACCGACCCCTGGCCGTGGAGATCTACAAGGAGATCTCCGTGCCGATTCCGGGCCACTGGTCGGCGGCGAGCGCCATCGCGGTGGTGATGGGCGTCCTGCAGGTGGCCTTCCTGGCCCTCTACATGCGCTACGTCCGGAAGATGGGAGGAGCGCGATGAGCGTGGCCAAGGTGTACGTTCGCGGGCTCTGGAACGGGCGGCTCGTCCTGGGCTACACGCTGCTCCTCAGCCTCACCCTCTTCATCACGGCCCCCTTCCTCATGATCGCCCTCCGCTCCGTGGGAAAGGGGTGGTTCGGGAGGCTCTGGCTTCCCCCGCAGCTCACCCTGGACTGGTACCGCTGGGCGGTCGAGGTGGGCAACATCGGCGAGGTCATGAAGAACACCCTGATCATCGGGGTGATCGCTGTCGCCGTCAGCACCGCCATCGGCATCTTCGCCGGCTGGGCCTTCGGCCGACGGCACATGCCGGGCAAGGAGGTGGTGATGGCCATCATCCTCCTCCCCCGCATGATCCCACCCATCACCTACGCCCTCGGCGTGGCCAAGATCTTCTACACCCTCGATCTCGTCGACACCCACCTGGGCGTCGCCATGGCCCACGTCTCGGTCTGCGCCCCCTTCGCCATCCTGGTCCTCTCCGCCACCTTCGAGGGGCTGGACGAGCGGGTGCTGGAGGCGGCCGGGGTGTGCGGTGCCAACACCATCAAGCGCTTCTTCTACGTGGTTCTGCCCCTGATCATGCCGGGCATCCTGGCCTCCATGATCTTTTCCTTCACGCATTCCTACAACGAGTTCACCCTGACGCTCCTGACCTACGGCCCCCACACCGTGACCCTCCCGGTGCGGACATACCTGGCCGTGGGCGATGGGTACTGGGAGATCACCAGCGCCATGGCCGTGATCATGGTCGTCCCGTCCCTGGTCATCCTGGCCATGATCCAGCGGCGGGCAAAGCCGGAGCGGCTGGTCGGCGGCTTCAAGGGAGTGTGATCGATGGCCGATGCCATGATCGAGTTCCGGGACATCACCAAGCGCTACGGCAGCCTGGTTGCCAACGACCACTTCACGCTCACGGTCCGCCGCGGCGAGCTGATGACCCTCCTGGGTCCCTCGGGATGCGGGAAGACCACTGCGCTCCGCTGTCTCACGGGGTACGTCCGTCCCGACGAGGGGCGCATCTTCCTGGACGGCCGGGACGTCACCGACCTGCCCACGCACCAGCGCGAATTGGGGATGGTCTTCCAGAACTTCGCCCTCTTCCCTCACATGACGGTGCAGGACAACGTCGAGTTCCCGCTCATGATCCGGAACGTGCCGCACGCCGAGCGCCGGGAGCGCGCGGCCGAGGCCCTGCGCCTGGTCCGCCTGGAGGGCTACGCGAGCCATTCCCCGCGCCAGCTCTCGGGGGGCCAGCAGCAGCGCGTCGGGTTGGCCCGCGCCCTGGTCTACCGGCCCAAGGTGCTGCTCCTGGACGAGCCCCTCTCCAATCTGGATGCCAAGCTGCGGGAGGAGATGCGCTTCGAGATCAAAGAGGTGGTGACGCGGCTGGGAATCACCGCCGTGTACGTCACCCACGACCAGGGCGAGGCCCTGGCCCTCTCCGACCGCGTGGCCATCATGAACCGGGGAAAACTGGAGCAGCTCGGCACGCCGGAGGAGATCTACGAGCAGCCGCACTCGCGCTTCGTGGCCGAGTTCATCGGCCTCTCCAACTTCCTGGAGGGCCACACCCAGAGCGTCAGCGGCGACCGCATGACCGTGAGTGTGGGCGGCCTCCAGGTGACCACGGCTGCCTTGCCCGAGGTCGGGCCGGGGCAACGGGTGCTCCTCTTCGTGCGTCCCAACGAGGTGGAGCTGCTGCGCCCGGCGGATGCCGAGGGGGCGAACGTCTTCGAGGCCCAGGTGGAGAAGGTCACCTACCTCGGCGACACCATGGATTACCGCCTGACCTTCGGCCAGGGCCTGGAGATCCGCGTGCAGGCCGATGCCCGGAACCGGCACGCGCCCGGTGCACGGATCCGCATCCGGCTGCCGCGCATCCGTTGCTGGGCCATCACGGGGGACTGAGAACGTTCGGCTGTTCGACCGTTCGGCAGTTCGGGAACAGCCGAACCGTCGAACAGCCGGACTGTCGAACAGTCGTACGCTCTTGGAGGGACGCACATGCGAGAGGATTGTCGGATCCGAGTCGCCGAGCTGACCAAGGACGAGTTTGCCGATGCCATGCGGGAGGGGCGCTGGATCCTCCTCCCCCTGGGGACGGTGGAGCAGCACGGGCCGCACCTCGCGCTGGGGACGGACCTCATCTATGCGGAGCGCATCTGCGAGCTGGTCGCCCGGGAGGTGAACGCGCTGGTGGCCCCGGCATTGCCCTACGGCGTCTGCCGCAGCATGCGGAACTTCCCCGGGACCATCTCCATCACCCCGCAGACGCTCATGGCGGTCCTGCGGGAGGTGCTGGCCGAGTACGCCCGCCACGGCGGACGGCGCTTCGCCCTCATCTCCGGCCATGCCGAGACGGCGCAACTCGAGGCCATGCGCGATGCGGCCCTGAGCCTCCTCACCGCGAGACCGGACGTGACGGCCTTGGTTATCGGTCCCTACGATTTCCTGGACCCCATCCGGAAGGAAGCGGGCCTGGTGGGGGCGGACGGCCACGCGGGCTCGATCGAGACCTCCCAAATGCTGGCCCTGGCCCCAGAGGACGTCCGGATCGATCGGATGCCAGCGGTCACCCGCCCACGCCTCTCCCGATTCTTGGTGACCACCAATCCCGAGCGGGAGTATCCGACCGGCGTCCGCGGGGACACCTCCAAGGCCTCGCGCGCCCTCGGCGAGCGGACCGTCCGGCATTGCGTGGGCGAAATCGTCCGTGTCCTGCAGAACGTGGAGCGGAACGGGACGGAGTGGTGAACCGGGAGATGACGTGAGGACTCAGAACCGCGCCGCGGCCCGGACCGGGCCCCCGCCCTGGCGGCGCATCGTGATCGAGGCCTTGCAGGCAGCGAAGGCTGCCGTGCAGCGCCTCGCCCCGGGGACCGGGCGGCGCGTGGTCGCGGGACGAGCGGCTGGGTACCGATCCTGGGACCCCGAGGTCATCGCCGTCGATACCGCGGCCGAGCGGGCCGCCATCGCCGTCCTGCGAGGTCACGGGCTGCGCGGGACCTTGCTCTCCGAAGAGGCGGGGAATGCCCCGCTCGCCGGGAAGACGTCGCCGATCGATCCGGTGTACGTCATCATGGATCCTTTCGACGGGAGCATGCTGTATCGCCGCGGAATCCGAGCCCACTGGTTCACCGCCCTGGGGATCTACGGTGAAGATGGCGAGCCGCGAGCGGCGGGCGTGATCGATCACGTCACGGGAGAGATGACCCTGGCCGATCGGCGCGGCGCAGTCAGCCTGTCCCGGCCCCGCGCCCGCTTCGTGCGGCTGCGCCCCTCCCGCACCACAAGGCTCACCGGGGCCTATTTGGAAGCCTACCTGATGAAGCCGCCGTTCCTCTACCCGACGGTCACCGCGCTTCGGCCGCTCTTCGAGCAGGCGAAATTCATCCTGCCCAACGGCGGGCCGGGCGGATTCGCCGACGTCGCTGCCGGGCGCATCGACGTCTACCTGGCCTGGAACGAGGCCCTGACCGAGGTCTTTTCCGCCATGCACATCGCAGAGCGGGCGGGCTGCATCGTCAGCCGCTGGGATGGGTCGCCCGTGGTCTTTCAGCCCAACATCCACGCCGTGTACAGCTTGGTGTGCAGCGCCAACCGGCGCCTCCACGAGGCTGTGCTCCAGGCCCTGAAGGGCATCCGCCCACCGAAAGGACTCGCGCCATGAAACTCGGCTGCATCTGCGGGACGTTCAATCACTCCTTTGACGCAGGGACCATCGACCAGGTCCGGTTTCTGGATCGCTGCGCCAATGCCCTGAAGGTCCAGGGAGTGGAGCTGCAGGACATTCACTTCCCCCAGACCCGTCCCACCTACCTGCGCATGCTCAGCCGGGTGGCCCGCGACTTGGGCCTCAGCATCATCGCGGTCGCCGTGCACAACGACTTCGGACGGGCCGACCCCACGCTCCGCCAGAGCGAGATGGTGAAGGTCAAGCAGTGGGTGGAGGTGGCGGAGCAGATGGGCGCACCGATGGTCCGGGTATTCGCCGGCTATCCCGAGGGGGACCGCCAGGCGCGCTGGCCGGCCATGATCGAGGCGCTGCGGGAGGTGGCCGACTACGCGGGACACGCTGGGGTCCGCCTGGGGTTGGAGAACCACAACCACGGCGCCTTCACCCCGACAGCGCATGAATTCCTGTGCGTGCTCCACGAGGTCAACTCACCCTACCTCGTCCCCCTCCTGGACACCGGCAACTACGTGGACGGCTGGCCGTCGGTGCAGAAGACCCTGGGGATCGCCGCGCACGTGCACGCCAAGTTCTGGAAGGTGCGGGAGGACGGCTCCGACGACCTGGTAGATTACGCCAAGATCCTTCCCGCTCTCCGCGCGGCGGGATATGACGACTGGGTCAGCCTGGAGTACGAGGCGGAGGAGGCCGAGACGACCGGCATCCCCCGCGCCCTGAACTACCTTCGGCAGATGCTGCTGGAATAAACGGACGCCGATACGGGTAGGGGGGGGAAGCCTTCGAGGCAGGGGCGACCGAGCGGGCGCCCCTATCCATTTCTGGTGCGCTTTCGTCAGCGTGCCAGGGACGCGGAGCCGAAGCCCTGGCCGGCCTGATGGAAGCAAGAAGCATCCCCCATCCCGACCTCCTTGATCTCGAGGCACTGCCGCCTATTGCCTCACGTGGTGGCCCGCTTTGACAAGCGCGCGAACCGCCCGGGCCAAGTCTCCCCCTTTCACCAGGACATAATCTGTCCCATGGGTGGAGAGGGCAAGGACGCTGATCTGCGCCTGGCCGAGCGGCGTCAGCACCGACGCCAGAATTCCGACCGCGGCCAAGTCGAACGGCCCTTCTAACCGGAGACATCGCCAGCCGCCCTCTCGCACGACGTCGGGAGGGATGTGCGCCTCGGGAAGGATCAGAGACAGCTCGTCCCGCGTCCGCGTGATCGAGAAGAATGTCCTCTTCAGCGCCCAGTCGGGGAGCGGGCTGTCCGGATGCAGACGACAAACCACGAAAGGCTCTTCCAGTACCGAGATCGCCAGGCCTCGTTTCAGCCATCGCCTCCTCCCGGTCTCTGGTGGAACGCCTTCTCAGGGGTTGGCGTAGCTCGACAGTTCAATCAGGTTCCCATCGGGATCGCGCACGTACACAGACTGAATCTCTCCCTGCGCGCCGGCCCGCTTGACCGGCCCGAGAAGGATTTCCGCCCCGTGTGCCCGCAGCCGCTCGACAACCTCTTTGAGCGACGTCCGGACCACGAAGCAGAGATCGGCCGATCCCGGCGTCGGATGAAGCGCCTTGGGCTCAAACTCCTTTCCGCGCTGATGGAGGTTGATCTTGGCAATCCCGAAATGCAGCGCCTTGCGACCGTTGCTGAACGTCTCGAGCCGCATCCCCAGAACCCGCGTGTAGAAATCCACGCTGGCCTCGATATCGCGGACGGTCAGGACGAGATGGTCGAGCCGCACGATCCCCACGGGTGGTCTCTCGTTCATGGGGATGGCCCACCTCCTTTCGCTCCGCCCCTTGCACCCTGAAGTCTGCCAGTGAATCTCATGGTATTCGACCGATACCGCCGCACGCATTCTAGCCTATTCCACCACCGACGCAAACTGCATCCGAGGTCTCCCAGCCCGCTTCGCAATCCACCGCTCCTAGCGTCCTGGAGATCAAAGGCATCCTGGGCTGCTGGTCAATCACTCGGCACATCCGTCAAATGGCCCGAAGGCCTTGACAAGAGAAGCGGCTTTCCAATAAGGTGAGCGCCCGAAGCCCCTCTCGATTCTTCCCGCAAGGGGGTGTATCACCCCACTTCCGGGCGAAGTCGTGAAGCGGTCTGAGAATTCCTGAGGTGACGCAAGTCGGTCGGCACCCCCCTGGTGCCCCATCTGTCGCCTCGGGTGGAATCATGAGGTGTGAGCGCGTCAGCCATGAGCCATCCGCTGCGCAGAGCCAAAAGACTGGACGTCCTCCCGATCTACCTCTTTGACGAGGTCGCGCGCCTCAAGGACGAGGCGGTGGCAAGGGGGATGGATGTCATCGATCTGGGTGTCGGGGATCCGGATTTCCCAACGCCCGCCCATGTCGTGCGAGGCCGCAAAAACGGCGCTCGACGACGCGCGGAATCACCACTACTCCTCTTATCGAGGGATTCCCGAGTTGCGCCGCGCCTTCGCCCGATGGTACTTGGGCCGATTCGCAGTGTCCGTGGACCCGGAGACGGAGGTCCTCCCCCTGATCGGCTCGAAGGAGGGCATCGGGCACATCCACCTGGCCTACCTGGATGGCGGCGACGAGGTGCTGATTCCAGACCCCGGGTACCCGACGTATCAGGGCGGAACGATCCTGGCCGACGGCCGGCCACGCTACTATCCCCTCCACGAAGAGAACGGTTTTCTGCCTGACCTGCGGGCGATCGAGCAGGAGGACCTCGGCCGGGTCCGGCTGATGCACCTCAACTTTCCCAGCAATCCGACGACCGCCACGGCCTCCCGTGAGTTCTTTGAGGCTGCGATAGATTTCGGTTTCCGCCACGGCATCCTGCTCTGCCACGACGCCGCCTATTCGGAGCTGTATTTCGACGGGAGGCCTGCGCCAAGCTTTCTCCAGGGCCGGGGCGCCAAGGAGATCGGCATCGAGTTCCATTCCCTCTCCAAGACGTACAACATGACCGGATGGCGGCTGGGCGTTGCGGTCGGCAACCGGGAGATTATTGCGGCGCTCGGCTCGGTCAAATCCAATTACGACACCGGAATCTTCCAGGCCGTGCAGTGGGCCGGGGTCGCCGCCCTCACGGGAGACCAGACATATCTCGCCGCGCTACGGGATCGGTTCCAACGGCGACGAGACGTCTTCGTGGACGGCCTGAACCGAATCGGCTTTTCCATCCCCAAGCCGAAGGCCACCTTCTACGTCTGGGGGAGGGTTCCGGGAGGAGTGCCGTCCCGCGAATTCGCCCGGCGACTGCTGGAGGATGCTGGTGTCGTGGTAACCCCCGGCGAGGGCTTCGGGCGCTACGGGGAGGGATTCTTCCGTGCAGCCCTGACCATGGACGAGTCGCGTCTCGAAGAAGCCGTCGACCGGATCGCCAGGATCCTGTAATCACCGCCACCTGGCAGCCTGAGGTGCCGCCAGGAGGCCTGGCCTCGTAACCGAAGAGGAGGACGGATGATGAGACATCGGCGTGTCGCACTCGTTGGGCTGCTGCTGGGTATGGCCGTCACGGCCCTCGGCCTCGCCGTCGCCCCGGCCCAGGCCGTGACGCTGAAGCTTGGCCACGTGCTCCCCCCTGAGCATAGCTGGCACGTCGCCGCCACCGGGTTCGCCGAGGAGGTGAAGGCGGGGACGCAGGGCCGGGTGGAGATCAAGGTCTTCCCCAACTCCCAACTCGGCAGCGAGACGGCCATGATCGAGGGTCTCCAGCTCGGGACCATCGAGATGGGGCTGATCGGCGGGGCTTCTTTCCAGAACATCGAGCCCAAGCTGGGGGTGGAGGGCCTCCCGTATGCCTGGGCGGACCACCAGCACGCATACCGGGCCTTCGACGGGGAGCTGGGCAACCGCCTCTTCGCCCTGCTCGAGAAAAAGGGGATCAAGGGGCTGGCGTGGTGGGAGAACGGCTTCCGCAACTTGACCAACAACAAGAAGCCCATCAACACGCCCGACGACCTCAAGGGCCTGAAGCTCCGCGTGACCCCGGACAAGATCCGCCTCGACACCTTCAAGGCGCTGGGGGCGCTGCCCGTGCCCATGGCCTTCTCCGAGCTGTACTCCGCCCTCCAGCAGGGCACGGTGGACGGCCAGGAGAACCCGGAGGCCATCATCTATTCCAGCCACTTCTACGAGGTCCAGAAGTACCTCTCCCTGACGAACCACGTCTGGTCCTCGGCCACCTTGGTGATGGCCAAGGGCGTGTGGGACAAGATCTCGGCCGCGGACCAGCAGGTCATCCAGAAGGCCGCCTACACATGGCGGGACAAACAGCGGAAGATGGTTCAGGAGTCGAGCGAGGACTTCCTGGCGAAATTGAAGGCGAAGGGGATGCAGGTGAACACCCCCAATAGCGACCTCTTCCGGAAGGCCATCGCCCCGGTCTACACGGAGTACGAGGGCGTCTTCGGGAAGGACCTGTTCGACCTCATCGAGAAGGCGCGGAAGTAGCACCCGTTACGAGCAAGTTCCTGCGTCCGGGTGGGGCCGAGATCCCACCCGGACGCAGGGTGCGAGATCTGTCTGTCGTGTCACCGACAGGGGAGGGGCGTTGACGGCTATGGAAAGTGCCCTGATCCGATGGCTCACCTGGGTCGTGGAGCGGATCCTGATCATCCTGGGCATCCTGATCTCCATCGTGGTTTTTATCCAGGTGATCTTCCGCTACGTCTTGAGCCAACCCCTCTTCTGGTCCGAGGAACTGCCGCGCTACCTCCTCATCTGGACCACGTTCCTGGCGGCGGCCCTGGCACAGAAGCACCGGGGACACATCAACATCACCCTCGCCGTGAACATGCTCCCAGCGGGGGCGCAGCGATGGCTGCGGGTCGTCACGGACGTGATTATCTTGGGGTTCCTCGGGATCCTGGCGTATAGCGGCTGGCTGGTCTCGCGGGTGACCCTCTACCATCGTTCCACCGCGCTGCAGATCCCCATGGCCGCGGTATACCTGGCCCTGCCCGTGGGCGGGGTGCTGATGATGCTGTACCTCCTGCTGCAGATCCTTCAGGACGTGAGGACCCTCCGCCCGTAGGAGCCCCATGGTTGCACTGGTCGGCAGCTTCTTTCTGGCCGTGACCGCCGGCATTCCGATCTCGATTGCGATCGGCCTTTCCTCGGTCATCTACATCCTGCTGTACGGGAGTTTCTCGCTGGCAATCATCGCCCAGCAGATGACGCTGGGGATCGACTCCTTCCCGCTGCTCGCCATTCCCCTCTTCCTGCTTGCCGGCTTGGTCATGTCCGAGGCCGATATCACCACGAGGATCATCGGCTTCGCCGACGCCATGGTCGGGCGGGTGACCGGGGGGATGGCCTGGGTGATGGTCATCTCCTGCATGTTCTTCGGCGCCATCTCCGGCTCCGGCGTGGCGGACGTGACCGCCATCGGGTCGCTCATGTTGCCGGCGATGGACAAGCAGGGATACCGGAAAGGCCTCTCCGCCAGCCTGCTCGGCTGCGCCGGCTCCCTCGGGACCGTCATCCCCCCATCCATTGTCATGATCATCCTGGGCGTGACGACGGGGACGTCCATCGGCAAGTTGTACCTGGGCGGTTTCATCCCCGGCGTCTTCACCGGCTTCTGTCTGATGGCCCTGGCGTGGTTCTATGCCAAGCGGATGAACCTGCCCGTGGGGGCGCCGTTTTCGGTCCGGAAGATCTTCTGGGCCTTTTGCCACGCCTTCCTCTCGCTGCTGACCCCGCTCATCATCATCGGGGGGATCGTCACCGGCGCCTTCACCGCCACCGAAGCGGCTGCCGTCGCCTCGGCCTACGCCCTGTTCCTCGGGCTGTTCGTTTACAAGACCCTGAGGCCCTCCCAGCTTCCCGCCATCTTCCTGCAGGTTGCCGAGATCACAGGCATCATCCTCTTCATCATCTCGGCCGCGGCGCTCTTCGGCTGGATCCTGGCTGCGGAGCAGATCCCCCAGATCCTGGCGCAGTTCTTCCTGTCCATCACGCGGAACTACTACACCCTCCTGATCCTGATCAACGTCCTCCTGCTCATTCTGGGCACCTTCATGGAGACCATCGCCATCATCATCATCGTGGTGCCGGTCCTCATGCCGCTGGTCACGAGCCTCGGCATGGATCCGATTCACTTTGGCGTCATGGTGACGGTGAATCTGGCCATCGGCGCCAACACGCCCCCGGTGGGGGTTGACCTCATCGCCGCCTGCAAGGTGGGACGCACCACCCTCGACGAATCCATGCCGTACATCTGGCCCTTCGTGGGCGCCATGACCGTCGCCCTCGTCTTCACGACCTTCATCCCGCAACTCGTCACATTGATCCCGAATTACTTCATGAAGTAAGTGAGCTCCGATTCGGTCTCGAGCCAAAAGAGCGGCTCGCCAAGGTTCCGAGTGCCGCGCTCGGGGTGAATCCCGCCGCCGTGTATAAGGCCGCCCAGCAAGCCACGCAAACAGCCCAGCGCTGGCGGAGAAGCATCGGGAAACGCTAGGAGACGTAGGGAGCAACGTCCCGTACTGCCTGGGGATGTCCGGGCCGATTTCGCCAAGGAACGTGCCGCGTTCCCGAAGGACAGACTCAACCCATGTATCGCTGGATCCACGCTGTCACCCCTTCCGGCCCCCCCAGAGGAAGCGCGGCGATCCGGCTCTTCTCGGCGAGCGGATAGGCGGCGGGAGTTCGGCACGCCACCACCCCCCTCCGCAGCGCCTTTGCCCCGTACACCTTCTCGAGGGCGACGAATCCCCTCAGACTCCGACCATCGGGCTCCACCCCCACCTTACACTCGACCGCGAGGAACTGACCCGGGCCGCGCTCGATGAGCAGATCGATCTCTTCCCCCTGGGCGGTACGCCAGAACCAGCAGGGGGGTCGCTCCCCTCGGTTCTGGAACTGCTTCCACACTTCGCTGATGACGAGATTCTCCCAGATGGCTCCCCAGGCGGCGTGCTGCGTGACGGCGGTCCAATCAGGAAACCCAAGCAGATAGGTGAGGAGCCCTGAGTCGGCGAAGTAAAGTTTCGGCGTTTTGATGAGGCGCTTGCCCGCGCTTCGATGATAGGGCTCCACCAGGAAGAGCTGCCGGCTGGCCTCCAGGACGGACAGCCAACTCTTGGCGGTGTTGGGGGCAATGCCCACATCCCGCGCCAACTCCGAGAGGGAAACCAACTGGCCGACCCGAATCGCCGCGGCACGCAGGAAGCGGTCGAAGTCGCGGAGGCTCCCGATGTTCAGGACGTTCCGCACGTCCCGCTCCAGGTAGGTGGCCAGGTAGGACCCCAGCCACAGATCCCGGTCAACCTCCGGGCGCTGCCAGAGCTCCGGGAATCCCCCGCGCCAGCAGAAGGCGTCCACCTGCTCCAATGTCGCGTTGGGAGAGACTTCCGCCAGCGCCAAGGTCGGCAGGGACAGCACCGCGCACCGGCCGGCCAGTGACTCGGTGACGCCCTGCATCACCGAAAGGTCCTGCGAGCCGGTCAGCAGGAAGCGGCCGGGATGCCGGTCCCGATCCACCACCGGCTTCAGATGGCGGGAAATCTCCGGCACATACTGGACCTCATCGATGATGAGGGGCTCACGCCGTCGCTGTAGGAACGCTGCCGGATCCAGGCGCGCGGCTTCGGCGTCGCGGGGAATGTCGAAGGTGACGTAGTCCGCCCGCGGAAAGAGGTGGCGGACGAGAGACGTCTTCCCCGCCTGGCGCGCCCCTGTCAGGACAACCACGGGGAACTGTCCGAAGGCCCTCCGGAGCATCCCGGAGATATGACGTTGAATCCACATTGCGGATATTATGCAGTACAATTGCAAATAGTACAACGAGGAAGTTTCAATTCCGAGCCTTCACGATCCGCCCACCCCTCGGGCCCCTCCTCCCTCCATTCCCTTGTCGCGCTTGTTCCGATTCCCGGGAATCCGTTTCCCCGCTTCTCCCGTGCCCCCCTGCTCGCTTGCCTTTCCTCCCCTTGCTTCGCAGGGGCCCGAGCCAGCAGGTTCTTCCGAGACTGATGTATGCCGGTTCGAGTCCTGCTTGGGGAGCCGGGCAGGACTCGAACTTGAGATCACGGAAAGCGTGCGGCTCCACCCCCGGAAGAGAGACCCCCAGACCTCCACCGCTCCTCATGCATGTTTCAGTCCCCCGTGTTAGCGCGCTAGGCGTTCACCAAAGGCGTTGATTTCCGCCTGCCATTGGTTGATAACCCCACGATTTGCTTGCCAGAGGAGGAGTGGCCCCTCAGAGCGGAATTCTTCCGCAGCCTTACCACCGAGTGAGATCGACGGAACCCACGGTTATGCCTGCAAAGGTCCCTGAAGCAGCACCGCTGGAATTCTGCTACATCAACACCTATGGTGAACGGCGGGGTTGGCGAGACGGAGGCATTGTCGCTTGACACCCGCGACGACCATCGATAGAGTCATTCCCAGTCCCGGGACAACCCAACGCGTGGGCTAGCGGCGGCGACGCGGCAGCGCCCCTCACGGCGAGAACATGACCGACAAACGGAGAGGAGGCACACCATGGGAGACAAAGGCGGCAAGAAGGATAAGCACAAGAGTCAGAAACAGATGACACAAAAACAGGGCCAAAAAGCAAAAAGGAAGCAGGAGAAGCAACAGAAAAGCACCCCGTAACAGGAAGCAGGATTCAAGCGCGAGAAGACCACAGCTCCTGATGTAGTGCGATTCCTCATACTGGAACTTCAGAAAGACAGAGAGTCCAACCATGCCATGCAGGCGACGCCAAATGGCGCGCCTGATGGCTGACGTTTGGCTGCGAGGGGGCCCGATCAACGGGCTCAGCGATTTAAGATGGACGGTAGAAAACGAGTTGACATCAACCCGGGAACCCGGGTGCAGGTCGTGCAGAAACAGGATCAGCAGTGATCGACGACGAGGTGAGCAGCGAGTCCCGGCCATCGCTTCGCCTTCTCCTACTGAAGTACCCTGCCGGTCAACTTTGAGCTCTGGCTTATGACCGCCGATCCCGCATTCCAGCGAACCGACGGGGAGTCGACCTGCGGTCCGAAATTCAGGAAGACGCTTTCGATTGCAGCCTGGTGCTTCGGGATCTCCCCCGCCGGCCGCTAAACGTCGTCATTGGTCCTCACGTCAGCGACACTCTCTGTTCCCACTGCCCAGATGTGCCTGTGTTGGGGATTCACGCAGGACCCGAACCGGACGGCCCGTCTGGTGCCCCACATCCTTCCGGTTATTGCGGTTGACACCCAGCAACACCTTCGATACGCTTCCCTCCGAGGCTCCCCACTCCTGCGTTTGGTGGGAGTCTCGCTCCCCGAGATCCCCCCGCCCACATCCGGCCTCCGGGCCGTTAGGTCGGTGGTTTCCCCCGAGCGCACGCAGAGCCGCATTCGGTGTCGCCCCCGAGGACTGCGGGGCGTGCTGCGGAAACCAGATGTTCAATAGCGAGACGGCAGCGAGACCCGACGAACCAAAGCGGGGATCGGTGGGCAGCCCCGCCACACAATCCCACAACGGGAAGTTGCATGCGGTGTGTTGCGGTGATCGGCGCAGGTGCGGCCGGATCGATGGCGGCGATCTTCGCAGCATCCGCCGGCGCGCAGACGCTGCTTCTCGAGCGCACCCAGGACGGCGGACGCAAGATTCTCATCAGCGGCGGTGGCCGATGTAACGTCCTGCCAGTGCGGGTTGACGAGTCTCGCTTCGTAACCGACTCCTCGCCCAACATTCTGCGCAAGATCGTCCGTTCATGGCCTCTGCACGAGCAGATCGCCTTCTTCGAGGGCGAACTGGGAATCCCGCTCGTTGCCGAAAAGGAGTCGGGGAAGCTCTTCCCGGCATCGCACCGCGCCCGCGACGTGCGGGACGGACTGCTCGGGCTCGCGGTGCACAGAGGCGTGAGCCTCTCGACGAATACGGTGGTTACCGGATTCGCGCCCTCCGCGGCGGGGTGGCGAATAGACCGGGAGGGGGCGCCGCCGTTGGAAGCGCATGCGGTGATCGTGGCGACGGGTGGGCTCTCTGTCCCGAACACGGGAAGCGATGGGCTCGGCCTCACGGTCCTCGAGCGACTCGGTCATACGGTGCATCCAACGTACGCGGCGCTCACACCGATCACCGCAGAGCCGGCTCCGTTCGCGAAGCTCGCGGGGGTGTCGCTGCCGGTCACGCTCACCGCTCGCGCCGGGGAGCGGACCGCCACGGCGACCGGCGGATTTCTCTTCACGCATCACGGCTACAGCGGGCCGGTGGTGCTCGATGTCTCCCATGTCGCTGTGCGCTCCCGCGCCGAGCAGGCGTCCCCGGCGCGGATACTCGTGCGCTGGACGCGGCTCGGCGACCAGGAATGGGAGTCGGCGCTGCGGCCCCAAGGGTCTCGCACTGTGGCAGGCGCATTGCGCGCGGAGTTGCCCGATCGGCTCGCGAGGGCGCTGCTGGAGATGGCGAGCGTGGACCCGTCGCGCGCGCTCTCGGATCTGCGCCGCGATGAGCGGCTCCGCGTGATAGAGACCCTCGTGCGCGGCGTGCTGCCGTGGACGGGAGACGAAGGCTACAAGAAGGCCGAAGTGACCGGCGGAGGGGTGAGCCTTTCGGAAATCGATCCGAGAACGATGGAGAGCCGCAAGCATCCCGGCCTGTTCCTTTGCGGCGAGGTGCTCGACGCGTTCGGCCCAATCGGCGGATATAACTTCTTATGGGCGTGGGCGACAGGACGCGCCGCGGGACTCGGCGCCGCGCACGAAACGGAACGGGGTGACCTGTTGCTTCCACGTCGCCGGGAGGCGCCGGCGGGCTTGCCCCCCAGTGCTGCTGCTGTCTAACGACATGCTGCAGTGGGCAAGGGCGCTGCGCGCGCGTCCGATTTGAGGCCCTTGCAGCCGAGTTGGGGCGTCAGCCACATTGAAAAGAAATCTCCGTTCCAGAGAAGTGGAGGGGTGCGCATGACTTATAAGAAAATCGCCATGGAACATGACAAGAAGATCGCCCTCGTCGCGCACGACAACAAGAAGGGTGATCTGGTGGAATGGGCCAAGTTCAATCGCGTGCTCTTGGCGCACCACAGGCTGTATGCCACCGGGACAACCGGCGAGATCTTGGAGCACGAGCTGGGCCTCACCATCAACAAACTCCAGAGTGGCCCCTTGGGCGGGGACCAGCAAGTCGGCGCCAAGATCGCCGACAGCGAGATCGACTTCCTCATCTTCTTCTGGGATCCGCTCGAACCGCAACCCCACGATCCGGATGTCAAGGCGCTCTTGCGCATGGCGGTCGTGTGGAATATTCCCATTGCCTGCAATCGCGCCTCCGCCGATTTCATGATCTCCTCCCCCTTGATGGATGGCGCGTATGATCGTCTGGTGCCGGATTACGATCTGTATCGGACCCGGAAGATCGCGGGGGGCCAAGGCGGAGGGCCAGGGGCGGCTGAGTTGCCCGGGGGAGACAGCCTAAAGTCATAGGGCAAATGGCGACCCACCGGTGAGAGGAGACTTGGCCGGTCGGTGGTTCCGCCAAGCCGCCCAGCCGGAGCGTTCAGCCTTCATACCAGCGGCAGTCTCTCTTCCCAGTGCCCAGTTTCGCCCCGCTTGGAGAGGCAACTGGGACTCGAACCCTCTCCCTCTCAGAAGGAACGGCCCAGGCGCCGCATTCCCGTACCACAGGGTCGGGTCTCCGCATCGTCCACCAGACCCGCGAGTCTGACCCAATGGCAGCAGGCGAATTGCATTCTCTAGAGGCGGTGTGGAAAGGATCAGGCTGAGGCGCGGAGGTTGGACGGAGCCCTTGCGCAGCATTGCCAGGGGATAAGGGTCCGTTCGCCAGGGCGGGGCTAGCGGCGGGACACGTCCTCGAATTGCGTAAGATATTCGGCGCGGAGAGCGGGGTCGGCCAGATTCATCGTCCCCCAGATGTGTCTCCCTCCCCAACACCCGAACGAGGTGCAGACTGAGGGACTGAGAGATGCGAGGGTCTTGGCGATCTTCAAGTCGGGGATGATCTCGCTGCCACCCCGAAGACGTGCGCGGTCGGTGCTCTTTCTATCCTTTCAGCCGCAGGATGTTGTAGGCGGTGATCGGGCGGTGGAAGCCCTTGAGAGAGAGCTCACCCATGGGCTCGGCCTCCACCAGGTTTTCCACGGTCCCAAGGAAGCGGCGGGGGACCAGGATCTGGGCCGGCTTGGCCTCCCCACAGAGGCGAGCGGCGAGGTTGGTGACGGTACCGATAGCCCCGTAGTCCCATCGCCCCTCGAAGCCGATGGCCCCGATCGTGGCATACCCCTGCACGAGGCCCATGCCGCAGTCGAGGTCGTAGCCCAGCTTGCGCCACCGGACGATCAATTCCCCCACCCGGTCCCGCATGGCCAGGGCCATCCGGACCGCCCGTTCGGCCGGGTTCGGCACCGGCACCGGGTCGTTGAAGAAGACCATCATGCCGTCGCCGGTGAACCGCTCCAGGGTGCCCTCGTGCGTCAGGATAAGCCGCCCCATTTCGGCGTGGTACTCGCGAAGCACGCCCATGACATCCTCGGGTTCCGCGGTCTCGGCGAACGCGGTGAAACCCCGGAGGTCGACGAAGACGACCGTGATCTCTCGCCGGTGGCTCTTTAGGGGGTCCTGGGCATCCCCCGCCACAATCAGCTCGGCGAGCTGAGGGGAGAAGAAGCGCTTGAGCCGACCCAGGCGCTCGAGCTGGGCCACCTGCTCCTGGACACGGTGTTCCAGGGTCCGGTTCCATTCCGAAAGCTCAGCCGCCTGTGCTTCGAGTCGAGCGGCTTGTTCTTGGCCCGTATCATGAAGCTCCTTGATCCGTAGCATCGACTTGACCCGGGCCACGAGCGCGGCCTGGTCTACAGGCTTCGTCAGGTATTCGTCGCCACCCGCCTCCAGGCCGGCAACGATGTCCTTCGAATCTGCCCTGGCTGTGACCATGACGATCGGCATGAATGGGAGAGAGCGATCTGCCTTGAGGCGCCGGCAGACCTCGATGCCGTCCAGCTTGGGCATCATGATATCAAGGAGGATCAGGTCCGGCTGCGTCGCTCGGGCCGTCGCCAAAGCCTCCTCTCCGTCCCGCGCTGTCAGGATCTCGTAGCCGTGGCGCGCCAGGCGGGCCTGGAGAATGTCCAGGTTTTCCGGGTTGTCGTCCACGATGAGAATGCGCGGTGGCGTCCTCACGATGCGCCTCTCAAGGTCCCCTCTGACCCCTCGGCCGTCAGCCTATCACGTTCTTGGGCTTCTTGCGCCTCGGCACCGATCGGCGACGCCCTAGTGTTGTGCGTCCAACGCTTCTTTGCATCAGCAAGTCCGTCATACCGGCGAAAGCCGGTATCCAGTTCCCGACAGGAACCCTTTCCGGAGCCTAGACCCCGGCTGGAGTTTACCCCGGCGAAAACCGGGGCCGGGGTGACGAAAATCAAGAGACGTATGACGCACTAGACTAGCGGGGGCCGCCGGCACTCCCGGCCGGCAGGTACTCCCGGACCTTGGCCAAGAGGGCCCGCGGGCTGAAGGGCTTGGCCACGTAGCCATCACAGCCAACCTCCTTTGCCTTGGCCTCATCACCGCTCAGTGCGTAGGAGGTGACGGCGATGACCGGGATCTGGCGGAGCGTCGGATTGGCCTTGATCCGGCGCGTGGCCTCGTACCCGTCCAGGCCGGGGAGCTGGATGTCCATGAGGATCAGGTCGGGGCGGTGCGTCTCTGCCAGGGCCACCCCATCCTCTCCCGTGGTCGCCTCTACCACGTCAAAGCCCGCGCTCGTGAGAAGGTCGCGAAGGATGCGCCGATTGTCCTCATGATCCTCGATCACCAGAATCTGCTTGCTCATGTCGCCCCCCTGTGTTGCTCCACGCGGACCGGAAGTGTGAAGCAGAAGGTCGAGCCTCTCCCCAGGCTGGACTCCACCCAGATGCGGCCTCCGTGCATTTCGATGATGCGCTTGGCGATGGAGAGCCCCAGGCCCGTGCCGCCCTTCTTCCGGGTGCTGGAGCTGTCGACCTGCTGGAACTCTTGGAAGATCTTCTCCTGATCGGCGGGGGCGATCCCCGGTCCGGTGTCAGACACCGCGACCCGGAAGGCCCCGTCGGCGGTACTCACCTCGACCCGCACCTCGCCAACCTCGGTGAACTTGATGGCGTTCCCGACGAGGTTCAGGAGCACCTGGGTGATCCGCCGCTCGTCGCCATGGCCGAGGGGCAGGTCCGGGGGCAGCGCGACCTTCAGCGCGAGGCGTTTCTCGGCGGCCAGGGATTCCACCCCGGTGAAGACCGTCTGCACGATCTCCTTCATGGAGTAATCGGCCAAGGCGAGGCGTAAGCTGGCCCGCCTCGATCTTGGACAGGTCGAGGACATCGTTGATCAGGCCGAGGAGGTGGCGTCCGCTCTTCTCCAGCCGTGTCAGCACGTCCCGGACCTTCGCCGACACGTCGCCGTAGATGTTGTCCAGGATCAGCTCCGTGTACCCCAGGATCGCGTTCAGGGGGGTCCGGAGCTCGTGGCTCATGTTGGCGAGGAACTGGGACTTGTGCTTGCTGGCAGTCTCGAGCTGGCGCCCCTTCTCCTCGATCTCGCGGAAGAGCCGGGCGTTCTCGATGGCCAGGACCGACTGGGTGGCAAAGGTCTGGAGCAAGTTCACGACCTCGGCCGAAAATTCGCCCGCCTCCTGACGCCAGACGACCAAACCGCCCACGATCCGCTCCTCGCGAAGGAGCGGCACGGCCAGGAGAGAGCGATATCCCAGCCGGGCCAAGATGGGCCGGAGGCGGGCGAGGCCGTATTCGCGCTCATCCAGGATGTCGGGCACTTGCACGGGCGCCCGGGTGGCCGCCGCCCGGCCGACCGCGCCCTCCCCCAGACGGATCGGGATTGCTCGAATGGCCTCAACCAGGTCGTCGCCCATCTGGTGGGCGACTCGCAGGTGGAACTCCTGCGTGGCCTCTTCATACTCGTAGACGACCCCGCCGGTCGTCCCCGAGAGTTGGACCGCCCTGGCGACAATGGTGGTGAGGACCGTCTCCAGATTGAGGGTCGAATTGACGGCTTGGCTGACCTCCCCGAGAGCTTTCAGCTCCTCCACCGACCGGGCCAGCTCACCGGTCCGCGCCTGCAATTCTTGGAACAGCCGGACGTTCTCGATGGCGATGACGGCCTGATCGGCGAAGGTTGAAGGAGCTGAATCTGCTTGGCCGAGAAGGGACGGACCTCGGTCGGCGAATCAGAATCACCCCGATGGGCGACGCACTCCCTCAACAGCGGTGTACCGAGCGTAGTCCGGTTGCCGAACTGCTTGGAAAATTCCGTCGGCGTTTGGAAAATTCGACTGCCTCCCTCGCGTCCTCTACCTGGAATGTCTGCCCATCCAGGAACGCTCGGCCTCCCACCGTCTCTCGATTGATCGGCCTCCTCATGATCGTGGGCCAGGCCCATAATGGGCTGCGAGCTGAAGCTCATTACCGTCAAGGAACTCGTAAACGATCCCATCCCCGGCATGCACACAGTCGCGCCGCCTTTTCCGCGATAGCATCCAGAACCGGCTGAATGTCAGTGGGCGAGCTGCTGATAACTACGGAGGATCTCGCTGGTGGCCGTCTGCTGCTCCAGGGCCTCGGTGAGTTCGCGCGTCCGCGCCTCGACCTTCCGCTCCAAGCCTGCGTACGATTCCTGGAGCTGGGCGGCCATGCTGTTGAACTGATTGGCGAGGGCCTCAAGTTCGTCACCCGTTCGCACCTCGATCCGCTCATCCAGCGCCCCTGCGCCGATCCGGGCTGCCCTCGCTTGAAGCGCCTGGATCGGATTGACCATCTTGCGGGCGAGCACCAGGCTCACCATGACTGATGCCCCCAGACCCACCAGCAAAAGGATGCCGGTCCGGATCATGGAGGAGTACAGGGGTGCAAAAGCCTCAGCCAGCGGCTGCTCCACGAAAACCAGCCATCCGAGGGGGGTGATGGCCGCGTGGGCGGTGAGGACCTGCCGCCCCTGAAGGTTTCGCGCGATCATGGCCTGGTCCCGGGCCTCGCCCGGCTTCGGAGGGCCCGTCATGGCGTCCCGGACCTGGGGCAGTGAGGCGAGGGAGGTTTTCTTCAGGACCAGACTGCTGTCCGGGTGCGCGATCAGATTGCCGCGAGAATCCAGCACGTAGGCGTACCCGGCCTGCCCGATCTTGATCTGGGACACCACGTCCCAGATGAACTTCAAGTTTACTTCGGCCACGGTGACCCCCGCATCCCGTCCTTTTCCTGACATGGCGATGGTCATATAGGGTTCGGACTCTTCGCGGAAGTACACCGGCCCGAAGAAGGTTTTCCCGGATTTGGCGTCGAGAAATTTCGGCTCTTTCGAATAATCCACCTGGCTTCCCACCACGTCCATACCAAGGCGGGAGATCCGGAGCTGTTCTTTCCCGGCCGCATCCAGGTAGCTGGCCTCGGTGATGCTGGGGGCCTGCCTCAGGAGATCATCGAAACTCCGCCGTTCGAGGGGGGTACCTTGCCGCAGAAACAGAGCCTGGGTCGTCCATCCAATCCGGTCTTCGATTGCGCGGATGAATTGATCGATCCTGGAAGCAGCGGCCTCTGCCTTCTCTCGCTGGAGAAGAACCAGGGCTGCCTTGTTCTCCAGGTAGGAGAAATAGAGTTCGAGGAGGCCGCTCACCAGCAGGGCCCCACTGACCAGGGCCACGAAGAAGACGGCATACTTTCGGAAGAGGTGGGATCGTGTCTTCACCGGATCACCTCATCCGCCCGGTTGAGGAGGGATTGGGGGATGGTGAGCCCGAGGGCCTTGGCGGTCTTGAGGTTGATGACTAGCTCGAACTTCGTGGGCCGTTCGACGGGCAGATCCGCGGGCTTGGCACCCTTGAGGATCTTGTCCACGTAAATGCCGAGGCGCCGGAAGATGTCAGGTTCGTTCACCGCATAGGCCATGAGTCCCCCGGCCTCGACAACGTCTCTGTGATGGGTACACTGCTGGCAGCCGGCTCTGGGCGGCGAGGTCGACGATCCGTTGTGCGTGGACCCAGATAAAGGGGTGCGGCAGCACGAGGAGCGCCTCCGCCCGCGCCTTGGTCATCGCGGCAAAGGCGCCCTCCAACTCCTCGGGAGCCCGGACGCCATAGAACTGCAGCGTCACGCCGAGCGCCCGCGCCGCTGCCTCTTCCTCCCTCCGATAGCCCGGAGAAGGCACACCGGTCGCCGAATACGAGAGGACGGCCACGCGGGAGACCTTGGGGACGGCCTCCTTGAGGAGCTGCAGATGTTTCCCCACGATCTCCACGCCGACCGTGAACGTCAGCCCCGTGACGTTGCCGCCGGGGTGGGCGAGGCTGGCGACCAGCCCGCGCCCCACGGGGTCGATGACACCCACCATGACGATGGGGATCGTGCTGGTGGCCTGCTTGGCCGCACGGACATTCGCGGAAGCTATTGGCAACGATGAGGTCAGGCTTGAGACTCACGAGCTCGGCCGCGAGGGCCGGGGCGCGCTCCTCCTGCCCCTCCGTCCACCGGCACTCGATGACGAGGTTCTGGCCCGGGATATACCCGTGCTCCCGCAACCCCTCCACGAATGCCTGCCAGCTAGCGGACTGCCCTGTATTGGGCAATGTTGGGGGGTTGGTCTCGTAGGACCGACCAGTCGAGACTCCCGAGGTACCCTATCCGATAGACCTTCGCCGGCTGTTGCCCGTCGGAGGGGACCGGGGCCGCGACGAGGAGGGCGAGGGCCACGATGAATATCGCGGGTGCCCCAATCCGCAATCTGAAATCGGCAATCGGAAATCGTTTCACTGGATCACCTCATCCGCCCGGTTGAGGAGGGACTGGGGAATCGTGAGCCCGAGGGCCTTGGCGGTCTTGAGGTTGATGACCAGCTCAAACTTGGTCGGCTGCTCCACGGGGAGATCGGCCGGCTTCGCCCCGTGGAAGATCTTGTCCACGTAGAAGCCGAGGCGCCGGAAGAGGTCAGATTCGTTCACCGCATAGGACATGAGCCCCCCAGCTTCGACAAGGTCTCTGTGGTGGTACATTGCGGGCAGCCGGCTCTGGGCGGCGAGCTCGACGATCCGTTGTCTCTGGACCCAGATAAAGGGGTGGGGCATCACGAGAAGCGCCTCCGCCCGCGCCTTGGTCATCGCGGTAAAGGCGCCCTCCAACTCCTCGGGAGCCCGGACGCCATACTGCTGCAGCGTCACGTGGAGCGCCCCCGCCGCTGCCTCTTCCTCCCTCCGATAGTCGGGAGAAGGCACACCGGTCGAATACCCGAGGACGGCCACGCGGGAGACCTTGGGGACGACCTCCTGGAGGAGCTGCAAATGTTTCCCTGCGATCTCCGTGCCGGCATAGTACGTCAGCCCCGTGACGTTCCCGCCGGGGTGGGCGAGGCTCGCGACCAGCCCCTTCCCAACGGGGTCGGTGACACTCCCCATGACGAGGGGGATCGTGCTGGTGGCCTGCTTGGCTGCAAGGACATTTGCGGAAGTATAGGCAACGATAAGGTCAGGCGTGAGACTCACGAGCTCTGCCGCGAGGGCGGGGGCGCGCTCTTCCCGCCCCTCCGTCCACCGGCACTCGATCACGAGGTTCTGGTCCTGGACATACCCGTGCTGCCGCAATCCCACCACGAATGCCTGCCAGTTAGGAGTGCCCTGTATTGGGCAATGGTGGGGGTTGGTCTCATAACCACCAGTCGAGACCCCGAGGTACCCCATCCGATAGACCTTGGCGGGCGGTTGCCCGTGGGAGGGGGACGGGGTCGCGAGGAGTCCGAGAGCAAGCGCTACGGTGAATATCGCAGGTGCCCCAATCCACAATCGCCTCGCCTGAGCTCGACGCAGGCTGAAATCGGCAATCGGAAATCGTTTCACTGGATCACCTCGTCCGCCCGACTGAGGAGGGATTGGGGGATCGTCAGCCCGAGGGCCTTGGCGGTCTTGAGGTTGATGACCAGCTCGAACTTGGTCGGCCGCTCGACGGGCAGATCGGCGGGCTTGGCACCCTTGAGGATCTTGTCCACATAGATGGCGGCGCGGCGGAACATGTCAGGGACATTCACCGCATAGGCCATGAGTCCCCCGGCCTCGACAGTCTCTCTGAATGCGTACATTGCTGGCAGCCGGCTCTGTGCGGCGAGAGCGGCGATCCGTCTTGCGTGGGCATAGATAAAGGCGTGAGGCATCACGAGGAGCGCGTCCGCCCGCGCCTTGGTCATCGCGGTAAAGGCGCCGTCCAACTCGGTGGGATCCCGGACTTCGTAGAACTGAGGCGTCACGCCGAGCGCCTTCGCCGCTGCCTGGGTCTCCCGGAGAATGGCGGGATTCACCGAACTGACCGCGTACGAGAGGACGGCCACGCGGGAGACCGTGGGGACGGCCTCCTTGAGAAGTTGCAGATGTTTCCCCAGCATCTCCAGACCGGCATCCATCGTCACCCCCGTGACGTTGCCGCCGGGGTGGGCGAGGCTGGCGACCAGCCCCGCCGTAACGGGGTCTAGAGCATACACCATGACGATGGGGATCGCGCTGGTGGCTTGCTTGGCCGCAAGGGCTCGCGGGTTACTCACGGCAACGATGAGGTCAACCTTGAGACTCACAAGCTCGGCCGCGAGGGACGGGGATCGCTCGACCTGCCCCCCGGTCCACCGGTACTCAATGACGAAATTCCGGCCCTCGATATACCCGCGCTCCCGAAACCCCTCCGCGAACCCCCCCCATTGACGCACGAATTCGGGGGTCGTAGGTCCAACACCCCCGAGCCACCCTATCCGATAGACCTTCGCCGGCTGTTGCCCGTGGGAGGGGACCGGGGCCGCGAGGAGGCCGAGGGCGAGCGCCACGATGAATATCGCGGGTGCCCCAATCCACAATCTGAAATCGGCAATCGGAAATCGTTTCACTGGATCACCTCGTCCGCCCGACTGAGGAGGGATTGGGGGATCGTCAGCCCGAGGGCCTTGGCGGTCTTGAGGTTGATGATCAGGTCGAACTTGGTCGGCCGCTCCACGGGGAGATCGCCCGGATTGGCCCCTTTGAGGATCTTGTCCACGTACATGGGGGCGCGGCGGAACATGGCAGGGGCATTTGCCTCATAGGCCATGAGTCCCCCCGCCTCGACAAGGTCTCGGTAGGGGTACACCGCTGGCAACCGGCTTAGCGCGGCGAGCTCGGTGATCTGTCTGGGATGGGCAAAGACTATCGGGTGCATTTGCACGACGAGTCCGTCCGCCCGCGCCTTGGTCATCGCGGTAAAGGCAGCCTCGAACTCCTCGGGAGCCCGGACTTCATAGGACTGCAGCGTCAGGCCCAGTGCCCGCGCCGCGGCTTGTGCCTCCCGCAGAAAGGCGGCCGTCAACGGATAATCCGGGTACAAGAGGACAGCCACGCGGGAGAGCTTGGGGACGGCCTCCTTGAGGAGCTGCAGATGTTTTCCCGCGATCTCCGGACCGGCAGTGTACGACACTCCCGTGACGTTGCCACCTGGATGCGCGAGGCTAGCGACCAGCCCGCTCGCAACGGGTTCGGCGACATACACCATGACGATGGGGATCGTGCTGGTAGCCTCCTTGGCGGCACGGGCTCGCGGGTAACTCGTGGCCAGAATGAGGTCCACCTTGAGACCCACGAGCTCGGCCGCGAGGGCTGGGGCGCGCTCGTACCGCCCCCCATCCCACCGGCACTCGATGACGAGATCCTGGCCCGGGATATACCCACGCTCCCGCAATCCCGCCACCCATGCCTGCCAGTTAGGACCGCCCGTTATGGGGCATTTTTGGGGGTGTGTATCTTCTGTCGGAGCGAACATACTACCCCCGAGGAAACCGATCCGATAGACCTTCGCCGGCTGTTGCCCGGGGGAGGGGACCGGCGCCGCGAGGAGGGCGAGGGCGAGCGTCACGATGAATATCGCGGGTGCCCCAATCCGCAATCTGAAATCGGCAATCGGAAATCGTTTCACTGGATCACCTCATCCGCCCGGTTGAGGAGGGATTGGGGGAGCGTCAGCCCGAGGGCCTTGGCGGTCTTGAGGTTGATGACCAGATCGAACTTGGTCGGCTGCTCCACGGGGAGATCGCCCGGCTTCGCCCCGTTGAAGATCTTGTCCACGTAGAGACCGAGGCGCCGGAAGTTGTCGGCCAGGTTCACCCCATAGCCCATGAGTCCCCCGGCCTGCGGCAGCCTCTCTGCCAGGGGTACATTGCTGGCAGGCGGCTCTGGGCGGCGAGTTCGACGATCCGCCTGTCGGTGTGTGGATATTGATAAAGGGGTGTGACACTACGAGGAGCGCCTCTGCCCGCGCCTTGGTCATCGCGGCAAAGGCGCCCGCGAACTCCTTGGGGTCCTGGACCGGATAGGGCTGCAGCGTCACGTCGAGCGCCCGCGCCGCTGCCTGCGTGCTGCTCCCGAAGATGGGCTCAGCCGGATTGCGCGCATACCCGAGGACGGCCACGCGGGAGACCTTGGGGACGGCCTCCTTGAGGAGCTGCAGATGCTTCCCCCCGACCTCTACACCGGCAGTGTCCGCCACCCCCGTGACGTTGCCGCCTGGGTGCGCGAGGCTGGCGATCAGCCCGTGCTCAACAGGGGTCCAGACCCCCACCATGACGATGGGGATCGTGCTGGTGGCCTGCTTGGCCGCACGGGTCTGGGTGGTCCCAACGGCAACGAGGAGGTCAGGCTTGAGACTCACCAGTTCCGCCGCGAGGGCCGGGGCTCGCTCCTCCCGCCCCTCCGTCCACCGGCACTCGATGACGAGGTTCTGGCCCTGGATATACCCGTGCTCCCGCAACCCCTCCACCGATGCCTGCCAGTGAGGACGTGCCCTTTATGGGGCAATGTTGGGCGGTCGTTTCTGAAGGAGCATGGAGTACCGACTGCGAGGTACCCGATCCGATAGACCTTCGCCGGCTGTTGCCCGTCGGAGGGGACCGGGGCCGCGAGGAGGCCGAGGGCGAGGGTGACGCTCAGCGCGGCTGTCTCTGGGCTTCATGGTGACCTCCCAGTGTGACTTACGACACTCCAGATCGGGGCGGCTGTCAAAGAGCAACCGAGACGGCCCATCACATTAGGACACTACCCTTTTCTCACGCCGCCGCCCTGTGTCGCTCCACGCGGACCGGAAGTGTGAAGCAGAACGTCGAGCCCTTCCCCAGGCTGGACTCCACCCAGATGCGGCCTCCGTGCATTTCGATGATGCGCTTGGCGATGGAGAGCCCCAGGCCCGTGCCGCCCTTCTTCCGGGTGCTGGAGCTGTCGACCTGCTGGAACTCCTGGAAGATCTTCTCCTGATCGGCGGGGGCGATCCCCGGTCCGGTGTCAGACACCGCGACCCGGAAGGCCCCGTCGGCGGTACTCACCTCGACCCGCACCTCGCCGACCTCCGTGAACTTGATGGCGTTCCCGACGAGGTTCAGGAGCACCTGGGTGATCCGCCGCTCGTCGCCATGGCCGAGGGGCAGGTCCGGGGGCAGCGCGACCTTCAGCGCGAGGCGTTTCTCGGCGGCCAGGGATTCCACCCCGGTGAAGACCGTCTGCACGATCTCCTTCATGGAGTAGTCGGCCAAGGCGAGGGTGAGCTGGCCCGCCTCGATCTTGGACAGGTCGAGGACATCGTTGATCAGGCCGAGGAGGTGGCGGCCGCTCTTCTCCAGCCGTGTCAGCACGTCCCGGACCTTCGCCGACACGTCGCCGTAGATGTTGTCCAGGATCAGCTCCGTGTACCCCAGGATCGCGTTCAGGGGGGTCCGGAGCTCGTGGCTCATGTTGGCGAGGAACTGGGACTTGTGCTTGCTGGCAGTCTCGAGCTGGCGCCCCTTCTCCTCGATCTCGCGAAAGAGCCGGGCGTTCTCGATGGCCAGGACCGACTGGGTGGCAAAGGTCTGGAGGAGATTCACGACCTCGGCCGAAAACGCGCCCGGCTCCCGGCGATTGACGACCAAACCGCCTACGATCCGCTCCTCACGAAGGAGCGGCACCGCCAGCAGTGAGCGATATCCCACTCGGGTCAGGATGGGCCGGAGGCGTGCGAGGCCGTATTCGCGCTCATCAAGGATGTCGGGCACTTGCACGGGCGCCCGCGTGGCCGCCGCCCGGCCGACCGCGCCCTCTCCCAGACGGATCGGCGCTGCCCGAAGCACCTCAACCAGCTCCTCCTCTATACGGTGGGTGACCTTCAAGCGAAACTCCTGTTTCGCCTCGTCGAACTCGTAGACGGACCCGCCGTCCGTTCCCGAGAGTTGGACCGCCCGGGTGACAATGGCGGTGAGCACCGTCTCCAGGTTCAGGGTGGAGCTCACCGCCTGGCCGACCTCCCCGAGAGCTTTCAGTTCCTCCACCGACCGGGCCAGCTCACCGGTCCGCGCCTGCAATTCTTGGAACAGCCGGACGTTCTCGATGGCGATCACGGCCTGGTCGGCGAAGGTCTCAAGGAGTTGAATCTGCTTGTCCGAGAAGGGACGGACCTCCCGTCGGCGAATCAGAATCACCCCGATGGGCACGCCCTCCCGCAACAGTGGTGTACCGAGCGTGGTCCGGTTACCGAACTGCTTGGAAAATTCCGCAGCTTTGGAAAATTCGACTGCCTCCCTCGCGTCCTCGACGTGGAATGTCTGCCCATCCAGGAACGCTCGGCCCCCCACCGTCTCTCGATTGATGGGCCTCCTCATGATCGTGGGCACCGATCCATAATGGGCTGCGAGCTGGAGCTCATTCCCGTCACGGAGTTCGATGATCCCATCCCAGGCATCACACAATCGTGCCGCCTTTTCCGCGACCGCCATACAACCCGGTCCGGGAGCCGGCCAGCTTCTGAGCCTCGGCATGTTGATATTCGGGGTCGGCCAGGACATCAAGGATATGAACTGTCCGGTGCTCAAGTGCCGCCCTCCCCGTGCCTGACCCTCGCCCAGGTCGAATTTCGTTTCGCTGCCAATATTCTCTCAACTCGGGGGCGCCACCGTAGTGAGCCGCCACGCGCAACACCTCGCCGTCAAACCTGGCGATAAATCCCTGTTTGGCAGCGCACAGCCTAGTCGCGTTCTCGATGAGGGTTTCCAGAACTGGCTGAAGTTCAAACGTGGAGCGACTGATCACCTTCAGGACTTCGCTGGTGGCCGTCTGCTGCTCCAGGGCCTCGGTGAGGTCACGGTTCCGCGCCTGCAACTCTTGGAACAGCCGGACGTTCTCGATGGCGATGACGGCCTGGTCGGCGAAGGTTTCAAGCAGGGCAACCTGCCGCTCGGTGAAGAGTGCAGCCTCGATGCGGCGGAGGCTAATCGTACCAATCGCGACACCTTCTCGCATCAAGGGGACGCTGAGGTGCGCCCGACTTTCCTGCTGCCGGGCGAACTCGCTGCCCTCGGGAAACTCGTTCGCCTCAGTCTGCAGGTCAGCGACGTGAATGGTCCGCCCCTCAAGCACAGCGCGGCCGTTGATCGTCCCGCCGACCAGGGGCATCGTGAACTCGCCGATGGGGCCGGCGACGGGGATCGGGCCGTGATGAGCGACGAGCAGGAGCCGATCGTTGTCCCGCCGAAAGATCTCGGCGTCGGTCGACTCGCACAGCCGAGCCGCGTTCTCAGCGACCGCGTCCAGCACCGGCTGAATGTCGGTGGGCGAGCTACTGATGACGCGCAGGATCTCGCTGGTGGCCGTCTGCTGCTCAAGAGACTCGCTCAACTCGCGCGTCCGCTCCTCGACCTTCCGTTCCAGGTCGGCATAGGATTCCTGGAGCTGGGCAGCCATGCTGTTGAACTGATTGGCGAGGGCCTCCAGCTCGTCGCCGGTCTGCACCTGAATGCGCTGGTCCAGCGCGCCTGCGCCGATCCGGGCCGCTCCGGCCTGCAGCATCTGGATCGGGGTGACCATCCGGCGGGAAAATACGACGCTGGCCAAGAACCGAGAGCGCGAGACCGGCAAGGAAGAGGATCACACTGCGGACGATGGAGGCTTGGAGCGGCGCGAACGCCTCGCCGACGGACTGCTCGACGAACACCAGCCACCCCAGCGGCGCGATGGCGGCATAGGTTGTGAGCACGCGCTCGCCCCGGAGGCCCTGGACGATGGTGGCGACGTCCTCATCCGCCGCTGATCCCGCACGGGCGGTGCGTGCCGAGCGCACCTGGAGGAGGTTCGACAGGTCGCGCTTCTGGAGGACCATGCTGATATCCGGGTGGGCGACCAAGAGGCCATTTCGATCCACGGCGTAGGCGTATCCCGTCTTGCCGATCTTGATCTGGGACACCACGTCCCAAATAGATTTCAGATTGACGTCAGCCACGGTGACTTGAATGGGGGTTTCCCCCTCAGGCACGGCGATGGTCAGGTACGGCTCGGACTCGTTTCGGAAATAGACGGGGCTGAAGTACGTCTTCCCCGATTTCGCCTCGACGAACGTGGCGTCCCTGGAGAGGTCTTCCTGGCTGTTGATCGCGTCCAGGGCGAGGCGGGATACCCGAACTTCCTCACGGCCTGCCCCGTTGATGTGGCGGATCTCGGCGATGGCCGGAACGTTCCGAAGCAATCGTAGGTAGTCGATCTCGCGCTGTTCCCCGGCCCGAACGGGATCGTCGAACGCATCCTGGATCGTCCCGCGCACCTGCCGCTCGATCTCCTTGAGGAAGTCCTCGATCCGTCCGGCTGCGGCCAACGCCTTCTCACGTTCAATGCGAGTGAGCGCCGTCTTCACCTCTCGGTAGGAGAAGTAGAGATGGACCAGGCTGCTGACGGCCAGCAGCCCCCCGACCAGGACGAGGAAGACGACGATGTACTTCCGGAACAGTCGGCCTCGCGGCACTGGATCGATCATCGTTGCAGCCTGTCGGCGCGGAGCAATACCTTCCGCGGCACCGTCAGTCCGAGGAGGTTTGCGGTCTTCAGATTCACCGCGAGGTCAATCTTGTCGGCCCCTTCCACAGGCAGGTCCTGGGGGCGCGCCCCTCGCAGGATCTTCGCCACCAGCCGTGCCGCCTGAAGGCCCTGCGCATAATAGTCGGGCCCATAGGAGACGAGACCGCCGTGCCCGACCCAGAGCGCCGCCGGAAATACCGCCGGGATGCGGGCCGCCAGCGACGCTTCGAGGATCACGGCGGGTATGTCCATGGTCGCGATGTCCGGGGGCAGCAGCGCGTCGCCCGGTCGAAGTTCCTTGAGGGCCCGCTCCAGCTCCTCTGGAGTGCGCACCGGGCGCTCCACCACCCGAAGCTTCAACTGGGGTCCCGCCTCCTGAGCCTTCCGGGCCGCCGCAACGGAGGATGGGTCGCCAGCGTAGTAGATGGTCCAGACACGCTGGACGGCTGGGACGAGCCTCTTCAAAGTCTCGAGGCGCTTCGGCACCAGTTCGGTGGTCAGGCTCGACACGCCGGTGACGTTCCCGCCCGGGTGCGCGAGTTGCGTGACGATTCCGGCGGCCACCGGATCGCCCACAAGGGTGAAAACGATGGGGACCTTCTGCGTAGCGTCCTTGGCTGCCTGGGTGGCAGCCTCGTTGCTGGTAAAGAGCAGATCGACCTGGGCCTTTACGAAGGCAGCCGCGGCGGCATTCGTGGCCGATGGATCGCCCTTCGTGAAATGGATGTCGAACGTGACGTCCCGGCCCTCTTCGAGTCCCAGCTCTTTGAGCCCGGCCTTGAGTCCTTCGACGGCGGGATGGTTGGCTGCCCAGGCCTCGTTGAGGACGCCGACGCGGTAGGGACGGCGCGCCTCCCCGGCGTCGGCCTTCGCGGAGACAAGTACACAGACCGCCGCGAGTGCGCCCAACGTGCAAATCAAGAACCGATGGGCGGGTCTCACCGCTGGCTCCACGGCGGCGTCGGGAAGCGGGGCTTGCCCGGGGCCAGCTCGTCGGGCCACACGATCACCTTCTTGCCGTCCTGCCACTGGAACATGAGCGTCTTGTGCGCGATCTGGAGTCCTTGGCGACATCATCTACTTGGTAATCCCGGCCTCTTTCATCAGGACTCCCATCAACTCATCCTGCTCCGCCAGGAACTTGCTGAAATCTGCCGACCCCTTGTAAAGGATAACGAAGGGGCCATTATGCATGAAGTCCACGAACTCCTTGCTTTTCACGATCCTCTCGAGGGCCTTCTCGTACACGGCCACGATTTCCGGTGACGTGCCCTTGGGCAACGTGATGCCACGCCACGCACCCATGCTCCAGTTGATTCCCAACTCCTTCAAGGTGGGGACGTTCGGGAAGGCCGGATCGCGCTTCTCGGCCATGGTCGCCAGGGCACGCACTTTCCCGGCGTCGATCAGCGGGCGGCCCTCGACGAGGCTGGCCGTGACGACCTGCACCCGGCCCGCCACCAGCTCCTGCAAGGCGGTGACTGCGCCCCCCGGGCTCGGGACCCACGGCATGGCATCCACCGGGATACCCGCAGTCTTGAGCATTCCCGCCCGGGCCAGGTCCCAGATCCCCCCCGTGGCGGCTCCAGAGGCCCAGACTTTCCCGGGATTCGACCTGACGTAATCCAGGAGGTCTTTTAGCCTTTTCCACTCAGAAGTGGCGGCAACTTGTACGCCGGCTGGATCGATGTTGAGCAGGGCGACCGGCGTGAAGTCGTTGTAGGTGGGGATCTGTCTGAGAGGGGTCAACTCCGTCCAGTGCATCATAGCCAGGTCAACCGTCACGATGGTGATAGTATGGCCGTCCGGAGCGGCCGTGGCGCCAGCGCTATGGCCTAGCGCCCCGCCGCCCCCCGTGCGATTGACGACGGTCACCGGCTGGCCGAGGTCCTTCTCGAGGAGCCCCGCCAGCATCCGGGCGATCCGATCTGTGCCGCCGCCCGCTGCCCAGGGACAGATGAATTGGACGGGTCGGCTGGGCACCCTCGCCTGGGCTGAGGCAGGCAATGGCCATGAGGCAACCAGGGCAAGTGCCAAGACCGCAATCACCGCTCCGATACTGATCCGGTGTCGCATCGCTATTCCTCTTTGGTTTCGTGGCACGCCCTTCGCACGAAGTCAAGGTTCACACCTCACGGGATGAAGACCAGGAATAATACGCACCTTCTGCCTCACATTGCAGACCAGCGCTTACGTAGATCTCGGCGGGCATGAGGCTCAGGAGAGAACGAGCGGCGGCAAACATGGGATGTGGTCTTGATAACAGCTTTGACGATTTGGTTCGTGCCGAACGGCAGGGGATGGCTTGACTTGTGAGGCGATGGCGTGCACCCGCCACACGCATCACGTGGGCTCGCAGGGTCCCTGATGCGAGGCAGCAGGAACAGATACCCACCCAGTGAATCACCGTCGTCCACCGCTAGGGCATCGTGCCCCGCTTACCGAGGGTAGCGGCGTAAGGACACCGCTGTGCTCGGGTGAACACGGGTTCTCCGTTCCGTCTTCAACGACTGTGCAAGAGGGCAACGGCCACAGAGGCCGAGTATGCGCGGGAGGAAACGGACTGGGGGAATCTGCCCATGTTGTCGAAGATTGTGCCGGCAGACTTAACTGAAACCCTACGCCTGCGGGTCGAGCGTGTCAACAAGAAATGCTTCACGGATTTTCTGTTGATTCCCAGGGGCGCGCGCGATACTTGTTAGCTGAGATGCTCTCCAGCAAGTGCCACAGGATCCCGCTGGCAGCCAGGGCCAGCATTCAGCCTTATGGAGTTTCTTGCGCAGCACAGCCAGGGGGCGAGGGAGCGCGCCAGGGCGGGGCTAGCGGGGGGACGCGGCCTCGAATTGCGTGAGATATTCGGCGCGGAGAGCGGGGTCGGCCAGATTCATCGTCCCCCAGATGTATCTTCCTTTCCAGAGGAGAGCCATGTCTCCGTGATAGGGATCCTTGACCTGATACCCCCCTTCCGCCACGTTCGCCTCGTGCCGGATCTGTTTGAGATACCGGTCCAGCATCGTTCGGGCGTCGTCCGGCGTGTCACCCGCGATCACGAAAAGCTGGTACTTCTGGCCTGACCGCTGATACTCGGCGGTGAATCCGGAATGGAGGAAGGCGTACCCCAAGAAATCCTTGGCGATGAACTTCTCCGAATTCCGCTCCTTCCCATCCGCTGGAAACGCCGACAGGATCCCCGGCAACGAGGATGGCCCCGGCAGATCCTGGGAGAACCGTCGGGCAAAGGCCAGCAAGATTTCCCGGTCCTCGGCTCCGGTGTTCTCGCCGCTCAGCTTCACGTAATAGCTCCCCTGGATGAAGTTGAAGACCGTGCTCTCGTAGTAGCCCTGCGCCCCGATCTCCAGGAAATCAGCGCTGGGCAGGCGCTCCTGACTGTAAATGCCGAAAGCGTGGTTCGCGTCGCGATGGCGGTACACTTCCGCGGTCACCGACGCCTTGTCCTTCCGGTACTCGGCTACCTGTAGCTCTTCGAACTCGTACTTCAAGTAAAGATCCGCCCCGCCGTCGATGTACTCGTAGAGGTTGTCGGGCGAGAAGACCTGCGGCTGGCCCGCGAGATTCCATCCGGGGACGGCGGGAAACGCGAAAGGCGTCCCTCCGTCGGCAGCCATCGACGGCCCCGCCCAGAGGATCAGGCCCAGGAGAATCTGAACGAGTACGCTCCGCGTCTTCATGCGGGACCTCTCCCCTGCCTCCTCGCTAGGCAATCAGATCCGCCGGAACGTTTCGCAGGCGAACGACGTCCCGGATTCGCTCAGGCAGGCTCCACCGGTTCGCGCAGACCACCGGACAGGCGGCGCAGTCGGCGCACGTCTCGGCGGGAAGGGCCAGGGAGCGCACGAGATCCTGCGCCGCGACGAGGTTCCGGTAGCCATAGAGATACATGTGGGCGCGCATCAGATCGGGGATGGGGAGCTGGCTCACGCACTGGCCCACGCACGCCCCGCAGCCCTGGCAGTACAGCCCGGGCGCCAGCCCCGCCCTCCGGATCTGTTCCCGCTCCGATGCCGTCAGCGTGAGGTCTTTGAGGATGGTCAAATCGAGCGTCATCTGGTCGAAGGTGGTGAAACCGCAGATCACGGTTGCGACGTTCGGATCCTGCAGCACCCACTTGATGCATGCGCGGGCGTCGATCTGGGTGGAGGCATACGCCCCTCCGCGATTTCCGCCCATGGACTTCATCCCCACGATCCCGAGACCGGCGCCAGCGGCCGCGGCGATGGCCTGCTGCACCTCGGCCGCGTGCTGCTGCCGGAAGTTGTAGGCCGTCAGGACGACGTCGTACCTCTTGGACTCCGTCGCGGCGTGAATCACCTCGGGCTCGTTCCGGTGCGTGCTGACCCCGATGCATCGCGTCTTGCCCGCCTTCTTCGCCTTCTCCAGGGCCGCGAGAATCGGCTCGAACAGGGTCGCCTCCCGCGTCCAGGTCCCGTGGTGGTGATAGATGTCCACGTAGTCCAAGCCCAGGCTCTTCAGGCTGGTGTCGATCTTCTTGGTGTACGCCTCTTCCGTGGCATACGGGCCGTAGCCGCCCGTGGCCTGGTCCTTGGGGAGGCTGGCCTTCGTGGCGATCACGAAGGAGTTCCGCGGGCGCCCCTTGAGGATCTCGCCGATCATCGCCTCGTTCGTCCCGCGCTGGTAGCCCTGGGCGGTGTCCAGGAAAACGTAGCCGGCGTCGAGCGCGGCCCGCACCAAGTGCGGATTATCGGTGTTCATCACGCCCATCGAGACGATCGGCACCCGGATGCCGGTCTTGCCAAGGAGGCGGGTGCCTTCGAATTTGTCAGGCGCGTCCGGTGGTCTGGTCAGGTTGGCGCGGAGATACACGAAACCGCCCAGCCCGGTCGCGGTGGACTTCAAGAACTCTCTTCTCCCCATCGGCATCGGCTTTCGCATCGGTCGATGCCCCCCTTTGGTTCCGCTCAGGAGACGGGAGATTCAGGAAATGGTCCGGACCCGAACTGCCCCGCCGTGGCGAAGCGGCACAATTGCAGCGGCCTACAGGAACCCCTTCGGCTTCGCCGTCGCGGGGCGAGCGGCGGGCGGTTTCGCACCCGGCCCTTCCGCGTCCCTTTTCTCCGGTTCGGCCCGCAGCCCCTCGTTCTTGAGGATGAATTGATCGTCGCCCGGGTTCGGCGTGAAGTCCAACTGCAGCTTCTTCGCCTCGGCGACGTAGGATCCCGTGCGCAGCCGGATCTGGCCGATCGGGGCGACCACGATGGCCGACTCGCCCTCCACCGGGCAGCGCTGCTCGCAATAGCCGCAGCCGTTGCAGCGCGACGGGACGACGACGGGGCGGCGGTAGCCCTCGATCGTCCGAAAGACGATGGCATCGTACGGGCAAATCTCATCGCAGATCAAGCAGAGCTTGTCCTGGGCCCAGACCAGGCACATCTCCTTGCGGAGCACGGCCGTCCCGAGCTTGGCGTGCGTCTTTTCCTCCAGGCTGAGCGACCGGACCGCCTGCGTGGGGCAGACCTTCCCGCAGACGTTGCACTCCTGCTCGCAGGCCGCGAAGCGGAGCTCCAGCTTGGGCGTCCAGAGGCCCGCCAAGCCCCCTTCCCACAAGCTTGGCTGGAGCGTGTTGGTGAGGCAGGACTTCATGCACTCGCCGCAGCGGATGCAGGTGGTGAGGAATTCGCCTTCCGGCAGAGCCCCCGGCGCGCGAATGAGCTGTTGCTTGTTCTGGAGCGGCGCGAAGGGCGACTGCTCCACGAGAAATCCGAGCCCCACGCCGCCGGCCATGGAGTAGAGGAAGCCCCGGCGGGATAGGTCCGGGCGCACGGATTCCCCCGCCAACAGGAGCTGCGGCGAAGCCGGGAAGGCGATGAGATCCTCCGGGCAGGCCGCCACGCATGTGCGGCACTGGATGCACTCGCCGAAGCGGGTGCCGCCCTCATCCTCCGCCGCCCCCATCGGGCAGGCCTCCTGACACAGGCCAGCAGGCCGGGCACTCCGGGCCGACCGTCCGCCGAAGGCGGCCCAGGGGGGACAACAAGGCTCAGGAGGGCGCCGAGGGGGCACAGGTACCGGCACCAGAAGCGGGGGGCCAGGCGGCCCAGCGCAATGATCCCCGCGAAGATGAGCAGCGTGAGCACGGACATGTAAAAGACGGGCTGGCGATAGGACAACGTCGCGACCGTCATCCAGCGCATGGCCTCCGCGAGCGGGCGAATCGTGTCGAGCAGGACGTTCACCACGCCGACGAATGGTGGATAGAGGCCGAATGTGTAGGTGCGCGTGAGGAGGGCAATCGGGTCCAGGAGATACACGAGCGACGTTCCGGCAAGCGCGGCGGCGATGAAGAGGATCAGCGTGACGTACTTGACTTTCCGAAGCGTCGCGTCGGCCTGGAGCGTCCGCCGCTTCGTCCGGCGGAAGAGGACGGGATCCAGGAAGTCCAGGATCGCTCCCAGTGGGCACACGTAGGCGCAGAAGAACCGGCCGATGAGGACCGTAGCCAGGATCAGCACGAGCCCCCAGAGGGCCCGGGCGACCAGTGCACGGCCGGCCAGGATGGCGCTCAGGCCGAGGAGGGGGTCCAGCCGCAAGTAGATGTCGGCCGGCAGCCAATCCGGGAGCCGGTAATTGGCCAGCGCGAAGAGACCCGTGAAGAGGAGAAGGGAGAGAGCCTGGATCGCGGCCCTCATGCGGTGGCCCTCAGGATATTCAGTTGCTCGATGTCCACCTTCCCCAGGCCGCGCTGGCTGGCTGCGAGCAGATGCTCCACCTGCCGTCCCTTGAACTGCTGGCCGTACCACGGGGCGACGCTGACGCCGAAGGAATCCACCGCGATCGGATCGGTGCCGGCGATGACGAGATTCGGCTTGACGACCTCTCCCGGCCCCCCGGGGCCGCCGCTGACGAGCGCGCGCGTGGCGTCCAGCACGGTGAGCTGGGGGCGCAGGACCGTGGCCAGGTCGGCCAGGGCCTGGTTGATGTTGTACTTGCTGTGGAAGCTCCCGCGGTCCCAGATCAGCCCCATCAGCCCCTTCACGCCCATGCTGATTCCGGTGTCGGAATGGGACTTGGCCTGGGGCAGGCTGATCAGCACCGGACTGTCCAGCACCTCCTTGATGATTTCCACCCGATCCAGGACTTTCCCCTGCGGGACCCTGACCTCCCGGAAGAACTTGTGGTCGGTGAACATCTGGACGTAGACGTTCTTCAGGTTCCTGCACGCGTCGGAGACGCCGGCGCGCCGCAGGCACAGCTCGGCGGACTGGAGCGGGTTGTCCAGAACCATCACCTGCGCCGCCCCGGCCTCAAGGCACATCTGGGCGACGGTATATACCACGGTGGGGTGCGTGTTCGACGCGCGATCCGGGCCGCTGGCGAAGGACATATTGGGCTTGAGGACGACGCGCTGGCCCTTCTGAACGAAGTGCGACATGCCGCCGAGCGCCTCGACCGCCTTGCGGGTGGCCGCCGCCGGATCGCCGGAGATCACGGCAAGGTCGGGCCCCGCCGCCCCGGCAGGACGCGGCCGGCCGGGCAGACTCAAGGCTAACCCCGCGGCCGCGCCTCTCAGGAGATCGCGCCGGGTCATGCCGTGAGAATCCGTCATGGCTTCCCCCTCCATTCCAGGATCCCTTTTTGAAGGAAGTCCCCCCTGGTGTCAAGCGGGGGCGAGGAATTGTCCTTCCTTCCGTGTATTTTCAGCCCCCCGTGTTACTGCGACCGGGGGGCTTTCTCGTTGACACCCCCTGAGCCCTCCGATACAGTCCATCGCAATCACCGCATACCTCCCATGTTCAATGGTCAAGACCAATGCCAAGACGACGAAGCCGCGCCACACAGAAGACGAAGCATCCGAACAAAAAACGAATTCGCATCGACAGCAATTCACGCGCGAAGCTAGAATCTCCAATAAAGCTGGGAGGTCGTATTATGGCCCCCGATTGGGCGCTCTTGGTTCTGTGGGCGATCTTTGGCGTAGCGGCCGGCGGCTTCCTGCCATATTTTCTTTCCCAGAAGCAGAGCCATTTGGCGCTTTGGTGTGTCTTCGTGGTATACGTCATCTTCGGCCTGGCGGTGACTCTCCACATCCGAAATGATTGGATTCGAAAGGAGCACCCGGATAGGGTTTCCACGAACTCAGAGCTGTCTGGACTATTAATCCCAGACAACAGGCCTACGCCGCCCAATACCTGCAGGACGATACCCGCTGATAGCCTTGCCCTTTTCTTCGGCAATTCTGTTGCGTATACGAACACCTTCCCCCATACCGTGATTGAGGTCGGGACTGAACCTATCCTTGTCATCAACAAACAGGACGGAAAGGTAACGGTGTCTGCAAGGGTATTTAGTAGGGATGGAAGGATCGTTGCGGAACTAAAGGAAAACCGTTTCTACGTAAATCCCAACAACTACTTTCGTATTGAGAAGCCAAGTAGCCATGCACTCATTGTTTACGACCAGGAAGCAAAACAAGCCCTGACCGTTGAGTACCTAAACCCTTCCGCGATTAAAATACTCGGAACGTTCTACCTGCCCAATCGTCCACCCATAATTATCAACGAAGACTGGCAGACCTTCGCCGGTGGAAGGATATCGCATTTTTGCTTTGGCAATAACAGAGTTGATATTCACTTGGGGTGATACCTCTTCGACTTCCCCCCATCAAACTAGCCACACCCTCTCTTCCCAGTGCCCAGAGTCGGCCTAGCCGTTACACAAGGGTGTTGGTCACAATCTGCAAATCGTCGGCAACCTGCCGATTTGCTTGACCAGGGGAGAAAGGGCAAGTCACGGAAGAAATCCTCCGCAATCATGTCGTGGGACGGAAGTAACGTAGCACGCCGTAATGACTTCGTGGATCGCCGAAGCAGCATCTCTGATAATTTTCTTCAACACCTTTGTGTAGCGGCTAGAGATTCGCCCCGCTTGGGGAGCCGGGAGGGACTCGAACCCTGCCGAGGCAAACCAACAACAGCGCAGATCGTCTGGCGATAGCCCACCTCCTCAGGGACGTCGGGTTCCGCGGGTCTCGGTGTTCTCGTCTGCCGCCCCCGGGAAGTGCCGCCGTGCGCGGCACGTATTGCAGACTTTGGCCGAGGGTCAGGCCAAAGAAATTGCGCGGCGGGGGAGCGCCGCGCAACGAGATTGGCGATTGACTCTCGCGGGGTGATCCGCAGGACATCACCCTCCGACCTTCGCCGTATTGAGGGGGGACGTGGGCTACCTATGATACTCTTCACGTCGCCTGCCTACCTGAGAAACACAACAGCCCTCTGGAGGCCATTGATCTCCAAAGGGCCATAGGCTCGTACGCGAGGACTTTTTCGGCCGGCATCGTTGGCCCCCTCCGGGTCACTCGCCGGGAATGCGGTCCAAAAGGCGGAAATACAGACATCAGCCGTCAGCGGTCAGCTATGGGATCAGTGGGACTGGACGAGACGAGTAAACTCTTCCACATTCAGTTGAGCATCCCGTATCAGCTTCCTGCTCACTGCGTTACGACCACACTGCCCACCAGCACCCCGGACGGATCAGGAATTTGCTCTCCCTGATCCCGCATATCCTCAAGGCACAGTTCGATGGCCTCCCTGATGTTCGCCAAGGCCTCTTCGACTGTGTCCCCCTGGCTGTAGCAGCCTGCCAGCGACGGGCAAGTCACGACATACCCGCCTGTCTCATCCGGCTCCAGGATCACCTTGAAGTCGTAGGCCTTCATACCATATCCCTCCTCTCCGCAGGTCGCCGCGCCGGACGGGAGTCATAGACGGGCTCTCCCTCCTCCACGAGTCTCATCGCTTCATTCTCTGCCGCCATCCACGTGGCCTCGTCCTCGGGGTTCCAGTGCAGTTCAACCGCCGCGACCAATCCGCCTCAGGCGGGCTGGTGCGCGAAACACGCTACGAAACTCCTCGAATGCAAACCGCTTCGGGGATTTGAATGTGCCCTGGCGTTGGCACAGACTTGACGCAATCCAACGACCGGCGTATAGTCAAACCATGGAGAATGGGGTATGACTAACGTAGTTTCTGTAAGGCTCAGCAAGAAGGGGCAGTTTGTGATCCCGAAGGGCATGCGTGACGCTCTGGGAGTGAAGGAGGGCGACGAGCTCCTCGTCGCCCTGGAGGGGAGGGCGGTGGTCCTGACCCGGCCCCAGGAGTATGCGCGGGCCACCCGAGGCCTGCTGAGAGGAACCTGGGGTGGGAACCGAAAGGCAGCGGACCGGTACCTTCAGAAGGAACGTCGCTCGTGGCGGTGAAGCTGGCGAGGTTTCTTGCGGAGTTCAGAAAGTTCCGCCGGGTGGGACTGGACACCTCGACGCTGATCTATCACCTGGAGGACGTTGAGCCGTACTCCGAGTTGACCGAGGCGGCCTTTACGGCCATTGCGAAGGGCTCTCCGGCCGGGATCCTGTCCACGATCTCGGCCACAGAGCTCTTGGTCCAGCCGTTTGCCGATGGACAGAACGAGCGGGTTCTTTCTTGCGAGCGGTTCCTTCTCTCGTTTCCGAACACGGCGCTGATACCCCCCAGCTATCCGATCGCGAAGGAGGCCGCTCGCTTGCGGGCGGCCTATGGCATCCGGACGCCGGATGCCCTCCTCGCCGCCACCACGCTGGTCGAGCACGGAGAGGCTTTCCTGACGAATGACCGGGACTTGCGCCGGCTGAAGGGGGAAGGCCTCGCCGTTCTCGTTCTGGAGGAATTCTTATAGGCTGCCGAGGTTCACCCTCCGCCGACTGGCATCCGTCAGCCGCCAGCCCCACGGCGATGGCGCGGCCCAGCCCGCCGGCGCCGCCGGTGACGAGCGCCACCTGGCCGCGGAGATCAAAGAGAGCGCCGGGCTCCAGCAAGTCGGCCGTCACTCGGCCCTCCCATGCGGCAGGAGGATCTCCCCCCGGCTGATCTTCTGCAGCGTCTCCACGTACAAACGATGCTCGTGTGTGAGCACCCGCTCGGCCAGCGTCTCCGCGCTGTCACCTTCCAGGACCGGGACTTCGCACTGGTTGATGATCGGGCCGGCATCGTAGTGCTCATCCACGATGTGGATCGTGACACCGGTGACCTTCTCCCCCGCCGCCAGCACCGCCTCGTGGACGCGCTTCCCGTACATGCCTTGCCCGCCGAACTTGGGCAGCAGGGCCGGGTGAATGTTCAGGATCCGCCCCCGGTAGGCCCGGAGCGTGTGGGGCCCCAGCTTCTTCATGTAGCCGGCGAGGATCACCGTGTCGACGCCGCGACGCCTCAGGACCTCAAGGATTGCCCTGTCCAGCACCGCCGGGTCGGGATGGGTCTGCGAGCTGAGGTGGTAGGCCGGGATGCCCTCGTTCTTCGCCCGCTGCAGGACCATCGACTCCGAGTTGTTGCTGATCACCACGCAGGGTCTGGCGTCAAGCCGCCCCTCTTTGCAGGCGTTGATGATCGCCTGCATGTTGCTCCCACCATGTGAGGCCAAGAATCCCAGGTGCAAGGTCGGCATATGGACTCCTCTCTTCCGTGGCGGGCCAGCAAGACGCCGTTCGTCTGCCCAAGGCACGACGGCCCTTTGGGCTATCTGTCCCAAAGGGCCGTGACGAATGCCAGGCCAGTCATCGCTGTCGGACTTCCTCTAAGCAGACGCAAAGGTACCGGCACGACTGGCAAAAGGCTACTGCCGATTTCCGACCGGTGTCAACCGCGAACTGCCGGCGACAGGCGCGGAGTCTCCGCCGTCACAACACCGCGATGGCCTCCACTTCGATCAGCCAGTCCGGCTGCGCCAGCGCGTCCACCGCGACCAGGGTGGACGGGGGCATCTTCTTCCCGAAGAATTCCTCGCGCACGGGCAGGAGGTCTGCGCGGTGGCGCATGTCGGTGAGGTAGGTGGTGAGCTTCACCACGTCGGCCAGCGTGCCGCCACCCGCCTCGACCTGGGCCTTGATCGCACGAAACACGGCCCGCGCCTGGGCCACGAAATCCCCCCGATAGGCCGGCTGCCCCTTCTCATCATAGGCCACCTGGCCCGAGAGGAAGAGCAGGGTATTCGCCCCAGTGACCTTCACCGCCTGGGTATAGCTCGGCGGGTCGAAGACCTCCTTGGCACAATACGGCTGGATCTTCGCCATAGGAACCTCGCCTCACCACAAAGACACCAAGACACCAAGGAAGGGATAGGCTGAAAAGGGCTCCTTCATCTTGGAGTCTTGGTGGCTTGGTGGTGAAATGTACTTCGGACCGGCCTAGCGTAGTGCGTCATAAGTCTCTTGCCTTTCGTCACCCCGGCAAAAGCCGGGGTCCAGGCTCCGGAAAGGGTCCCTGGCGGGAACTGGATACCGGCTTTCGCCGGTATGACGGCCTTGCTCATGCAAGAAAGCGTTGGACGCACAACACTAGCTCCCGGCCTGCCGGGCGGCCAACTGCCGGTCCAGCATGATCAGGGCCGGGCCCTGTTCGCCGATCATTTTCACGCTCGCGACGACCTCACCGGCGCTCTTCTCTTCCTCCACCTGCTCCTTGATGAACCACTGCAACATCCCCTGGGTCGCGTAGTCGTTCTCCTTGGTCGCAATGCCATAGAGCTGGTGGATTCGCTTCGTCACTTCCTGCTCGTGAGCCAGCACCTGCTCGAAAATATCCCGCGACCCCTTGAACTTGGCGGGCGGCTGGCTGATGGCCTGGAGGGTGGGCTGCCCGCCCCGATCCACGACGTAGTCGAAGAACTTCATGGCGTGGCCCATCTCCTCCTGGCTCTGGATGCGCATCCAATGCGCGAAGCCCGGAAAATTGACGGCCGCGCAATGCGCCGACATCGCCAGGTAGAGATAGGCGGAGTACAGCTCGGCGTTGATCTGCTCGTTGATGGCATCCTGCATCGCTTTACTGAGCATCGCTCTCCCCCTTTCTCGGGCGCGCACGTCTTTCTCCCGCGCCCACTTGTACACGGCGCTGGCCTGCTCCCTCAGGCCGTGGCGCTCTCCTGCAGTCGCAGGATGATGTCCGCGGCGGTCCTGGCCGCGATCCCGCAGATGTCCGGGCAGCCGGTCCGGCTGTGGCCGCCCGCCTGGCGGAAGGCCTTCAGCTCCGCCGGGTCGTACAGATGGAAGGTCCGGCCGAAGCGGAGCTTGTGGATCTCGGCGCACAAGGTGTGGCCGACCTGCTCTTGGAACCGGAGGAACATCTCCGTCGCGGGAACCTTGGCCTTCTGGTACTGCGCCAGGTCCTCCAGCCGCTCGCGTCCGACGAGGCAGCCGATGGCCATGATGGCCGCTGTGAGGGCCCCGCAGGTCTCCCCTCGCCCCACCACGCCGCCGGCAAGGGCGCTCCCCGCCTTGAACACCGCGCTGTCCACAACGCCGACCTTGGCTTGCAGAGCTGCAAGCACGGCCTGGGTTCACCCGTAGAAGGTGATCTCGTTGTGCACAGCCTGCTCGTACACGTCGTCCAGCAGCTCATCGCGTGTCGCCATAGTTTTGTCTCCGAATCCGTAAAAGAAAAGGGTTCGCGATAGAGGATCGATGGACCGCCGGTCCGGCCCCCCTTACCCTCGGGACATGATCTCGACGATGCCGGAGGTCCCGTCGATCCGGACCCGGTCGCCCGTCCGGAACACGTCCGCCGGCGCGCCCTTCAGGCCATCCACGACAGGGATCGAGACCTTGAGGAATGCCTCGGCCAGGACGGCGCAGGCCACGATCATCGGCTCGCTCTGCACGTTGACGATGGCGGCAGGGGCACAACCGTTTCGCACGGCTTCCAGGAAGATGCCCGGGGTCCCCGTGGAGCCCCGGCCGTAGGGAAAGACGAAGGCTTTCCCCTTGAGAGACGCCCCGCAGAGGTCGTGGCGCTTGTCTATCACGATGCCGGTCTGCGGATCGATACCCTGCCAGAATCCGAAGGGCTGGTTCGAGACCACCACTTCCCCCTCGAACTCACCGGCAGCGCAGCCTCGGAGGTGCAGGATACCCTTCGAAGCACTCATGGCCGATCCACTCGCCCCGTGAGGGCGGCCCGGATGCACGTCTCGGTGTCGGCGAAGATGCATTCGGTCCCCACGGTCGTCGGGGTGTAATAGGCAAATTTTCCCGAATCGGTGACGAGGCGACGGAAGCCCCAGGCGCCGAGCGGGCAGTCGTTGTGGCAGGTCCCGACCATCAGCTTGGCGCCCGCCCGTTCGATCGTCTCGACGTACCCGAGCCGGCGCGCCATCGCCTCCACCACGGTGTTGGTGCAGACCCAGAGCGCGACCCCGTCGTGCACCCGCCGGCCTTCGAGGAGGGCCGCGTACCGTCGCATCTGGTCGATAGAGGCATGCGGGCAGCCGATGCCGACGACGTCCACCGGGCCACCCTGTCCGGTGCTCATCTGATCCAGGGTCCGCCGGATCTCCCGCTCGCCCACGCGGATGTGTTCGGCCGGCGCCCGGCCTCCGAAGGCCTCTTCCAGCGTGCGCGCCTCCGGTGTCACGCCCACCATATGGTAGAGCGCGACGGAGCCGCTGGCGGCAGCCGCCGCGCCGAAGGCCTTCAACTGGTCGAAGGCCGCGCGGCGAATTCCGGCGATGACGGCGATCCGGTCGCCGACCGTCTGGCCCACCAGGTATCCCAAGGCCGGGAAGTAGTGGTCCGGGAAGTTGGCGGAGAGGTCAGGGTCCAGCTCGAAGAGGATCTCGCCGCGCCGCCCCTCGTCGAGGTGGAGGCCGAAACACGGCACCCGGCCCACCAGCGCCGCGCACAGGTCGATGTAGGCGGACAGGCGATTCGTCCGGGCGCCGATCACCGAGTTGACGAAGACCACGGCGCTCGATTCGGACCAGCCCAGGTGCTCGCCGAACCGCGGGACGTTGAACGTGGTGTAGGGCGTGCAGGTCCAGGTGGGGATGACGCCGAGTCGGTCCAGCAGCTCCGCGATCTTGATCTGCCGGGCGGCGTAATCCTCGGGGGTCTTGAACTCCCGCCAGCGGGCAAAGTCAATGGAGCCGGGGTCGGACGTGGTGCGCACCTTGACGCGGGCCCCCTGCTCCAGGAGTTGCGTGTAGATGGCGATCCCGGCCTCCCCCGCGATCTGGTACGAGGAGGCCACCAGGTGGGCGCTGGCGATCTCCACCATGCGCTCGGCCCCGTAGGCGTCACCCATCTTGGCCAGCACCTGGAGCGCGAGGCGCTGCGGCTCCCCGAACTCCCCCGCCTGAATTCGCTTCTCCTCATCGCTCAGGATCACGCGTCGCTCCCGTTCGAGGTTCAAGGTGCGAGGATGAACTACCCCGCGGCAAGCCGCGGGGTATCGGCTTCTGTTCTAGTCCGTCATTCCGTGCTTGACACAGCCTGCCCCGTACTTGATACGGGGGAATCCAGTCGGGCTTTCTGGATACCGGCTGGAGTTCACCCCGGTGAAAACCGGGGCCGGCATGACGAACTCGCGGCAAGCCGCGGGGAATGAACCCTCTTGGATTCAAGGTTGAGCTCCGAACCTTGTACCTTGAACCGCCTCACAGCCCCAGGTAGGCGACCTTCACGTGGGGGTCCTCCAGGATCTGCTGGCTCGGTCCCTGCAGGACCACCCGGCCTCCCTCCAGGACGTAGGCGCGGTCGGCCAGCCCCAGGGCCCGCTGCACGTTCTGCTCGACCAGCAGGATGCCGATGCCCTCGCGCCTGACCTCGGCGATCTTCTGGAAGGTCGCGTCCACCACCAGGGGGGCCAGGCCCAGGGACGGCTCGTCCAGCATGAGGAGGCGCGGGCGGAGCATCAGGCCGCGACCCACGGCCAGCATCTGCTGCTCGCCGCCCGAGAGGGTCCCGGCCCGCTGCCGGCGGCGGTCGGCCAGGCGGGGGAAGATCGTGTAGATCCAGGCCAGCGACTGGCGTCGCTGCGCCTTGGGGCCGGGGAGATAGGCCCCCAGCTCCAGGTTCTCCTCCACCGTCATCTCCGGCAGGACCCGCCGCCCCTCGGGGACGTGGGCGATGCCCAGGCCGGCGATCTCGTAGGGCTGGAGAGCATCAATCCGCTGGCCGTCGAACAGGATCGCCCCGCGACGGGGTCGGAGCAGCCCGGAGATGGCGCGGAGCAGGGTGGACTTGCCCGCGCCGTTGGCGCCGATGACCGACACGCTCTCGCCCTTGGCGACCGTGAGGCTCACGCCCCGCAGGATCGTCACCTCGCCATAGGCCGTATCCAGATCCTGCACCTCAAGCATGACGGTACTCCGCCCCCAGATATGCCTGAATCACCCTGGGGTCCGACGCGACCTCTCGCGGCGTCCCCTCGGCGATCTTCATGCCCTGGTCGAGGACCACCATCCGATCCGAGAGGGTCATGACCGCCCGCATCACGTGCTCCACCACGACGACCGTGAGTCCCCGATCCCGGAGGCTGCCGATCAGGCGAATGGCCTCGCCGATCTCGGTCTGGGTGAGACCAGCCATGGTCTCGTCCAGCAAGAGAAGCCGCGGCTGGGTCCCAAGGGCGCGGGCCATCTCGAGCCGGCGCTGGTCAATGGTCGTGAGGCTCCCGGCCTCGGTGTTGGCCCGGCTCTCCAGCCCCACGAGCCGGATCGCCTCCTCTGCGTGCGTCCCGGCGGCCCGAGGGTCGGGATGGCGCAGGAGCGCCCCCATCAGTACGTTCCGGAAGACCGTCAGTTCCTTGAACGGTCTGGCCACCTGGAATGTCCGGCACAGGCCGCGGGCGCACACCTCGTAGGGCGGGCGTCCCGTGATGTCCTCGCCGGCGAACTCCACGCGCCCCCGGTCGGGCCGGTGGAATCCCGTGATCAGGTGGAAGGTAGTCGTTTTGCCGGAACCGTTGGGGCCGATGACTCCCAGGATCTCCCCCTCGCTTACGTGAAACGAGAGGTCGACGACCGCCTGAACCCCGCCGAAGCGACGGGAGAGGCTTGTCACCTCCAGCAGCAGGCCCCCTTTCATGGCCGCGCTCCCACAGTTGGCAGCCAGCGGAGCACGGCGAAATACAGCCGCTCGAACCAGGGGATCACGCCTCGCGGCCTCCACAGGATAACGGCAATGAGCAGGCAGCCGTAGACCAGCAGCTCCAGCCCGGGGTACTGGCCGGCAAAGACGATCTGGGTGAACTGGATGAAGAACTCCAGGATCACCGCCCCCAGCACCGGCCCCAGCGCCGTGCCCACGCCGCCCACGATGGCGACGAGGGCGATCTGCACGCTCATCCCCAGGCTGAAGACGCCATCGGGGTGGATCACGTAGGTGTACTGGGCATAGAACACCCCGGCCAGGCCCGTCGTGAACGCGCTGAGGGCCAGCGCCTGGGCCTTGGCCCGGGCGGAATTGATCCCCAGAGCCTCAGCGGCATGCTGATCCTGGCCGATGGCCACCAGGTAATGCCCCAACCTCCTCCGCTCCATCCATCGGGCCAGGAAGACCATCCCCAGGGCCATGGCCAGGGCAATATAATAATAGGGATACTTGGAGCCGAACTGAAACTGCCAGGGCGCATCCCCCTTGTAGGGGACGGTGAGGCCCAGGGAGCCGTTGGTGATCTCCCGGAAGTGGAGGACCAGGAGCCGCAGCGCCTCCGCCAGGCCGATCGTCGCGATGGCGAAGTACGGCCCCTGCAGCCGGAAGCAGATGACCCCCACAGGGATGCTGAGGAGAAGCGCGGCCACCCCGCCGATCCACAGCGTGATCCAGGGAGAGGTCCCGTAGTGGTTCACCAGCATCGTGGAGACGTAGGCGCCCGTCCCGAAGAAGGCCGCATGCCCCAGCGAGAGTTGCCCCGCGTAGCCCCCGATGAGGTTCCAGGCCTCGCCCAGGATGGCGAAGACGGCCATCATGATCACGATGTGGATGTAAAACTGATTGGGCAGCAGGTGGGGCAGGACGATCAGGAAGAGCAGGATGGCCGCCGGGCAATACCACTCCGGCGATCCGATGTGCTTCCCGGCCATTCCCTTTCCCTCAGCCACGACGCACGTCCCCCGACAAACGCTTCGAAAAACGTAATGCGTAAAACGCAACCCGGAGCTCGGCCCCTTACGTTTTACGTTTCACGTTTTACGGCTCTCGACCCTTCCTACCCCCCCATCAGCCCCGATGGCTTGAAAACCAGGCCAGCCACCAGGATGGCGAAGACCACCACGAGGCCAAGGTCCGACCCGGCAAAAAGGATTCCCATGGCCTCCGCCACGCCGACAATCAGGGCCGCGACCATGGCCCCCTCGATGCTGCCCAGGCTCCCCAGGATCACCACCACGAAGGCGATGAGGACGAAGGTCACACCCACCGTGGGGAAGACGTAGAAAAATGGCATGATGAGGCCGCCCGCCGCCCCCGCCAGAGCCGTCCCCAGCCCCACCGCGATGAGGTACATGCGCTTCGGGTTAATGCCCAGGAGCATGCTCACTTCCCGGTCCTGCGCCACCGCCCGGAGCGCCTTCCCCATATCCGTCTTGGTGAGGAACAGCGTGAGCAGGCCCGCCAGCAGGATTGCCCCCAGGAAGGCAAACAGGCGGGGCACCGGGATGGCGACACCGCCGAGACGCCACGTCCACTCCGCGTACGAGATCTTCACCGAGCGGAAGTCCGCCGTGAAAAAGAGCAGCGCGGCGTTCATGAGCGCCACCGAGAGGCCCACGGTCATGAAAATCTGGGCCAGATCCGGGGCGTGCAGGATCGGCTGGAGCAGGAATCGCTGGATCAGGACACCGAAGCAGAACAGGATGGGCATGGTGATGAGCAGGGAGAGGTACGGGTCGATCCCCCACAGCTTCCACAGCCAGTAGGTGGCGTACATCCCCACCATGACGAACTCGCCCTGGGCGAAGTTCACGATGCGGACGACGCCGAAGATGAGGGTGAGCCCGATGGCCACCAGGGCGTAGATGCCCGCCATGAGGATGCCGGTGATGAGGGCCTGGAGGAATGTCGTCAGCTCCATGGTGCACATGCGCGGGGGTCAAGGATCGCATCCCTTGACCCCCGCGTCCTCTCTGCTCGACGGCCGCCCCAGGGACGGACGAGTTCAATCCCTATCCGCGCTTGTCCCAGGGCGGCACCGGCCAGACGGGCTTCACCCGGGCATCCGACGCCGGATACACGGTGCGGAGATGCCCCTTCTGCCACTGCACCATGACCGGGTGGACGTGTTTATTCCAGCCCTTTTCGTCGAACTGCACGTGGCAGCCCGGCATGACGGAGCCCGGCCCCTTCGTCAGATTGGTCTTCGCAACAGCATCCCGAACCTTCACGGGATCCGTGGAGGCGGCCCGCTGGATGGCGTCGGCCAGGACCCACATCATGACATAGGCCTCGCCGGCGTGCTCCATCAGGAACTCGCCGTACTTCTTTTCGTAGGCCTCGGCGATCTTGGAGACCTCGCCGCAGTTGATGTCGTTGTTCCAGGCGGCTGCCGAGAAGACATAGTCGGCGTCCGCGCCCAAATCCTTGTAGAAGTCGGGGATGAGGTAGCCGGCCCCTCCCGCGAAGATCCCTGCGTTGACGTTGAGCTGCTTCATCGTCCGGATGATGAGCAGGGCGTCGGTGGTGTAGGAGACAGGGAAGAACAGGTCCGGCTTGGCGGCCTTCAACTTGTTGACGAGGGGCGTGGCATCCGTGAACTTGGCCACGTACGGCTCGTTCATGACCACCTCGAAGCCGTACTTCTTGGCCCCGTCGACAACCCCCTTGGACGTCGCCGTGCCGTAATCCGTGTCCTCGTAGGCAATGGCCGCACGTCCTCCCTTGCCGGCGACCTTGGCTGCGAGCTCCATCTGCATGTCCCCGAACAGGCTGGCCTTGGCCGAGACCTCGAACGTGAACTTGAAGCCCCTGTCCGTGAGCTTGTCGGCGACGGAGCCCGTGATGAAGGGGATCTTGTACCGCTCCGCTACCTCCGTGGCCACCAGCGTGAACGTGCTGACGTAGCAGCCCGTCGCGGCCGCCAGGTTCCCGGTGGACATCAGGCGCTCCGACTGGTTGCGGGTCACGTCGGTGTCGCTCTGGATGTCGGCGTAGATCGCATTGATCTTGGCCCCGCCCAGCGACTTGATCCCGCCGGCACCGTTGATGTCATCCACCGCCAGCTTGATGGCATTGACGCACATCTGGCCGAAGCGCGCCTGCGATCCGGAGGTGGGATACAGGACACCGATGTTCACCTCCTTGGCCGCGGCGGCGGATGCCCTCCGGACGGGCAGACCGGCCAAGCCGGCTCCCACCCCCACGGCCGCCGCGCCCTTCAAAAACTCTCGCCGGCTGACAAAACCCTGCACTCGGTTTCTCCGCTTCATGGTCGTACCCTCCTCCTGTCAAGTCGCACCACAGCCTGCCTCGACGGGGGCCGATGGTATTGCAGCCCCATCGCAAAAGTCAAGGAATGGAACTCGGGATCGCTACATCACGACGCCGCCGTCGACATGCAGGGCCTGGCCCGTGATGTTGCGGGCCTCGTCCGAGGCGAGAAAGACGGAGGCCCAGCCGATGTCCTCCGGCGTCTGCTCGCGCTTCATGGGGATGACGGCGTTCACCCGGGAGTCGAAGACCTGGCGCGGCGTCATGCTGGCGAAGGGTCCGCCGGCCTTCACCAGACGCTCCGCCGTCTCTTGCCAGAAGGCGGTCCAGAGGATGCCGGGACAGATGGCGTTGACGTTGATCCCATGCTGGGCGAGGTCCTTGGCCACGATCTTGGTGAAGGTCACGACCCCCATCTTCGACACGCTGTAGGGGGGCATGTTGGGCGAGTTCATGGTGCCGGCGATGGAGGCAATGTTCACGATCTTCCCCGCCTTGCGCTCGATGAAGTAGGGGGCGATGGCCTTGCAGGCAAAGAAGATGGACTTCACATTCACCGCCCAGACCACGTCCCAGTCCTGCTCCACGTTCTTGGTGAAGGGATTGCCGGGCGGGCAGGCGGTGCCCGCGTTGTTCACCAGGATGTCGATCCTCCCGAGATCCTTCTTGACCCGCTCGAAAAGCGCCCCGAACTCCGCCTCCTTGGTCACGTCAACCTTGAGCGCGATGGCCTTGCGGCCCAGGGCCTTGACCTCGTCCGCCACCTTGGCGGCTGCCTCGACCTTCAGGTCGGCGATGGCGATGTCCGCCCCCTCCTTGGCCATGCAGAGCACGATTCCCCGGCCGATGCCCTGGGCACCGCCGGTCACGATGGCTACCTTGCCTGTCAGTCGCATGGTGAGGTCCTTTCCGCAGATGGGTGCAACCCGGACGGAGGGGGCCGCCGTGCCCCTACCAGCTCTCCCCCGGCTTGGCTGCCCACTCGATCCCCAGCTCGGCCAGCCTGGCGAACGTCGGCCAGCCTGTCTCCGGGTCCCAGCCCTCCATCTGATGGTACAGGCGGAGCGCCCGGGCGAACGTGTCCGGGTCGATCCGGACGTCCTTCAACGGGCCGTCCGTGAAGGCCTCGTGCAGGCGCTTGGGCAGCGTGTCATCCTTGGCCGTGAAGCCCTCGCGGCAGTTGAGGACCCGCGCCAGGGCCTTGCCACGCTCGGCCACCTTGAGGAGCTCCCACAGGCTGGTGTCCCAGCCGGTGAGACCGCGCACCAGATTCACCACCTGGGTGATGCGACAGGATGTCGATGGGCACCGCCGCCAATTGGCAGACGCCCGCCGAACTGCACAGGCTCCACCAGTGGTTGGCGTAGAGATAAGCCCGCACCTTGCGAGGCGAGAGTTCCAGCCGGGGCAAGGGCTCGCACAGGCCCAGGGGCTCCAGGGCGTGGGCCCCCTTCGGATGGAAACCCTCGTAGAGCGGATCGTGCGGGGCCCGCATGTGGTCGGCCCCGCCCGGGGCCGTGGCATAGGCCAGCGACAGCCCCTGCTTGCCCCGCGGCTCGTGCATGGGGATCTCCTGGCCCTTCACCGTGAGGGCGAACTGCTCGGCCCCGCGGCCGATCCGTTCCGCGGCCCGCTTCGCGCCATCCGCCAGGACGTCGCCGAAGCCCTCGCGCTTCCCCATCTTCTCGGTGATCGTGACGAGCGCCTCGGCGTTCCCGAAGCGGAGCTCGATGCCGTCGGTGTCGGCCGTGGTGAGGATGCCGTTCTCGAAGCACTCCATGGCGAAGGCGATGGTCATCCCCACGGAGATGGTGTCCATGACGTACTCACCGCAGATCTGGTGGAACTTGGCGATGGCCTTGAGGTCCCCCACGCCGCAGGCCGAGCCGCTGGCCGCGATGGTCTCGTACTCGGGGCCGCCGTACTTGGACGTGACCCCCAGCTCGGGCACGTTCACCTCGCGCTTGCAGGCCACGGCGCAGGCGAAGCAGGTGCCCTCGTCCTCCAGGATGGTCTCGGCCATGTGCTGGCCGGTGATCTGCTTCGCACTGCTCGAACTGGCCTTTCTGGAAGTTGTAGCTGGGGAGGATGCCGTCGGCGTTCATGCCCTTGATGTTCCGCGAGGTGCCGTACTTGTGGAGCATGTCGGCGTCCCGGTTGTAGTGCTCGCGAAACCACTTCAGGACGGCCTGAACGCCCTGGGGGTCCTTGGCCGCCAGCTTTCCGTGGCCCCGGACGGCAATGGCGCGGAGCCGCTTGCTTCCCATGACGGCCCCCAGACCGCTCCGGCCGATGAAGTGCTTCAGTTCGTTCACCATGTTGGCGAGGCGGACGCCTTTTTCGCCCGCCGGGCCGCACTGGAGGATGCGTGCCCGCTTGTCCGTCTCGGCCGTGAGCAGGTCCTGCACCTCGCCGGAGGGCTTCCCCCAGAGGTGCGCGGCGTCCCGCAGCTCCGCCGTCCCGTCGCTGATCCAGAGGTAGACCGGCTTCGGCGACTGGCCGGTGACGATGAGGCCGTCGAAGCCGGCGAACTTCAGCTCCGGTCCCCACCAGCCGCCGGCCTCGCCCTCGCCGTAGCCGCCCGTGAGAGGCGACTTGGCGGCGGCCGTGAAGCGATTGGTGCCGGAGAGGGGGCTGCCGTTGCAGGGGCCCGTGGCGAAGACCAGGATATTGTCGGGGCCCAGGGGGTCTACCCCTGGCTTCAGTTCCTTGGCGAGAAAGTACGCCGCCATGGCGTTCCCGCCCAGGTACATCCGGTAGACCAACACGGGGACCTCTTCGACCGCGGTCGTCCCGCTACTGAGATCCACCCGCAAAAATTTCCCGTTGAACGCGCCTTCCATGCTCCTCTCCTTTTCCGCGTGGGATTGGTGAAGGCCAAGCGCCCGGCCCACTGGCGTGGCTATCCGGCCGGGAAGGCCACCGCTACCGCCGCCACTTGGCCAGGTGCGCCCTGGCGGCATCCGCGACGTGTCGCGCCGTGAGGCCGTATTTTCTGAGCAGATCGTCATTCGGCGCCGACTCGGCGTACACGTCCTTGACCCCGACCCGAAGCACCGGGGTGGGCCGGTGCTCGGACAGGACCTCGGCCACGGCCCCGCCCAGGCCGCCCAGGATGCTATGCTCCTCCGCCGTGACCACGAGGCCCGTCCGATCCGCGGCGGCCACGATCGCTTCCACGTCCAGCGGCTTCAGCGTGGGCACATGCAGGACCAGAGCCGCGATGCCCTCGGCCTTGAGCATATCCGCGGCCTCCAGCGTCCGGGCGGTCTGGGTTCCCGTGGTGATCATGGTCACATCGGTTCCCTCGCGGAGAAGGACTGCCTTCCCCAGCTCGAACCGGTAGGACTGATCGAAGATGACCGGGCTCGGATCACGCGCCAGGCGCAGGTACATGGGCCCGTGGACGGCCACCATGACCTCCATGGCCTTGGCCACCTCGACGCCGTCCGCCGGGGAAATGACCGTCATGTTGGGCATGGTCCGCATGATGGCCACATCCTGGATGGAGAGGTGAGTCTTCCCCGTCTTGCCGGCGATCAGGCCGCAGTAGTGACCGGTGATCTTCACGTTGGTCTTGGGCTGCGCCACGACGATGCGGATCTGGTCCAGGTTCCGCTTGGCCGCGAAGCAGGCAAAGGTGGCGGTGAAGGGGATGAAGCCCAGGGTGGAGAGGCCGGCGGCCATGCCCACCATGTTCTGCTCGGCGATCCCCACCTGGATGAACCGCTCGGGGAAGGCCTGCTGGAAGAGGACGGCGCGGGTGGAGGGAGCCACATCGGCATCCAGGACCACCAGCTCCGGAATCCGCTTACCCAGCTCGACCAGGGTCTGCCCGAAGGCCTCGCGCATTGCGATCAGTTCCGGCATGGCGCTCACCTCCTCACGGCCAGCTCGGCCTTGGCCTGCTGGTATTCCGACTCATTGGGGGCCTTGGCGTGCCAGGCGGGCTTGTTTTCCATGAAGGAGACTCCCTTGCCCTTCACCGTGTGGGCCAAAAGGACGCCGGGCCGACTTTTCACCTGCTGCAACTCCTCAAAGGCATTCAGAAGCGACTGGACGTCGTGCCCGTCGCACTCGACGACCTGCCAGCCGAAGGCGCGCCACTTGTCGGCCAGCGGCTCCACGGCCATGGCGTTGTCAATGAAGTCGCTCAACTGGATGCGATTGCAGTCCACGATGGCGGTGAGGTTGTCGAGCTGGTACCGGCTGGCCGCCATGGCAGCCTCCCAGACCTGTCCCTCCTGGATCTCGCCGTCGCCCAGCAGGACGTACGTCCGGAAGTTCTTCCCCTTGAACCGCGCCCCCCAGGCGATGCCCACGGCGGGCGAGATACCCTGTCCCAGCGAGCCCGACGACATGTCCACGCCCGGGGTGTGCATGTCGGGGTGACCCTGCAGGATGGAGTCCAGCTCATCGTAGGTCTCGAGGGTCTCCAGGGGGAAGAAGCCCCGCTCCGCCAGCGTGACGTAGTAGATGGGAGCGGCGTGCCCCTTGCTGAGAATGAACCGGTCCCGATCTTCCCAGTCCTGGCGCTTCGGGTCGAGCCTGAGGACCCGGAAGTACAGGCAGGCCAGGATCTCCGCCAGGGAAAACGATCCGCCGGGGTGGCCGGCCTGGGCGTGCCAGATCATGTCCAGGGTGCGCAGACGGAGGCGATTGGCAATGTCTTGGATTGCGGCGGCTGGCAGCTTGTCCGTCATGATCAGCAATCCTTTCGTGCGGGCGGGCCGGGGGCCGGCCCGCCAGAACCAGGAAAAGCAAGCAAGAACAAAGCGCCCTGCTCCGACGCCCCCATGGGGAAGTCGGAGCCCAAACGGCAGAGGAGGTCGGAAATACTTAGCGGGGCACTTTACCCCTTCCGGTTCATCAAGGCAAGGTGGAGCCAGCCAAAGGAATGGAAGAAAGGACATGGATTACCACCCCGGCCTGCCACTCCGCCGGACTTGAGGAGAGGGGGAACAGGGAGACAAGGGGACAGGGGGAAAGGAGATAGAGGCCGGAGAGGGAGAGGCCCGACACGGATCGTACAAGCAGCGAACAGCGTCCCGGCCGGTATACCGCCAGGAATGTTAGAGGCCTCCGACGGCACGAGCCAGGCGGGCGAGGCCGTCTTCCAGCATGGCACGCGGGCAGGCGATGTTCATGCGGACGAAACCCTCCCCGCCCGGACCGAACGTGTAGCCCTGATTCAGAACCAGCCGGGCTTTATCCAGCAGCAGCCGCTCCAGGGCCTTGGGCTCCAGCCCCAGGGCTCTGCAGTCCAGCCAGGCGAGATACGTCCCTTCGGATCGGACCACTCGGAGCGGTGGGATCTCCGCGGCGACAAACCGGCGCAGGAACGCGTCGTTCGCCTCCAGGTAGGCCAGCAGGTCGCCCAGCCATGGCTCGCCGTGCTCGTAGGCCGCCCGGACCGCTTCCAGGCAGAAGACATTGGGCTCGGGAATGCCGCAGGCGCGCAGCGTCCGCCGGAAATCCCGGCGCAGCCTCGGATTGGGAATGATGACCACGCCGGGCTGGAGGCCGGGGAGGTTGAAGGTCTTGCTGGGCGAGGTGCACACCACAGCGTTCTGGGCCAGCGCCTCGGACAGCGCCGCGAAGACCGTGTGCCGGTGGCCGGAGAGCGTCAGATCGAAATGGATCTCATCGGAGATGACCACGACCCCGCGCTCCAGGCAAAGCTGTCCGAGCGCGAGCAGCTCCTCCCGCGTCCAGACCCGGCCGACGGGGTTGTGCGGGCTGCAGAGGACAAGGAGCTTGGCCTGATCCAGCTTCCCCTTCAGATCCTCGAAGTCCATGGTGTAGCGGCTGCCGTCGAAATGGAGCCGATTGTGTAGCACGCGGCAGCCGTTCTCCTCGACACCGCGGAAGAAGGGGTGGTACACCGGGGTCTGGAGCACGATCCCGTCGCCCCGATTGGTCAGCGTGCGGATGAGCAGGTTCACCGCCGCGACGACGCCGGGGGTCGAGGCGATCCAGTCCTCCTGGATTTTCCAGCCGTGCCGGCGCCGCATCCAGCCCTGGATGGCCTCATGGTAGGGCTCGAGACCGGCGGGGTACCCGCAGATGCCGTGCGCCGCCCGGCGCACCAGGGCCTCCACCACGGCCTCGGGCGGCCGGAACTCCATATCCGCCACCCACATCGGTAACAGGTCGTCGCCCTTCACGCCATAGCGGCCCTCGATCCCATCCCACTTGAGACAGTCCGTGTTGCGCCGTTCGACGATTGTATCGAAAGAGTAGCCCATGGCAGCCCCCGCGAGCGATTTGGGTGGAAGAGGCATTGGATTCTAGCGCGCCTGGACATCCTGCACCAGACGAATTGCCGCTGGAGGACCGAGCCGCGTCCAGCGGGTTCACAGACTCCGCGGTCCGCACGACGGTCCGCTACAGGGAAGAGGGGGGGTGTGCATGCCTCACAAGAAGATCGCCATGGAACATGACAAGAAGATCGCCCTCGTCGCGCACGACAACAAGAAGGGTGATCTGGTGGAATGGGCCAAGTACAATCGCGTGCTCTTGGCCCACCACAGGCTGTATGCCACCGGGACCACCGGCGAGATCTTGGAGCACGAGCTGGGCTTCACCATCAACAGACTCCAGAGTGGCCCCTTGGGCGGCGATCAGCAAATCGGCGCCAAGATCGCCGAGAGCGAGATCAACTTTCTCATCTTTTTCTGGGATCCGCTCGAACCCCAGCCCCACGATCCGGACGTCAAAGCGCTCTTGCGCATGGCGGTGGTGTGGAACATTCCCATTGCCTGCAATCGCGCCTCCGCCGATTTCATGATCTCCTCCCCCTTGATGGACGGCGCGTATGATCGTCTGGTGCCGGATTATGAAGCGTATCGGACTCGGAAGCTCGCGGCGGGCGAACCAGGAGCGCAAGGGCCGGCTGAGGGGGCCGGGGGAGACGACCGGGAGTAGCCGGGCGAGTGGCGACCGCCCGGCCGGAACGGCCTGGGCCTGTCGGGCTTGGGCTGTAAGACCGATCCGGTCGTGGGCTAGCCGGCATGGAAGCAGAAAAGGGGGGCGCCGGAATTCCTAAGGTCCTCGCTTGATGATCACAGCGGGATCACGTTTGTTGGTCAAATACCAAGTCCCCCCGACCAAATTGAGATACAGTGGAACGATGCGAATATTCCCTCCGCTGTCCTCAAAGACCAGAGAATAGTAGGAAGGATTCCCGGTGAGGGGAAGCACGTTTCGGAGCGCCCCCCATTCCGCCGGGATGTACACAGGCGCAACTTGTTCCGGAGGACGGAAAGGTGTCTCCTGCGCCTGGGACGAGCCGGACAGAAGGCACACCAGCCCCAGCACAAAAAGCCACCACACGCGATACCGGCTCATGGCCTAGCCTCCCTCCTGTTCTTTCCTCGTCCCACTGATCGCCACACATCCACCCAAGCCGTCCGTCCTCCTCCGCGCTACTTCACGCCGGCCTCGGCCGCTTTCGCGGCCAAATAGTCGCGCGCGGCCAGCATGTCGTCCAGTGTGCCAAAGGCGTTCGTGTAGTGCCCCGTGAAGCCCTTGCTCTCGACGCGGCGGAACATGTCCACGAAGTCCAGGTCCCCGTCGCCGGGCTTGAGATGCACCTCGTGGCCGAGCCGGAAGCAATCGGCGATGCGCACCTCATCCACGCGGCCGAAGTCCAGCGCGTCGCAGAACCCGGCCACACCCTCGGGGACCAGGTGCGCGTGGTTTACCGTGAAGGAGAGCCGGAAATCGGGGGACAGGATCCCCTCGAAGTAGTAGCGCCACTCCTCGAAGCTGACCGGGAGGTAGTGGATCTCCGCCTTCTCCGGCTCGGTGTTGTGGTTTTCCAGCAGGATGCGGGCCCCTTTTTTCTCGGCGTAAACCACGAGCCGCTTCAGCCGTTCGCGGCCCGCCTCCATCCGCATTTTCTTGTCGGAGGTGAAATGATAGCCCCCATGCACCACGATCCACTGGGCACCGAGCTTGGGGTAGATGTCGACGTAGCTCCGGAGATACTGGTCCATGGCCTCGGAGACGAATGGGGAGTACTCGGCCACGTTGACCGCCGAGAGCGTATGCAGCCCCAGGTGGATCCCGTGTCGCTCGCAGGCCGCTCGGACCGCGGCGGCGCGGGCGTCATCGAAAGTCGTGACGGCATTGGCGGCCGTATCCAGTTGGATGTCGATAAAGCGCACACCGTTTCGCGCCGCCCACTGGATGCCCTCCTCCAGCCGGATCCGGCGCCCGAGGTCGATCCCGATTCGGTCTTTGAGATTCATGCGGTGGCTCCTCCACCCCCTCACAGGCCCGGACGTGAGGCCAATCCCCCGCCGGGCGCGAGGGAGCATCCCCCAGTCTGGGGAGTGGTGTCAAGCGTAAACCGCCCGCTGCAAGGCCGTCTTCTTGGCGCCCGCCTTTCCCGGAGAACCGCCCGGTCGGCACTCTCGCTCCCGTTCTTCTATCCTTCCTTTACCACGAAGGGTCGGTGATGTGTGATGATTGTCACAGATGGATGCATGAGCCGGAATCAGGATAATGTGTTATGCTGTATTCAATTGGCTCGATGCCTGGCTCGGGAGATTGAAGCCCCGAGAGCCGTTCTGGTAGCGAACGTCTCCTGGGGAGCAGTGACAACGACGCGAACCGCCCGCTTCATATTCGTCGAGCGGGTGGACGTGGAGGGCATAAGGGAGGAATTCCCGATGGACGACGTGGAACTGATCCAGGGCATGAACCGAGACCTCCCCCAGGAGCTCGGGACGATCTGCCGGTCCATTCAACAGGCGGCAATGGTGCGCGGTCCCGCCGGCCGCGATTTCCGCATCTTCCTAAAGGTCCGGGTGATCGACGATGTGATGCACGCCCTGTTTCTGGCCGAGAAGATCGCCGACCTGGGCGGCGTCCCGAACGTCACACCGACGCCGTTCCAGACGCTCACCGATCCCAAAGAGATGCTGCAGCACGAACTGGAGACGGAGCGCTACATCATCAGACACTACACGGAGCGGTTAAAGCAGGCGGAGGCCGTGTGGGCGTTGGGTCTGAAGACGCGGCTCGAGAAAATTCTGGCCGACGAGGTGGAGCACGAGAAGGCCATCCTCGGGCTCCTCGGCAAGGCGGATGCCGATGGCGCATTGGGGGGTAGTCCGCTCAAGGCAACCGCCGGATAGGAAAGTCCCCCGAAGCGTGCGCAGGTCGCGACCGATTTCCAACAATCCGTAGGCGACGTGCGTGAGGCACCCTGGGCTCGAAGCGCCGGCGTGACCCAGCCGGCTCCCGCGGAAGCCGGCAGGCAAGGGGTTGAAGGGAGGGGAAAGGATGGAGACCATCGGACGCATTCTGCACAAGAAGGGGCAGGCCACGTGGTCCGTGACGCCGGACACGATGGTGTATGACGCACTCAAGCTGATGGCCGAGAAGAACGTGGGAGCCCTGCTCGTCCAGGAGGCCGGACACCTTGTGGGCATCATCACCGAGCGGGACTATGCCCGAAAGGTGATTCTGCAGGGGAAATCGTCTCTGGACACGCCGGTGCGGGAGATCATGAGTCATTCGGTGGTGTGCGTGCATCCGGGCCAGAGCGTGGCGGAATGCATGGACACGATGACGAAGAAGCGTATTCGGCACCTCCCGGTGCTCGTCGACGAGGAGATTGTGGGGATCATCTCCATCGGGGATCTCCTCAAGGCCAGCCTGGAGGAGAAGGATTTGATCATCCAGCAGCTCAAAGACTACATCGCGACCCTGGCGGAGGATCGCCCCAGCCCCACGGGCCCCCTTCTCACCCATTAGACCGTCTGCCGCTAGCGGCAGGTCGGCGCGGCTCCACCCGGGGTTTCTCGGAGGCGGGGATCATGTCAGGGCGCCGGTGAGTTGGCGCGCAGCCTGAATGACACGGATCGTGAGCGGAGTGGCACGGTTCCGCAGGGTCAAGAGATGCCGGGGGAACCCCGAGACATCCACGCCGGCCCGGCGGGCGACTTCCTCGGAAATCACCAGCTCGCAGTTGTAGTCCTTGGTGAGCTGCTCCAGGCGACTGGCCACGTGCACGCTGTCGCCGACGGCGGTGAGATCCACGCTGTCCCCATAGCCCATGAGGCCGATCACCGCCGGCCCGGCGTGGATCCCGATGCCGATCCGCAGGGGCCTGGTCAGCTCGTTGGCCAGGGTGCGGTTCAGTCCTGCCACCGCCTCGGCTATCTCGCCCGCCGCCAGGAGCGCACGCCGGCATCCCTCCTCAAGCGTCGAATCCACACCGAACAGCGCCATCACCCCATCGCCCGTGAATTGATTGGGAATTCCGCCGGCCCGCTTGATGGCGCCGCCCACCGCTTCGAAGTAGCGGTTGAGGATGAAGACGACGTCGTACGGGAGCTTGTGTTCGGCGATCAGTGTGAACGCGCGGAGGTCCGCGAACAATACGGCGATCTCCCGTTCCTTCCCTTGTCCGGTCTCGGGCTCGACGAGGGTGTCGTGCGGCCGCACACTCGCAGGGAGCAGCGGCGTGACCGCGAGGTCGTGGGTCGGCCGCAGTTGGCAGGCCAGCCGCACATTGGGGGGCGCACCGACCCGCCTCAACACCCGCAGCTCATCCGCGGTTGCAGGCGCCAGGAACTCCGCAGCCCGGCCCACGCGGACACGACACGTCGAGCAGCGCCCGCGCCCCCCACACACCGATGCGTGCGGGATGCCCGCGAAGCGACTGGCTTCGAGGACGGTGAAGCCGACACTCACCGTCACGACGTTCCCGTCGGGATAGCTGATGCGGATCGCCGTCCAGCGTCGCTCGTACTCGCGGCGGATGGCTCGCGCCACGAGCACGAGACCGACTGCCGTCGCGAAGACGCCCAGCATGATCTCGCGAACGCGAGCGAGGAATTCGGCCTCGGCAGCGGTGGGGGCGTGCTGGGACATCGCGCGGATCCAGCCGGGATCCTGGGCAAGCGCCGTGACCTCCTGACCTGCCTTGGCGAAACCAAGCAGCGCGAAAACGGGCAGCAGGAGCGCCGCGGCGAAGAGGGCGGTGACGATCCGGGGATACCACGGCCGCAAGCGTAGCCAGAAGTGCAGGCCGATACAGCCGTGCAGCCAGGCGACCAGGAAGAGGATCACCTGGCGCACCCCACTCGCCGGGGAGACGTACCAGAGCGACAGGGCGATCCGGTCGTAGGAGTCGACGACACCGAACAGCGCGCTGGCGACGCGCGTCCCCACGACGTGGTACGCGAGCAGGGGCGGAATCATGAGTCCCAGGACAAGCTGGGCCGTCTCCCAGGGGGGCATGCGCAGATGGTGGCGACGGTAGAGCGAGGTCAGGGCCAGGCTGAAGTGCATGAGCAATGCGCCGTAGAGCGCCATCGTTCCCAGCGGTCCGCGCCACAGCGCCAGGAACCAGATGCGCCCCTCCCCCATCGCCCGCAGCGAAATCAAGCCGAGCGCGTGATTGGCGAAATGCGTGGTGAGGTAGGTGAAAAGGATCAGGCCCGAGCCGAGACGCAGACGTCTCACCATTAGCGCTCCAAGGAATGGATCCGAGCCAGCTCCGGGAAAAGGCGCAGCCAGATGAGGCCGATGAGCATCGTGCCCACGCCCCCCAGCAGCACGGCGGGAACGGTGCCGAACAGGGCCGCGGTCACGCCGGACTCAAACTCCCCGAGTTGGTTCGAGGTCCCGATGAACAGCGAGTGCACCGCGGTCACCCGGCCCCGCATCGCGTCTGGGGTATCGATCTGGACCAGCGAGTTGCGGATGACCACGCTGATAACGTCCGCGGCACCGAGCACGACCAGCGTGCCCAGGGATAGGAGGAAGGAGGTCGACACCGCGAAGACGACCGTGGCGAGACCGAAGGTCGCCACGGCCACGAACATGATCCGCCCGACCCGGCGGCGGAGTGGATACTGCGCCAGGAACACCGACATGGCCAGCGCGCCGGCGGCGGGCGCGGAGCGCAGGAAGCCCAACCCCCAGGGCCCGGTGGCCAGGATGTCCCGCGCATAGATCGGCAGCAGCGCCGTGGCCCCGCCCAGCAATACGGCGAAGAGATCCAGGGAAATGGCCCCCAGGATCGCCCGCTGGCGGCGGATAAAGGCGATGCCGGCGAACAGTGACTGGAGGCTCATCGGCTCGCGCGCGGGCGGCACGCGCGCCATGCGAATCCCTGCCATGAGCAGGCTCGCCCCAAGGAACAGCGCGCCGGCGGTGGAGTAGACGGCGGTTGGCCCGGCTGCATAGAGCAGGCCGCCCAGCGCCGGCCCGAGGATGGTGGCGGTCTGGCTCGCCGACGCCGCCCAGGCAACAGCGCGCGGGATGAGCGGAGCAGGCACCAGTCCGGGCACCATCGCCTGCAGGCTCGGCCCCTCGAAGGCTCGGGCCGCGCCGACGACGAAGACGATCGCAAGGAGACTCTCCCGGCTCAGCCACCCGCTGGCGCTCCCGAAGGCCAGCGTTCCCGCCGCCATCGCCTCCACCAGCTCGCACGCGCGCGCCACGAGACGGCGATCCTGGCGGTCGGCCACATGTCCCACAACCAGAGTCAAGAGGAACATCGGCAGAAACTGCGCGAGCCCGACCAACCCGAGATAGAATGGGCTCCCGGTGAGCTCATAGCCCTGCCAACCCACCGCGACCGCCTGCATCTGGAAGGCGATCGTGGTCCCCACGCGCGCGAACCAAAACAGGGCAAACGGCCTCTGGCGCAGAAGCGACGGCACAGAAGCGGCCCTATGGAGACATCCAGGCCGGCTCGACCCGCTGGACAGGCGGACGGTGCTGGGGTAGGGTGGGCTGCACCCGCAGGATCCCCCGACCCGTCGTGGCGGGGAGAAAGGAGTGCCCATGAGTTCCCACGCCGACCCGCGAGCCCGCCTGACCCTCCCCGAGATCGCCGCCCGGAAGTCCACTGCAGGCCGGGGCGCGCCCCTGGCCATGCTCACCGCCTACGACGTCGCCTCCGCCCGCCTCGCCGACCGCGCGGGCGCCGATCTCCTGCTCGTCGGCGACTCGCTGGGCATGGTCGTGCTCGGGCGAGAGAATACGCTCGCCGTGACGGTGGACGAAATCGTCCACCACGCCCGCGCCGTCGCGGCCGCCCACCCGCGGGCCGTCATCGTGGGCGACCTGCCGTTCCTCTCGTACCACGTGTCGATCCCCGAGGCGATCCGGAACGCGGGCCGCCTCCTCAGCCAGGGGGGCTGCCAGGCGGTGAAGCTCGAAGGGGGGCGGCGCTGCCTCCGGACGATCGAACGCCTCCTCGCCGCCGACATCCCGGTGATGGGGCACCTCGGCCTGACGCCGCAGTCGGTGCACCGGATGGGCGGCTTCCGCGTCCAGGCGCGGCAGGCCGAGGACGCCGAGGCGCTGCTCCGCGATGCGCGCCTGCTCGCGGAGGCGGGCGTCTTCGCCATCGTCCTCGAGGGGATCCCCGCCGAGGTCGCGCAGCTCGTGACAGCGGCAGTCGCGATCCCGACCATCGGCATCGGGGCCGGACCGCACTGCGACGGGCAGGTGCTCGTCTGGCATGATCTCCTCGGCCTCAGCGAGGGGCTCAGCCCAAAGTTCGTGCGGCGGTATGCAGACGTGGGCGCAGTGATCGCGGACGCGCTCACCCGCTTCGTGGGCGACGTCCGCGCGGGGGCCTTCCCGTCGGCTGAGGAGAGCTACCATGTGGCTGCGGACGTGGTGGCGGCGGTGCAGGCACGGCGGACCCCTCTCGATCCCCCGCCGTCGACGGATCTGCCATAGGGGATGGTCCGGGCTGGCCTGCGCCGCAGGACACTGCGCATCGACGGCGCGAGCTTACGAGCCAGAAAGGCCCTCGACTGCCTCCCGGGCGGCGGCCAGGTTCGCCTCGGGAACCTGGAGGTCCACCACACACCCGGGTCCCACGATGAGGCGACGCCCGCGGCATCCGGACACTGCGTCGCGAGCCTGGGCCCGGACCTCCTCCGGCGTAGCCGTGATCATGGAGCCGCGCTCATCGAGTCCTCCCACGAGGCATTGCGGCACTTGGCCGACGGCCTCGGCGAGGGAGGGGGAGGTGCGCCGGTCATGCCAGTTCAGCGCGTGGACGGGATACCTCGCGGCGAGACGGGTCACATAGGGCCGCTCTCCGTGCAGGTGGAGCAGGACAATCGCACCGTTGCGTCTCGCGGCCGTGAGGACGCGCAAATCGTACGGCTCCACGAATCGTTCATGCGCTTCCAGATTCATCACTTCGGGCGTTGCGCTCTGGCTGGCGAAGAAGATGCCATCGGCCCCGGCCTCGAGGCAGGCACCGACGTACGCCTCGACCGTCGCGCTGATCACTCCCAGGGCCGCGTGCAGGCGGTCTGGGTCGCGCACCATCGTCTCTCCCACAAGGTCCGGGCCCGCCACCTTTCGCGCCAGGGTGAAGGGAGAGAAAATTGTCTGGAGCACGGGCGCGTCGTCTCCCCGCGAGGCGCAGAGCGTTCGGAGACAGATGAGTTCCCGCGCCAACGCGCGCGCGGACGGGTCGAGGGGCCGGAGCCGGTTCCAGTCCTCGATCCGTCGCACAGCGTGCCGGACGCACGTCCGGGCGCCCGAGGATCCGCCCTGGTAGGCAATCTCGCATCCCCAGTCTTCCACGCCGTACACCCCATTCGGCATGACCTTGATGAAGTCCAGGTCATATCGCCGGTGGAAGGCCACCAAGGCCTCGGCCAGGGCCATCGGGTCCAGGTCGCAATCCGGGAAGTGGCGCCAGAAACTGATCGGGATGCGATCCACAGGCTCACCCGCCAGGGCCGCGTGTACGCGTTCTCGCTTGGTCATGGATTTCATGGAGCCCCCCTCGCCCAACGTCAGGTAAGCCTGGCCCATGCGAGACGTCGGCGCGAATGGTTGGATGTTCGCCAGATTCTAGCACATTTGCGGAAGGTCCGCGTGCCATTCCAGCCTCCGTCATGATCCGGCGCGTCATCGGCCGCGCGCCACTGGACGGAGAAGCGCTTTGGTGTTTGCCGAATGACATTGGACGCATATACTCGACCGACTCGGATCGTACTTGGCAGCAGGGTTCGGGGGCTACGAGGCTGTGTCCGGAGGACGATCCTCCCGGACTCAATCCTGTACGAACGCTCGTGTCGGCGAATGCGTGTCGCCCGACCATCCGGAAGGCGCATGTCGAGCGTCCCAACGCCACGGGAGGGCATTCATCATGAAGCATCGAATCCTCATCGTGCTGGCAGCGGTGGTTGTGGGTCTGTTCTCGTCGGCACACGCTGCCGAACCTCCTGGGGAATTGCACGTGGCCATTCCCTGGACCCCCGAGAATCTCGACCCCAGCATGAACCTCTCCTCCATCCGGGCGCAGGTTGGGATGAGCCTGTTCGACTCCCTGGTGGGCAGGGACGCACAGCGGCAGATCGTCCCCGAGCTGGCGGAGTCCTGGAAACGCTTGGACGACAACACGTGGGAGTTTCGGCTCCGCAAAGGCGTCCTCTTCCACGACGGCGAGCCCTTCAACGCCGAGGCGGTGCGCTTCACGGTGCAGCGCGTGCTCGATCCCAACCAGAAGTCTCCCAACCGCGCGAACATTGCGGAGATCGCCAAGATCGAAGTGGTCGACGACTACACCATAAGGCTGATCACCAGGCAACCCTACGCGCCGCTGCTGAATCGCCTCCTCGATTTCCCGATCCTGCCCCCCAAGTACACCGCCGAGAAGGGGGACCGGGCGTTTGCCGCCGCCCCGGTGGGGACCGGTCCGTACAGGTTCGTGGAGCTGGTCCGGGACGACCGGATGGTCGTCGAGGCGTTCGACAAGCACTGGCGGGGCGTGCCGAAGATTCGCCGGGTCGTCTTCAAGCCGGTCCCGGAGCCCTCCACCCGTGCGGCGGGCCTCAGGACCGGCCAACTCGACCTGATCACCAACGTGCCGCCGAACCTGGCGCGCGAGCTGGAACACGTCCCGGGCATCAAGGTCCTGCGTGTTCCCAGCACCTGGATCATTTATCTGGGGCTCAACGCCTTCAAGAAGCCGCTCTCGGACGTTCGGGTGCGCCAAGCGCTCAACTACGCGACCGACGTGGATGCCATCATCAAGGGCGTCCTGGAGGGCAACGGGCGGCGGTTGCCCGGCCCGCTCACCCCCCTGATGTTCGGCTACGATCCCAGCCTGAAGGGTTACCCCTACGATCCGGCGAAGGCCCGGCGCCTCCTTGCGGAAGCCGGATACCCTGATGGAGTGGAGATCACGCTTGATTCGCCGGACGGCCGCTACCAAGGCGACAAGGAGATCGCCGAGGCGCTGGCCGGACAGTGGCAGAAGGCCGGGTTCAAGCCGAGGGTGCAGGTGGCAGAGTGGGGGGCCTACTTTCAGCGGTACCTCGGTAAGCAGTTCCCAGACGCCTACCTGCTCGGGCTCGGGGGCCCGATGCAGGACGGCGACGAGTTGTACAACCTCGTCTCGTCCAAAGGGCGGGGGCTGTACTACAAGAACGAGAAGGTTGACGCGCTCTTCGACGCCGGGCGGAGCACGATGGACCCAGCCAGGCGGCGACAGATTTACAGCGACCTCGCCAAGACCATGGTCGAGGATGCCACGTGGGTGTTCCTGATGCAGCAAGTGGACATCTACGCGATGCGCGACCGCCTGGATTGGACCCCGCGCCCGGACGAATGGATGAACTTCTACGGTGCAACCCTAAAGTAAGCATTCGGCGGTTTAGTCGGACGAGCCACACCGCCGCCACCTGGACCACGCGAATGTCGAAGGACACCCGCCGGATGGCGGACTTTACTCTTCTCTGAACAGCGTAGGCTCCATTGGGGGGACATTGGGCGGGACGGTGATGGGAAATTCCATCTGGGGGAGGATCTGGGTGGCGGGGTCGATGCCGGGGGCGAGCTCGATCAGTTCCAGGCCCTTCTCGGCGAGACGGAAAACGCCGCGCTCGGTGATGTACAGGACCTCCTGACCTTTCTCGCGGGCGGCCTTGCCGCTGAAGGTGATCTGCTCGACCTTCCGGACGAACTTCTTCACCTTGCCTTCCGTTCGGATCACGACCTTCCCCTTCACGATCTCAGTCTGGAGGCCGCCTGCGGTGAAGGTCCCGCAGAAGACGATCTTCTTCGTCTCGTGGCAGATGTTGCAGAAACCCCCGCTCCCCGGGACCATGTGGGCAAACTTGCTGACGTTGACGTTCCCCTCCAGGTCCACCTGGGCCAACCCCAGGATCGTGAGGTCCAGCAGCCCGCCCTCGTACAGGTCGAAGACGAATGTGGAGTCCATCAGGATGTCGGGGTTCGCGGTGGCGCCGAAGGCCTCCATCCCCTCGGGGAGTCCGCCCACGGGGCCGTGCTCGATGCTGTAGGCCACGCGTTCGTGCACACGCTCGGGGTATCCGAGGGCCGGGACCAGGGCCGGGACGCCGTAGCCCAAATTGACGAGCTGCCCGTCCCGGAGCTCCTGCATGGCCCGTCGGGCGATGACCGACTCGACGGTGAGGGGCACGGGGGCTGGATTGAGCTGGATCCGCACCTCGCCGCTGAACTCCGGATGGTCGCCAATGACGGTCTGGGGCTGATCCGGATCCACCACCACGGCGTCCGCCAGCCTCCCGGGGACGACAGTCAGGCGCGGATGGACGCTCCCCGCCTCCACCTGCCGCTTCACCTGGACGATGACCTTCCCACCCGAGTGCTTTGCCGCCAGCGCCAGGTAATAGATCCCCAGGGAGGCCGGCTCGTGCTCCACCGAGATGTTGCCGAAGGGATCGACGGAGGTCCCGCGGATGAGGGCCACGTCCACGTGGAGCGCGGGGTAGAACAGCCATTCTCTCCCCGCGAGTTGCACCGCTTGGCACAAGGCCTCTTTCGCGGCGCCGTTCGCGCGCGCGCCCTCCACGCGGGGATCGACGTAGGTCTGGAGGCCCACGGCGGTGAGGAGGCCGGGTCGTCCCGCCCCGCTCTCCCGCAGCCAGTGGAAGATGGTCCCGATGGGCAGGTTGTAGGCCTCGACCCGATCCTGTTTGATCATCCCCGTGATCTCGTAGTCCGAGAAGATGCTGAAGGAGCCGCCGATCACGCGCCGCATGAGGCCGTCGTGGGCAAACCGGTTGATGCCCGTTCCCTTCCGGCCGGCCACCATGACGGGGTGGATCACCGTGAGGTCCCGTGGGCGCCCCTCTTGCAGAAAGCGAGCCTCGATCCCCTGCAGGATCGTGTCCGGCTCGAGGACGGAGAGGCATCCGCTCAGGGCAACCGTGGCTCTGTCCGGGATCAACTGCGCCGCCTCAGACGCTGTCACGATTCTCGGTGCCATCCTGAATTTCCTTCCTCTTGACCATACCCCAAGCGGCAATCGGGCAATCTGGCAACCAGGTGTTCCGAGTTGCCTGATTGCCCGATTGCCGGATGGCCGTCCGACTCAGCGGAGGCGGGCCCAGGCCCGCAGGGCCTCGAGCAGAAAGTAGTCCCCCCAGACCAGCTCGTGATCGGTGTCCCAGCCCGCGCGAAAACTGTAGCAGCCGTGCAGAAGCATCCCCCGCGGCCGGCGATCATTCTCCCCCTGCGGGGTGAGGTAGTGCGTCACCAAAGCCTGCAGCAACGCCTCCGCGCGGTCCCGCGAGCGCTGCTGCTGGATCGGATCCCGTGCGTGCTCCGCGAGAATCCACAGACCCGCGCAGGTGATGGCCGCCGCCGACGAATCCCGCGGGACGTGCGGCTGGTCGGGGTCGTCGAAGCAGTACGAGGGAACGAGGTCGTCCCCGGCCCGATGGAAGTAGTACGTGGCGGCCCGATCCGCCACCTCCAGGTACCGCTCCTCGCCGCTCGCCCGGTAGGCAGCCGCGAAGCCATATACGCCCCAGGCCTGGCCGCGGGTCCAGCACCCATCCTGTCCCGAGCCCTGGTGGGTCTCCTGCTTCGTCACCCGTCCGGTATTCGGGTCGAAGTGCGTCGACTGGACGGTGCGGCCGTTCGGCTTCACGTTCCAGGCCGCTGTCCGGTCGGCGTGGCTCGTGGCGATCCGCCGGAAGCGCTCCTCGCCCGTCGCCTGCCAGGCCCACCAGAGGAGCGGGAGGTTCACCATGCAGTCGATGGTCACATCGTCGAGGCCCGCGGCGATCTCCGCCTGGACGCCCACAGGGATCACCTGGACCGAGGGAAGCCACATGGCGGCCAGCCGGTCCGCCGCCTGGAGGGCCAGATCGCGACAGGCGGCCACCCTCCCGATCTCCCAACCCAGGACCGCCGAAGTGGAGAATACGAACCCGATGTCATGAGTTTTCCGGTCCAGATGCGGGGCCAGGCGGAGCGTCCACCGGGCCGCCGCCTCGGCATCAGCCGGCCGGCGGCTCAGCGCCGCCTCCTGCCAGAGGAGCCCAGCCCAGAAGCCGCCGGTCCACATCCCCTCGCGCGTCCCTTGCCACACGCCGGTAGCCGAGGGCGCGGCGTGGGGAAAGATGTTGTCCCGCGTGGCCTGCTCCAGGCTTGTCTCCACCCGCTCCCGCACCAACACCAGCGCTTCATCGGGTGTCCGCGCTTTTCCCGTTTGGGCGTCTTCTCTCATTCCGAACTCCGCATTCCCCATTCCGAAATGCGGTGTCAGTGCAGCCACAGTCCTCCGGTCACGTTGACGGCCTGCCCCGTCATGTAGGCGGCCTCGGATGAGGCGAGGAACGCCACGACGTTCGCGATGTCCTCGGGCGTGGCCAGCCTGCCGATGGGAACCGTCTTCGCCCGATCCGTTGACGGCGGAAGGCCGAAGGCTTGCCCCTGACGCTCCACCTCTTTCCGCATGGGCGTCCCGGCCACGATCCCCGGGCAGACGGCATTCACCCGGATGCCGTGGGAGGCCACTTCGCGCGCCAGTGACTGGGTGAACACAATCACCGCGGCCTTGGTCGCGCTATAGGCGCCGAAGTTGGGTGCGCCGAGCTTCCCGTTCCACGAAGCGATGCTCACGATATTCCCCTGCTTCCGGGAGAACATCCGGGGGAGGACCGCCTGGCAACAGTGGAAGACGCTGTCCACGTTCACCCGGAACAACTCTTGCCAGTCGGCCTCGGGGAAGTCCAGCAATCGTCCCAGGCGGGCGATCCCGGCGTTGTTCACCAGGAGATCGACATCGCCGAGGGCCCGCGTCGCCGCCTCGACCATCCCGAACACCGCCTCGCGGCTCCCCACATCACACGGAATGGCCACGCTGCGCCGCCCCTGCTGTCGGAACTCCGCCGCCGCACGCTCCGCGCCCCCGGCGTCGACGTCTGCTATCGCGATGTCGTATCCCGCTCGGGCCAGGCGCCGGGCGATGGCCAACCCGATCCCCGCCGCTCCTCCCGTGACTATCGCCACTTCCCCCATCTTCTCCTCCTGCCTCCCACCTTCCGCCTACTGCCTTCTACCTACTGCCTACTGCTTTCTGCCTACCGCTTTCTGCCTTCTGCCTACTGCTTTCTGCTGCCCTCTAGCGCTTCAGGCGATGCCTGCCCCGCCGTCCACCTGGAGAGTCATCCCGGTCATCATGTCCGAGTCGGAGGACGCCAGATAAACGGCGGCCCCCACCAGGTCCTCGGGCGCGCCCACTTTCCCGAGAGGGATCCGCTGGAGGCGCGCCTTGAGGAAAGCCTCGTCCTCCAGGTCTTTCCGGTTGATGTCTGTCAGCGTGAGGCCCGGGGCCAGGGCGTTCACCCGGATGCCGTACTGGCCCAGCTCCAAAGCCATGCACTTGGTCAGCATGGTCATCCCGGCCTTGGAGACGCAGTAGGCGGTCATCCGCATGGCGGGCGCTCCCGCCGCTACTGACGACACATTGATGATCTTGCCGTAGCCACGGGACGTCATCGTGGCCGCCACCGCCTGCCCCACGAGGAAGCACCCCTTGAGGTTCACATTCAGCATCCAGTTCCAGTCCGCCTCGTCCAAATCCAGGAAATGGACCCGCTTCTGCACCCCGGCGTTGCTCACCAGGATGTCGATCGCACCCAGGCGGGTCGTAACTTCCCCCACCATCGCCCGGACCTGGGCCTGCTGGGAGGTATCGGCACCGACAGCGATGGCGCGGCGTCCCAGCGCCTCGATCTCCCGGACCGCACTCTCTGCGGCCTCGGCACGGCTCAGGTAGTTCACGGCCACATCCGCCCCTTCGCGGGCCAAGCCCAAGGCGATAGCCCGGCCGATGCTTCGCGAGCCGCCGGTGACGAGGGCAATCCGTCCTACGAGCTTCACGCTTGTCTCTCCTCTCTCAGTTGGGAAGAACGGCTCATCAGGTGGAGGCGGTGGTCGTGGACGAGCCGGCCGGATGCCCGGCGGCTGCGCGGGGGGCATTACACCCGGAGGCCTTTGACCACGTACTCCTGGGCGAACAGCGTCACGATGATGGCCGGGAGAAGCGCCATCACCGCCGTGGCGCTCATCAGGTTCCACTCGATGCCCAACTCGTGGACGAACTGGGCCATGGTCACCGTCAGCATCGGGGTCCGGCTCCCCGTCAGGATCAGGGCGAAGAGGAACTCGTTCCAGGTCCAGAGCCAGGTGAGGATCGCCAGGGCCGCGATCCCCGGGACGGCCTGCGGCAGGGCGATCTTGAAGAACGCCCCCCAGCGCGAGCAGCCGTCGATCTGGGCCGCGAACTCCATGTCCGGGTCGATCCCGTCGAAGAACCCCTTCATGAGCCAGGAGAAGAAGCAGATGTGCACGCTCATGTGGGGCAGGATCAGCCCCCAGTACGTATCGAGGATCCCCAGGCTTTGCTCCACCACGTAGAGGGGCAGGACCCAGGCGATGTACGGGATGGCGCGGAACAGGTAGATCAGGCCAAACCACGTGTTGGCCATTCTACCCCGAAAGCGCGAAAGCATATAGCCGCTCGTGATGGTGACCTGGATCGAGAGGACCGTCGCCAGCGTGGCGATGAGCCCGCTGTTGAAGAAGGACCGCTCGACCTCCGGCCTGGCCAGGACGTCCAAGAAGTTGCGGAGCGTGAAGTGCGTCCCCCGATGAACGTAGAAGACCTCCGAGGCCGGACGTAGCGAGGTCAGGATGATCCAGAAGATCGGGAAGGCGATGAGCAGGCAGACGGCCGCCAAGGCGAGTCCGAAGAACGGCTTCTTCCAGCCTACCTTCAGCATGGCCTACCTCGAGACCTCCAGCAGGCGGCTCAGCCCCCAGTAGAGCACGCCACCCACGATCATGATGATGATGGCCCCGATGATGGCCGCGGCCGATCCTTGATCGAAGTTCAGATACACGAAAGCCTGCTTGTAGGCGTAGATGCTGAAGACCTCCGTCGAGCGGTACGGATCGCCCTTGGTGATGACCCAGACGATGTCAAAGACCCGGAAAGCGTCGATCGACCGGATGACGATGCAGACCATCAAGACGGGGCGCAGCAGGGGCAGCGTCACCTTCCAGAAGATGAGCCAGGGGCCGGCCCCGTCGATCATGGCTGCCTCGCGGGGTTCGATGGGGATCGACTGCAGGCCCGCCAGGAGAATGATGGTGAACCAGGGGGTCCAGAGCCAGATGTCGGTGAGGATGACAATCGCCATGCTGGTCCAGCGGTACAGGAACCAGACGACGGGCTCGAAGCCCAATGCCTGCCAGACCACATTGACGATGCCGAACTGGTCGTTGAACATCCAGGTGATCATGATGGCAGCGACGACGGGCGCGATCATCAGGGGGAGGAGGATGACCGTGCGAACGATGCGGGCGCCGACGAATCGCCGGTTGAGCATCATCGCCAGGGCCATCCCCGCCACCAACCCCCCCGTCACCGAGGCCACCATGAAGACGAAGGTATTGGGCAGGACCGTCCCGTAGAACAGGGGGTCCGTGAGCACTCGGACATAATTCGCCACGCCCACCCAATTCTTCGTGGGATGGAACAGCGGATACATCCGGAAGCTGGCGTTGGCGCCGATGAGGATGGGGATGACCTGAAAGGCGATGAGGATGAGCGCGGCGGGCAGGATGAGGGCGAGCATGAATCGCTCGCGCTCGCCGAACCGGGCATGGGCACGCGCAGCCTTCACAGGACCCTCGCGACGGAAACGCGGCCGGGCCCGGGGCCAGGCCTCGGACTCGGCCGCGGAATCACTTCGGCGTTCCTACGGTCGGGCTGCGATGTCGTGGACTTTCTGGACGCCTTCCTCCAGGGTCTTCCGGATGTTCTCCCGGGGCCCCGTCACTGCCCGGACCAGGTAATCCGCCATGGTGGCGTAGGCCTCGGGCCAGCGCGCGAAATAGAAGGCCCCGTGGATGATCTTCTCGGACCCGCTGGTGGCCGCCAGCATCTTCCGCATCAGCGGGTCGTCCTTGGCGATCTCCTTCTGGATCTCCTCGTTGGGGGGGATGCCGCCGGTCTGCTTCCACAGATCCACCTGGGCGTCCTTGCTCAGGGTGATCCAGTTCAGCATCTCCTTGGCGAGCTTCTTCTTCTCCGGAGCCACGGACTTCGGGATGGCCCACGCCCATGGGTCGCGCCAGGCAATGGACTTGAACTTGGCGCTGGGACCCATGATGAAGGGGGCCACGCCCACCTTGCCGGCCACCTTCGACTTCGCCGGGTTGTTGAAGTCCCCGTAGAAAGTGGTGTCGGCCATGGTGATGGCCGCGTCCCCCGCCTGGAAGATGGCGTTGGCGTCGGTGCGGGTGTAGGTCGGCTGGCCGGGCGGGACGATCTTGTACTTGTGGATGGCGTCCCACCAGAACTCCACTGCCTGGACCGCCTCGGGCTGGGTCAGCCCGACCTTCCACCCGTCCGCTGCGATCTTGGCGCTGTCCCGCTCCCAGTACGGCATGAAGAGGTCGCCGCCATTGGCCCAGATGGACCAGAAGAAGGTAAACCAGGAGTGGGGGTACTTCATCCCACCCACGAAGCCGTACTTCACCTTCCCCGCTTTCTGCAGGGCCTCCGACACCTTGACGAGCTGGTCCCAGGTGCGGGGAAACTCGCTCTCCTTGATCAGATCGCTGCGGTAGAAAAAGCTCCCCATCGTCTCCACAAAGGGGAGGCCGGTGTAGTGCCCGTCCCAGACAAAAAACGGCTCGTAGAGAAATTTGTTGATCTTCTTCGAGGCGGGGATGTCCTCGATGGGCTCCAGGTAGCGGCCCCAGAGCTGCCCCCAGTCGTCGTTGTGCCAGATGACATCGTACTGGTCCCCGCCGGAGGTGAGGTTGGCCGTCATCTTCTCCACGTACACTTCGTAGGACACGGGCACGGGCGTGATGGTGACGCTGTTTTTCTCGGCCCACTGCTTCATCCACTTGATCGACACCTCGTGGATGGGATGGGCCATGTAGCCGATCTTCAGCTCCGTGGCGGACCAGCCAGGTGCCGGCCCCAACCCCATCATCAGGACCAGCACCCCTACCCCACCGACCCATTTGAGACTGCTGTTTGCACGCATGGGCCTCTCCTCCCAAAGAGTTGTGGAATGGTAGCCCCCGCGTTGCGCGGGGGACTCAAAGAGCGGGTGACGAGTCAAGTGAATCTGCGGGTGCGGACTCAGAATCCAAGAGGCCGACGCGGAATAGAACCGTGTTCTCCTATACTCCTCTTCTGCGGAGAGTCCTGTCAAGCCGAAAGCAGTCTATCCGCCTCCGGAACCGCCACTGGATTTTTCCAAGAGGAACGGTGGAGGGACGAACCGAGGGAATGGGGGCGGCCGGAGGATGATCTCTACCTCGGAGACTCCCTCCGGACGCCCCGCATGGGTTTACCGACCGACCAGGCTTACCGCCTTCTCGATGATGGCCTGGACCGAGATCCCGTACTTGACCAGCAGGGCCGCGTAGTCTCCCGACTCGGCGAAGCGGTCCGTGATCCCGACGTAGTCCATCTTGGCCGGGGCATGCTTGGCCAGGACCTCGGCCACGGCGCCGCCCAGGCCGCCATGGATGGTGTGCTCCTCCACCGTCAGCACTTTGCCGGTCTTCCTGGCCGAGGCCGCCAGCGCCTCCACGTCGATGGGCTTCAGACTGGAGATCTCGAGGAGGTCAACCTGGATTTCCTGCGTGGCGAGCTGTTCCGCGGCCTCCATGGCCAGGGCGGTGGGCACGCCGCATACGCCGATGCTGAGGTCCCCCCCGTCGCGCAGCTTCCGGACCTTCCCCAGCTCCAGCGGCGGCGCATCCTCGAAGAGCACGGGCGTCTCGTTCCGGCAGATGCGGAGGAACGTGGGCCCATTCCGCCGGAGGGCCAGCCGGAGGGCCTGCCGCATCTCGACCGCGTCGGCCGGCACGATGACCGCCATGTTGGGGAGGGCACGCATCATGGCCACGTCCAGGATCGCCTGATGGCTCGCCCCATCGTAGGAATCCGAGAGGCCGCCGTATCCCCCCGCCAGCACCACGGACAGGTTGTTGTAGCAGATAGTGTTCCGGATCTGGTCGGCCCCCTTCAGCGTGAGAAAGAGGGAGAAGGTGCTGACCACGGGGCGCAGGCCGCAGGTCGCAAGGCCTGCGGCGATGTCCACCATGTTGGCCTCGGCCACTCCAACGTTGAAGAACCGGTCGGGATGAGCCTGGCCGAAGCCTGCGGTCTTCGTGCTTGCGGACACGTCAGCGTCCAATACCACCAGCTCGGGGATCTCCGCGGCCAGGTCCACGAGGGTCTGGCCGAAGGCATCGCGCATCGCCACGGCTTTGGTCTGGGTCTTCACAGGGCCGCCTCCAGTTCCGCGAGGGTCTTCAAGAGTTCGGGACGGGCCTTGGCGTAGCTCGCGTCGTCGATGACGGCGCCGTGGAACTTGTGAGTATCCTGCATGAAAGAGACGCCGTAGCCCTTGTGGGTGGCATAGATGACCGCGACCGGCCACGTGCTCTGCTGCCGGATCCACGCGAAGGATTCCAGGACCTGGCCCATGTTCTGGCCGTCCCAGATCTTCGGCGCGACGTTCCAGCCGAAGGCGCGGAACTTGTCCGGCAGGGGGTCCAGGGGCATGATCTCGCTACACGGGCCGTCGAGCTGGAATCGATTGTAGTCCACCAAGGCCACCAGCCTCTCCGGCCGATACTTGGCCGCGGCCATGATGCCTTCCCAGGTCTGCCCTTCATCCAGGCAGCCTTCGCCCAGGATCACGTAGCTCCAGTAGCTCTTGCGCTGAATCCGGGCGGCGAGCGCCATACCCAGGGCCACCGACATGCCATGTCCGAGCGCGCCCGTGGACATGTCCACGCCCGGCGTCTCGTTCATGCACGGGTGCCCCTGCAGCCGACTGTTGAGCTGGCGAAACGTGTCCAGCTCTGCCACCGGGAAGAACCCCCGATGGGCCAGCACGGCGTAGAGCATGCATGACGCATGGCCCTTGCTCAGGACGATCCGGTCGCGATCCGGCCAGCGCGGCTCCTCCGGGCGCACGGTCATGACGTCGAAATAGAGCGCGGTCAGCAGCTCCGCCACCGACGAAGCGCCGCCCCAATGGCCCGTGCCTTTGTCGTGGAGGATGTCGAGGACGTCCACCCGGAACCTCTGGGCCAGCGCCTGCAGCATGGCCGTCTTCCGCGCGCGGTTTGCCTCGGTCAGCACCCGCACCGGATCCACTCGTGTTGCCGTCGCTGTGATCATGGCTCCCCTTTCTGCGGTCCGTCCGGATAATCCCCTCCGCTCCAAAGGACGAAGGGCCGCCTCGTCGGCGAGGCCGCCCCCACTGTCGCGCTAGTCTCCCCTCCCCCCCGTTCCCGGTCAACCCCACACCTCGCGCGGGCTGCCTTTCCTGACAATTGCCCACCGCTCGGCTCTCGCCTCCAGGCTCTGAGGTCTCCGGGGTCTCCGGCCTTGATCCTCGCCGGCCTCCGCGGTAGAGTGAGTGCATTCCGAGTGACGCGCAGGTCACTTTGCATCACTCTTCCGGAGGGAACGGCATGACCGACCAATCGCCACGGCAGTTCGTTCGCTGGAGCAAAGAGGATGGCGTGGCCACGCTCGTCGTCGATCGGCCACCCCTGAATGCCCTCTCCTATCAGGCCAAGGAGGAGATCGCCGCCTGCCTCGAAGAGGTCGCCACCGATCCAGACGCTCGCTGCCTCGTCCTCTTCGGCGCGGGCGGCCGGGCCTTCTCCGTCGGCTCGGACATCAAGGAGTTTCCCGAGGTCGCGGCCCGCCGCCTCGGCCACCGCCGGGCGGTCCACGAGCACGGCGTGTACAACCGAATCGACTTTTTCCCCATCCCGACCATCGCCGCCATCGAGGGCCACTGCCTGGGGGGCGGCCTGGAGCTGGCCCTCGCCTGCGATCTGCGCGTGGCCGGCCAGGCCTCCCGTCTGGGCCTCCCCGAGGTGAAGCTGGGCGTCTTTCCAGGCGGTGGGGGAACGGAGCGGCTGCCGCGCCTCATCGGTGAGGCCCGCGCACGCGAGCTGATCTACACCGGCGAGCCGGTGGATGCCCAGGAGGCCTGGCGCATCGGCCTGGTCAATCGCGTGGTACCCGCGGGGCAAGCCCTGGCCGCGGCGCAAGGGCTGGCGCGGACGATCGCAAGGCACTCGGGAGTCACGCTGCGCACACTGAAATCGGTCATGGACCGCGGGCTGGCCATGGGCCTGCTGGAGGCAGAGCAGGTGGCCATTGACGCCATCGCCGAGCTGTTCCAGTCCGAGGCGGTCAAAGAGGGGGTCGCGGCGTTCCTGGAGAAGCGGCCCCCGCGGTTTTAGAAATGGCTGCGATGCGGCTCGGGCGCGTCATCGACGTGTGCGCCTACGATGTCCCCATGGCCCGAAAGCTTCCCGGGCTCATTCGAATCCTGGGGGACGCCCCAACGGGCACGGGCGAGGCGGGCGGATCATCGGAGGCGGATGGGTTGACCGCTTTGATCGCAGTCATGGATCGGGCCGGTGTGCTGACGAGTCTCGTCGTGCTTCAGGAGGGGGTGGCTGATTTCCTCCGGCTGGCCGCCGCGCATCCGGGGCGGCTGTCCGGTCTCGCCTACTTCGATCTGCTCCAGCCTCGCGACAGCCTGGAGCGAGTGCGTGCCTTGTGTGAGGCGCACCCGACCTGGATCGCGGGCATTCATACCGTCGTGCCGACAGACGGCCCGGATCCGCGGGATCGCGCGCTGGCTCCGCTGTACGGGTACTGTCTGGCGCGGGCCCTGCCGATCCAGTTTCGCGTCGGCGGCGGCAACGACTCCGGACAGGACGCCCACATCATGGCGCTCGCCGTCCTGGCATCATGTTATCCTGCGCTGAAGGTCATCTGCCTGGGCGGGAGCCCGCAGACGGAGCGGACGCGCGTCCTTCGTACGCCACCGAACCTCTTCTTCGAGGCAGGAGGGGTGACAAAGGCGGTCGGGAAGGAAGGCACAGCGCGAGACGCCTCGGACCTGCGAGGCGTGGTGGGGAGCCGCAGGCTCCTTTTCGGAAGCGGATGGCCGGTCGGGCGGGCTGCATATCCCGCGCGAGTCGCCGCCCTCCGCCGTTTTTTCTGGTGGCAGCGCCAACACGTCGCCTGGCGAACGGCAGCGCGGATCTATGGCCCGCGGATCCTCGGGGGTCGGCCGACGCCGGAGGCGATCCACTCTTGAGTGAGGTGAGATGATGCGAATCCTGCTGGCTTCGTCCGAAGTGGCACCGTTCGCCAAGACCGGGGGATTGGCCGATGTGGCGGGGGCCCTGCCCAAAGCCCTCCACGCCCTGGGCCACGACGTGCGGGTGGCACTCCCCAAGTACCGGATGGTGGACACGGGTAGGTTCAAGCTTCGCCAGATCGCGGGCGCCCTCCCCGTCCCCATCGCCGGCCGCACCGAAAACGCCAGCCTCTGGGAGGGGGCCATCGATCAGGTCCCGACCTATTTCGTGGGCCATGACGGGTATTACGACCGCGACGCCCTCTACCAGGTCAACGGGAAAGACTATCCGGACAACGCCGAGCGCTTCGCCTTCTTCTCCCGCGCCGTCATCGAGTTGACTCGGGTCGTGAGCTTCCAGCCTGCCGTCTTCCACTGCAACGACTGGCAGACCGGCCTGGTGCCCACCTACCTTCGCACCACCTTCCTCGACGCCCCGCAGTTCCGGGCGGCCGGCACCCTCTTCACCGTCCATAACATGGGCTACCAGGGCCTCTACGGACCCGAGATTCTCGCCATCGCCCGTCTGGACCAGAAGCTGTTCAACCCCTTCGGCGTGGAATTCTATGGGAAGGTGAACCTCCTGAAGGCCGGCCTGGTCTTCGCCGACCTCATCAACACCGTGAGCAAGAAGTACAGCCAGGAGATCCAGACCGGGGAGTTCGGCTGCGGCCTGGAGGGGGTTCTGCGGGGCCGCGCCAAGGACGTGCACGGCATCCTGAATGGCATCGATTACGAGGACTGGCATCCCCGCCGCGACCGCTACATCGCCGCCAACTTCTCGCGCACGGACCTCGCCGGGAAGGCGCGCTGCAAGGCGGATCTGCAGACGGTCTTCGGGCTGCCGGTGCGGCCCGAGGTTCCCCTCCTGGCGGTGATCTCGCGCCTGGCGGAACAGAAGGGGATCGACCTCATCGCCGAGGCCCTGGACGCCATCCTGGAGCTGGACGCCCAGCTCGTCCTTCTCGGCACCGGCGAGCCGGTCCTGCACCGGGCCTTCGAGGCCGCCAAGGCGAAGCATCCCTCCCGCATCGGCCTCCGGCTCGGCTTCGACGTGGCCCTGTCCCACAAGATCGAGGCCGGCGCGGACATGTTCCTCATGCCCTCGCGCTACGAGCCCTGCGGCCTGAACCAGATGTACAGCTTGGCCTACGGGACCATTCCCGTGGTCCGCGCCACGGGCGGCCTGGACGACACCATCGAGCCCTTCGACCCGAAGACGGGGACCGGCACCGGGTTCAAGTTCGCCGAGGCCACGGCGGATGCGCTGCTGGCCAGTGTTGGTCGAGCTGTTGGGTTGTACCGCCAGTCCGACCCGTGGCGCCGTCTCATCCAGAACGCCATGGCCTGCGATTTCTCCTGGGATCGTTCCGCCAAGGCGTATGAGGCGCTGTACGAGGAGATCGCGGCGCGCCGGTCCAGGGCCTGACGCGGAGAGACGTCGATCAGCCAGCTCGCCCAGCAGCCAGGGGAGTCACCGTTCGGAGAGGGGGGAATCGCCGATCGCGACGAAGGGAGCTACAAGGGGGGCCGCGAGGTCGGAGGGAGGATGCCGCGGAGGCTCTCCAGCCGGGCAAACCCGTCGCGGAGGCTCACCCTCGCCTCCACGCCGAGGCCCGCCCAGTACTCGGTGATGGCCCGGGCCAGGCACTGTTCGCTGCAGATGCTGGGGGTGCAGCTCCGCTGGTCGCCCGCCCGCGGCACGACACCCCCGCAGACACGGCAGAGGCCCGGAAATTCCTCCGCCTCGCTCGTGGCCTCGAGGACACCCTCCACTCCACCCTGCGCAATGGTCATCTCGTTTCCCCCGACAGGAGACGTCAGCGTCTATCCGTTCCGTCCGTGGCCTGGATTTCCCGCACCGTCACGGAAAATGTGAGGAGCTTGCCGGCCAGCGGATGGTTGAAATCCAGGGTTGCAGCCGCGTCGGAGAGGGCGACGATGCTGAAGGGGATCTCATCCCCTTTCGGTCCCTTGATCGTCAGGCTCATCCCCACAGCGGGCTTGATGTTATCCGGGAAGCGGTCGAGCGGAACCTCCAAAGAGGCCTCGGGGTCGCGGGGGCCGTAGCCGTCCTCCGGCGCCACGTGAATCTCTTTCTGATCGCCGATCAGGAGGCCTGTCAACTCGCGTTCCAGCCCTGGAATGATCTGGCCTTTCCCGAAGTCGAAGACCAAGGGCGAGCTCTCCGTGGACGAATCCACGACCTCCCCCGAGTCGAGCCGGAGTGTGTAATCCAGCGTCACGGTCGTGTCCGCTCCGACCCGCACCCGGTACCTCCCATCTGGTCTGCTCCCGCAAAAACCAAAGCCCCCCACAGACCCTGCAGAGAGTCTTTGGGGGGGTCGCCTCGCAAAAACTGTCTGGGGGCTTCGGCACCGCCGGTCCCGATGACACACACTAGGCGGAATAGCCTTTCCTGTCAAGCCATTTCGCCCTCAGACGTGAGCTCGGAGCGGTCGCCCGCGGCCGATTCCGCACGCCAGCTTCGCACCGTTTCCGGGATCAGGCGGATGACGGGCCCCGCCCCGAAGCCGGGCATGGTGCGATACTGTGGGTACTTCTCCTGCAGGAGGGCCAGGGCATGCTCGCGATCCGGACCCGCCTCCAGGATCTCTGCCCGTCCGCGCAGGAGCAGGTAGCGGAGGCGGCGCCACTCCTCCTCATAGTGATCCACCACGAGGCTGGCCCGCGGGTTCTCCCGGATGTTCTCCAGGCGACGGAGTTTCCGCGGCTCCACGCGCTTGGGCTTGGCATCGATGGCGGAATAGACGGCAGCCCCGTCGAAGACGAAGCAGATCGGGATGACGTGCGGCTCGCCTCCGGCCGAGGCAGTCGCCAGGCGCCCCACCCGCGCCTGATCGAGGAACGCCCGATCGTCCGGAGAGATGGAGAGCATGTCGGTCTCGGAACGGCCAGAGCCAACGCAAAACGGACAACCGACAACTGACAACTGCTCAATTTCCCTCAGGGGGCGACTTGGCCGGTTGTCGGTTGTCAGTTTTTCGTTTGAAAATCCGGCTCATGTCTAAGGGCGGCCCCTGACCGCGGGCCGCACCTCTTCGGCGAAGCGGTGGAGTTGCTCGACGATCGCCTCCGCACTCGGCCCGGCGAAGTCGAAGACCAGGTGGCTCACCCCCAGACGCTGGTACGTCCGGATGTCCTCGACGATCCCCTCAGGCGTGCCGATGAACGGGGTGTGCTTTCCGGTGATGGCGCCGTCCACGAACTTGAGGGGCGCCCGGAAGGACAAGACGATCGCCTTGGGATCGCGGCCTGCCGCCTCGGCCTGCCGGCGGATCTCCGCCGCAGCCTCGGCGTACTCCTCGGGATAGAGCCCGGCCGGCGGCCGGAGGCCAATGGGATGCCAGCCGTCCCCCAGGAGGGCCGCCCGACGGATCGCGGCCTTGGTGTGGCCTCCGATCCAGATCGGCGGGTGCGGCTTCTGGACGGGCTTCGGGAAAAACCGCACCTCGTCGAACGCGCAAAACCGCCCCTGGTACCTCGGCCACTCCTCCGTCCACAGCGTGCGGAGGATCCGGATGTACTCGTCGGTCGCGGCACCCCGCTCGTCGAAGGTTGTGAGGTTCAGCGCCTCGAACTCCTCGCGCATCCAGCCGACGCCGACCGCGAGGATGACGCGGCCGCGTGACAGGACATCGAGCGTCGCCACCATCTTGGCGACGAGCACGGGATTCCGGTACGGTAGGACCAGGACGCTGGATCCGATGGCGGTGCGCTCGGTGACCCCCGCCAGGTAGCTCATCACCGTGAGCGGCTCCAGGTAGTGCGCCGCGGCCTCCATATCCATGCGTTCGTCGAGGGCGTACGGGTATCTGGATGCCGACGCCCGGGGGAGGACGACGTGGTCCGTGATCCAGACGGAGTCGAACTGGTAGCGATCCGCCGCCTCCCCCAACCGGCGGACGGTCTCCAGTGTGCCCAGGGTCCCGCGGGTCGGGATCGGAAATCCGAAGCGCATGACTGCCTCCTTTCGGATCCCGTTCGGCCAGCCGAAGCTCTTGCCTACATTCGCAGCGACTCGACCACCTTGGCCGTGACCGTGGCCGCCTCGTCCACATCCGCCGCGGTCACGTGGCGGTGCGTGAGCCAGCGAAGCGTGTCGACCTGCTGCGCCAGGACATGGACATTGTGTGCGGCCAGCTTCTCCGCCACCTTGGCCGCGGGGACGCCCAGCGCCGAGACCCTGGTCCGCACGATATTCGTCTGGACCTTGGCCACGTTCACGTCCAGGCCCCGGATGGTGCTGAGCTTTTCGGCCAGCAGCCGGGCATGCTGGTGATCCTCGGCCAGGCGGTCCAGCATGGTTCGCAGCGCCACCAGCCCCGCCGCAGCGATCACGCCCCCCTGCCGCGTCGTCCCGCCCAGCATCTGCCGCCTCTTGCGGGCCACCTCGATGAAGGCCTTCGACCCCACGATCACCGAACCCACCGGCGCGCTCAGGCCTTTCGACAGGCAGAAGGTGGCGGAGTCGGCCTGGGCCGCGATCTCCCGCGCCGGAATGCCCAGGGCCACCGCGGCGTTGAAGATCCGCGCCCCGTCCAGGTGGACCGGGACCCCGTGCCGCTCGGCCACTGCCTTGACCGCGGCCATCTGCGCCTCCGTCCAGACCGTTCCGCCCGCCGTGTTGTGGGTGTTCTCGACGCAGACGAGCCCGGTCTCGGGGCAATGGAGCTTCGCCGGGCGGATGGCCGCCTCGACGTCCTCGGGCGACAGGATCCCGTCTTTCCCAGGAACGCGATTGACCACGAGTCCCCCCACGCCGGCAATCCCACCCACCTCGGACGTGTAGATGTGGGCGTCGCGCTCCAGGATCACCTCTTGGCCATGACGGGTGTGGGCCAGGATGGAGACGAGGTTCCCCATGGTGCCGCTGATGACAAAGAGACCCGCCTCCTTGCCCAGGAGGGTCGCCGAATACTCCTCTAACTCCCGGACGGTGGGATCCCCTTCTCGCCCGTCATCCCCCACCCTGGCCCGATGCATGGCCTCCCGCATCTCCTCGGTCGGCTCCGTGACCGTGTCGCTCCGAAAATCCAGCTTCCCGTTCAGCATCGGCATCTCCTTTTCTGGTCGCCTCGGGATCTACCGGGGTAGAATATGCCAGGATGGTGCTTAGCTTGTCAATCAAGGCGGGAGGCTTCTCGACGAGAACGCGACAGCCTTTCGGGATTATCGAACCCGAAGGGGCACAACAAAGCTTGGCGCACCGCAGGGGCCTCGCTGTTCCTGGTGCAGACCTCCGCCTAGAGGCATTGCTGAGCAGGGGTTAGACCGGCGCGATGCTACTGCCAGTTCGAAAGCCCTGTCAAGGCCACCCTCGAAACCGTGTCTGTTCTCTGGACCCGTGAAATCTGCGGCCGATCTCTATATCGCCTTCACGTGTTCATCCGGGGATCCAGCACGTCGCGCAAGCCGTCCCCGGCCAGATTGAGTCCCAGCACGGTCAGGGCGATGGCCAGCCCCGGGAAGATGGTGATCCAGGGGGCGTTCTGCATGTAGAGCCGGCCCTCGCTCAGGATGTTGCCCCAGCTCGGCGTGGGCGGCGGCGCGCCGGCGCCCACGAAGCTCAGCGAGGCCTCGGCCAGGACGGCATAGGCGAAGTTGAAAGTCGCCTGGACCACCAGGGGCGACAGGCAGTTGGGCAGAATGTGGCGGAACAGGATGCGCAGATGCCCTGCCGCCTGCGCCCGCACCGCCTCCACGTAGTCGAGCTGCTTCGTCGCCAGGACCGACGCTCGCAGGATGCGCACCGTGCGGGGGGCGTACACGACACTGAGGGCAACGACCACATTGGTGGCCTTCGGCCCAAGCACCGCCATGATGGCGATGGCGAAGAGGATGGCCGGAAAGGCCATCATCGCGTCCATCACCCGCATGATGGGCCCGTCCAGACGCGGGAAGTAGCCCGACAGCAGCCCGCACAGCACCCCCGCCGTCACCGTCACAAGCATGACGGCGACGCCCACCTCTAGGGACAGCCGCGCGCCGTAGAGCACCCGACTGAAGATGTCCCGCCCGAAGTTGTCGGTCCCCATCAGGTGGGCCGCGCTCGGTGGCCTCATGCGGTCCGTGACGGTCATCGCCAGGGGATCGTAGGGCGAGAGCACGCCCGCAAAGAGCGCACCGAGCAGGACGAGCAGCAGCAGGCCGAACCCCGTGACCGCCAGCCGGTTGCGCCAGAGCCGGCGCAGGAGCTGCCGCGCCGGCGACTCGGCCGGACCCTTCCCCTGCTCCTCGCCTGTCGGGGGTGCCTCACTCATACTTGATCCGCGGATCGAACACGGAATACAGGAGGTCCACCGCCAGGTTCACCAGGACGTAGATCGCCGAGGTGAGGAGCAGGGCCCCCTGCACTAGGGGGTAGTCTCGCCGCTGCACCGCCAGGACCACCAGCCGGCCCAGCCCCGGATAGGTGAAGACAATCTCCACGATCACCGCGCCGCCCAGGAGCACGCCGAAGGCCGTGCCGATGGTGGTGATGACCGGGATCATGGCGTTCTTGAGGGCGTGGCGGAGCGTGACCCGTCGCCAGTTCAGCCCTTTGGCCTTGGCCGTCCGCACGTAGTCCAGCCGCAGCACCTCCAGCATGCTGGATCGCGTCATGCGGGCGATGAGGGCCGCCTGCATGAAGCCCAGGGAGATGGCGGGCAGGATCAAGACCCGCAACCCCTGGCCGAGATCCTCCCAGAGCGGGGTGTACCCGCCGCTCGGCAGCCATCCCAGCCCCACGGAGAAGACCAGGATCAGGGTCAGCCCCAGCCAGAAGCTGGGAATGGAGATCCCGCCCATGGCGCTGACCATAATCAGTTGGTCCCACCTGGTGTTCTGCCGGACCGCAGCCAGGATCCCGGCCGGAATCCCGATGAGCAGCGAGAAGAGGAGCGCGAGCACGGCGAGCTGCAGCGTGGCGGGCAGCCGCTCTATGAGGGCCTGGGTCACGGGGCGTCCCAGGAAGAAGGACTCGCCCAGGTTCCCCTGCAGGACCTGCCGCACCCAGAGCACAAATTGCTCCGGCAAGGAGCGGTCCAGGCCCATCTGCGTCCGGAGCGCCTGGATCTGCTGCGGTGTGGCATCGTTCCCCAGCATGACCATGGCCGGATCCCCAGGGACGAGGTGGACCAGCAGGAAGGATCCCAGCGCCACCAGGATCAGCACCGGGACGATGCCGAGCAGCCGCCTGATCACATATACGGTCATCTGCCGGACCCGCGGAACGGTACACGTAGAACGTAATCGGATTACGTTTTACGCATGCCGCATCACTTCCCCAGCCAGACGTTCCAGAGTCGCACCTGGACCCAGGGGGTGTAGCCCTGCAGCTTCGCCGAGTGGCCCTGCCAGGTGAAGTGGTCGTACAGCTTCAGCATGGCCACGTCCTCGTAGATGAGCTTCTGGACCTCCTCGTAGATCTTGTACCGCTCCTCGAATTTGATCGCGGCGCTGGCCTTGTCCAGCAGCGTCTCCATCTTCGGGTTGTTGTAGCCGAAGAAGGTGGTCTTGGCCCGGAAGTAGAAGTCGTTGGCGCTGGGATCGAACCGCATGGAGTGGCTGGAGGTGAACAGATCCCACTTGCTCATGTCCTTGCGGACGGCCAGGGACCCCGGCCAGTCGTACACCTCCAGCTTGACATTCATGCCGATCTTCTTCAACTGCGCCTGGATCACCTGGGCGGCCTTGTACATGTAGTCGTAGTCGCTGTTGGTCACGAACACCACCGTCTCGCCCTTGTAGCCTGCCTCTTGCAGCAGTTGCCTGGCCTTGGCGGGGTTCTTCTGGTTGTAGAGCTGGCCGCCCGCGGCGCTGTGCCAGACCTGCTCCTTGAAGTAGTAGCCGGGGTCCACGCGGCCGTCGCCGTCATTGGCCACCTGCATGATCTCGTCCATGTCGAGCGCCGCCTGGACCGCCTGGCGCAGCTTCAGGTTCTTGAACTTCCCCGTGTGGTTGAAGTAGACCGTCGGGTAGTTCTGCGGGCCCAGCCGGACGACCCGCAGGCTCCGATCCCCGGTGAGCTGCGGAATGGAGGCGGAGGGCAGGAAATCGGCAAAGTCGTACTCGCCCGTCTGCAGGCCGGCCACGCGCGCCCCCGGCTCGGGCACCGGGATGAAGCGGATCTCATCGGCGTAGGCGTGGCGCGCCCCACCCAACCCGCCGGCCTCCAGCTTGCCCTTGGGCCGGTAGTCGGCAAAGCGACTCAGCCGCACCCAGCGATCGGGAATCCACTCCACGAACTTGTAGGGGCCCGTCCCGACGATGTCCGCCTTGTTGATGGGCCGGCCTTCCACCGCCTCTTTGGGCAGGATGGCCAGTTGACAGATCGGGTTGGCGATGGCAGCCAGGAAGGAGGCGTCCGCCTGCTTCAACGTGAACCGGACGACGTATGGGCTCACGATCTCCATTTTCTCCACGCCGTCCAGCTCATTCCGTCGCGGCGCCATGGTCCGGAACCGTTCCACCGAGGCCCGGACGTCCTCGGCCGTCATCTCCTTCCCGTTGTGGAACTTGACCCCCTGGCGGAGATAAAAGGTGTAGACCTTGCCGTCCCTACTCACCTCCCATCGCTCCGCCAGTTGCGGCACGACCTGGAACTTGCTGTCGAAGGTCAGGAGACTCTCGAAAATGTGCAGGCCGACCTCCCGCACCGCCAGGTGCGTGGCGGAGTGCGGATCCAGGGTGGGCGGGCTCGCTGTCAGCGCCGCCCGCAGCATCCCCCCCTGCAGCGGGGTGGCGGCTGCCGCCGGCTGCACCAGGTAAAGCCCAGCGGCGATCAGCAGGAGCCCGACGCCCAGACGACGGAGAACCATTCCTCTCGACACGGTCGTCCCTCCTCTCTGCGTACCACAAAAACCCGTCCCGCCAGCACGAGCCGTCATCGCAGGAATGCTATTCTAGCAGATCTCGGTGCGGGGATGCGCAAGGGGAAAATCGAGGGTCACCTCGACCGTACGTGTCGCGAACTCCACCAGGAATTCCAGGCAGGTGGCGACGAGGATCTCGAAAAACTGCTTGCCCTTCTCCGCGCTGGCGACGGTGGGATCGCCTACCGTCCCCGTGCGGGAGGCGTGGCGGGTGAGGTCGGCCAGGGCGACGCCGCGACTGCCGCGCAGGATGTCCCGCCAGTAGAACTTCGACGCGGGCTGGGAGATGTCGCGGACGGCCCGGGCCATGTCCACCAGCTCCGGGCGCAGGTGGAGCATGAGCGAGGTCTCCAGCTCGCAGGCATGGGACATCCCGCCGATCTCCTTGGCCTCGCGCACCGCCTCGAGCTGCGCCGCCGCCATCTTGACCGGGCTCACCACCGCCACCAGAGCCTCGGGGTGGCGATTCATGACCCGCCGCGACACGAGGTCCAGGATGCTCCAGTTGCTCCCGTGGGTGTTGAGCAGCACGACCTTGCGGCAGCCGTGATGCACCAGGCTCGTGACCAGGTCCACGCCCAGCTCCAGCAGGGTCTCCATGCGGAGCGTCATCGTCCCCGGGAAGTCCATGTTGTGCATCGTGTAGCCGTAGTGCAGCGGCGGGCAGAGGAGCAACTTGATCCCGCGCGCTGCGGCGCGCCGGGCCACCTCCTCCCCCACAGCACCCGCGATCACGTTGTCCGTGTTGACCGCCAGGTGCCGGCCGTGCTGCTCCAGGCTCCCCACGGGGATGAGGCCCATGGCGCCCGCGCGGATGGCCTCTTCGGCCGCTGGCCAGCTCAACTCCTCCAACCGGTATTCACGCCGATCGCCCGCCATGACCCGCCCCTCTCTTTGGGAAAACTGCCTAGGCCCCCTGTGCCCACGCCTGGATGGTGCCAAGGTACACCGGCACCGCGCGCGCCACCTCTTCCAGGGCGATGTGCTCGTTCACCTGATGGGCGACGTCGATCCCGCCGGGCCCGAGGATGATGGTGGGGATCCCGGCGTCGTTCACCAGGTAGGTCATATCGCAGGTGGCGGAGAAGCCGGCGGCGCGGATGGGGCGGCCCAGGACGGCGGAGGCGGCCCGCTCCGCCGCGCGCACGATTGCCGCCCCCGCATCGGTCCGGGCGGGGGGAACGAACCGCACCTTCCGGACCGCGACCCGCGCGCCGGATGCCGCGGGGAGTGCGTGCATCACCACGTCCTCGATCTCTCGCGTCGCGTCGGCCTCCTTCTCCGTGGGCAGCACGCGGCGGTCGATGGAGATGCTGCAGCGCCCGGGAATGACGTTGAGCGCCTCCCCGCCCGCGATGGTGGAGATCACCAGGCTGGCCCTGCCGGTGTATGGCTCGGCCCGTCCTCTTATCTCCGTCGCCAGGGCGTCCAGGGCCGAGACGATCGGGGCCATGGCCACCACCGCGTTGATCCCCGCTTCGGGGTCGCTGGCGTGGGCCGCGCGGCCGGTCACCTCGACTTCCAGCCGCAGCACGCCCTTGTGGGCGACCATCGGCACGAGATCGGTGGACTCCCCGATGATGGCTGCGTCGGCCCTGAGCCCCTTGGCGACTTCCGCCTGGGTCCCCAGGCCGCCGCGCTCTTCGGCCCCGACGGCCTGCAGGCAGATCCGCGTGGAGGACGGGACTCCCTTCTCGGCCAGGGTCTCAAACGCCACGATCATGGGCGCGAGGCAGCCCTTGGCGTCGCCCGCGCCCCGGCCGTACACCTGGCCGTCCTTCTCCACCGGCTGGAGGGGGTCGGTGTGCCAGAGGCTGAGGTCGCCTGGCGGCACCGTGTCCAGGTGGCTGTTCAGGATGAGTGTGCGGGGACCACTGCCGATGGCCGCTACCACGTTCAGCGGCTTGCCGTCCATTTCCGTGATCTGGCAGGGGATGCCCTGGGCCGAGAGGCGCTCGACGAGGTATCGGGCGATGGCCTCCTCCCGGGCGCCGGACGAGGGGATAGCGATCAGGTCGAAGAGCAGGTCTCGGACGCGTGCCCGGAGGGCATCGGCATTTCTGGATCCGGCGACGGCGTTATCCATGGGGTCATGGCTCCACTGCAATCGGGTCGAATGGGGGGATGAGTGGTACTCCGTGAAGCACACCACGTCAGCGGAACAGGTCCCGCTCCGGCGAACGGACCAGCAAGCGCGCCCGCCCTTCCCCCCTCCGGAACCGGTACCCGCGGATCAGGACGACCGGGAGACGCTCCAGCTTGCCCATGAGGAGGCCCGCGGCCGCGGCCAGCTCGTCCGCCACCGCCAGCTCCGTGACCCGCAGGGTGTGACCGTGGGGATCCTGCTGGCCGATATAGCTGACCAGGGGCGGCAGGCCAGCAACTCCGATGGCTACGTTCATGAGCCCCTCACGCCAGGGACGCCCGAACGTATCCGAGACGATGACCGCGGCCTCGACGCCGCACAGCTCTCCCAGGCGCTTGGCGAGCCGCGCCGCGGAGGCATCCGGATCCACCGGCAGGAGACAGACCCGCTCCTCGCCCGGGACGTTGGAGGCGTCCACGCCGGCATTGGCGCAGATGAAGCCGTGCGTCGTCTCCGCGATGATCACCCCCCGGTCCATGCGC
>CAVQPC010000096.1:0-74921 GCA_963714585.1 uncultured Methylomirabilota bacterium
ATGGACCATACTACAGCTCCGAGTATTTGTACAGGTTATTTATTGACGACACTTAGCCCATGTGACGCATAGTTACGTGGGCTTTCGTGTCTCTGGACCCCCTTGATCCTTTTTGACGTTTCTTGAGCTTGTACCACATTCAACAGCCACCACAACAGCCACCAGGCGGCGGGGTAGGCGGGGGAGGTGCTGATCGTCCTTCGGCTCCCAGGTGCGGGTGCATATTTCATAGTGGGCGTGCAAAGGCTTTTCTGGGCCGTGGTCTCGTGTCCAGACGGAAAAAATTAGTCTGTCGAATGCCGAACAAAGTTCACAAAGGCGTGGTGGCCACTACAAAAGGGGCAACCGCAGTAAGCCTGCGGTTACAGTGTCAAGTGCTGGGACGATGCCTCAACGCCATGTAGCCCGCGAGGGTGACGCGATCAAGGCATCAGGCCAAGCCCAAAAAGCTTGACCTATCAGCAGCGGCGGCCACCTGCTCGGTGGACGCCGGAAATAAACGGCCTTCGGGCGGCAGTGACAAAACGGCTGGCGCGAGCGACGCGCTAGCCGTTTGTGTTTCGCCTGGAGGACGACATGCTACAGCAAAACCTACTCACCCCCCGCGAAGCCGCTGACTTTCCGGAACGTGTCAACAGGAATGAGACACTTCTGGAAAGGCCTTAGTGTCGAACTTCTGGCGTGAATCCTCCTGTGCTCTCGGCTTGTTGATCCACACCGCATTTGGCAGAGCTGGCGGAGTGGGGACACATTGGACGAAGCGTTCCGGGGTAGCCTCGAAGGCGTTTCGCAGGACCAGCTTCCGCTCGGTGAGCCGCTGCGCGGCATGGCCGTAATGGACGTCCCACGGGGTGAGCCACCCGAGGCCGCCGTGATGATGCTGAGTGTTGTACCACTCGAAGAAATCGAGTAGGAAGCTGCGCGCATCCTGCAGGCAGCCGAACCGGTCCGGGAACTCGGGGTGGTACTTCAGCGTCTTGAACTGGCTCTCCGAATAGGGGTTGTCGTTGGAGACGTGCGGCCGGCTGTGGGTCTTGGTCACGCCCAGATCGGCCAGCAAGAGCGCCACCGACTTGGCGATCATCGCCGCGCCCCGGTCCGCGTGAATCGTCAGTCTGCCTCGCTCCACGCCTTGCCGCGCACAGGTCTGCGCGATCAGCCGCTGGGCCAAGGGGGCCGAGTCCCGGTCGGCCGCCATCCAGCCGACCACGTAGCAGGAAAAGACGTCCAGGATCACGTACAGGTAGAAGGCGCTCCACTTGACCGGCCCCTTCAGCTTGGTGACGACCCAGGACCAGAGCTGGTTGGGGCCGGTGGCCAACAGTTCCGGGGCGGCATAGCGCGGGTGCTGCAGTTGGCGCCGGCGCTCATGCACGTCCCCCTGAGCATCGAGGATCCGGTACATCGTGCGGATCGAGCAGAGGTATTTCCCCTCGTCCAGGAGCGTGGCGTACACCTCGGCCGGCGCCAAATCGGCAAACCGCTCGTCATTCAGCACAGCCAGGACCTGCTGGCGTTCCGCCGGCGGCAAGGCGCGGGGCACCCGGCGGAGTCCCGCCGGACCACTGGCCCTGGGCTGTTGCCAGCGGTAGTAGGTGGCCCGCGGCACGGCCAAGGCCCGGCAGACCGGGGCCACGCCCAGGCTCGCCTGCTGCGCGGTGATGAGCACCATCAAGGCTTCTCGCTGTTCCGCGGGAGCGGGGTCCCCAGCAGCTCCGCCACTTTTTTTTGGAGCTCCACCAAGGCCTCGGCCCGCTCGGCCCGGGCCTTCTGCCGGGTCACCTCCCGTTCGAGCGCCACCACCTTGGCGGCCAGCGGATTCTTCGCCTTCGGAGCCGGTCCCCGCTTCTTCGGGGTCAGGCCCAGGAGCTCGCCTCGCTCTCGCTGTTCGCGCCAGGTCGTCAAGTTCGAGGAGTACAACCCCTCACGGCGCAGGAGGGCGCCGATCTCTCCCGGCTGCGTACAGGCCTCGGCTTCCCGCAGGATCTTGAGCTTGTACTCGGCTGAGAACCGCCGTCGGGTGGCCTTCGCCATTCCCTCGATCTCCTGCGCCTGGGTTCCCGGGAGTGCTACTCCATTGGACGACCTCATCTCCCCATCCGATCTCGCCGTCTGCTCTAAACTGCTTGGGGATGAGTGTCTCATTCATGTTGACACGGAGAGGTGGGGTCGATTGCGGTCCTGTGGGAGGCCAAGATAAGGAGAGTCACAGGGAGGCGTAAAACCCGAGGGGACGGTCTTAGTGTTACGGCTGGCAGTATTTGGGGGCGTTGGGCCGGTAGCCTTAAGGTTTCTTCTCGGGAGGTATGGTGGAACACGTGCCCGAGGTTTCCAAACCCAGGCGGCTATCCGCTTTCACTCTGGCTGTCCATAAGTAGTTACCCGTTATGCGATCAAGCCGAAAAACGCCAGTAGATTTATCAGTCTCCAGCGAAATGGTTATTTCTTCCTCCGAGTATTTGGTTGTTTTCCCAAGATAGACCTTGTTCTGGTTGAGCAGTGCTTCCCTAAAGGTGTCAATGATGAGTGTTATGGGAGCTTCTTGCTCTGCTGGTTTGGGGGGATCGAGGCCGACATCTTTTTTTGTTGAAGAGGAGCATTCGAGGTATATGAGGTCTATGGGAGCTCTCGGGGAGTCCTTCTGGCGGTACACAATAGTGGCAAGGAGTGGGATGAATTTTGCTGAGAACGTGGTTCCAGTGCAAAGGAATTGCACTCGGGTTTCGCCAAAAAGCCATTCGGCCCTAATTTCGACGTAGGATTGCTCCGGTCCGTGGGAAAGATCGAAGAGTTTAAATGGCCTTCCAAGACGTTCTGCAGACCGGCCGAGAAACGCCGAGCAAAATCTTTGACCGAACTCATTGCCGGAGATCGCTATCTCGGCCACCTGATCCTTCTTGAACACACGATACTCAGCATCGAAGGTGGCACCAAGCACGTTCAATCTTGCTCTCTTAAGTACGGTCTTCTCCTCAAACCCCTGTTTTTCACCATAAGCAGGCCAGTCTCTCACTAAGCTTTCAAGGCCCTCGTCCAGCTTCCAAGTCCGGCTGCTCAACCACTGCGGGTTTGTCAGGACTTCAGGGAGTTGGCGGGCCTCCTGGGCGGGTGCAGCATGCGCAAACGAAACGACGCAGAGAAAAAGCACGACCAGGGCAGAAACCCGTGGTCCGGATTGTTGGCGTTTCATGTGAGGACGGAGAAGCGGCTCAAAAAACATAACCCAGACGCACGTTGCGACTCCCCGAGTGCCAGATGGTCAGGGGGTGCGATTCGAGAACAGGCTAGACCGAGCCGGGGGAGGAAGTCAACAGCAATCCCCTGAACCGGTAGGGAGGGCCGTCTTGTACGGAGTGACCGACAACGTTGCGCCGAAATAATCGGTCCCGCGATACCGAGCGCTACAAATTGGCTCTTGACAGGTTATGACGCTGTGCTAGCTTCTATATTAGCATGCTACAGAGAGCGATAGCAGGGGCAATCAAACGCTGGCGGGAAGCCCGGGGGCTGAGTCAGCGGGAATTGGCCCAACAGACGGGCTTGCATTATGTGCATATTGCCCGGCTGGAGCTGGCGCAGGGCAATCCAACGGTTGCAACGCTGGAGACACTGGCCGAGGCTCTTAGAATTGAAGTGGTGGACTTCTTCACGCCACCGACCAAGGCGAAGCGGCCCGCTCGGACGCGGGGAAGGGGGAAGTGATGGACACCGAGCGCACACAGGCGACTATGAACCCCGAGGCATGGGCGGCGGCGCAGGTTGAAGAAGTCGTCAAGGGGCTGGAGAAGAAGGAAGGCGAAGCGCAGCAAGAAGGCACCCCCGCCCAAGGTACGCGGTGTCTTCTTCCGACTCAGTCCCAGCGGAGAAGTGAAAGACCATTTGGGGCGGGTGGGCGATTGGTGGGTGTGCTGGTTCGATGCCGACTCGCGGAAGCACCGGGAGAAGGTCGGGGCAAGAGCGGACGCCCTAGCCCTCTACCAGCGGCGGAAAACCGAGGTGCGCCAGTTGCGCCACTTCCCCGAGAGCATGCGGCGGAGTCAGTACGCAAGCGTCAAGGCGATCTGTGACGACTACACCGACACCCTCAAGGCGAATGGCCGGGACCCGCGAGAGCAAGCCAAGACGCGACTGGCTGAAGTCGTCGAGATCCTGGGGAGCATCGCAGCAAAAGGCCTGGGCCCGCAAGACGTGGAGAAGGTGAAGGCCCGCCTACTAGCCACGCCAGCCCGAGGGCGCAAAGACCCCAGGGACCCGGAAAAAGAACGACCGCGCACGCCGGCCAGCGTCAACCGTTACCTGCAAGACCTCCGAGCGGCGTACACCCTCGCCCGGCGCAACGGCAAGGTGGACAGGAACCCGGTTGCAGACGTGCGACTCTTACGCGAGAACAACAAGCGGGTACGGGGGGAGAGGGGATTATGAGGGCCGACGAAGAAAGGTCTATCCTGGCGGCCCTGGAGCCCTCACAGCGGCGTTTTCACACCGACCTGCGGCCGATTGTGCGATTCCTGGTGGCGACAGGGCTGCGACTCGGAGAGGCCTGCAATCTGCGGTGGAGTGACGTTGACTGGAAAGCAGAAGTGGTGACGCTGTGGAAGACGAAGGCCGGCAAGACGCCGCATGTCCCGCTGAGTGCCGAGACCCTGGGACTTCTCCGGGCCCTTGGTGCTGGTGATGCCTACGTGTTCGCGTGGCCGGATGGTCGCCCCTAGTCCCCGAGCTATGTCACCCACGCTTTCGCCAAGGCGGTGGAGCGGGCAGGGATTTCGGACTTGCACGTTCACGACACCCGGCACACGGCGGCCTGTTGGTGGCTCCGGGCGGGTGTGGACATCTACACCGTGAGCAAGCTGCTCCGCCATGCCTCGGTCGTCATGTCTGCGCGCTACGCGCACCTCTCACAGAACGACCTTAGGGCAGCGGTGGAGCGGAGCGGGGGGGCTCAGTAGGATGTGGACGTACGCCGGCGGATGGAGGCCACGACGATCAAGCTGCGGTCCGGGTAAAGGTCATAGAGAATGCGCCAATTTCCCACGCGCCGGCGCCAGGCGGTGGGGAGCCCATGCAGCCGGGCGACATCCCCGGCAAATGGGTCCTGGCGCATGTCGCGGAGTGTCTTGAGGATGCGGGCACGGTCCCGCTCGGGGAGGCCCTCAAGCTCTTTTTCGGCTGACCGGGCGACGTGCAGCGTCCAGGGCATGGAGGAGTTGGTCCAGGGTCACGAATTGGCCATGGGCATGCTCGCGGCGTGCGCGCCGCAACACCCGGATATCCTCCACCGAGGGCATGACGGCGGGGAAGCGCTCTGCGATATAGGTGCGTAGAGCCTCGCGGACCAATTCTGAGCGCGTGCGGTTCTCGGCCTTGCGGACCTGCTCGACCTGCTCCATCATCTCGGCCGGGAGCGAGATGCTCATTGTCTGTCGCGTTCGCATTCGTCTTCCCCTGTATGACCAGGTACGACCATATGTTACCGGGGATGCCGGAGAGCTGTCAAGGGCGAACGGGTTACGCGATGAGTGGGCAAGCCCATTTGCACCGTGAGCAGGCTCCTCCGGATTGCCAGTGCCACCATGAGCGAGCGATACGCGCACCTGTCAGTGGCCGATCTGCGGGCGGCAGTGAACCGAGCGAGTGACACCACAGGTGACACCACGGAAAAGGGGCGGGCGTAGGTGCTTGTCGTTGCGGCGGGGACGGGCACAGGCAATCCGGCTCTCTGGATGGTCGGAGGTTCGAGTCCTCCCGGGCCCACCATAAGAAAGTCAAAGAGATAGCCCGCGTGACGCGATGTTACGTGGGTTTTTCTGTTGTCAAACCTTCGTGATGGTGTTTGCGAATTTTGCATCTCTTATGCTGCAAAGCGGCACCTGAACCGGCACTTATGCTCTGGCGTTTCCGCTGTCCCTCATTCTCACCCTCCCGAAATACACCCTCGCCATATGCCCCAACGTGGAGACCAACAAGCACACACCCAAGAGCAGCCCCGCAGGATCTTTGCCATCCCGGCGCTCGCCGCCCTGTTGGCCTCGAACGGAGGTGACCCGAAACAACACGGCCATTGTGATTGCGGGTAGACATGGAGCAGGTCCCGGCAGGCAGGGAATAGGCGCGGAGGGAAAGGCGAATACCGAGGGTCGCAACGCCACCAAGGATCTCGCTCAGCACCAATTTCTCACACACCACCACTGATCTGGGTGGCAAAATCACACATCTTCATGCCCAGAGGATTGACTAGGTAAGCCATGTAGATTACGCTCCGGGGGCGAAAGGCGGCACCTTCGTCAGCCGCGTTTCTGAAGGGAAGACCTGGATGAAAGGCCACTCTGGCAAATCTCGCAAGGTCTCTGGGAAGCAGGAGCCGATCCACGAGGCCGCCTCGGCCCGCTGCCCCGCTCACCATTCGTCTCCGACCGAACGGCACCTCCTCGGGCTGCTCTCGGGTCCCCCGATGATCGTCTTTTTCCTTGCCCTCTTGGTGCGCGCGGTTTACTTAGGTGAGATCGTCGGCACCCCCATATGGCACTGGCACAGTTGGGACCAAACCGACATGGGGACCTTTCTCGAGGTTGCCCGCCAGATCCTCGCTGGTGATTTCCTGGTGCGTGATCCCTACCATCCGTTTCACATATGGCACAGGCAAATTGCCCCGATCGACATGTGGCGCGCCTGGTATGGTCCGCACACCTTTCACCATGTGCCCGGCTATTACTATTTCTTGGCCCTTCTTCTCAAACTTTTCGGCGGCTCCCTTGCCGCCACCCAAGTGGTGCAGAGCGCCTTGGGCGCAGTTCACGCCAGCCTTCTCGGTGCAATCGGACAGCGAATCATGGGACGGACAGGCGGACTGATCGTTGGCATCCTTGCCGCAGTGTATGGTCCGTTCGTAGCCACGGAGCCCATGATCCTGCGGGAGGGCGTCGGGTTGCTCTTGGCCACTCTTGCCCTCTCCATGATACTCCGGGCTCTCGACCACCCGGTTCATGACCGGTCTCGTCACACGCGACTTTCCTGGCTCGCTGCTGGCATTCTCCTCGGCATTAACGCCCTGATGAAGGAAACTGGATTTGTGCTGTTCGCCGCCGTCTGGCTGTGGCTGCTTGTGCGCAGCCTCCGCAGACGCAATCGCCTTCACTGGTCAGCCGCCTTCATCTTGCTTGTGGGATTCGCGGCCAGCTTGTCACCCTTCGTCCTGCGGAACGTCGCTGTGGGAACCTCTCCCCTCAACTTTTCACCCCAGGGCGCCATTAACTTCGTTCTCGGAAATGCCATCGACGCGACTGAGGGCGGGGTCGGGTTCCGTTCAAGTGCAAGCTTCAGGGCCATCATGGAGCAATCTCAAGGAAGGCTGTTTCAGACCATTGTCCTCACCCTTCAACCCTATGGCCAGCAGCCCGCTCTGTTCCTCGCCCATTTGTGGGTGAAATTCTCGGCCATCTGGAGTAATCTTGAGCTGCCCGACAACTTCAACTATGAATATCTGCAGGCACACTCGATCCTGCTCCAAATCCTTCCACGCTTCGTGTGTGTGTGGTTGCCCGCCGCTCTCGGGCTGATAATAATGACGGCGCGCTGGGTCCGAAGGCGGACGGGATCACCGTCGGGCAGCGTGTCCGCTCCAAACGAACGCCCCACCTTCTCGATTCCCTTCCCCACGGAAGTTCTTGCACTTCTCCTGATTATCCTGGGCGCGCATGTCTTTGCCCAGAGTCTGATGCCTGTCATGAGCCGCTACCGATTGGTGATCGTCCCCTTCCTCATGCTCCCCGCCGGTTGGGTTCTGGCGCAGGGGCTGGCATGGATCAGGGACTCTCGCTGGCTTGCCTGCTGTGGCATGGGCGCCGGGTTGTGTGGCCTCCTAGTACTCTGGCTCTTCTGGCCAGCCCATCCGTACCGACAGGGGACAGCCCTGCGTCTGCAGACGGACTTCTCTACTGGTGCCTACATTCTCATGGGGCGCAACGACATCGCCGGCGCTCGCCAGGAGTTCGACCGAGGGATCGCTTACCTCCGATCACACGCGGCCTCGAGTCGAGATTCCCTGGAAGGCGAATTGAGACTTCGCCTGAATCGCCTGGCGCTCTTCAGCTTTACCGGACACTTCGGCGAGGTCCAGGACGACTGGCAGATTGTGAGCCAGGCTCTGCCTCAGGATCCCATCGTCCAGAGGATTGGGCGACTGTCGATCCAATGGAACGGACCGCACGATCCCGGCACCGGGCCTGGCCTCTCTGGCGGAGGGCCGGGAAAGAGCCGTTGAGTCCAATCGCTGTCCTCCTAGGAGTGAGCCGGGACGGCTTGCCCGGTCAATGTGGGGGCGTCCTTGATGGCTAGCCGCCCGCTGCTTGTCAAGAGCCGACAGAACACACGCCGGTCACCGCCCATCCTTGACAAAGTGGCGTACTTCGACCGCATGGCGGAGAGGTGGGACGACTGGAAGGCCCGCAACCCTTACTACTATGTTCAGATGCGGCGCTTGCTCCGGTTTCTCGTTCCCCCAGGCTCCAGCGTGCTCGAAGTGGGCTGCGCCACCGGGGACGAGCTGGCCGCGGTTCGGCCTGCGGAAGGGGTGGGAATTGACTTCTCTCCTCGCATGGTCGAGCTGGCACGTCGGAAGCATCCCCACCTCCGCTTCGAGGTGATGCCCGCCGAAGACCCTCGCCTGGACACCTGCTTTGACTACATTCTGGCCTGCAACTTGGTCGGAGACCTGGAAGACGTTCAGGCTGCCTTCCAATCCTTGCACCAAGTGAGCCATCCCGGGACCCGAGTGATTCTCATCTACTACAATTACCTCTGGGAACCCCTTCTGAAGCTGGCGGAGTGGTTCGGTCTGAAGCGACCGACCCCATTCCAGAATTGGCTGCCGCTGCCCGATCTCATCCACATCCTTGCGTTAGCCGGGTTTGAGGCCATCACTTCGGACTGCCGCCTTCTTCTGCCGATTTACATTCCGATCCTTTCCACAATCTGTAACCGGTTTCTTGCCAAGCTTCCGGGTATCCGGCGGCTGGGCCTGATGACCTGTGTGGTTGCGCGACCACGGCCTCAGCCTCTTCCCGACGACACCTACTCCGTCACCGTCGTCATCCCCTGCCGGAATGAGCGTGGGACGGTCGAAGAAGCCATTCGTCGGATGCCTCCGCTCGGCAGGCACACGGAGGTCATATTTGTCGATGGTAATTCCACGGACGGCACCCTTGAAGAGGTTGACTCCGTCATACGGGCGTACCCCAACCGCGATATCAAGCTCATTCACCAAGGGTACGGCGCTGGGAAGGGTGATGCAGTCCGCAGAGGCTTCGCCGCCGCCACCGGCGACGTTTTGATGACCCTCGACGCCGATCTGAGCATTGCCCCCGAGGACCTCCTCCGGTTTTACCGTGCCCTGATCGAGGGACACGGCGAGTTCATCAATGGGTCTCGCATGGTCTACCAGATGGAGCGGCAAGCCATGCGGCTTCTTAATCTGGTTGGCAATCACTTTTTTGGCTGGGCTTTCACCTGGTTCCTGGGCCAACGCTTCCGCGACACTCTCTGCGGGACGAAGGCCATCCGCCGGGCGGATTACCAGCGCCTGGCTGCCGCCCGCTCCTACTTCGGCGATTTTGATCCCTTCGGTGACTTCGACCTGATCCTGGGTGCCGCGAAGCTCACCCTGAAAGTGTGCGAGGTGCCGGTTCGCTACCGCGCCCGGATCTATGGGAAGACCAAGATCTCACGCTTCAAGCACGGCTTGTTGCTTCTCCGTATGACCTGGTTGGCGGCACGGAAGTTTCGCTTCGTTGATTAATTATGCTAGCGTAGCACTGCAGTGCCTCGCCAGGCCCGTTTGGATGCACCCCACTCCCTCCTCGCCCTCTGCTCTAAACTCCTTGGGGGTGGGTGTCTCATTCATATTGGCACAGAGGGTCATGTGGGAAGGCTGGAGCACACGGGCATTCACCGAGGCCGAGCTCCAGCCGGCGCTCGCCGACCTTCAGGCCACGCCCTTCCAGCGCTTTGCGCACAACTTCCTGCGCTTCAACACCGTCCCCGGCGACGTGGATTGGTTCGACGATTTCTCGGCGATCCTCACCAATGCCCGCTTGGCCGCCCGCATCGCCCGCGAGGGGAAGGCTGAGGGCATCTTGTTCGATGTCGAGCAATACAGCGCGCCACTGTTCACTTACCGCAAGCAGCGCGATGCCGCTGCAAAATCGTGGGCCGAATACGCCGCCCAAGTGCGCCAGCGCGGCCGCCAGGTGATGATCGCCTTGCAGGAGGGCTATCCAAACCTGACGGTCTTCCTCACGTTCGGCTACAGTCTGCCCTGGCGGGAAACCCAGAACGGCGAGAAGCCGCTCGCCGACTGCGAGTACGGTCTGCTCGCCCCGTTCCTGGACGGCATGCTGGAAGCCGCGAGCGGCCGCACCCGACTGGTGGACGGCTACGAACTCGCCTATTGGCACGATAAGGACACCACCACGTTCGGCACCGCCTACCAAACGATCGAGCAAACGCTCCTCCCCATCGTGGCGAACCCGGAGGCGTATCGTCGCCGCATCTCGGTGAGCTTTGGCCTCTGGATGGACTTCGACTCCACTGCAAGAGGCTGGGATGGCCTTGACGCGAGCAAGAATTATTACACGCCGGAAGAATTCGAGACGAGCGTCCGCAAAGCCCTCGAAATCGCCGACGAATACGTCTGGATCTACACCCAAATCCCGCGGTGGTGGTCGCCGGAGGGAAAACCTGTCAAACTCCCAGAGGGGTAGGCTGCCGCGCTACGTCGCGCGCGCCAAGGATCGGCCCCGTGATCCGGGAGGGGAGGAGCGGTGCGAGTTGGCCTCGGAGGGGGCGGACCCCGGGAGCCGGAAGGGAGCGCGGCGTGTGGGTATTGACCGTCGCGCCTCACTTTGCTAGCGTGCTACGAAACCACGTCCAGAGGGCCCGTCATGATGCGATATGCGCTCCGCATGGCAGTCCTGATGATCGTGGCAGCCCCCGCTTTCGCCCAGACCTCCGTGCCCCTGTTCGTGATCGAGCGGAGCATTAACAGGAACGTCGTCCATTATGACGCTCGACTGACGACGGATGGCAAGATCGATCCCCGGGAGCCAGTGGTCGCCTATTGGGTCATGCTGGCAGAGGATGGCCGTCGCGAGGACCTCAACTGGCTTGAGCGGACGAAGGCGTACGGGTTTTCCATCCACCCCGACTCTCACCCGGGCGCATACCGCATGACGCTCGTGCCGTACCCTGAGCGCCAGATCACGGTCTATCAGAATGCCGAGGGCCCGAAGGCTGAGGTTGTGATCGCCGGCCGAGCGGCGATCCTGCAAAAGGTCTATATCGACGCGGTCGAACGGTTCGGCCTCCCCAAGGTGCGGTATATCGAGCTGTTTGGCCGGGATCTTCAGACGAAGCATGTGCTATCGGAAAAGATCGTGGCGCAGTAGCCTGGGCTCCCGGTCAACGGGGCGGTCCGCACGCACCGGCGTGGCGACCGTGCGTGTGACCGATCACGGGCCCCCTGGTCCTTCGGTGAGGGAGCTATCTTTCGACCGGGATGCGAATGGGAACGGCCAAGAGCCAGTGCGCGGGAAAGGGGCGAAACAGGACCGCCGCGAGAGCCCGAAAAAACCAGTTCTCCATCAACAGCTTGGCTGCCACCAGCCGCTTGGCTGGCACCGATGATGGCGTGGTGCATCGTGCTGCCATCCTCCCTTAGGGACTTGAGCCGGGACGGCCGCTTGCTGTTCCTGGCCCGCATGGCCCGGATGTTCGGCTATGGGTTTCTGGCCGTCATCCTGGCCCTCTACCTGGCTGCCCTCGGCTTCGATGGTGCCCAGATCGGGCTCCTCCTCACCCTGACGCTGGTCGGGGACACGGCCGTCTCGCTCTGGATGAGCACGCGTGCCGACCGCTGGGGCCGGCGGGGCATGCTGATCCTGGGCGCCCTCCTGGTCCTGGGGGCGGGCCTCGTGTTCATCGCCTCCAGCCAATTCGTCGTGCTCCTCATCGCCGCGACCATCGGTGTCATCAGCCCCAGTGGCTACGAGGTAGGTCCCTTCCTGGCCATCGAGCAGTCGGCCCTCTCGCAGATCGTTGCCGACGAGCGCCGGACCGGGGTCTTCGCCTGGTACAACCTCATGGGCTCATTCGCCACGGCGGCGGGCTCGCTCTTCGGCGGGGGGATGGCGAGCCTGGGACAACAGTGGAGCCTGACGCCGCTCGAGAGCTATCGCATGGTGCTGGCGGGCTACGCCCTCATGGGGGTCGTGATGGCAGGGATCTTCTGGCGGACAAGTGCTGCCATCGAGGCTCCCGCGGACCCCGTCGCACCCGCCGGCGCGCGCAAGTCGTGGCTTGGCCTGCACCGCTCGAGCGGGTTGGTCTTGCGATTGGCTGGGCTCTTCAGCATTGATGCGTTCGCCGGCGGCTTCGTGATCCAGAGCATTCTGGCCTACTGGTTTCACCTCCGGTTTGGCGTCGACGAGGGGATGTTGGGCGTGATCTTCTTCGGGGCGAACCTGCTGGCGGGCATCTCGGCCCTGGCGGCCACCGGCATCGCCGCCCGGTTCGGACTCATCAATACCATGGTCTTCACGCACCTGCCCTCCAACGTCCTGCTCATGCTGGTGCCGCTCATGCCCACGCTGCCCCTGGCCATCCTGGTGCTGCTGCTCCGCTTCAGCATCTCCCAGATGGATGTACCGACGCGCCAGTCGTATATCATGGCCGTCGTCAGTCCGGACGAGCGATCCACCGCCGCGGGAGTGACGGGCACCGCACGCACCGTGGGAGCCTCCCTGGCTCCCGTATGCTCCGGCCTGCTGCTGAGCAGCCCAGCCCTCCTGGGCGGCCCCTTCTTCCTGGCCGGAGGGCTCAAGATCGTTTACGATCTCCTCCTCCTCAGGAGCTTCCGGCGAGTCAAGCCGCCAGAGGAGATGGGCAGGGGATAAGGGGAGAGGCAGGAGAGCGGGCGGAGAAGCCGAGGGCGAGTGCCGAGGAGGAAGGCGAGCATGACCCGGAGCAGAAGCGATCACGTGTTGGCGTCGGTGGTCGAGGCGATCGGCGACACGCCGCTCGTGGAGCTGTCCCGGTTCACACGCGGCGTCACCGGCAGAATCCTCGCCAAACTGGAGCACCTCAACCCCGGCTTCTCCAAGAAGGATCGGATTGCCCGCCAGATCATCGAGGATGCCGAGGCGGACGGATCGCTCCGTCCCGGGCAGGCCGTCGTGGAGCTGACCAGCGGGAATACCGGCACCGGCCTCGCCATCGTGTGCCGGGTCAAGGGCTATCCCTTCGTGGCCGTCATGTCGAAGGGGAACTCTCCCGAGCGGGCGCGCATGATGCGCGCACTCGGGGCGGAGGTGGTGCTGGTTGATCAGATGCCGGGGTCGAAGCCCGGCCAGGTCTCGGGCGATGACCTGCAGCGCGTGGAGGAGGCGACGCAGCGCATCGTCACGGAGCGGCAGGCGTTTCGCGCCGACCAGTTCCGAAAGGCGGGAAACTTCCGGGCGCATTCCCGTCACACCGGCCCGGAGATCTTGCGCCAGTCGGGCGGCGCCATCGACGCCTTCTGCGATTTCGTGGGGACCGGCGGGACATTCGCCGGATGCGCGGCGGCGTTCAAGGAGTACAACGCGTCCATCCAGTGCTTTGTGGTGGAGCCGGAAGCTGCGGCAGCTCTGGCAGGCGAACCCGTGACCCAGCCGGGTCACCGGATCCAGGGCGGGGGCTACGCCATGCCCGACCTGCCCCTGATCAACCCCCAACACATCGACGGGTACCTGACGGTCTCAGACGCAGACGCCATCCAGGCCGCGCGACAGTTGGCTGGAGAGGAGGGCATCTTTGCCGGCTTCTCCTCCGGCGCGAATGTGGCCGCGGCGATGCAACTGCTGCGCGGGCCGTTCGAGGGGAAGACGGTCGTCATCCTCATCTGCGATTCCGGCCTGAAGTATCTGAGCACCGATTTGTGGGCGTGACCCGGGACACCCTCACTTCCGCTGCCCTTACCCCGCCCCAGAGGAAGGGGGAATCCAGGATGGCTGAGCAGGGCCGATCTCACCACATGGAGCGGCGACCGCCAGTCTGCCGTGCCGGACACGGCACAGGCAGGGCCGGTCGCCCCTACGCGCGGCCGCCCTCCTTGTCATTTCGGCCGATCGGACAGACGCGCAAGCAGCGGCCCATACAGGCCGACTCTGCCTGACTCTTCCGACACACAGTCCAATCGGTGCGGGATGCCGGATCGAGACGCACCCCGTTATCCGTGGCCTCCGGTCTCCGGCTGATCGCTCGCACGGGACAGGCATCCAGGCAGATCTCACAGCTCTCGCCGAGGCAGGTCTTCGTCTGCAGGAGGGGGGAAGGGGCAAGTGGTGCAGAGGTGATGACGGAGTTAAACCGGATCCGCGGTCCGAACCGCTGCGTCACCACCACGTTGTTGAGTCCGAACTCCCCCAGCCCAGCGCGCACGGCCGCATGGCGCTGCGAAAGCATCCCGGGACACTGCCCCAACTTCTCCGAGACTCCCCCATAGGTCGCGGGGAAGAACAGGGCGGCATGGCCCAAGTCTTCCAGATGGGTGGCCAGCGTGAGGGCGATCTGGTTCAGCCGGTCATTCACGATGTCATAGCCGGATCGCTTGTAGAAGAGGGCGCGGGCAGCCTCCAGCCGGATCTCCTCCGGGAAAAATGGAGAGCCCTTCAAGATCTCGGGCCACTCCAGCGTTCGATTCAACAGGCGGATGCCGAAGGTGAGGACGGACTGCGCCCCGGGCAAAAGCTCCCCGGGGTGGTGGGCCGTGGGGGCGCCGTCGAAGCGTTGGACCGGAGCCACACCCGCGAGGCTGGCCCCACCCGCCTGTGCCATACCAGTCAGTTCCTGTGTGAGCTCCATGATCCCCTCCCGAGTAGAAAGCCGTGCGGCCAAGAGGCGGAGGCGCATCCTCACGGGGGAAAGTGGAAGAAATCGCCGGCGCTGTCAAGGCATTTATGTGAATTTCTCGGGAAAGAATACAAGGGCCGATGCGCCGCGAGAGCCAGCCAATCCGCCAGAGGCGGGGGGACACCTGCACAAAATCCGAGGTGCGGGAGTGGATGGAGCAGGAGAGTCTGGGATCCGTGGTCTGAAAGGACACGCCTTTTGGCACCAGCCGCATCATCGGGAAGAAAGGTGTGTGAGGCGGGCTGCGGCTTTCGGAGTGCGGCCCGCGAACCCATGGGACCGATCCGCCCGGCATTGACCGCCTTTTGGAACTGTGCAATACTGACGCAGGTTGCAGCTACCCACGCGGACGAGTGAGGACAGATGTGGAACGGACTGGATAAGCTTCTCGAGCTGCAGCGGCTGGACTCGGCGATTGCCTCCCTGGAGTCAGAGGCGCGGGCCATCCCTCCGGCCATCCAAGCACTGGAGGCCAGACTCACGGGGGCGAGGGGCGGGCTGGAGGCGGCCAAGACCCGGGCAGACCAGATCCAGAAGGACCGGCGAGCCAGGGAGCGCGAACTGGAGGAGTTTGTCCAGAACACGAAAAAGAAGCAGGCCCGCCTCTTCGAGATCAAGACGAACGAAGAGTACGCCGCCGTTCTCAAAGAGATCGAGGCCCTGAAGCAGAAGTCCTCCAAGCTCGAGGAGGAGGTCCTGGAGCTTCTCGAGGGGGCCGACGAGGCGGCCAAGTCGGTGGCCGAGGCGGAGAGGCTCTTCAAGGCAGCAGAGGCCGCGCACCAGGCGGAGCGGTCGGAAAAGGAGGCGCAACTCACCAAGCTCGAGCGCGAGTTGGCCTCGCTGCGCACGGCCCGCAAGGCGCAGGCGAGTCGGCTAGACAAGGATCTCTTCCAGCAATACACGCGCCTGGCGAAGAGCCGAGGGGACGTGGTCGTTGCGGTGCAGAATGGCTCCTGCACCGGCTGCGGCATTGCCCTCACGCCGCAGGCGTATAACGAAGTCCGCCGGAACGATCGGATGTTCGTCTGCCCCTCCTGTAACCGTATCCTCTTCTACGCCGGGTAGCGGCGTGGATCCCTCAGACATCCTGTCTGTGCTGCGACGCTTGTGCCAGGCCCGCGCCGGCACGGGGGCATTGGATCTGCCCTCCGATCTTTCCCCCCGGGAGGCGCTGGAGGCCGTGCGCGCGGCCGTGAAACTCCTGGAGCCATCCCCCAGGGTCCGGTCTCGGGCAGCCGGGGTGCGGGGGAAGGTGCGTGTGCACATCGATGGGGCTGCTCGCGGCAATCCGGGCCCGGCGGGCGTGGGCGTTCTGATCCTCGGACCCGAAGGCGAGGTGGTGGAGCGGTTGCACCGTTTCATCGGCGAGGCGACGAACAACGTGGCGGAGTACCAGGCGCTCCTCCTGGCGCTGGACCGGGTCTTGGAGCACGGCTACACCGACCTGGAGGTGCGCTCCGACTCGGAGCTTCTGGTGCGCCAGATCCAGGGGCGATATCAGGTGAAGAACCCGGGCCTCCGGCCTTTGTATGCGGTGGCGCGCGAGCGGCTCGCCGCCTTTCGGCACTTCGACATCCGGCATGTCCCGCGCGAAGAGAATGCCGAGGCCGACCGCCTTGCGAATCGTGGCATCGATGAGGGGGTCCGGTCCCGACTCCGTGCGGCAGCGGATCGCGAGGTGACGGGATGAGCCGGCCGCCCTGGCGCCAGCCGGTGCGGGCCGCGGACGCCCTCACCGCGGCCTTCCAGCGCCTCGGCCTGATGGATCGCCTCCGTCAGCACGAGCTCTGGCGTGTCTGGCCGGGCGTGGTGGGTCCCCTCATCGCGCGGCACGCGCAGCCCAAGGAGATCCGCCACGGCAGGCTTGTGGTCCACGTCACAGACCCCATCTGGCTGCATCAGTTGAGCATGATGCGGCACAGGCTGGTGGACGCCCTCAACGAACGGCTGGGGCGGAATGTGGTGCGGGAGATGGCCCTGCGGATCGGCGAGGTCCCTGAGATGCCCTCGGTCTCTGGGCCTGCACCAAGCGGCCCCGGAGAGGATGTCCATCCGGACCCCGAACGCCTCGCCAGCATCGAGGCCTTGCTGGCTCCTCTAGCCGATGCGCCTTTCCGCGAGGCGCTCTTTCGGCTACTCGTTCGAGCCGCTGTGGCCATTCGGGAGGAGAAGCCTCGTTAAAGACGCCACACATCGTTGCATCCCAACCACAGGTTGGATGACTTTTGACCTCCCGCTGGAAACCATCGCTCAATTGGCAAAACTCCCCTTGTGTTTTCAAACAGTTAGTAATCACTCAATACCTTCATAAATGGTATAGGCCTTGCATAAAACAACGCCGGATCGGTTTGAAGAGTCTCCCCGATTGCCAGAGTTTCCTGGACGGAGCGTGGAAGGGAGATCAACTTGAGCCATCAGAGAACCCTCGATCAGCCGGTAGGCTGCAGCGGGATCGGTTTGCATACGGGTGAGCGGGTCGAGATGACACTGCGGCCTGCCCCGGCGAACTCGGGTGTGGTCTTTCGCAGAATGGATCTCCGCGGCACGCCCGTCGTCGAGGCGCGGCCGGATAACGTGACGGACACCCACTACGCCACGACCATCGCCAAGAACGGGGTCAACGTCAAGACCATCGAGCATCTCATGTCCGCCCTGGGCGTGATGGGCGTGGACAACGTCCAGATAGACCTCACGGGCCCCGAAGTTCCGATCCTGGACGGCAGTTCTGCCCCCTTCGTGGACCTCATCCTGCAGGGTGGATTGCGCCGGCAGTTCGCCCCCAAGACGTTTCTGAAGGTGCGGCAGCCTATCACCGTCGAGGTGGGCAGCCGGAGCCTGCGGATCGTGCCCTCGCAGCGGCTGAAGGTCATCTACACCATGTGCTTCGATCACCCCATCCTGGGTGAGCAGACCGCGGCGATGGAGGTGGGGCGCGAGCGCTACGCCCGCGAGGTGGCGCCCAGCCGCACCTACGGTTTTCTGAAGGATTTGAACATGCTCACTCGCATGGGCCTGGTGCGTGGGGGCTCGCTGGAGAATGCGCTCGTCGTGGGTGAGGACGGCGTGATCAACGGCCCGCTCCGCTTCCCGGACGAGCTGGTCCGGCACAAGGTCCTGGACCTCCTGGGCGACCTCTACCTCCTGGGCAAGCCTCTGGTCGGCACCATCATTGCCCATAGCGCGGGCCATCAGCTCCATCTCATGCTCGTGCGCCGCATTCAAGAACAGCTCCTGACCGATCCCGAACCGTTTAGCCTCTCGGCGTCTGCGGTGGAGCAGTGGGTTTCGCCGCTCCTCCCGCCGGCCCGCGGGTTGAAGCCCGCCGTGCTCTGATCGCACGTTCGCACGACGGTTCTCCCTCTGGAGGCGGCATCCCCCGGGTTGGCTCGGCTCTCCGCGAGGTGTCTGTCTCTTGCCCGCAAGACCTCGCAGGGCCTCCCCGCGTGGGCTTTTGCCTTGCCTTCCCCTCCACCCGCCCATATACTTTCTCCCGATCCGTCGCGGGATGCATCGGTGGCTCGCCTCCGCACAGGCGTTCGACGGGGATGCAGCGACCTGTCGTGTGCTGACGCGTCCCTCGGAGAGGGGTTTCGAGCATGAGCATGGCGGCGCTCCCACCTCGGCCAGAGCCGGTCCACACCGATCCCATGGCCCGTTCCCGGCGGAACCGCATCATCCTGGTCTCGGTCCTGGCCCTCGTGGTGGGGCTCACCGCCGTCCAGGTCCTCATCCAGCAGCTCCGGATGCCGTCGCCCATCGCCTCCAACATCCTCATCTTCGCCCTCGTCAACGTCAACATCGTCCTCCTGCTCCTCCTGGTCCTCCTCGTCTTCCGCAGCCTCTTCAAGGTGTACCTGGAGCGTCGCGAGAACATCCTCGGCTCCAAGTTCCGGGTGAAGCTGGCCGTTGCCTTCGTGAGCCTGGCCCTCCTCCCGGCCGGCCTCCTCTTCCTCGTGGCCAGCAATCTCATTACGACCAGCGTCGATAGCTGGTTCAATATCCAGGTGGAAGAATCGCTGGACAAGGCGCTGGACGTGTCCCAGACATACGCCCGCGCCAGCCAGGAGGCGGCCCTGAACGTGTCACGCCAGTTCGCGGCGCGCCTGGGCGAGGTGATGGCCACGGACGCCCGGATCGAGGCGGTCCGACGCGTGGGGGGCGAGAAGTTCCGGGAGTACGGGCTGGATGCGGTCCAGCTCTTCAGCCGGCAGCGCGTGGAGCTGGCCCAGTGGCGCAGCCCGAAAGTCCCGGCGGAGGCCATGGTGGCCCCGGCCTCGCGGGCGGTACGCCAGGCGTTGGACGGCGAGGCCTTCGTGGCGGTCAACACCTCGGAGCAGGGCGATGTGATCCGCGCCCTGGCGCCGATCCTTCGGCCCGGCCATCCCCGGGAGGTGCTGGGCGCGGTGGCGGTCACGACGTTGGTGCCGGATGGCCTGCTCACCAAGGGACGGGAGATCGCCACCGGGATCAAGGAGTACCAACAACTCCGGATGCTGAAGAACCCCATCAAGGGCATCTACCTGATGCTCTTCCTCATGGTGACGCTGGTGATCATCTTCGCCGCCATCTGGGTGGGCGTGTACCTGGCGCGCGGCATCACGGTGCCGATCCAGGAGCTGGCCGAGGGTACCCGGAAGGTGGCGGCGGGCGACCTCAGCTACCGGGTGACGGTCAAGGCCGACGATGAGATCGGCATCCTGGTGGATTCGTTCAACCAGATGACGGCGGATCTGGAGCGGAACAAGCTGGAGCTGACCCGGGCCTACGTGGAGCTGCAGTGCTCCAATGTCGAGCTGGACCGCCGCCGGGGATACATGGAGACCGTCCTGGAGACGATCACTGCGGGGGTCCTATCCCTGGATGCCGAGGGACGGGTGAACACGCTGAACCGGACGGCCGCGCGCATCCTGGGCCAGCGGGCGGATGCGATCCTCCATCGGGCGTACGTTGAGGTGTTTGCCGGGGACAGCCTGGCGCCCCTGCGAGGCTTGGTGGACCGGCTTGTCAAGGAGGGGCGCGAGACCGCGGACCAGCAGGTCACGCTGCCGCTGGCGGGGCGACCGGTCACCCTCCGGGTCACCGTGAGCGGCCTGAGCGGCACGAACGGCAACGCCCAGGGCGTCGTGGTGGTGCTGGATGACATCTCGGAGCTGATCCGCGCCCAACAGGCCGTGGCCTGGCGGGAGGTGGCGCGGCGCATCGCCCACGAGATCAAGAATCCCCTCACCCCGATTCAGCTCTCCACGCAGCGGCTCCGGAAGAAGTTCGAGGAGGGGGCGCCGGATGTCCGCCAGATATTCGACGAGTGCACGCAGACCATCATCCAGGAGGTGGAGGGGCTCCGGAACCTGGTGGATGAGTTCTCGCGCTACGCCCGCATGCCCAGCTCCCACCCCCGGCCGGGCGATCTGCACGCCGTGGTCCGGCAGGTGGCGCAGCTCTACGCGGGCGTCCAGCCGGGGATCGCGATCCGGACGGCGCTGGATCCTGCGGTCCCGCAGATCAACCTGGACGCGGAGCAGATGAAGCGGGCCCTCATTAATCTGGTGGACAACGCCCTGTCCGCCATCGGGGACGAGGAGGGGGAGATTGTCGTCTCCACCCACTACCACCCCGAGCCGGGACGGGTCATCCTGGAGGTGGCCGACACGGGGCAGGGGTTCTCCCCCGAAGACCGCGATCGCCTTTTCCTCCCCTATTACTCGACCAAGCGGTCCGCGGGGGGGCTGGGGCTCGCCATCGTGAGCCGCATCATCGTGGAGCACGGCGGGCAAGTCCGGATCGAGGAGAACCATCCCCGCGGCGCCCGGTTGGTCGTCGAGCTTCCTGCCCTGGCACCCGTGGTCGCCTGAGGGCGATTACTGGTGGCGAGCAATTCGGCAGTCTGGCAACCCGGCAATCAGGGGTTCGGCGTTGCCAGAGTGCCCGATCGCCGAATGGCCTGGCACGAGAGCGTATGAGTCACGAAGAGATCCTGGTCGTTGACGACGAGAAGAACATCCGCAGCTCCCTCGAGGGCATCCTCAAGGACGAGGGGTATCATGTCCGCACGGCCCCTACGGGAGAGGAGCTGTTGCGGCAGGTCGCCCAGGCATCGCCCGACCTCGTGATCCTGGACGTGTGGCTCCCGGGTATGGATGGACTCCAGGCCCTGGGTGAGCTGAAGCAGCAGTATCCAGACCTGCCAGTCATCATGATCTCGGGCCATTCCACGGTGGAGACGGCAGTCAAGGCCACCAGGCTGGGGGCCTACGACTTCATCGAGAAACCCCTCAGCCTGGAGAAGACGGTCCTGGCGGTCCAGAACGCCCTGGATCGCCGTCGCCTGGAGCAGGAAAACCTTGCCCTCCGACGGACGCTTGAGGAGCGCTACGAGATCGTGGGGGAGAGCCCCGCGATCCAGGCGCTGCGCACGCAGATCCAGTCGGCGGCCCCCAGCCACGGCCGCGTCCTCATCCGGGGGGAGAGCGGCACGGGGAAAGAGCTGATCGCCCGCGCCATCCACCGCCAGAGCCTGCGCGCCGGCAAGCCCTTCGTGGAGGTCAACTGCGCCGCGATCCCCGACGAGCTGATCGAGAGCGAGCTGTTCGGCCACGAGAAGGGGGCCTTCACCGGAGCCACCACGAAGCGGCGGGGCAAGTTCGAGCTGGCGGACGGCGGCACGATCTTCATGGATGAGGTGGGGGATATGAGCCTGAAGACCCAGGCCAAGGTCCTCCGCGTCCTGCAGGAGCAGACCTTCGAGCGAGTCGGGGGCTCGGAAACGCTCAGCGTGGAGGTCCGCGTGATCGCGGCCTCGAACAAGTTGCTGGAGGAGGAGATCCAGAAGGGGAATTTCCGCGAAGATCTCTTCTACCGGCTGAGCGTCATCCCCTTCGAGGTCCCGCCGCTGCGCGAGCGGAAGGAAGACATCCCGCTTCTCGCCTCCCACTTCCTCCGCCTGTTCTCGCGGGAGTACGGCAAACGGGAGCGGAAACTTTCCCCCGAGGCGATGGACCTGCTGATCCAATACCCCTGGCCCGGGAACGTTCGGGAGCTGCGGAACGTGATGGAACGTCTGGTGATCATGGTTCCGCAGGAGACCATCCGACCGGCTGATCTGGCGCTTTCGCCCCGCGCCCGGACAGGGGCGACCCCGGAGGCCCCCGATCAGCTTCTGGAATGGGACGGGACACTCCGCGGGGCGCGGGAGCGCTTCGAGCGGGAATACATCCTGCGCCGTTTGCGGGAAGCCAACTGGAACGTCACCCGCACTGCGGAGCGACTGGGCCTGGAGCGGAGCAACCTGCACCGGAAAATCAAGGCGTATGGGATCGAGCTGCCGAGGGAGTAGAGACGAAACGCGGAAAACGTAATCGGAGGGCTCCTTACGTTTTACGCATTACGGATTACGTTTTACGCCGGTGGCGGTTCCAAGCGATGAGTGACGATCGCGGTATCATTTTCGACATGGATGGTGTGCTGATCAACAGTGAGCCCATCCACTGTCGCGCGTTCCAGGACGTCCTAGCCGCCTACGCGGTGACCCTCACCGAGCGCCAATACTTCGAGAGCTACCTCGTGTATTCCGACCGGGAGGTGCTGGAACGGTTGCTGCCGGCTGGGCAGTCGCTGGATGTGGCCGTGGCCGCCAAGGAGCGACGGTACCTCACGCTACTGGCTGATGGGATCCCGGCCTTTCCCGACGGAGTCGCCCTCCTGGCGAAGTGCGACGGCTGGCGGGTCGGCCTGGCCACCGGCTCGAACCGACGCGAGGCGGAGCTGGCCCTCCGCAGCCTGGGAATCCGTCAGCGGTTCGCCTGCATCGTGGCGCGGGAGGACTACGACAAGGGGAAGCCGGATCCCGAGCCGTATTTGCGGGCAGCGCAGGGACTGGGCCTCTCGCCCCGGCGATGCGTCGTGATCGAAGATACGCCCGGTGGGCTACGGGCGGCACGGGCGGCAGGCATGATCGCCGTGGCCGTCACCCACTCGTGTCCGCGGGAACATCTCGGTGAGGCCGACCTCGTTGTGGAGGACCTCGCCGCGGTGGACTTGGGCGTGCTCCTGCCTGATGGGGGGTCTTCGTGACCCTGGACCAGGCCATCCACGATCGCCTGCGGGCGGTGCTGGGGCCGCTGCGGGTCGTCTACTGGGCCATGGTGAGCTCGATCGTGGTGTACTGGCTCGTGGTGCAGGCCATCCGGAAGGTCGGCCAGATCCCGAGGGGGCGGGATATCTTTGCCGCCGTGGACTGGCTTCGCTACCCTCTCTATGTCCTGGGGATCGCGGCCTGCCTGGCCATTCCGATCATCCGGCGGCGCCTGTTCGAGCCGGAAGGCGTCGTCCGTCGCGTGCGGGGCCGGAATCTGCCGGAGGTGCTATCGGCGCTGTCTTCGAGCCAGATTCTGATCTTCGCCGTGGGCGAGGTGCCGGTGATCCTGGGCGTCGCCCTCTACTTCGTGGGCGGATACCTGCTGGATTTCTACATCCTGGCGGGGTTGTCGATGGCGGCATTTGCCCTCGCCTATCCTTCGGCGACGGACTGGGAACAGATGCTCTCCCGCCTTCGATCTTGGCATCCGGAGTTGTTCACACCCTCGGGCTCCTCCGGCTGAGGATTTCCTCGGATTGACGGCTCGCCCGAGGGCAGCCTGCGAGGGCGGGAATCGGTCGAGCACTCCTGGCCGGCAAGGGCAGCCATGACCACTCTTGCACAGCCCTCTCTGGATGGTCCGAAAGCCAGCAAGCGGAAGGCCCGGGTCGCCTTCATTTCCGCGCTCGCCGCCGTGGGCTTGGTGATCGCCAAGACGGCGGTAGGCTGGCAGACGGGAAGTTTGGGGATCCTGTCGGAGGCCGCCCACTCCGGCATGGACCTCGTCGCCACGCTCATCACCCTGTTCGCTGTCCGCGTGGCCGACCGACCGGCCGACAAGGACCACCATTACGGCCACGGCAAGGTGGAGAACCTCTCCGCCCTCATCGAGACAGGGCTCCTGCTGCTCACGTGCGTCTGGATCATCAACGAAGCCGTGGAGCGTCTGCTGTGGAAGAGCGTGGACATCGAACCGACCTGGATCGCCTTCGCCGTGGTGCTCGGGTCCATGCTGGTGGACTTCTCCCGCTCGCGAGCCCTGGCGCGGGTCGCGCGCGAGACAGGGAGTCAGGCCCTGGAGGCCGACGCGCTCAACTTCCGCACGGACATCTGGGGCGCGCTCACCGTCCTGCTCGGCTTGGTGGGCGTGTGGGTGGGGCGGCACTGGGGCATCCAATGGCTGCACCTCCTGGACGCCGTCGCCGCACTCTGCGTGGCCATCCTCGTTCTGGTCGTGGGGGTGCGGCTGGGGAAGCGGGCCGCGGATGCGCTCCTGGACCGAGCCCCCGTGGAGCTGATCGAACGGATCCGGGCGGCGATCCGGAGCGTGCCGGACGTGCGCGGGCTTGCGACGTTGAGGGCCCGCATGGTGGGTGCCAGACTCTTCGTCGATGCCACGCTCTCCATCGATCGTGCCATATCTTTCGAGGCGGTCCACGCGATCGTGAGCCAGGTAGAAGAGCGGATCCGGGAGGTGGCGCCCGAGGCCTCCATTGTCATCCATGCCGAGCCGCTTCAAATGGCGGCCGAGACCCTCGGGGACGCCATCCGGCTGATCGCTTCCCGGCACGCCGCCGGGATCCACGACGTCCTCATCTACGATGCGGGCGGGCAGCGCCGTGCGGACCTTCACCTGGAGGTGCCGGGGACCCTCCTGCTGCGCGACGCGCAGGCCCTGGTGGAACGCATCATGGCGGATATTCACCAAGAGATTCCCCGATTGGGGCCGGTCCAGATCCATGTGGATCCCGTGCGCCCCATTCGGCCGCCCGGCGTGCGCCCCGAGGTTGACGCAGCCTGGGCGGCGACCCGCCTGAAAGAACTGGCTCAGGAGATCCCGGGCATTCGAGATTGCCACGATGTCTCGATCCGCAAGATCAAAGCGGGGCTCTGGCTGGTGTGCCACTGCGCCGTCAGTGGCGAGTTGACCGTCGCCGAAGGGCATGAGCTGGGCCTGGAACTGGGGCGCCGCGCGCGGCAGGAGATCCCGGGCGTCGAGCGGGTCACGGTCAATACCGAGCCTCTTCCCTCACTCCGGCCCTCTCCCTCCGGGAAAGGGGGCTCGTAGCGCTCCGCCTCGCTTTCCCCGGGTCCCCTCTCCCCTTCGGAGAGGGGAAGGGTGAGGGACCGACCGTCGGAGGAGGAGGGGGATGGATCAGCCTGGGACTCTGCGTTTGCCGTTCCGCGTGCGCGAGGCCACTCCGAAGGACAATGCGGACCTGCTGGCGCTGGATCGGCAGTGCGTGGTGGCGGCGAGCACCCCGATGATGTTCGATCGGTCGCCGGATTTCTTCGCGCGCTCCCGGCCCTACCCATGTTGGCGGGCCTACGTGGCCGAAGGCGAATCCGGCCTCGTCGGCGTCGGCGCCGTGGCGCTGAAGTCCGTCCTCGTCCGCGGGCAACGGGGCGCGGCTGCCTACCTGTACGACCTGCGGGTGGCACCCGCCTTTCGTCGCCTGGGCGTCGCGCGATCGCTAGGCGATGCCATCCGCGCACACGCGCGGTCGTTTGCGCCTCTGGTCACGTACTCGCTGGTCATGGAGGGAAACGTCCCCTCGCTCACGTTCGTCCGGAGCCGGGGCTCGCGGCCCGTGCGTCCGTGCGTGCTAAGCCTGATTCCCATCCAGTCTGCCCCTCCCGAGGAGGGCGTACGGGCGACGCGATTGGAGGATCCGGAGGCGGCCTTCGAACTGCTCAAAAGCACCCAGGGGCATCGCGATCTCTTTCCCTTCCCGAATGCGGCTTGCCTTCGCGACCGAATCGCCCGACTGGACGGGATGGGGTTTCGCGGGCTCTATGGGTGGGGGGCGACCTGCAGCCTGGCAGGCTGTTTTGGTCTCTGGGATTACGCCCCAGTCATGCGCATGCGGATGCTCGAGGCGACTCCGGAGTGGGCCTGGGCGGCGGGCCGTGATCTGCACCAGGTCTTCCTGATGCCCTCGGGCTTTCGGACAGGGGAGGAGCTGGCACGAAGCGTGCGGCTGGCCGCAGGCCTGCTGCGAGGCGAGGAGGGGCCGGCGGGGATTGCCCGCGTCCTGGCGATTCCGCACGATCGGGAGGATCCCGCGTATGCCGCGCTGGAGGAATTTCGGCCCATCCGACTCGGCTTCACCATGTTCGGTGTGGAACCGGCCGAGGGGCAGGCGGCAGCGATCGGAGCCAATCCCGTGTTCGTGGATCCTGCCGATCTCTGAAGGACCTGAGGGATATGCCTGAGCTGCCAGAGGTTGAAGTTATCCGACGCGACCTCGCCCCGAAGATCGAGGGACGCCGGATCGCGCGCGCCAAGATCTCGGAGTCTCGCCTCACGCGCCGACGCGGAAGCCCTCGGGAGGTGGAGGCGGCCCTGGCCGGTCGAACGGTGGTGCGCCTCCGGCGGCGCGGGAAATTCTTTCTGTTCGATCTCGGGGAGCAGAGCCTCGTCGTCCGGCTGGGAATGACGGGTCAACTCTTGTGGCACGGCCGCGGCGATGCCTTCCGGCCGGATGCGCACACCCATGCCGTCCTGGTCTTCGCCGGAGGCGGGGTGTTGGCTTACCGGGACATCCGGAAGTTCGGCGAGATGTTCCTTCTGCCCGCCTCTGGCGTGGAGGACGCGCTGCATCTCGGCGTGGAGCCGCTGGAAAACGGCTTCAGCGCCGAAGTTCTCCAGGCCATCTGCAAGGTGTCGGCGGCGAGGATCAAGGCCCTGCTCCTGAGCCAGAGCAGGATCGCCGGAATCGGGAACATCTATGCGGACGAGGCGCTCTTCCGGGCCGGCATCAGGCCCACGCGGCGCGCCTCATGGCTTCGCCGCGAGGAGATCCGGGCGCTCTGGCGATCCATCCGTTCCGTCCTCCAGGCAGGCATCCGGCACCGGGGCAGCTCCATCGCCAACTACCGGGACGCGTCGGGCGAGCCGGGATATTTTGCCTCTCGCCATCGGGTCTATCACCGGCAGGGGCAGCCCTGCGTCCGCTGCGGCACGCCGATTCGCCGAATCATCCTGGGCCAGCGCGGCACCCACTTCTGCCCCCGATGCCAGCAGTGAGGCCGCACAGGTCGGATCCTGGGGGCTTGGGCCAGCGGGGCGTCGCGGTGCGGCGGTGCTCAGCCGAGCTGCGATCGATCGTCACGGCTCTATTGGATACACCCTGGGCTGCTCTCGGGGGGTCAGATGGATGATCTGAGTTCGGACCTGGAGATTCTGCCGGAATGGATGCGGGCCGCCCGGGCCATCCTGGCGCGCCCCGGGGTCGCGGTGCTGCTCGGAGGCTCCGACTCCGGAAAGACGACCCTGGCTCGCATCCTCGCCGGGGCGTGGACCACGGCGGGGCGGACGGTCGGTTTGGTGGACGGGGATATCGGCCAGTCCTCCGTCGGCCCGCCGACCACCGTTGGATTGACCATCCTGCCTCCGGGCAGCCCTGCCGGCCCGTTTCCGTCCCCCTGGGCCTTGTCCTTCGTCGGGTCCACCTCGCCGCCGGGACACTTCCTGGCCCACATCCTCGGGACCCAGGCCCTGGTGCACACGGCGATCGCCGAGGGAGCGGAGATCGTCCTCGTGGATACGACGGGGTTGATCCAGGGGTCGGTTGCCGCCTCCCTCAAGTGGCACAAGCTCCAGGCCATCCGCCCGCAGTACGTGCTGGCCCTCCAGCGCGAAACCGAGCTCGAGCCCATCCTGCACCTTGTGGAGGGCCGGTCGGATATGCTCATCCAGCGCCTGCCGGTCTCCTCCCGAGTCGTCCGGCGGAGCCTCGCGGCTCGGCGCGCCTTCCGAGAGGAGCAGTTTCGCGAGTACTTCGCCTCGGCTGAGGAGCGCGAGCTGTCGTGGAAGGAACTGCGCTTCTCCCGCCTCTGGCTCACCACCGGGCGACGGGTGGGCGGCGACGGGTTGGCGGCCCTGGGAGCCTTCCTCCAGACCATGCCGCTCTACGCCGAGGTGGGGACCGACGAGGCCCTTGTCTTCGTCCGGGGCCCCTTCAACCGGTCCGCCGTGCGCGAGGTCCGGCATGCCCTCCAGGTGGCTGACGTGCTGGTCGTGGATGTGGAGCAGTTGCAGGGGACCCTGGTGGGCCTGCACGACCGCGACAATGCCTTCCTCGCGCTCGGCATTCTCAGGCGATTCGATCCGGAGCGGGAAGGGATTCAAGTCTTTACCCCGCTCAAAGAGCCCGGCCGGATCTGGGGTGTGGCCTTCGGTGCGCTGTGCTTGGGGGCCGGCGGCAAGGAGCTGGGCGAGGCCCGCTGGCGCTGAGGTCTGGCGGCTCGTATAATTCATCCGAGAGGGGTGGGGAGAGCTGGGGGCTTCATTGCGGAGATGGGGATGTGGCCAGCCTACCTTGAGCTGTACCGAACCGGGGAATACCAACGGCGGCTGGAGGTCGCCGAAGGACTTCTGGAGGCCTGCCATCTGTGTCCCCGTGCCTGTGGGGCGCGGCGATGCCAGGGCGAGGTCGGCACCTGTGGCATCGCGGATCAGGCGGTGGTATCGAGCTACGGCCCTCACTTCGGCGAGGAGAGACCCCTGGTGGGTGCAGGCGGCTCGGGCACCATTTTCCTCACGCACTGTAACCTCTCCTGTGTCTTCTGCCAGAATTCTGACATCAGCCAGCAGGGAAGTGGCCAGACGGTCTCGGCCGAGGCCCTGGCCGAGATGATGCTGTCGCTCCAACAGCATGGCTGCCACAACATCAACTTCGTCACCCCGACCCCCCAGGTCCCGCAGATCCTCCGCGCCCTGGCCATCGCGATCGCGGGCGGCCTCCGGCTCCCACTCGTGTACAACTGCGGGGGGTATGAGTCTCTGGAGACGCTCCGGCTCTTGGACGGTGTCTTCGACATCTACATGCCGGACTTCAAGTACGCGGACGCAGAGGCGGCCCGAGTGTACTCCGCCGCCCCGCAGTATCCCGAGGCGGCGAGGGCGGCCATCCGCGAGATGCATCGCCAGGTGGGCGAACTCCGGATGGACTCGCGGGGCGTCGCCCTGCGGGGACTCCTGGTGCGCCACCTGGTCCTCCCCCACGGCCTGGCGGGGACGGCCGAGGTGGTGCGGTTCCTGGCAGAGCTGTCGCCGGACACGTATGTCAACGTCATGGAACAGTACCGCCCGTGCTACCGGGCTTGGCAGTACCCGCCGCTGTCCCGGCGGCCCACGCGGGCGGAGATGGAGGAGGCGCTGGCGCTGGCCCGTGCCGCCGGCCTGCACCGGCTGGACGGATATTGCTGATGTCAGCCGTCAGCCATCGGCTGTCGGCTATCAGCGTCGGGACGAAATGAGATGCGTAACGCGGAGATCGCGACCGTGTTCAATGAGATCGCCGACTACCTGGAGGTCAAGGGGGAGAACCCCTTCCGCATCCGGGCCTACCGTCGGGCGGCGCAGGCCGTGGAGGGACTGTCCGAGGAGATCGCGGCGGTCGTCGAGCGGGGCGGCATCCAGGATGTTCCCGGCATCGGGAAGGACCTAGCCGCCAAGATCCAGGAGTACCTCGCCAACGGGACGATTGCCTACCTGGAGGGATTGCGGAAGGAGATTCCCCCCGGCGTGATCCAACTGATGGGGATCCACGGCGTGGGTCCCAAGACGGCCAGGCACCTCTACGAGCATCTCGGCGTGGACTCGGTGCAGAAGCTGGAGGAGCTGGCCTCCAGCCACAAGCTGGCCGGCCTCCCCGGAATCCAGGCCAAGACCGAGGAGAACATCCTCAAGGGCATCGCCGTGTGGAAGAGCGGGCAGGAGCGAAAGCCGCTCGGGACGGCGGCCATGCTGGCCGAGGTGATCCTGGCCGCGCTGCGGTCCTTGCGGGAGGTGGATCAGATCGCGGTGGCCGGGAGCCTCCGCCGCATGCGGGAGACGGTGAAGGACATCGACATCCTGGTCACGGCGACGCAGCCGGCCCGGGTGATGGAGGTGTTCGTCGCGCTCCCCAACGTGGCCGAGGTGCTGGGGCACGGCGAGACGAAATCTAGCGTCCGCCTCCGGGAAAACATCCAGGTGGATCTGCGCGTGGTGGAGCCCGACTGCTTCGGCGCCGCGCTCCAGTACTTCACCGGGTCCAAGCAGCACAACATCCGGGTGCGGGAGTTGGCCCAGCGGAAGGGGCTCAAGGTCAGCGAGTACGGCGTCTTCACCGAGAAGGGGAGCCAGCGGGTCGCGGGGAAGACGGAAGCCGAGGTGTATGAGGCGGTGGGGCTGTCCTTCATTCCGCCAGAGCTGCGCGAGGACAGCGGGGAGATCGAGGCGGCGCTGGAAGGGCGGCTGCCGGCCCTGGTGTCGCTCGAGGACATCCGGGGGGACCTGCAGCTCCACACCACGTGGAGCGATGGGGCCCATTCGCTGGCGGAGTTGGCAGCGGGGGTCCAGGCGAAGGGCTACCAGTACATGGCGGTGACGGATCACTCCAAGTCCGCGACGGTAGCCGGCGGGATGACCGAGGGGCGGGTCCTGCAGATGATCGAGGAGGTTCGGACCCTCAACAAGCGGCTCAAGGGCTTCCGCGTCCTGGCGGGGTGCGAGGTGGACATCAAGGGCGACGGTAGCCTGGACTTTTCCGACGAGATCCTGCGCCAGCTCGACCTGGTGCAGATCTCGGTTCACTCCCGGTTCAAGATGAGCCGGGAGGAGATGACGGCCCGGATCGCGCGGGGGATCCGGCACCCGCTGGTTCATATCCTCGGCCATCCGACAGGCCGCCTGATCGGGGAGCGGGCTCCCTACGAGGTGGACATGGAGGCGATCCTGAATGCTGCGCAGGCGGCGAGGATTGCCGTGGAGATCAACGCCTCCCCTATGCGCTTGGACCTGAACGATCTGAACGCTCGCCGCGCCAAAGCGCTGGGGGTTCCCATCACGATCAGCACCGATGCCCACACGGTCCCCCAACTGGACTACATGCGGTTCGGCGTGTCGGTGGCCCGGCGCGCGTGGCTGGCGCCTGCGGACATCCTCAACACCAGCTCCCTGAATGACTTGGTGGCCTGGCTGGAGGCGATGCGGTCGCGCGCATGAGAGTCATGGAGAGACCTCATCTTCAACAACGATGCCGAGGCCAATGCCGTGCGAGACGCCCTGGCTCTGAAAGGGCTGCTCGGCTGAGGGCTCTGCCGCGGCGCGACCAACAAGGAGGTGGCTGATGGCGCTCTTGCGTAGCGTGCTGGTGGGAATGGTGGCGCTGGGGCTGGCGGGTTGCGCGGCGGTGGAGGGCACCGGCCCGTACGGGACGGCAAGCCCGACCCAGTCGGCGGCGGCTTACGCTCATCGGATGAGCACCTCCGACATCGTCCTGTTCTGGAACTGCGCGAGGCCGGAACCGGGGGTGCTGCGGCTGGAGGGCATCGCGCAGAACCCGTGGCAGGCTCAGCCCGTCCTCTCCCTGCGGTTCGAGTTGGTCGGCGTGGACGCGAAGGGTCACGGCGTCTCGGAGGCTCGGGCGGAAGCGCGCGATTCCCAGGTCACCACCAACCAGAGCACGCCGTATCGCCTGGACCTCCGCACGAGCGGGCGCGAGGTCCGTTTCGACCTGTTCTTCCAGTACTACTTCACGGAGCCGGAGATGGACGCCCGGCTCGCCGGGCCGCCCATGGCGCCGCCGCAGCTTTTGGCGGAGACCATGCGGTCCCTGATCCGGGATGTGTGCTCGGAGAGCCAGCACCTGGCGCGCTGACGGGCTGGCGGATGCCGGCGGCCCTCCGGTCCGTGGCGCCAGGCGCAATTGACGGGTCCCGGCCGTCGGTGTAGTATGCCGGTCGTTCTGCGCGCGCCCTGGCGCGCGAGCGCGGGTGTCTCCATGGGTGCCGGCGTTCCTCTCGCCGATCCCCGAGGGCCGGCCATACGGGAAAAGGAAAGAGACATGCCAACCTTCACGACCCGTCCGGTAGTTATGGGGAGCCGCTATGTGGTCGCCTCGGGTCACTATCTGGCCTCGGCGGCGGGATTTCGCATCCTGGAGCAGGGGGGCAACGCCGTGGATGCCGCCGCGGCCATGTGCTTCTGCCTGAACCTGCTGGAGCCGCAGAGCTGCGGCATCGGCGGCGAGGTGCCAACTTTGATTTACTCGGCGCGCGAAGGGAAGGCCTACGCGATTTCCGGAATGGGCTGGTCCGCTCAGGCCTTCACGCTGGATTGGTGCCGCGAGCACGGCATCGACCTCATCCCGGGCGACGGGTATCTGCCGGCCTGCGTCCCGGCCGTGGTGGACACCTGGGCCACGGCGCTGGCGCGCTTCGGCACCCTGAGCTTTGCCCAGGTCCTCCGGCCGGCCATCGAACTGGCCGAGAACGGCTTCGCCGTGTACGAGGGCCTCCAGGAAAGCCTGATCAGCAACCAGAGAAAGTTCACCGAGCTGTACCCGACGACCGGGGAGGTCTACTGCCCGGGAGGACGCGTCCCCGAGGTGGGGGAGCTCTTGCGAAACCCAGACTGGGCCAAGGCTCTCCAGGCCATGGGCCACGCCGAAGCGGCGGCCAAGGGCCGGGGCCGGGTCGCGGGGATCGAGGCGGCTCGGGATGTCTTCTACAGGGGAGAGATCAGGGACCGCATCCTCGACTTCATGGCGCGAACTCCCGTGGAAGACGCCAGTGGGAGCACCCACACTGGCCTCTTGTCCGCCGAGGACTTCGCCGAGTGGCACGCCGCGGTGGAGGAGCCGGCCACCTACCGGTTCCAAGGCCTGGATGTGCACAAGTGCCCGCCCTGGACCCAGGGGCCCGTGTTCCTGCAGCACCTGGCGATCCTGGAGGGGTTCGACCTCCAGGCCATGGGTCACAACTCCGCGGACTACCTCCACGTCCTGATCGAGTCGGCCAAGCTGGCCTTCGCCGACCGCGAGGCCTACTACGGGGACCCACGGTTCGACGCGGTCCCGATGGACGTCCTCCTCTCCAAGGCATACGCGGAGAAGCGGCGGGGGCTCATCGGCGCGCAGGCCTCGAAGGAGCTTCGGCCGGGGGACGTTGGGCGCGGCGTGCCGGCTTATGTCACGTTCGACGTAGCCGAGGACAACCGCCGCGCTCTGAAGGTGGCGGCGCGCTCCATCCGCGATCTCGGCCTGGGCCACGCCCACGTCGGCGACACCACCCACCTGGATGCGGTGGACCGGGAAGGCAACATGGTGGCAGCGACACCGAGCGGCGGCTGGATTGGATCGTCGCCGGTCATCCGAGGCCTGGGGTTCCCCATGGGCACGCGCGGGCAGATGTTCTACCTCAATCCGGCGCGGCCAAACGCTTTGGCCCCACGCAAGCGGCCGCGCGCCACCCTCACGCCCTCGCTGGTGACGAAGGATGGGGCGCCCTTCATGGTCTTCGGCACGCCCGGCGGCGACGGGCAGGATCAGTGGACGCTCCAGTTCTTCCTGAACCACATCGTCTTCGGCCTGAACCTGCAGGCAGCCCTGGACGCGCCGACGGTCCACTCCGTGCATTTCCCGTCGTCCTTCTACCCGCGGCCTGCGTATCCCGGCCGCGTCGACGTGGAAGGACGCCTCGCTCCCGAGGTCATCCAGGAGCTGGAGCGTCGGGGCCATGAAGTCAATGTCATTGGGGAGTGGGCCAACGGCAAGGTGATGGGCATCCGCACCGACCGCGCGCGGAGCGTCATCCACGGGGCGGTCTCGCCGCGGCGACTCATCGGGTACGCATTGGGCTGGTGACGGCCGCGAGATCACGCAACGGGCGACCCAGTCGCGTCTGGAAAGTCTTGACAGGCGGAGCAAAGAAGAGATAGGCTCCCGGTCGCGGGTGCACCGAATGCCCCGCAGCATGCGGGCTGGGAGTCATGCCAAAGATCCTGGTGGTGGATGACGAGGCCTTGCTCCGGGCAGTGCTTCGCGATGCCCTGGAGCCCGCGGGCCACACCGTGCTGGTGGCCGAGGACGGCCGGTCGGCTCTCCTCGCCGCCAAGGCGGAACGCCCGGATTGCATCCTGCTGGACGTCATGATGCCGGGCCTTGACGGCTACGAGACCTGCGAGCTGCTCAAGGCGGATCCGGATCTCGCCGCCATCCCGGTCCTATTGGTGTCGGCAACCACGGATCTCCGGGTGGTGGACAACGCCGAGCGGGTGGGGGCTGCCGGGGTCCTGCCGAAGCCCTTCCCTGCCGAACAGCTCCAGCACGCCGTGGCCATGGCCATCGCCGGCCCCCCCTCAGCCTGATCGGTCTCCGCAAGCCTCGGCACTCCAGCACTTCTGTGGATTGGTCAATTGATCACGTGGTCGATTGGGAAGTGTATGGGTGCTAGAATACCCGCACGTTCTGCTTTTGACCGATTGACCAGTGGGCCAGTTGACAAATCGGCGCTCGAGGTGAGGGTGTCTCCGCAGGATCTGGCGCAGCGGGTCAAGGCCCGCGGGACCGCTCTGGGCTTCGACCTCGTGGGCATCTCCCGCGTGGGGGAGCCCGCTCACGGCGGATCCTTCGCCGAGTGGCTGCGCCGCGGGTACCACGGGGAGATGGGCTACATGGCCCGCACGGCCACGCAACGGGCGCACCCAGGGGAGTTCCTACCTTGGGCTCCATCGGTGGTGTCAGTCGCCCTGAGTTACAGCACGCCCTATCGGCGGCCGCCGGAGTCAGCGGGAATCCGCGGGTGGATCTCCCGATACGCCTGGGGTGAGGATTATCATGACCTGATGCAGGCCAAGCTGGAGAAGTTGCTGGCCTTTGTGCGGGAAGTGGCCGGCATCGAGGTCCAGGGGCGGGTTTTCGTGGATGCCGGACCGGCCCTGGATCGCGAGGTGGGCGCACGGGCTGGGATCGGCTGGTACGGCAAGAACACGAACCTTCTGTCCATGCGGTTGGGCTCGTTCTTCTTCCTGGGCGAGCTGTTTCTGAGCCTGGAGCTGCCACCGGACCGCCCGCTGCGGGACCGCTGCGGCCAATGCCGGCTGTGCCTGGACGCCTGCCCCACCTACGCCTTCCTCGGGCCCTACATCCTGGACGCCCGCCGGTGCATCTCCTACCTCACCATCGAGCTGAAGGGCGCCATCCCGAGGGAGTTGCGGCCCCTCGTGGGGGCCCACATCTTCGGTTGCGATATCTGTCAGGACGTCTGCCCGTACAATGCGAGGATGAAGCCGACGCGGGAGTCCGCGTTCGGGCCGCGAGACGGCCTTTACGCACCGGAGCTGATCCCGCTTCTCGCGCTCAGCGAAGCGGAGTTCAAGGCGCGGTTCCGCGGCAGTCCGATTCTTCGCGCCAAGCGGCGGGGCTTCCTGCGCAACGTGTGCGTGGCCCTGGGGAACCTGAAGCGGCCGGAGTCGGTTCCCGCCCTGGCCCGGACGCTCCGCGAGGATCCAGAGCCCTTGGTCCGCGCCCACGCCGCCTGGGCGCTGGGGCGGATCGGCACCCCCGAGGCCGCAACCGCTCTCCAGGATGCTCGGTGGCAAGAGGCGGAGGCCTCGGTTCAGGAGGAGATCGAACAGGCCATTCAGGCGCTCTCCCCCTCATCCGCTGCTTCTCCCCGCAGGGGGGAGAAGGCAAGGTTGGGGGGAGGGACGGGAGGGCGGGGATGAAAACCGACCTGGGCGACGTGAGGGTGCTGGATGCTCATGCCCACTTTTTCTCGCACCACTTCTTCATGCAGTTCGTGGAGCCGCTTCGGCAAGAGATGCCGCCTGCGGATCCCTACTGTGGCTTGGCCCAGCGATTAGGGTGGGAGCTGCCGCCGCCCGATCCGCTGGCCTTGGGCAAGCGCTGGATTCAGGCGATGGACACCCACGGCGTGGACCGTATGGTGTTGATCGCCAGTGTGCCGGGAGACGAGGAGTCCATCCTGGCGGCGGCGCGCGCCCTTCCCGAGCGAATCATCGGCTACTTCATGCTCGATCCCACCCAGCCGGATGCAGCAGACCGGACGTGGAGGGCATTGGCGGGCGGCCTCAAGGGCGTCTGTCTTTTCCCCGCCATGCACCACTTCCATGTCTGGGAAGAGCGCTGCTATCCCGTCTACGAGGCGGCCCAGGCCGCACGCGCCATCGTCTTCACCCATTTCGGGATCCTGAAGATGGCGATCCGAGACCGGCTGGGGCTGCCGAGTAAGTTCGATATGCGGTTCTCCAATCCTATCGATCTGCACCGGGTCGCGAAGGAGTTTCCGCAAACGACCTTCGTCATACCTCACTTTGGTTGTGGCTTCCTGCGGGAGGCACTGATCGTCGGGGATCAGTGCCCGAACGTTTGCGTGGACACCTCCAGCTCCAACGCGTGGACCAACACTTTGCCGATCCCTTTGAGCCTGGCCGATGTCTTTCGGGCGGCTCTCCGCATCTTCGGGCCGGAACGGATGTTGTTCGGGACGGACTCGACGTCGTTTCCCCGAGGCTGGCGTCGGGACGTGTTCGCGGCGCAGATTGAGGTTATGAAGACCCTCGACCTCTCGCGCGAGCAAGCGGGCCTCATCCTGGGCGGCAATCTTACGCGAATACTTGGGCTGTGAAAAACCGAGGGGGTCAAGCTCGCCCGCCTATGTTCCCCTGAGGCGGAGAGGATGCATGCTATGCGATCTGAGCGGGCCGGCGGGGTTTGGCGCATCTGAGCTGCAACAGGTTCAGGCCATCTCGATCAGGATGTCGTTCCCTTGGATCTTCACCGGATACGTGAGGGCGTGGAGATCGGGGTCCGATTCGCATTCGCCCGTCTTGAGATGGAATCCGTACCCATGCCAAGGGCAGAGGACGCGTAGCCCTTCAATCGTTCCCTCGGCGAGGGGCTCTCCCTCGTGGGGGCACGCGGCCTCCAAGGCGTAATATCGCTCCCCGATGTGAAACAGGGCGATCTGCTGGCCATTGGCCTCGAGCGTCGCCGCTTGGCCGTCCGCCAACTCGCCCACCTGCCCCACCTTGATGAATTTCGCCATAAGGAGATCCGTCCTGGCAGCGAGTCAGTCTAGATCCGAAGCTACCTCACCACCTCGGCACCAAGACACCAAGAAGAGAAAAATGTCGCCCGGCACGGTACCACAGGGTTGGGGCGAAGGCAACCCGCGGGTGGGAGGATACGATCGGGTGCCGCGCATCCAAAGCACCCGTGCGGGATGTCGCGCCGCACGGAGCTTTACGAAGGAGGGGGAGGGACGTCCCCAGTGCTCTCCCTGAGAATGGCATCCAGGCGTTCTTTGGCCTGCCGTGCCTTCTCGAGGTGATTGCTGCAGATCTGGAGAATCTCATTCCGCAGGGTGGGCCTGAGCGTCATCATGAAGTTAATGAGACCGCCCAGCGCCTCATCGAGCGCCTGGGTTGCTGCCTCGATCTCCTGACGGGCTCGCGCATCCATGATCCCTCCGGCGAGAAGGCGTTCGCGATGCGACCTGGTTGGCGGCCCACGGCGCCCTCGACGATGGCTGGTTTTTTGGTGACAAGGTCCGCGGCTATCGATATAGTTTTGCGCGCTCGGGCGCCGGCGGCGGTATTCTATACCACTCGGTTTGGCTCGCAAGTATTTCAGGACCTGTGGTCTGTAGTCGGTAGTCCGTGGTTCGTAGTCCATCCTGAGGCGTCGTCATGGTCGAGTTCACGATCCGGACACGGGCGCGGCTGGAGATGGTGGACATCACCGCCCGCGTGGCGGATGTCTTGAAGCAGGCGGAGGCGACCGAGGGCATCTGCCTGGTCTACGTGCCGCATGCCACGGCGGCCGTGGTCATCAACGAGAATGCCGACCCGAATGTATGCCAGGATATCCTGGATGCGCTGGCGGGACTCATCCCGCCGGGGCGCTGGCGGCATGATCGAATCGACGACAACGCCGACGCCCACATCAAGGCGGCGATCCTGGGCCCCGGCGAATGTATCCCGGTTCGGGGCGGGCGCCTGGCGCTCGGCACGTGGCAGCACATCATGCTGGTCGAGTTGGATGGCCCGCGGGACCGGACCGTGCTTGTGACAGTCCGGTGAGGGAGCGAACCCTGATAGCGGGAACGGGGAGAGCATGACGTTCATCCATGCCGCCGCCCTGGGAGTGGTGCAAGGGCTGACGGAGTTTCTTCCCATCAGCAGCATTGCCCATCTCCGGGTCATCCCGGCACTCTTGGGCTGGCCCGATCCGGGGGCCGCCTTCTCGGCGGTGCTCCAGTTGGGCACCCTGCTGGCGGTGCTCGTCTACTTCGCCAGCGACGTGTGGTCTCTGGCGAGGGCGGCGATCCGGGATCTGTTCTCCGGAAGACCCTGGGCAAGCCAGGAGGGACGCCTTGCCTGGTACATCCTGATCGGCACGATCCCGATCGGCCTCTGCGGCGTCCTCTTCAAGCATGCCATCGAGGGAGAACTGCGGTCCCTCTATCTCATAGCGGCCAGCCTTATCGGGCTGGGCCTTCTCCTCTGGGCTGCAGAACGCACCGCGACTTTCCGGCGTGAGATCAAGGGCATAGGCTGGTGGGACAGCCAGGCGATCGGCCTGGCTCAGACCGTGGCTCTGATCCCGGGCTCGTCGCGATCCGGGACCACGATCACGGCCGCCATGTTCCTGGGATTGACCCGCGAGGCGGCTGCCCGCTTTTCCTTCCTCCTCGGCATCCCCGCCATCGGGGGCGCCGCCGTGTTCGAGTTTCGCGATCTCCTCCGCCACGGGTTGAGCGGCGAAGGGCTGCAGGTCCTCGCCGTGGGCATCCTGACCTCCGCTGTCAGCGGCTACCTGGCGATCGATCTGCTCTTGCGCTACCTGCGCACGCGGACCAGCTACATCTTCGTCTGGTACCGACTCGGGCTCGGCCTGTTGCTGTTGATCCTGCTGGCGGCCGGGGTGCTCGCGCCGCTCCCGTGAGGAGTGTGGTGGTGTTCACTCGCGTCCACCATGTTGCCATAGCGGTCCGCAGCCTCGATGATGCCTTGCGATTTTACCGAGATGGCCTGGGCCTGACGGTCAGCCGCGAAGACACGCTGCCCGAGCAGGGGGTTCGGGCGGCGCTGCTTTCCGTCGGCGCGGACGAGATCGAGCTACTGGAGCCGATTGATCCGGCGGGCGGGGTGGCCCGCTTCCTGGCGCGCAAGGGCGAGGGTCTGCATCATGTCTGCTTCGAGACGCCGGATATTGTCGCGGCCGTGGCAGAGGCGAAGGCCGCGGGTCTTCCGTTGATCGGCCAGACACCCCGAGACGGATTGGCGGGACGCATCGCCTTCCTCCACCCAAAGGCCAGCACCGGGGTCCTGATTGAGATGGCTCAGCCCGACGGACCGGCAGGCCACTCGAGGGTAAGCGAGATCGAGGTGTCATCTCTCGGCTTTGAGACGATCTACATTGCGGTGAAGGACCTAGCCGGGACAGCCGCGGCCTATATCCGGAATTTCGGGGGGAGGCCGGCACCGGGCGCGGTGGAGAAGCGATTCGGGGCGAGGACGGCAGCACTGCGGATCGGGGCAAGTTGCCTGACGCTCCTGAATCCGGATCCCGCGGCGTCCACTGGGCTCATCGACCGCTTTCTCGCGGACCGGGGCGAGGGGCTATTCGGGATCGGCCTCCGGGTGAGTGATCTCGCGCACTGTATTCGACGTCTGGAGGACCGCGGCGTTCCCTTCGCGATGGAACGGGAGGCTGGTGCCACGGCCTTGGCCGGCATCGATCCCTCACGAGCGCACGGCGTCAACCTGTTTCTGGTCGCCTCCGGACCAAATGACCAGTGACCAATTTCCAAATCCCGATGGGGGCGCGATACTGAGAGTGATTGCGTGGGAGGGGAGGCGAGGGATCTTCGGTGCGAAGACAGTCGGAGCTGATCGATCTCAGCCACACGATTGAAGATGGTCTGATCACCTATCGGGGCCTGCCCGCGCCGGTGGTCTGCGACTACCTCAGCCGTGCGGAGTCGCGGGGACACTATGCCGAAGGAACGGCGTTCCACATCGGCAAGATCGAGATGGTGGCCAACACCGGGACGTACCTGGATGCACCATTTCATCGGTACGCCGAGGGCAAGGATCTGTCGGAGTTGTCGCTCGCGTCGCTCGCCCACCTGGACGGCGTGGTCCTTCGGATCCGGGGAAGCGCCGGACGCGGCATTGGGCGGAATGCCTTCGGGAGTCTGCCGGTCCGAAGCAAAGCGGTCCTGATCCACACCGGCTGGGACGCTCACTGGCGGACCGATCAGTACTTCGAAGGGCACCCCTTTCTGCGGCGGGATGCCGCGCAGTATCTGGCGGATTCTGGCGCGGTCCTCGTCGGAATCGACTCGTTGAACATTGATGACACCGCCGACGGCCTCAGGCCCGCCCACACGATCCTTTTGGGGGCTGGCATCCCGATCGTGGAACACCTGTGCCGACTGGAGCAGGTGCCCGATTGGGGGTTCAAGTTCCACGCCGTGCCGGTCAAGGTGAAAGGGCTGGGGACATTTCCAGTCCGGGCGTTCGTCCTCGTCGACAGCTAGAGGTTTCGGCCGCTGGCGTCCTGAGGCGTCACCGGGGGGAGCGAAGAGATGCCGTTCACGCGCGCCGGAGAGGGAGACACCGGGGAGAAGCTGCCGGACGGGAACGGGAGGTCCGGGGCTTCGCCGAGCCGTGGATGGAGGACCGGTACTCGTAGCTGGAAGACGCGGGGAGATGAACCGGCAGGGCCCTTGGCAGAATGGCGGCCAAGGGCCTTCGTGTATCTGAAAGTGTTGGGAATTTCCGGGGCGAGCATCCACTCAACCCGGGAATGCCAGCGCCACCATTAGCGCCTCGAGGAGCGGCGCCGGTCGAGGCGGTTGCCCGCGCGCTCCAGGACGGTGACGACGCTGACGATCACGATGGCCTGCAGGATCAGGAGCAATGCCTCAAAGGTATGGGCGTTGACCAGCGCCATGGCGCCCAAGCCCATGGAGATTGAGAGGAAGAAGATCAGGAGGACGGTCTTCCGCTTGCTGTTCAGGAGGGCTTCCAGGCGGTGGTGGAGGTGATCCCTCCCCACGTAATTGATCCACTCATGGAAGGTATGGACCTTCCCGGACAGGATCCGGGTAATGGTGATGTGGGTCATGTCGAAGATGAACACCCAGAAGATGAGGACCGGAGCGCCAATGTCAATGAGGCTATCCTCGGCCCATTCGCCCTTGACGGCAAGTGCGGCCAGGACGAAGCCGAGGAAGGTGCTTCCGGCATCGCCCAGGAAGATGGCCGCCGCCTTCCTTGGACGGAAATTATAGGGGAAAAATCCCACGCACGCCCCGACAATCGCGACCGCGAACCACCCGAGAAACGGCTGGTGGGTCATCGCGGCGAAGAATCCGAGGAAGCCGGCGGTAATAATGCTCAGTCCCGTCGCCAGGCCGTCCATGCCGTCAAAGAAGTTCATGGCGTTGGTGATGCCGAGAAGCCAGAGGGTGGTCAGGAGGGCATTCAGGACGTCGCCCAACGTGGAATGACCGAAAAGGGTGAGGGCCACCCCGGACTGGATCACGATGCCCACTGCCGCAAGCTGGATCAACAGCTTCACGCCCGCAGGCACCCCGCGGACATCATCCACGACCCCGGTCATGACCAGGAGGCTCGCCCCCAGGAGGATTGCCGTCACCTGACGATCCAGAATGGAGTTCGACAGGATGGACACGCCGAAGGCCAGGTAGATTGCCAGGCCACCGAGGAGAGGAGTAGGAATCTCATGGACCTTCCGTGAGGCGGGGAAGTCGAAAACCTCAAAGGCGTGTGCGAGGCGGATGGCGAGGGGTGTGAGGCCGAACGAAAGTAGCGCGGACGTGACCAGAATATGGGCCCACCGGCTTCCATATGCCTGCCACGGGATCCGGACTGATGGGAGAAGGAGGGCGCAGGCAAGAGACAGGAAGGCCAAGCTCACCACCCAGGACCATCCCGCGATGCCATCGCTGTTGAGGGCAGAGAGATCCTCAGACGGAGACCCGTTCATCTGCCTCATTGCAGGATCCTCAGAAGGGCATGAATCACCGTGGCCTCCTCCGTGGAGGTTAGCGTAGGATAGAGGGGAATGGAGAGCGCGTGGCGGAATGCCTGGGCGGTCCCCGGATACCCATCCAAGCCCAGCAGGGCATGGAGCGGCCGGTAAATCGGGCGGCGAACCGTGACGCCAAGTGTCGCGAGTCTCTGCGTGATGGCCGAGACTAGCCTGGGCAGCCCGATGACGAAACGGTGAAAGGCGTGAGTCCGATCGACCGTGTGGCCGGGAAGCCGGATGGGGAGGTCAGCCCACTGGTGCCGGTACCGGCGCGCGATGGCGGCCCGTCGCGTGAGCATGCCGGGGAAACGCCGCAACTGGCTCCGGCCAAGGGCCGCCTGAATGTCGGTCATCTTGTAGTTGTACCGCACAGCGTGACGGCGACGCTCGTCATAGTCCCGCCGGTCGCGGATACGATTGAGGAGACGGCGGTCGCGGCTGAAGACCATCCCGCCCTCGCCGGTGGTGAGGAGTTTCGTGGCGTAGAAGGAGGCTATGCCGAGGGCTCCAAACGCGCCCACGGGTTGGTCGTGATAGCGAGCACCAAAGGACTGCGCGCAATCCTCAATCACGGGCGGACCAAGCGACAGGAGGGCATCCAGGTCAGCCGGCAGCCCAAACAGGTGCGGGACAAGGATGGCACGCGTGCGCCGGGTCACGCGGCGTCGGACATCGCCCGGATCGAGGTTGTACGTTGCCGGGTCCACATCTGCGACGCGGGGCGTCGCGCCGACGTACTCAATGGCATGCAGCGGCGCCACGCAGACGTAGCTCGGCAGGATCACTTCATCCCCCGGACCGACGCCGAGCGCCAAGAGCGCCAAATGTAGCGCCGCCGTCCCCGAGCTGACCGCCACGCCGGGGGGGAGCCCCAAGAACGCCCCCGCCTCAGACTCGAACGCAGCCACCTCGGCCCCCTGTGCCAACATCCCACTCTTGAGGACGCGGATTACTTCCCGTATGTCAGACGCGGTGATGCTAGGTCTGGAGTGGGGGATGACTTTTCTGGTGGTATTGGTGACCTGGTGAATTGGTGGATTAGTGGAGACGTGGATTAGCGAATCAGCAGGTTGGCGCGACCTGGGCCCGGGCGCCGGTAGTATATTTGCCATATCGAGCTCACCCATCCACCACTCCACCAATCCACGAGCCCTTACGGTTGTATGTTAATAAACAGTCGTAAGGGCACAAATCCCTCGGCGCTCCGGACACGACCTTGGATTCCTCGAAAGTGAGCCGAAGAACGAGCGATATCCACGATGGAGAGCCCCTCGATGTTGGTCTTGCACACCTGCGAGGCATGGGCTTCCAGGCTGGCGATCTTGTCTTCGAGGGCGCTGCCGATGTCCACGAACACGCTGGGTGAGAAATTCTGCGTCGTGGGGCCTTCAAAGAAGAGGACGTTCCGGGTGTAGCGGGTGGCGGTGATCGTGGAGACGGCTAGGTTGCGGTGATCCTGGTGCGTGTCGTCCTGGTAATGCACGAAGATGAAGTTTGGCTCCACCTCTTGAATCACGCCCTCGACCTGTTGGATGAGGGCTCGGTCCAGCGCCAGGGCTGTGTCGGGACACCCTCCCCAGAACAGCTTGGCGGCGTGGAGGATCCTGGCAGAGGCTTCCTGCTCGCGCCGGCGCATCGGAGCATCTCCGCCCCCGGAGCCGTCCGTCAGGACCAGGAGGAGAACCTCGTGCCCCTGCCGGGCATACTTGATCAGGGTGCCGCCGCAGCCGAACTCGATATCATCCGGGTGGGCGCCGATCGCGAGGATCCGCATGGGTCTGCCTCCGGCTATGCCACGTGCCCACAGGTGCCCCTATACAACACCTCGCGCACGGAGAAACCGCTCCGCGACCGAGAACACCGCGCCCATATCTTCTTGCGCGGCCGCGAGGTCCTGCGCCGTAAAGCTTTCGAACGGCGTTCCGCCCGGAAGGCCGTTCGGATAGCGGGCGGGGATGTAATACCGGTCCAGCCGAGCCGCCTGGGGAAAGATAGCCTTGAATGTCGGCTCAGTTTGGGAGAGATCTCGGACGAACTCGATCAGCGCATGCCCCAAGACCTCTCGTCGCCCTCCGGCGTAGAGGCAGGCTTTGAGGGCCTTCTCGCCTGCCTGCTGTGCGATGAAGCAGGCCTTGTCGAAGTATCGCGCCTCTCTCGCCATATCCCGCACGAACGCACGATCGTCCTGAGCCTGACTCCACCAGCGTCGGGCCTCAGCCGCGGGGTCGTGCATAAATCTCCCTCCCTTCGCGGAGGATGCGCAGGATAAATCCTCGCTCTTCCTCGATCATCCGCTCCCATTCCGTCGGCGTATAAACCAGAATGTCCACGGCGACGGGGAGGTTCCATCGTTCGTAGACGGCCTTGAGGCGATCCAGGAAGCGCTCCGTCGTGTCCTTGATCAGGACGACGTCGATGTCCGCCGCCGGCTCCCCCCGGGCGAGGGAGCCGAACAGGATGATCCGCTCCGGGTCGTACCAGCGGAACTGTTCGGCAATCACGCGGTCGGCGGTCTTTCCCGTCGTCATGGCACCATGTGCTCCCAGCCTCGGCCCGAACGCAGGAGAGGCAGGCTCTCCGGCCCGCAATTGAAGATCATATCTACCACCGACAGGTGGGAAATAAAAGGTGTATAGCGCTGCGGGTACTCAGGATGTTGGTATACCTGGACCTGGATGCCGATCCCTGCCTGGGTGAATCGCCCGATATCCATGTACGCCGGCCCCGCCTGGCCGGATAGGTAGTTCGTGCCGCCCACTGCGCGGCACAGGTCAATGAGGCGGTCGGTAGGCTCTTCGCGCGCGGCAAGGGCGGAGGCGCGGCATCGCCGCGTCTGGATGTTGAGGTGTTCGCACAGCAGGTCGAGTACCGCCGTGTTCAGATCCACGAGGCGCGTCCAGGGTTGCTCCAAGAGGGCCAGGAGTTTCGGACCAAGAGGCTCCCAGTTGGGCGCACCTCCGTAATGTAGCCGAAGGGCTTGGCAGTGCTTGCGTTGCCAGTCTGTCCGTGGATTGATCTCCACCTGGTCGATCCGCTCGGGGAATCGGTCGATTACCGGGACGGTGAGCCACTGCCAGTCGTCCTTGGTCCGGATGCGATTCCGGTTTTGCCACTCGTGTTTCTTGTACTGCACGGTGTCCAGCAGGATGAAGACGTCGGCCGAGTCCACCTTGTCGAGGTAACCGAGCCAAGGCAGATACTGCGGCTGATGGATGGCGACTTTCATGATCCGGTCTCGCTGACGGTCCGAACGAAGATTGGATTGCTAAGGATCTGATGGCCAGCCGGACCGTGGACGTCCAGACGGTAGTAGAGCCTGGTCCCAGATGAGAGAGGGGTTTCCTTCCAGCGGAGTACGAAGGGAGTCTCGCCCCTTAGCGACTGAACTGCGATGCCTGCCCGGATGAGTCGGATCTGAATCGGCATTCTCTTTTCGGGCGAGGTCTGAACAGAGACTTGTATCTCGGGTTGGTCTCCGGCTTTCAAGGAGAGCATGCTCCCGGATTCGGCGGGCAACCGGCCCGGGAGCGCGACTTGGAACCGGTCGAGGACCAAGCCAACCTCCGGCGTCCGCTGGAGCGCGTACATGCGACCGGCCCGCATGGCTACCAGAAGACTGGGCCCGGCTCTGTCAGGGGACAGGAGGACAGTGCGAACGTCCCCGAAGCGTATACCAGCCTCTCCCTCCCGGTGAAACGCCGCCTCTCCGATTGCCCAGGCTGGGGATGCACGCTGGCCGTGGATGTAGGTCGTCAGGAGATGGTCCCACTCACCGCCTGGATCCGTGAAGTGGGTGGTGTCCTCATAGACCCCCCCAAAGCCCAGGAAGCGATCGGTGTGAAGAAGATCGTCCGGATAGGGATCGGTCTGTATCGTCGCCTGGAAGCCCGCCACGCTGATCACATGATGATCCCGCGCCTCGGGCATAGACCAAACGACGACCCCTCCCCGAGAATTCACAAAGTCAATGACGGCCTGGTCCGGTCTAACGCCAGCATTGGAGTCGTAGGGAGAGGTCGGTGGCACTCGAAAAGGGAAATTGTTCGCGAGGAGGATCACCCCCAGCGCAAGACACAGAATTCCATATCCAGTGTAACGCCTCTCTTCGGCGACCTGAAAATACTTGAGACGGACGCTTCGCCGCCGGCGGAGCCGGAACAGCCAGGTCCCGGGAATTCCCAGGAGGACAGGAGACATCAGCCAGATGCTAGCCACGCTCCAGCGTCCGGCCCCAGGATTTCCCACCGCCGGAAGCTCCCGGTAATCCTCTGGCCGGTACAGACCGAAGGCCAGGATGTTCTTCTGCGCGTCGTGCATGGACAGGTTGCCGGCGAAGAGACTTCCCGTCCAGAAGTAGTGCGGAATGATCTCTGTCCCGGGGACGAGAAGAACGTCCTGCTGGCGATGCGTTGGCAGCCTTCACTGCATCAAGGAAGGCTTCCGGTCCGCGGGCGAGCAGGGACGGGTACTCCACGCGATAGCGGAGAAGATGCCGCAGGGGTGGAAGGCCATATTCGAATCGGAGCAGATGATTCTCGGTGAGGAAAACAGCCTCCACTCCGGTCGCGCGTGCCCGGCTGACCAGTTCGTCCATGCTGAGATTGCCGCTGCTCCAGGTCGTATGGGCATGCATCACCGCCTGCACCTGCCGGAGCGGCTGGGCTGCATGAAGGGGGGCAGCCTTCAGGACAAGTAACGCCAGGATTAAGCCCAGGACGCTTTGGAGGAAGACACACCGCCCCGGGGCGAAAACCCGAGAATGATTTTCAGGCACCGTCCACGACCTCATGATACAGCTTGGCCAGGGCGGCCACCATAGCCTTGGCGCTGTAACGGGGAGCGCGTCGCTTGCCCGCCTCCCCCAACTCGCGGGCTCGCGCCGGATTCTCCAAGAGCATGCAGATAGCATCGGCGAGAGCCGCAGAATCACCGGGAGGGACGAGGACGCCAGCCTCGCCCTCCCCAAGCAGTTCCGGCACGCCGCCGACCCTTGTTGCCACGATCGGCTTGCCCAGGGCCATGGACATGACCAGGACCCGGCCCATCCCCTCGTTCAGCGAAGGCAGGACGACGAGATCCATGCCTGCGATGGTGGACGGGACGTCGCGGCGAAAGCCGGTGAAGGTGATCCGATCGGCAAGGCCAAGCGCCTTCGCTCGCTCCTCCAGCGCCCCGCGTAGTTCCCCGTCGCCGACTAGGAGGAGGCAGGCATCGGGGAATCGCCGAAGGATGGCCGGCGCAGCCTCGATGAGGTGCTGGTGGCCCTTCACCGGCGCCAGCCGCGCAACCGCGCCAATCACCGGTGTTCCGCTGACCAAACGCGTCGGAAGTGCCGAGCGCACTTCATCCAGATCGATCCCGCTTGGGATCGTCACGAACTGCTCCGGCCGTCCGATTCCCAGGGCGAGGTGCTGAGCGGCCTCGGCGTCGGTCAACATGACGATCCGATCGGTCCACCGAGCGGCCAATCGTTCAAGCACTGCGTACGCACGGGTTTCGAGCGCCGGGAAATACCCTCCGAACACGTGGCCGTGGGGTGTGTGGACGATATGCCGGACGCCCGCCCGCCGTGCCGCCAGGCGTCCCAGAAACCCGGCCTTGGATGAGTGAGTGTGGACGATGTCGGGCCGCAGCTTCTCGATAAGCGGCCGCAGCTCCCATAGCCCCCGACAGTCGGCGACCAGATTGACCGGGCGGCGGAGGTGTGGGGCAATCAGCCAGGGCACGCCGGCAGAGGCCAAGGTTTCACGCAGGCCCGGTGGAGGATCGGCAGTCGGCCCAGAGATGAGGCTGGATGTGAATTCTCCAACCGCCATCCGCGTGGCGGAGATGACCGTGTTCTCGGTGGATCCGCCCACGTCCATGCGCGTGATGACGTGAAGCACGCGGATCATGGATTCCGACTCGACTGGATGCGGGCCTCACAAAGAAGGTGCACGGCAGCCTCCGAGACCTCCTCGGCTGAGACGCCTTCCCACCAGGCCGAACCATGGGCCGGGGCGGTGGCAGAAAAGACCACGCGCGTCGCCTTGCCTCGAGGTCCAAAACGCGCGGGGTCTGCTGGGCCAAACGGGACGACCAGGGGAATCCCGAGGGCCGCCGCCATGTGCATGGGCCCACTGTCGTTCGTAACCAGGAGGGTCGCCCGTTGAAGGAGGGCGGCCAGCAGCGGGAGTGGAGTCCTACCAGCGGCAGAGATCGCATTGGGGATCGCTTCGGCCAGTGTTGCGCAGCGGGCCTGGTCGCCGAGTGCGCCGATCACGATCGCCCTCGCTCCGGCTATGGCGAGCCGTCGACCCACCAAGGCAAAGCGTTCGAGTGGCCAGCAGGCTTCTGGCCGGACGGAACCGGCGTGCAGGCAGGCCACCGGCTCGGTCGATCCAATCCCAAGTCCTGCAGGAGGGCAGCACAGTTCACCCGGTCCTCCGCGGTCACCCATAATTCCGGGAGGTCGTTCGTCGAGACCGCGCCGATCAGGCGCGCGACGTCAAGCTGGGCTTCAACCTCGTGTCCTTCGTACCGAGATGTCAGGTCGTAGCCGAGGCCGCGCTCTCCGCTATATCGCCCGACGGTGTAGTTCGCCCCCACGGCCCACAGAAAGGCGGCCATGTGCAATCCGCCCATCCAGGTTCCCACCGAGTAGAGATTGACGGCCGATGTGGAATCGCGCCGGCCCGAAGCTCCGGATCAGTTGCCAGATCTCCCGACGTTTCTTCCCGAGTGTCCACCAGCCGCAGGAGCGCGACCGTCGCAAGTCACGCGTCCGCACGGTGTCCAGGTAGGGGCACCGTTCCACCAGCGGCCCCACCTCGGGGATTGTGAGGAGACACACCACCGCCTCGGGGAAGTGTCGCCGGATCGCCCGCAGCGCCGGCGTCGCCATGACGAAGTCTCCCAGGCCGGCGACGCTGAGAAGCAGGACTCGTCGCCGGGCCTCGGTTGCCGCCGGCAGACCCTCGCGCGTGGATGGGCAGGCAATATCACGCCTCATCGCAGACTCCAACCCCCACCTGCGTCCAGGTACCGGCGCATCCACATCTCCGCCATCATGAGAGTCCAGAGCCGGTCCGCATGTCCGCGGACACCCTGCATGTGCTCGTGCTTCAGGGCTCCAACCGCCGAGGAACGAACAGGCCACGTCTTTGAACAGTGTCCGGAGACAGGAGGTCGTCCACGAGGTGTCTTAGGTCGGTTCGAAGCCAGCGTCCCAAGGGAACCATGAACCCCTGCTTCCGGTGGGACAGACACCGAGGGAGGCAGCACGTCCGCGAAAGCGGCCTTGAGGAGCCCCTTCAGCCGGAAGCCCGGGAATCTTGCTCCGGGGGGCGATCGCAGGCTCTCCTCGACGAGTCGGTGGTCGCAGAACGGCGCCCGCAGCTCCAGCGAGTTGGCCATGCTCATCCGATCGGCCATCACCAGGAGGTCGTCGGGGAGGTAGGTGCTGAGGTCGATGCGGAAGGCGCCGTCCATCACGTCCGCGTGCCCGCGAGCCGCATATGCGCCGCGCTGAGGGGCGTCTGGGGAGTCTCCCCAGGCCTTCCGGAGAGCCGGCGTCGCCAGGCCAAGCAGATCCCCCTCGCCGAAGAACCGGGTCCAGCCGAGGTAGCGGTCGGGCATGGGCCGATCGACACCCTCGCTGAACCGGCGGATCCAATCGGCCCAGTTTCGACTGTGCTCGGTTTCCGGCACGCAGTGAAGCAGGCTCTTTCGGAGCAGGTCACGACAGCCGCGTGGCACCCGGCGGTACGTCTCGGAGAGCCTCACACCCAAATACCGGGGGTACCCGGCAAACGTCTCGTCGCCCCCGATTCCGGAGAGGGCCACCTTTACGTGGCGGGCCGTGGCTTGCGCCACGACGAACGTGGGAATGGCTGACGAGTCGGCGAAAGGCTCATCGAAGTGATCGACGAGAGTCGGCAGGAGTTCCGCCACCTTCGGTTCCAGGATCTCTTCGGTGTGATCGGTCTCGAAGCGTTGAGCCACCATGCGCGCGTACCGCAATTCGTCGAAGGAGGGAGCGGCGGTTCCAAAACCAATGGAGAAAGTGGCGATGCGCTGACCGGTGACCTCTCGCATGCAGGCCACGACGGCGCTGGAGTCGATCCCACCGCTCAGGAAAACGCCCAGGGGAACATCGCTCTCCAGGCGAAGCTTGACGGCCTCGCTGAGGACCTGGCGGATCCGAGCCGTCTCCTCGCCCGGTGGGCCGCTATTCTGCCGGGCCGGGATGCCGGGCGGGAGGGTCCAGTAGCGATGCAGGGTCAGGCTGTCGTCATGCAGGATGGCAGCGTGCGCCGGAGGCAGCTTGGCGATCCCGGCAAAGATGGATCGATCGGCGGGGGTGTATCCAAAGGCCAGGTAGTGATGGAAGGCCTCCCAGTCCACGGTCCGGGACACGGCCGGGTGGAGGAGCAGGGCCTTGATCTCGGAGGCGAAGAGGAAGAGCCCGGGACGGTGCCAGTAGAACAGCGGCTTCTTCCCCAGCCGGTCGCGGGCCAGGAACAGCCTGCGGCGTGGCGCGTCCCAGATGGCGAAGGCGAACATGCCCCGCAGGCGCTCCACGCAGCGCTCGCCTTCTTCCTCGTAGAGGTGGAGGATCACCTCGGTGTCGCTGTGAGTCGTGAGGCGATGCCCCTTTGCCTCCAGGCCTGGGCGAAGCCCGCGGTAGTTGTAGATCTCCCCGTTGAAGACGATCCAGAGCGAGCCGTCCTCGTTGGACATCGGCTGGTGGCCGGTCGCGAGATCGATGATCGACAGGCGGGTCATTCCTAGACCCAAGCCGGGCTCTTCGTGGAGGCCGGAGTCATCCGGTCCGCGGTGTTTCAGTGCGCGGAGCATGGCGGGCAGAAGCTCCGGCGCCACGGTTCCGACGTGCCCTGCAATCCCGCACATGGCCTAGGTGCTCCCGGTGCCGGAGGCCATGGCCTCGAGAAGGTCGACCAGGCGAGTGGTGGTCTTCCTGGTGTCGAAGAGCCGAGCCCGACCGATGCCGCGGAGGGCGAGGTCGCGCCGCAGCGCGCCATCGGCCAGGATCGTGCGCAACCCCTCCGCAATGCTGCCTACGTCCATCGGGTCCACGTAGAATGCCGCATCGCCTGCCACTTCGGGCAGCGCCCCCGCGCGGGCGCATACCACGGGCGTACCGCACGCCATGGCCTCGAGGACCGGCAGGCCGAAGCCCTCGGCCAGCGACGGACACACCAGAGCAGTGGCCCCCACGTAGAGTATCGGCAGATCCTCCTGTGAGATGAAGCCTGGGATGACCACACCGGGCCTGTCGAGAGACTCGTGGGTCACCGGGCGGGCTGGACCGTGCCCCCCCGGTGACCCGGCCAGGACGAGTTGTACCCCCCTCCGGACGTCCCCCGGCAGTGAATCGAAGGCTTCCACCAGACGGGGCAGGTTCTTGTGCGGCAGGAAATTGCTCACGCACAGGAGGTACGTCTTGCCGATCCCGTACCGTGCGGCGACTGCCGCCACGCCGCCCGACGGAGAGATTGGATGAAATCCCTCGCCCACACCTATCGGGATGACGTGCACGCATTCCGGCCGAAGTTTGAGGAATCCGACGATGTCCGCCTTGCTGTGCTCCGAGTCCGTGATGACAGCGGTCGCCCGGTGTGCTAGGAAAGCCGCCCAGGACCGGAAGGCCGTAGCATAGACCCATCCAAGCCCTCGCGTGTAGTCACGGAAGTATACCGGGATGAGATCATGGATTGTCACTACGACCGGACATGTGGCAAAGATAGGCGCCTTGTAGTACGGTGAGAAAAAAGCCGTCGCTCTGATTTGCCGAAGTGCCCGGGGCAGCAATATCTGGTCCCACCAGATAGTCGGCGCTGCCGGCAGGCGGAGGACCCGGAGGTGGGCTGCCGTGACAGGGATCGGCGCATCCGACTGCACAATAGCCATAGTCCGAAGGCCGGGCCGGTTGCGCGCGATCTCCTCTAAGACCCCGCGCAGAAACCGCCCGATGCCGGTGACACGGCACGTCAGGTATTCTCGACAATCTACGGCAAGGACCAACGCTACACCCCCATGCCTCGATCGTGCCTGTTGTGATGGAGCGATATCAATCAGAGGCACCGGGCTCGACCCGGGGAGGGTCCTAGCATACTCCGCCCCATCACTGCCGGCGTCTCCGTCCGTCTCACGCCACCCTTTGGGCCGGGCGTCACTTTACCCTCCCGTATTTCATCCGGATCCGGATCAGATCGGGAAGGACGCGTCGCGTCATCGCCACGATCCTGATGCGAGATCCGGGACATCCCTCCACTGCCTGAGGGGATACTCTACAATGGTGAAATTCCTTAGCCGCATCAACAGCTCGACATCAAAAAGCCAACGGGTAATGAATGGCTCGGAAAATGCAGCCCCGACGATCTCCAGTCGAAAAAGCTTGGCTCCACATTGGGAGTCGTAGCTTGGCAACCTGAGCAGAAATCCCGCCGCAGTCGCGAAGAGCCTCCCGGCCAGATGTCGCAGGTAGCTTCGTTCGATTGAACTTCCCAGCCGGTAGACCCGGCTTCCCCAGATCGAATCCACTTTCTCCTCTCCGAGGTGGCAGAACCGCAGGAATGCCTGCACCTCGGAGAGCGGCGTGGCGAGATCTGCATCCCAGTAGCCAAACCATGGGATCCCGCTCATGGGGGGCGTTCTCAACGCGTGCAGCATGCCGGCCCGGACCGCCTCCGCCTTTCCCATGTTGCGGGGGAGATCGAGCAGGGCGATTCGTTTGCCCACCCGTTTCCCGATGACCTCGGCCGTGCGGTCCCTCGACCCGTCATTGACAAAAAGGAAATGACAGGACTCGGGACCAGCGGCGAACCTGTCCATGTCAAGCCTTGCCTGCTCGTTGTAGCACGGAATTATGAGGCAGACGCCTTCCTGGCTATCAGGCATAGGGACAACCCGGGTAATTGGAGCCCAATCGAAGCCAGTCGTTTGTTGAGGGCAAAATCCGCCTTGAGCAGCGCAACCAGGCATCTCGTTACCGGATGACCGGCAGGGAGGGTCCAGCCGCCCGCTCCCCTTCCCAAAGCGTTTACCCGCAATTTCGCGAGAAGAATCTGTCCGCATCGTATTAGGAAGAGTGAGGTGAAAAAATGGAACGACTGTTCAATCTCGGCGTCGAGACCCTGCAGCAATGCATGGAGTTGGTGTCGGCTGTATCGTCTGACATGTCTGAGAAAGACGTCATGGGCTGAAAACAGAAACGCGTGCCCCGGAACCGTAAGGAGAAGACACCCGCCACGCTTGAGCTTCCGAAACACCTCTCCCGAAAGCTGTCTGTCATCCTGCGCATGTTCGAGGACATCCATCAGGAATGCCAGGTCGAGGCTGTTGTCGGCGACGTCCGACAGGCTCGTGAGCAGGAGAATCCCGTCCGGCTCGGTGACACGCTTGTAGCCCTTGTCCACTGCCACAAAGCGTGCCGGGTGCCGGCTCAACAGTTCTCGTGCGAAGAACAGGTCGCCTGCGCCGATATCTCCGACCGTCTCGAATTTCCGTTTCTCCAGCATGCCCAAGAGACAGGCGGCTCTGGCCAACTCCCACGGGTGACGCTCTCTGCTTCCGGGTCGAATCTCAATGGGATCCATGGGTCCGCCGCTCAGGCATTAGCCGCCCGTCCTGGTGCTTGGCCGTCAGAGTCCATGAACGGCTCGGACCCGAGTCCTGTCCGTTCGCCTTCAGGATCCCTCAGGCGTGCCGGCCGCAGGCAGAGACACTGGCGTCGGTAGAACATTTTCCTTCCCTGGCGGTTCTGGGCGTGCCCCGACCGGAGACCTGGGATATGCTCCCCATGCGCAGGACTACCGCTTCGCCGCAGCGCTGTCAGGGATTGAGGATGAGGATAGCGGCCGAATCCCCATGGACACGGCTCGCCGATGCATCGCTCTCGCCGGTGCTCCGTCTCCCCTGGTGAGGGGCTCATCCTCGTGGCTCTGTTGCCTTCCCCTCATCGTCATTTAGGTACGGGATTCCGCGAGCCGTGCAGTATGCGTGAATCGTGTCGCGCCTCCCACGCACCATCTCCCAGGTGGCCAGGTATACCATATAGTATCCGATGGCCCGCATCAACGCGTAGTGGAGTCCCGTCACCCCCATCCGCCACGCCCCCTCGAGGAAGTACTTTCTGATGAACACGCCGAGGGGCTTCAAGAGGCAATGAAAGAGGACCGGCCAGGGGGAATCCGAGACCATTCGCTCCCCGTGGGCCACGTTGTTCTTGGCTTCGAGCTGCGCATAGAGCGCGTTCTTGACCCAGAAGCTCTCCGCGGTGGGAAAGGGTCCCAGGTGCACGAGCGGATTGTTCGCTACGACCACGTTGCCCTGCACCTGTAGTTCGGCATGCACCCGCCGATCCTCAAATTTCCCACAGCCTTTTCGGACCATCCGCACCGTGGAGCGACTTGTGCGTTGATGGCCGATCACCTCCCCGAGGAAGTTTGCGAGAATTCTCACGGCGACCCCATTGAGGCCAGGCCTTCCGGCCAGTTCCTGCAGCTCCGCGGCGAGTTCCGGTGGCACGCGCTCGTCTACATCCAGCTGCAATACCCAGTCGCCTGATGCCTGCTCGATCCCGAAATTCATCTGAGCCGCCCAATTTCCGTCCAACCGGCGATGAAGAATTCGCACGTTGGGAAAGGATCGGGCGATATCTAGGGTTCCGTCGGTACTCCCGTCATCGACAACCACGATCTCGTCCGCCCAGGGTGCAGTTCGCAGGCACGGGCCGATGTGTCGGCGATGATCTCCAGCCAGTATGACGACGCTTATTTGTCCGCGCATGACCTCACTGCCTCATCAGGTAGAAGGTGGCCTCGAGCGGCCTCCCCAGCATGGCCATCGACCAGCCGAAGGGGTATAGCATGGCCCGAAGGAGGTGGCTGTCCACTGAGCCGATGCCCTGGCAGCCTTCCAACCTTGGGTGCGCCCGAAGCCACAGCCGCAAGGTCAAGGAGAGAGGATGCGTGCTGGTTTCAGGGGAGGTACAGGATCCGATTGAACCCTGCCCCCTTCGCCAGGTGGCGGATATCCGAAGGACGGAAGTGCGACCGATGGCGCGGCAGATCCAGGGCCGACCAATACTTCCCAAAGAGACGGACGAGACCGGCGCGCCACAAGGGGATCTGAATCCGCACCACGCCCCCATTGGCTAGCACCTGTTCGGATGCCCGGAGCGTTTCGGATGGCGACGGGAGATGTTCCAGTACGTGATTGAAGCTAATGAGATCGTACGGGCTCCGCAAGCTCGGAAGATTCTCCTCCAGCGTCCCCTGATACGCAGGGATGCCGAGGAGCTCCCCAAGCCGGAGCGCCAAGGGCCCGAAATCCAGGGCCTCAGCCTGCCATCCCATGCCGGTTGACCCGATGACAAAGCGCCCCCAGCCTGCCCCTACATCCAGAAGTTTCCCCGGCGCCCGGCAGGCTGGCAGCGCGAGATCAAGCCATGATGGGGGCAAGAGACAGGCGAGCCGGCTCGTTGCAGCGCCGCGTTGAATCTTGCGGTACAAACCTCTCCCCACCCTGAGCAGGAACGACCGATAACGAATGCGCCCCGGCTGAGGGATGCGCCCGTAGTACGTTCTAGGGTAGTACTGCTGAAGCATCTCCACGGTCATCCCCGGCCAGCTTTGGTGGAAGCCGCACTGTTGGCAACGCACGACGGCAAACCGGCCGGGGAGGTGAAAGAGCAGATCCTCCCCCCAGAGGACCGGTGTAGCCCGCGGGCACGAGCAGTTTGCACATTCGACCGCCAATGGCCCCGCTCCGGGCCTCGACGAACCCTCCTCCGGACGCCTCTCGCCTCGCCGGTCCGGCTCCGTCCTCACCGAGGAGCCTCCGAGCCTCCGCTCCTAGCTGTGGCCGACATCAACTCAACATACAGTTCGGCCACCCGGCGACAGTGCACCTCGACGCCGAAGCGCTCCCGGGTATGCTTCTGCGCAGCCTGTCCCAGCCGGCGCCTTCGATCAGTATCCGTCAGGAGGGCTGAGAGGGCCTCCGCGAGTGCTTCGGCGTCGCCGGGAGGCACGAGAAGGCCAGTCTCTCCATCGCGGACTACCTCTGGAATCCCTCCGCTTCGCGTCGCCACCGCCGGCTTGCCGCACAGGGCAGCTTCTACCAGAACTCGCCCGAACCCCTCGGCCCATCCGGGCAGCACAGTCGAAGGGAGAACGACAAGGTCAGCAGCATGGAGGACCGGCGCAACCGATCCCAGCCGACCGAGCCACAAGCATCGCGACCCCACCCCAAGGGCCTCGGCCATGGCGGCCAGGGCCGCTTGGTATGCGGAGGATCCGGCGCCCGCAAAAAGCACGGCCACATCCGGATGGGCCGCGACGATCCGGGGCAGGGCGTTCAGCAGGATCTCCTGTCCCTTTTCCGGTGACAGGCGGGCCACCATAGCGATGAGCGGGCGGCCTTCCAGGCGGTGGGTTCGACGGAAGGCCTCTCCGGTTGCGGGATCGGCGAAGGGTGCTTCATCCACGGCATTAGGGATCACAACAACCGGTCGCCTAGTGGACAGGCCGGCAAACCGAGTGGCGACCGCATCTGAAATCGCCACCACCTGGGAAGCCAGTCGGGCCAAGAGCCGGTCCAGATGTGGGTCGGCGGCGGCGATCCGCACGTGCCAGACCAGCGGAATCGCGAGGAGACGGCAGGCGATCCCAGCATAGAGAGCGCCTCGAGAGCCGTGGGCATGCACGAGGGACACAGGACGCCTACGCAGAAACCGGAAGATCCGGAGCGTGGCAGCCGCTGGCGACCAGAATCGCCACCCAACAACGGGGGGAGCGGGTAGGATAATGCTGGGGAGCCCGAGGGCCTTGGCCTGGCACAGGACTTCTCCCTCGCTGGGCGCAGCGACGAATTGGTGGACTTGCTCGCGATCGAGGTGGCGCAAGAGAAGCAAGACGCTCTCTTCCCCCCCGCCGAGCCGATCGGCGAAATTGGCCATCTGAAGGACTGCGATCGGCGCCCTCACGGGGACCTCACCCGGTACAGGAGAAGAGCGAGAGTGTCGGGGGAGCGAAAAGTCTGTATCAGCTCTAGGCTTGGCGGAGCAAGCGCAGGGAAGGTGAGTTGCGAGATATCCGGCCGGTCTCCCCAGACCAGTTCGACATCGATCACCAACAGGTCCACCCCTCGCTGCCTGGCTAGCCCCACGATTGTGGTGACATCGCCTCGCGGAGGAATCGGCTCAAAAGCTCGGCCGCTATAGTACGCAATGTACGGCTTTCGGTCCATGATCCGCTTGGCCTGCGGAACGTGCTTCGAGATCCAGATCGCAGCTTCCCGGTAGAGTGTTTCGCGGGGCTCTCGGATGAGCATCGGGCGGACGGCATGGGGGAGGAGAAGGGCGCTGACCACGGCAAGCACCAGCCAAGTTCGGCGACCAGAGCCACGTGGGGGGGCGGGCCGTCCTTCGGTTGCCGGCACGCGTTCTCCAAGCCAGCATGCTCCGCGGGCCGCCAGCACCAGGGCGGCGGGGAGATAGGGCGCGAACACGCGAGTCTCAATATGAAACAGAGGCACCACAAGGGTTGGGAGCCAAAGCGAAAGAAGGAAGGCCACGGCGCGGCGCTCCTCTCGCTGTGGCCGTGCGGCGAAAAGTCCGAGCGCCAAAAGGACCATGACCCCCGCGGGGAAGAGGGCAGGCAAGACGTATTTGTCCACTACGAACACGTTACGACCATACCGGTATAGCGTGTCCGGTAAGTTAAGAAGAAGCAGCCATAAGTCCGTCTTGCCACCCGCAACTACGCTATCCAAGGCAAGGTTATGTTGAGCCTTTCCTGTGAGGGTCCAGACGCCCAATGTGGCATGAAGATACAAAAGGTACGGGAGAGCGACCACCCCGGCCGCTCCGGCGCCGACCCCAGCCCATCCCAATCGGGTGGTTGGCTTCGGAGCTTTGGAGCGCATGAGCCACCAGGGGAATAGGACCGGAATCAACAGGAGACCTTCCGGCCGAACCAGGTAGGCCCCTCCCAAGAGCAGGCCAACGGCACCCATGAGCCACCCCACACCTCGATCCGTTGCTCGCAAGGTGAGTGCGGCCGCAGTTAGGATGAGCAGGCTATAAGTTGCCTCCGAGAGGACGTAGGTTGAGGCGAGCACAAGGAGAGGGTGAACGGCGGATAACAGCATTGCGCCAAGCGCCACACGGGGACCAAACAGCCTGCTAGCAAGAGACCCGGCGGACATAATGATGAGGGTCCCCGCGACCACTGAGACCAAGCGAGCTGCCCGTTCCGCGTCGCTGATCCCGAACTGTGCCCCGGCGATTAGGAGAGGGTAGAGCGGGTGGAACAACGGATCGAATGGACTTCTGCCTGCTCGCACCGCCTCTGCAATCTTCAGGTACATGTACCCATCCGCCTCGATATGCGGATGGGCGCCGAGGATCCAAAGGCGTAGGAAGAAGCCTCCCGCCACGATGGCTGCCAAAGCGGCCCAGTCCTTCTTCTCCCAGAGCAGCCTCGCGGTCCCGCCGACAGAACTGATGTCATTCATGGCAGTCGATAAATCCGTATGGCTGGACCGGGACGTGTCACGCCATCGAATCGGTCGAAGGGCACAAAAATTCCGTCGTGCATCTCATAGACGGCGGTGGCTTTCTGTTCCGGATTGACCTGCCAGAGGAGAGTGGCACTTTGGGCCAGTGTCCGCCGGTCCCCCAGGCGCACGTAGGCGAAGTTCCTGAGGGTGTGCTCCTGGATCGCGACGTACAGGGGAAGGCTTGGCTCACGGACGATGTCGGCCAGACGGCGCGCATCTACAACGGTATAGTTCGGGTGAGGAGGGAATTCAGGATCCGCCAGCATCTCCCGAGCGGTCCTCCAGCCCATTTCCCCGCCCCCGTCCATCGTGGCGCTCGCAATCTTCCCCTCCCAGGCCGTTCGACTCAGCGGAACCTCTAGCCATGAGAATTCGAAGTGTGGTCCGACCCGTGCCAAGGTTGCCCCGGACGGTACATTCGCCAGGATCCAGTTCCGCGCCAACACGCGGGTGTCCGTTTGGGCGAGCAGGTGATCTTGCTGAATGGCACAGCACAGCGGCGGGCCCACGACCGACGCCAGGCTGCCGATCAGTGCCACGCGACCGATCGGGGTTTGGGCCCACCCACGCATTCTTGGCGTGGCGGCAAGAGTGGCCACAAGGGCACACAGTATTGGAATGAGCGGGACCATGTACCGCGAGAACGCTAGCCGGCCGGTCCCCATGAAGGCGAAGTAGGCTATGCCCCCCGCGGCCACCGATAATCCTGCTCTGTCTCTCCGTAGGATCAAACGCGTCATGGCCGCCACTAACATCGCAAGAAACGACAGTCCGAGACCGTAATAGAGGGAAAAATCCAAATGATAGCGCCAGGCCGGCTCACCGGAGTCGCCAAACCACCCGGTGACACCGATGCTCCTCAGGTAGCGGAGGTCCCGAATGGCAGCGGGCCAGTCAAGGAGCAGGAAGGGAGAGGTGAGGATCAACGCGACGCCGGCTCCGAGGAGCGCAAGGCATACCCGACCACATCGTGCTGACGCCGGAACCCGCACAGCCTCCCCCTCCGGCCAAACGGCCGTGGCCAAAAGAGCGGGGAGGAGTAACACGCCCGGATATTTCGTGGAGGCGGCAAGCCCGTAGCAGATTCCAGCCCGGAGAAAGTCGCGTTCTGCCCCGCGCCGGCTGGCGCGGACCGTATGGAGCATGGCAAGGGTGGAAAAGGCCGTCATGGGGACGTCCATGGTTGCGAAGTGTGAGTTGCGAACATGGAGGGGATTTGCTGCCATAAGCAAGGCCGCCACCAACCCGGCAGGCCGTCCCCCCAGCGCCGCACCCAATCGATACGTGAAGAGTACGGTGATCGTGCCCAGCCCGACGGAGAGAATGCGCGCGGCAAGGTAGAAGGGCGATGGATCCGTGAAGAGCTGCCACTTGAAGGCGGCGAGGGACGAAAAGAGCCCCCAAAGACGTCCCCCGGCATAGAGCATCCCGAAGCCTGCCGAGGTGAGATAGTAGAACAGCGACGGATAGAGAAAGGAGTGAGGATTGAGATCTCCATACCCAAACCGAAGGGCAGTGCTTACGATCTTCGTCTCGTCGGGATGCGCCCCCGTCAATGGAAGACCAAATGTTACTCCGCAAATGCGCAACGCTCCTCCAGAGGCCACCAGGAGGACTGGTAGAAGCCATCTGGAGCGAGGCAATTGGGATAAAGGGCTGAGGTGCATCATAGCGTTACGCCGGATCGGCTCCGCCATCAGGTGCCGCTCCCTGCTGCCCGTTACGGGTGGCCGAGTGTTGGCCGATGGCATTGGCGACGCCCCCGGGAGTTCATGGCCCGCATATAGAGCTCGGCGGTTGCAGCCGCAATGGCGTCCCACGACCACTCCGACTGGCTCAGGCGACGGGCGTTGGCCGTCAGGCGGGATGCAAGTGCCGGATGCTCCAGGAGGTCCAAGATGGCTCCCGCCAGTGCAGGAGGATCATCCGGGGGGACGAGCCGCGCCGTGATCCCATCGCGGAGGAGCTCGCGGAAACTTCCCACGCTGGCCGCTACGATGGGAGTGCCCAGGCTGCAAGGGAGCCGCAACGCCGCACTGTCTGTAACCTCCAGATAGTTGAACACCGCTATGTCGCTCGCAGCGAAGTAGGCCCCCACCAGTTCGTGTGGTACATAGGCAGGACGGAACAGGACGCTCGCACCCATCCCCAACTCTGTGATGGCCGCGCAGTACTCGCTCTCTGCCCCTGCCAATAGTGGACCCGCAATCACAAGATGTGCCTCGGGGGCACGACTCAACACATGGGGCATGGCCCGAATGATACCGAGCAAGCCCTTGTACGGGCGGATGGCGCCAAAGGCCAGGAGGAGCGGCCTCTTGAGGGGGAGACCAAGCCGGACCCTCGCCTCTTCGCGGGACCAGGGGGTTGCTGGGACGAAAAAGCTGAAGTCGCCAATGGGAATGACCCGAACGTGGGGACGGGGCCCGACCCGAGTCGCAACGAGGTCCGCGCTCTCTTGCGTGTGGACCACGAGGGCGTCGCCCGTGCGGATGAGGCGCCAGATGGTCCAGTCGTCCCAGGCGGACCGCTCGTGGCTGTGGAGGTTGTGCACCGTGAAGACCATGGGCCACGGCCGGTGCAAGAGCCACCAGAGAAGTCCATCGAGTCGCGTGGATAGGAGGCTTTGCACGTGCACGATATCGGGGGCATCGGCGCGGAGCTTGCGCCAGAACCGACAGACGGCCCGAGGGTAGGGGTCCGCCGCCCTAAAGCACGAACGGGTGTCGAATGCCCGGGGCACGCCCTCGAGCTCGTATACCTCGTTCGTGTACAGGACGACCTCTATGCCGGTCCGGGCCATGGCCTGGCAGAGGCTCCAAGTGTAGTGCGCGATGCCGCCCCACCCGCCGGTCTCCACCATGATCACCCTCACGGCAGCACCCCCGTCGATGCCCGGGGAGTCGCCCGCCGCAACAGGTTGCCGAGTAGACGGCAGCAGGCAGAAAGTTTAGACCGCAGGATCGATCGGCCCTGCTGGGAAAGTGGCGGATACTTGAGGAGAAGTGCCACCATTCGTAACACGGTGCTCACGCCCACTGCCATCGCCAGGATGCGAGCCTGCCCGATCCCGTAGTGCTTCCGAAAGAAACGGATGTAACTCAGGTAGTACTCGACCTGGCGCACCGAGGTCTGAAGGGTGCTGGCCCCGTGCCAGTGGACCGCCGTCGCCTGGGGGCAGAAGGCCACGCGGTAACCCGCGTCGTGGAGTCGCCGGCAGAAGTCGGTTTCTTCGAAGTACATCCGGAAGCCCTCATCGAAGCCGCCGATTCGCCGGAAGGCCTCGCCCCTGATGAGCATAGCTGCCCCGGAGACCGTGTCAACCCAAGGGTGGTTTGCCAGGTCCTGGTCCTTGTAGTAGAACCGGCGGACCAGCCCATTGCGCGGGAAAAGGTCGTTAAGGCAGAGAATCTCCGCGACGGCGAAGGCCAGGCCGGGGAAGCGCTTGGCCGACGGCTGAGGCCGCCCGTCGGGATAGATGAGGGCCGGGCCCACCAGGCCGCACTCCGGGTGCCCCTCGAGGAAATCGGCCAGGATCCGGAGGGCATCTGGATAAAGCATGATGTCGGAGTTCAATGCCAGGCAGGTCCCCTGCGATGTTTGCTGGAAGGCGCGATTCAATGCGGTGCCATAGCCAGGATTGTCCGGATATACCGTCACCTCCACTCCAGGGTATGCAGAGCGTATTGCTTCGGGTGTCCCGTCCGTGGACCCGTTGTCGGCCACGACTAGCCTCACCTGGTGACCTCTTGCCGCCTCGCATGCCGCTTCCGTCGCTCGGACGGTCAGGTCGCGTGTGTTGAAGCTAACAATTACGACCGTGCTATCTGTCGTCATCCTATTCGACCCGCATCTGGGGAGGGGGAAGGTGGAGCGGCCCTGAGTGTCTGCGGCTGGAACTGCCCGTTAACCACCCGTCGGGCTTTTGCTACGAGGGTGAGATTCCGCATGGGCAGAAGCCAGCCGACTACCCGTCCTGTGCCTCGCAACAGGGGATTTTCAGAGGTCGGCAGGTCACCTACGGAGAACAGTCGTTCCACCCGGAATCCGGCATCGACGAGGCCCGCCTGGAGTGTGCGGGGCGCGAAGTATCGGACGTGGCCGTTCCCAGCCGCGTCGTGGTCCACAAAGAAGAATTGCTGCTGCCGGAACCACTGGAGAAGGTTGCGCCAGTATGCGAGATTTGGCGTCGTGAGGACGAGGACAGCACCGGGTCGCAGGACGCGGTGGCATTCCCTCAGGAAGGCGACGGTGTCTAGGAGATGTTCGATGATCTCTCCAGCGAAGACTGCGTCGAACTGCCCATCGCCCCACGGGAGTCCCTGTGCAATGTCGCGTTGAACATACTCGATACCTGGCAGGATCTCGCCCGAGGGGAGGGAGTCAATCCCGCTCCGCCGAATCGCGTCGGGAATCCGACCTAGGAATTCGCCCCGCCCGCACGCGATATCGAGAACGGCGTGCGGGTGCTCCTCCAGGATCAGCGGAAGCGTGGCGGAGAATCGGCACTCGGCGGTGGCGTCACGGGACGGGCCGGTGTAAAGAGAGGCGTTCTCCTGATAGGGCGTGGCCGCTACGACGTGGCGCTCGCTCATTCTTCGCTCGCTCTCCTTGGGTGGCGAGGCGCGGAGGGAGCCGAGCGGTGGTGCGACGGCCGCTCGGGGCCCGCCGGGTCCTGGGGAGCAACGAAACTCCGGAGCAGAAGCCACCACGCCCGGCGCTGGGCGGGCCACAATCGCACAGAGGTCCAGAGATAGGGGCGGGCCTGTCGCCACCGGCCCGTCTCGGCGAAGGCGTATCCGAACCAGTTGTGAGCGTCGGCGACCGAGAGGCGCGCCCTCGCACCCGCGGTCGACACCTCCCTCGGAAAGAGCCGCTGAAATTTCACGAGCACGCGGTAGCGCATCTGGATCATCGCCTCCCGGTCGGAGGAGAGGGTATTGGGCCCCAGCCTCTGGACAAACGTTGGCGTGGAGGAGAACCGGACAGGATGGCGCACTGCCAGCCGGAGCCAGAGGTCCCAGTCCTCCATCCACCGCGTGGACTCGTCGAACCCACCGACGAATTCCAGAGCGTCTCGTCGGACAATCGTACCGCTTGTGCCGATGAAATTCCGGCAGAGCAGATCCGGCAGAAGGCGCCCCCCTCCTTCCTGTCCCCCGGGCGGGTAGGACGCGGAGAAGTGCCAGCGGCTACCGGAGCCGTCTTCCAGGAACCCTTCGGTGTAGGCCCAGAGGGTTTCCCCACCTGCGAGGAGATTCCGGCGCACAGAGAGTCCTCCGCGAAGGAGGAAATCGTCCGCATCGAGGAATACCACCGCTTCCGTCTTGAGTTGGCTCCATCCACGGTTTCGGGCCGCCGAGGGTCCGAGGTTCGACTGCCGGAGGTAGACCACATCCCCAAACTCCCGGGCGACGATCGCTGTCTCATCCCCCGACCCATCGTCCACCACAATCACCTCTTCGGGCGGAGGATCCTGATCTAGGACGCTTCGCAGGGCACGGGCCAGGGTTGGTGCCGCATTGTAGGCCGGGATGACGACTCCGACGCGGAGCTCGCTCATGCGCTTGGGCCCCCATCAGGATCCGTTCGGACGGCGGATGCCTCCAGGAAGACGGGAGGGATCCGCATGTCTCGCATCCTCACCGCCTCCAGAGACGCCGCCCCCCCTCGATGGCGAGGGCCCAGACCGCCCGTGGGAGCGAGCGGAGGCGGTGGACTTCTGCATCCCATTCTGTTCCGCAGCCTGCCGCCTCCCAGGTTTTGGCCTCGACGTCGAAGCGGTAAAAGGCGAAGAGTACACTGAGCACCAGGCCTGCCATTCCGTCCCGGTACCCTTGCAGGCCGAAGAAGCGGAATCGGAATGCTGAGAGGAACGCCCAGAGCATGGCCAGGGGCCCCGGAAATCCCCCACCGGCCGCCAGACGGCTTCGGACTTCTGTTGCCGCATAGACATCCCACTTACGGAGGAGATCCCCGATGTGCGCGTTTTTCCGGAGGTGTAGGATCCACGCGCCCTCTTCAATCGATAGCTGGAGTGTCTTCCCGTGCACAACCGGCGCGCCATGCAGACGCTCGGGATACTGTCCTGCTCTCCGGCGGAAGGCGCGGAGCTGGTAATCGGGGAACCCCCCGGCATGCCGGAGGGGCCGGCCGAAACAGTAATTCATCCGGGGAATCCAGAAGCCCGTCACATCCGGGGGGGCCGCCTCTGCCTCCTGGCGCAGCCGTTGGGCCAGGACCTGCGGAATGATCTCGTCGGCGTCCACCACGAGGATCCAGTCCCCGCTTGCCAACTCGAATCCCCGGTTCCGGGCAGACTCAAAGATGGGAAGGGGCTCGTGCAGGATGGTTCTCGTGACGAGGTCCTGTGCTCTCTCCCTCGTCTGATCTGTGCTGTACATGTCGACCAGGATTCGCTCCTCGCACCACATCAGATGGGTGAGACAGTCCCGGATGTGGATTTCCTCATTCAGGGTGAGGACCACGGCGGAGAAAGAGGGAGCACCCATGACGCAACCCTATCCCCCGCGGTGACAACGGCCGGTTGCCACCATGATGGTGTAGGAGTCGTAACCGCGAGAGATGTACGCGAGGTCGCGGACTGGTCCAGAAGCTGAAATACGCGAAGTTCGACGAGACGGTCGAAATGGCCATCCGGCTCGGCGTCGATCCCAAGCACGCCGATCAGATGGTGCGCGGCACGGTTGTGTTGCCGCACGGCCTCGGCAAGACCAAGAAGGTGCTGGTCATTGCCGGTGGCGAGAAGCAGAAAGAGGCCCAGGAGGCCGGCGCGGACACGGTGGGCGGCGAAGAGCTCGTCGAGAAGATCCAGGGCGGCTGGATGGATTTCGAGGCCGTCGTCGCCACGCCCGACATGATGCGCGCCGTCGGCAAGCTCGGCAAGGTGCTGGGTCCCCGCGGTCTCATGCCCAACCCCAAGACGGGCACGGTCACGGTCGACATCGCGAAGGCCGTGCGCGAGATCAAGGCCGGCAAGGTGGAGTTCCGCGTCGACAAGACCGGGATCGTCCACGCGCCGGTGGGCAAGGTCTCGTTCGCGACCGACCGCCTGATCGAGAACGCGCACGCCCTGGTCGACAGCATCATCAAGGCCAAGCCCGCGGCGGCGAAGGGCAAGTACGTCAAGAGTGTCACCATGTCGTCGACGATGGGCCCGGGCATCACGATTGATCCCACGACCGTTGAGGCGGCGCGCCGCTAGGGCCGCGGAATCAGGACACAGGCTATGGCACTCACGAGAGCTGAAAAACAGACCGAGCTGACGACGCTCGAATCCGAGTTGAAGGTCGCGCAGAGCGCGATCCTCCTCGACTACAAGGGGCTGAACGTGCCCCAGGTGACGGAATTGCGCCGCCAGGTGCGGGCCGCGAAGGGCCGCTACCGGGTGGTGAAGAACACGCTCGCCCGGCGGGCCTTCAAGGGCACGGCCTTCGAGCCGCTGGGCCAGCAGTGCACGGGCACCACGGCGGTGGCGTACACCGGGACCGATCCGGTGGCGCTGGCCAAGGTGCTGACGACGTTCATGAAGACCGCGCCGGTGCTCAGCATCAAGGGCGCGGTGGTCCAGGGCCGCCAGATCCAGGCGGCCGAGGTGACCGAACTCGCGAACCTGCCGGGCAAGCCCGAGCTGTACGCCAAGCTGCTGTTCGTGCTGCAGGCACCGATGGTGCAGCTGGTGAGCGTGTTGAACGCCGCGCCGCGCGATCTCGATGAACGTGCTGGCGCAGGTGGAGAAGAAGAAACAAGGGGAGTAACGAGGACCGACGCTTTGAGGGCCGACATCCCCGCCGGTCCTCGGCACTTCTGACGCTACGAGGAGAAAGACTGCAATGGCCGAACTGAATCAGCAGCAGGTGGTTGACTACATCAAGAACATCTCCGTGCTCGAGCTGTCGCAGCTCGTGAAGGCGCTGGAGCAGGAACTGGGCGTGTCGGCGGCCGCGGCGATGCCGATGGCGATGCCGGCGGGCGGCGGGCGCGGCGGCGGCGGCTCCGGTCGAGGAGAAGACCGAGTTCGACGTCATCCTGACCGACGTCGGCGGCAACAAGATCAACGTCATCAAGGTCGTCCGCGAGGTCACCAGCCTCGGGCCTGAAGGAAGCCAAGGATCTCGTCGAAGGCGCGCCGAAGCCCATCAAGGAAGGCGTGACGAAGGACGAGGCCGCGGCGATCAAGAAGAAGTTCGAAGAAGTCGGCGCGAAGGTCGACGTCAAGTAGTCGGTCGGGCGTTCGATACGGGTTGTGGGGCGCGGGTCCGACTGCCGGGCGCGCGCCCCTGAAACGTCCTTTGCCTGGCCGGCACATCGTGCGGCGGCGTGCCGCTGCGTGCCGGATGCGTCCAGGCCCTAGTCCCGAGAGCAGCATGTACAGCCTTCCGAAGAACGTCTATCGCGAGCGCATCGACTTCTCGAAGATCAAGACCACGGTTCCGATCCCGAACCTGATCGAGATCCAGAAGCGGTCGTACGAACGGTTCCTGCAGATGAACCGGCTCCCGAACGAGCGGGAAGACATCGGCCTGCAGTCGGTGTTCAAGTCCGTGTTCCCGATCAGCGACTTCCGGGAGAACTCCTCGCTCGAGTTCATCGAGTATTCCATCGGGAACTGGGAGTGCAAGTGCAGCCGGCTCCAGGGCCTGCAGCACCTGCGCAAGCCGTGCGCGGGCTGCGGCCACCAGCTCATCATCGACCCGTACGGCGATCGCGAGGTGCTGTGCCCGCAGTGCGGCCGGATCGAACGAGGCGCATCGGCGACGTGTGCGACGTCTGCGGCACGACCGTCGGCCTGAAGCACAAGTACGACGTCGACGAGTGCCAGGAGCGCGGCATGACCTACGCCGTGCCGCTCAAGGTGACCATCCGCCTCGTCGTGTGGAACAAGGACCCGGAGACGGGCGCCAAGACCATCCGCGACATCAAGGAGCAGGAGGTCTACTTCGGCGACATCCCGCTGATGACCGAGAACGGCACGTTCATCATCAACGGCACCGAGCGCGTCATCGTCTCGCAGTTGCACCGGTCGCCGGGCGCGTTCTTCCACTCGGAAGACAAGAACCTCTACGTGGCGCAGGTCATCCCGTACCGCGGGTCGTGGGTCGAGTTCGAGTACGACGCCAAGAACCTGCTCTACGTGCGCATCGACCGCAAGCGCAAGTTCCTGGCCACGGTGTTCCTGCGCGCCCTCGGGCTGCGCGCCGCCGACGAGATCGTCCGCACGTTCTACACGGTGGACCGGATCTACCTGCAGCAGGGCGCGCTGTCTACTGGAGCGTGGCCGACAGCCTGGTCGGGCCTGCGCGCCGGCGAGGACATCGCGATCCCCGGCACCGAGACGGTCATCCACAAGGGCCGCAAGATCACGCGCGTCGGCCGTCAAGGCCCTGCGCCACGCCGGCGTCGAGGCGGTCAAGATCGACGAGGCCGAGCGCGAGGGCGCGTTCGCGGCCACGGACATCGTCGACCCCGAGACCGGCGAGATCATCCTCGAGGCCAACGAGGAGGTCACGCACCGCATCGTCGCCATCGCCCAGGAGAAGGACGTCGATCGCCTCGAGGTGTTCTTCCCCGACCGCGACGAGGTCGGGCCGACGATCGCCGCCACGCTGCGCAAGGACGCCGATCCGGACGCACGAAGAGGCGCTCATCGAGATCTACCGGCGCCTGCGCCCCGGCGACCCGCCGACGCTCGACAGCTCGCGGTCGCTCTTCGAGAACATGTTCTTCAACCCGCAGAAGTACGACTTCTCGCGGGTCGGCCGCCTCAAGCTGAACACGAAGCTCGGCGTGACCACGCCCCTCGAAGAGAAGATCCTGCACCCGCAGGACTTCTACGAGGTCATCCGCTACCTGCTGAAGCTGCGGAAGAACCCGGCGTTCGTCGACGACATCGACCACCTCGGCAACCGCCGCGTCCGGTCGGTCGGCGAACTGCTCGAGAACCAGTTCCGCATCGGCCTGGTGCGCATGGAGCGGGCGATCAAGGAGAAGATGTCCGTCTACCAGGAAATGGCGACGGCCATGCCGCACGACCTGATCAACGCGAAGCCGGTCATGGCCGCGATTCGCGAGTTCTTCGGGTCGTCGCAGCTGTCGCAGTTCATGGACCAGACCAACCCGCTGTCGGAAGTCACGCACAAGCGCCGCCTGTCGGCCCTCGGGCCCGGCGGCCTGTCGCGCGAGCGCGCCGGGCTTCGAGGTCCGCGACGTGCACCCGACGCACTACGGCCGCATCTGCCCGATCGAGACGCCGGAAGGTCCGAACATCGGCCTGATCTCGTCGCTGTCGTCGCTACGCGCGGATCAACGAGTTCGGCTTCATCGAGTCGCCCTACCGCAAGGTCAAGGACGGCCGGATCGTCGACTACGTGGTGATCACCAACGCCGGCACGAGCAAGCTACAAGGTCGGCGAGATGGTGGAGGCCGACGAGGTCGTCGAGGACGCCGGCGGCGGCAAGAAGCGGGCGAAGAAGGGCATCGAAGTCGAGCCGCATCCCGTTCTACCTGTCGGCGTGGGAAGAAGACCAGTACATCGTCGCGCAGGCCAACGTGGCGGTCGACGACAACGGCCGGCTGCGCGACGACCGCGTCAACGCGCGCCAGGCCGGCAACTTCATCCTGGCGCCGCGCGACAGCGTGCAGTTCATCGACGTGTCGCCGAAGCAGCTGGTGTCGGTGGCCGCGTCGCTCATCCCGTTCCTCGAGCACGACGACGCGAACCGCGCGCTGATGGGATCGAACATGCAGCGCCAGGCCGTGCCGCTGCTCCGCGCCCGGGCGCCCTTCGTCGGCACCGGCATGGAGTACATCACGGCCCGCGACTCCGGCGCGGTGGTCGTGGCCCGGCGCGCCGGCACCGTCGACTACGTCGACTCGCAGCGCATCGTCGTGCGCGTGCACGGCGACGAGGACGCCGGCAAGGAGATGGGCGCCGACATCTACAACCTGACGAAGTTCAAGCGCTCGAACCAGAACACGTGCATCAGCCAGAAGCCGATCGTCAAGGTCGGGCAGAAGGTGCACAAGGGCCAGATCATGGGCGACGGCCCGTGCACGGAACTGGGCGAGCTGGCGCTCGGCCGCAACGTGCTCGTGGCGTTCATGCCGTGGCGCGGCTACAACTTCGAAGACGCGATTCTCGTGTCCGAGCGGATGGTGAAGGACGACTACTACACGTCCATCCACATCGAGGAGTTCGAGATCGAGGCGCGCGACACGAAGCTCGGGCCCGAGGAGATCACGCGCGACATCCCGAACGTGTCGGAGACGTTCCTGCGCGACCTCGACGACAGCGGCATCATCCGGATCGGCGCGTCGGTCAAGCCGGGCGACATCCTGGTCGGCAAGGTCACGCCGAAGGGCGAGACGCAGCTGACGCCGGAAGAGAAGCTGCTGCGCGCGATCTTCGGCGAGAAGGCCGGCGACGTGCGCGACGCGTCGCTGATCTGCCCGCCCGGCATCGAGGGCATCATCGTCGGCGTCAAGATCTTCTCGCGCAAGGGCATCGAGAAGGACGACCGGGCCAAGGCCATCGAGGCCGACGAGCTCGAGATGATGGAGAAGAACCTGCAGGACGAGGTCCGCATCCTTCACGACGAAGTGAAGAAGCGGGTCGTCATCATGCTGCAGGGCCAGACGCTCCGCTCCGACCTCTACGACGACGACGGCCGCGAGCGCCTGCTGAAGAAGGGCACGCGCGCTGACCGCCGAGGTGCTGGCGGCGCTGCCGTACACGGCGATGGTCCGCGCCAAGCTCGCCGGCCGACGATCGCGCGGCTCGAGAACGATCTGCGCGACGCTCGAGGAGCGGACCGAGCGCCAGGTCGAGGTGATCCGCCAGGTCTTCGAGGAGAAGAAGGAGAAGATCCGCCGCGGCGACGAACTGCCGCCGGGCGTGATCAAGCTGGTCAAGGTCTACGTCGCGATGAAGCGCAAGCTGTCGGTCGGCGACAAGATGGCCGGCCGCCACGGCAACAAGGGCGTCATCGCGCGCATCCTCCCCGAGGAGGACATGCCGTACCTGCCGGACGGCACGCCGGTCGAGATCGTGCTGAACCCGCTCGGCGTTCCGTCCCGTATGAACGTCGGCCAGATCCTCGAGACGCACCTCGGCTGGGCGGCCCACGCGCTCGGGCTCTACTTCGCGACGCCCGTCTTCGACGGCGCGACCGAGGAGGAGATCAAGGAGCTGGCTCGAGCAGGCCGGCCTGCCGAGCAGCGGGCAAGACGCAGCTGTTCGACGGCATGACGGGCGAAGCGTTCGAGCAGGACGTGACGGTCGGCTACATCTACATGCTGAAGCTGTCGCACCTGGTCGACGACAAGATTCACGCCCGCTCGATCGGGCCGTACTCGCTGATCACGCAGCAGCCGCTGGGCGGCAAGGCGCAGTTCGGCGGTCAGCGGTTCGGCGAAATGGAGGTCTGGGCGCTCGAGGCGTACGGCGCCGCGCACATCCTCCAGGAGCTGCTCACGGCGAAGTCGGACGACGTGACCGGCCGCGCGAAGATCTACGAGGCCATCGTCAAGGGCGACGCGTCGTTCACCCCGGGACTGCCCGAGTCGTTCAACGTGCTCATCCGCGAGCTCCAGTCGCTCTGCCTCGACGTGGAGTTGCTGAAGACCAAGAAGAAGCCGCAGCCGCCTGAGGAGCCCGAGCCCTCGGCCGAGCCGGTTCTGCAAGAGGTGTAATCGCACCCATGAGACCAAGCTTCGACACGAAGGGTTCGTTGATGGCGGATTTCGACGCCATCCGCATCAGCCTGGCGTCGCCGGACAAGATCCTGTCGTGGTCGCACGGCGAGGTGACCAAGCCGGAGACCATCAACTACCGCACGTTCAAGCCCGAACGCGACGGCCTGTTCTGCGCGAAGATCTTCGGCCCGATCACCGACTGGGAGTGCCTCTGCGGCAAGTACAAGCGCATGAAGCACCGCGGCGTGATCTGCGACAAGTGCGGCGTCGAGGTGACGCAGGCCAAGGTGCGCCGCGAGCGCCTCGGCCACATCACGCTGGCGACCCCGGTGAGCCACGTCTGGTTCTTCAAGGGGCTGCCGAGCCGCATCGGCCACCTGCTCGACATCTCGCTGCGCGACCTCGAGCGCGTCCTCTACTTCGAGGCGTACGTGGTCGTCGACCCGGGCGACACGGACCTCAAGCAGAACCAGCTGCTCAACGAGGAGCAGTTCCGGAAGGCGCGCGAGGACTACGGGCACCGGTTCAAGGCGCAGATGGGCGCCGAGGCGATCAAGGAACTGCTGCGCCGCGTCGACGTCGAGAAGCATGGCGCTGCGAACTGCGCGAGAAGATGCGCGTCGAGCAGTCCGCGCAGAAGAAGCTGAAGTACGCCAAGCGCCTGAAGGTCGTCGACGCGTTCCGCAAGTCGACCAACAAGCCCGAGTGGATGATCCTGGACGTCATCCCGGTGATTCCGCCCGAGCTGCGGCCGCTGGTGCCCCTCGACGGCGGCCGGTTCGCGACGTCGGACCTGAACGACCTCTACCGCCGCGTCATCAACCGGAACAACCGGCTGAAGAAGCTCATCGAGCTGAAGGCGCCGGACGTCATCATCCGGAACGAGAAGCGCATCCTGCAGGAGGCCGTCGACGCGCTGTTCGACAACGGCCGCCGCGGGCGCGTGCTGCGCGGCGCGAACAACCGGCCGCTGAAGTCGCTGTCCGACACGCTGAAGGGCAAGCAGGGCCGCTTCCGCCAGAACCTGCTCGGCAAGCGCGTCGACTACTCCGGCCGCTCGGTCATCGTCGTCGGGCCCGAGCTGAAGCTGCACCAGTGCGGCCTGCCGAAGAAGATGGCCCTCGAGCTGTTCAAGCCGTTCATCTACAACAAGCTCGAAGAGCGGCAGATGGTGCAGACCATCAAGCAGGCCAAGGAGATGGTCGAGCAGCAGCGGCCCGAGGTGTGGGACATCCTCGAAGAGGTCATCCGCGAGCACCCGGTGCTGCTGAACCGCGCCCCGACGCTGCACCGCCTCGGCATCCAGGCGTTCGAGCCGCTGCTGGTCGAAGGCAAGGCCATCCGGATCCACCCGCTGGTCTGCACGGCGTTCAACGCCGACTTCGACGGCGACCAGATGGCGGTGCACATTCCGCTGTCGCCCGAGGCGCAGATCGAAGCCTCCGTGCTGATGATGTCGTCGAACAACGTGCTGTCGCCGGCCAACGGCGCGCCGATCGCGGTGCCGTCGCAGGACATCGTGCTCGGGTGCTACTACCTGACCAAGGCCAAGCCGGGCGCCCGCGGCGAAGGGCCGCGCGTTCGCGTCGATCGACGACGTGCTGCTCGCGCTGCACGCGGGCGAGGTCGAGACGCTGACGCCGATCCGCCTGCGCTACACGGGCGACCTGCTCGACCTGACCGCGTCGCGCGACGACCAGGACGTGCTGCACACCGAGGTGCAGACGGTGGCGAGCAAGGTCATCAACACGACGGTCGGCCGCGTCATCCTCAACGACGCGCTGCCGAAGGAGATGCCGTTCATCAACGGCCTGCTGAAGAAGAAGGGCCTCCAGCAGGTGGTGCAGTACCTGCTACCTGCGCTTCGGCCTCGAGCTGACCGTCAAGATGCTCGACAGCCTGAAGGACCTCGGGTTCCTCTACGCGACGCAAGTCGGGCCTGTCGATCGGCATCGACGACCTGATCGTGCCGGCCGAGAAGGAGGCGCTGGTCGACGGGGCGCGCCAGGAAGTGATCCGCGTCGAGCAGCAGTACCTCGAAGGCGCGATCACCAACGGCGAGCGCTACAACAAGGTCATCGCCATCTGGTCCGACGTCACCGAGCGGATCGCCGACAAGATGTTCGGCGGGATGCAGACGACCGACCGCGAGGGCGACAAGTTCAACGCCGTCTACGTCATGGCCGACTCCGGCGCCCGCGGCAGCAAGCAGCAGATCCGCCAGCTGGCCGGCATGCGCGGCCTCATGGCGAAGCCGTCGGGCGAGATCATCGAGACGCCCATCACGTCGAACTTCCGTGAAGGCCTCACCGTGCTGCAGTACTTCATCTCGACGCACGGCGCCCGCAAGGGCCTGGCCGACACGGCGCTGAAGACGGCCGACTCGGGCTACCTGACGCGCCGTCTGGTCGACGTGGCGCAGGACGTGATCATCCACGAGGACGACTGCGGCACGCTGGACGGCATCGAGGCGCAGGCCATCATCGAAGGCGGCGAGACGATCGAGCCGCTGCGCGACCGGATCATCGGCCGCGTGGCGCTCGAGCGCGTGGCCGACCCGTTCACGGACGAGACGATCTGCGAGGCGAACCGCGAGATCACCGAAGAGCTGGCGTCGACCATCCAGGACTCGGGCATCGAGCGCGTCAAGATCCGCTCGGTGCTGACCTGCGAGTCGCGGCGCGGCGTGTGCGCGCGGTGCTACGGGCGCGACCTGGCGACGGGGCGCCTGGTCGAACTCGGCCAGGCCGTCGGCGTCATCGCCGCCCAGTCCATCGGCGAGCCGGGCACGCAGCTGACGATGCGCACGTTCCACATCGGCGGCACGGCGTCGCGCGTCGCCGAGCAGTCCACGCTCGAGTCCGGGCACGCCGGCACGGTCAGGTTCCACGAGACCTGCAGTTCGTCGAAGGGCGCCCGCAGGCCCGACGGCTCGCAGAACCTGGTGGTCATGAACCGCAACGGCTCGCTGATCATCCAGGACGACAAGGGCCGCGACCGCGAGCGGCACCACGCTGGTGTACGGCGCGCGTCTGAAGGTGCGCGACGGCCAGCACGTCGAAGCCAACACGGTCCTGGCGGAATGGGATCCGTACACCGTGTCGATCCTCACGGACGGCAAGGGCCAGATCCGCTTCAAGGACATCATCGAGGGCATGACCGTCCACGAAGAAGTGGACGAAGTCACCGGCATGTCGCGCTCATCATCGTCGACTCGCCGGACGAGAAGAAGCAGCCGACGATCGAAGTCAAGCTGCCGGACGGCAGCACGCGGCGGTACCACATGCCGTCGCGCGCGCACCTCATGGTGCGCGACGGCGAAGAGGTGTTCGCCGGCGACGTCCTGGCCAAGATCCCGCGCGAGACGACCAAGACGAAGGACATCACCGGCGGTCTGCCGCGGGTCGTCGAGCTGTTCGAGGCCCGCAAGCCGCGCGACCCCGCGGTGATGAGCGCCATCGACGGCACGGTCAAGTTCGGCGGCATCGTCAAGGGCCGCCGCAAGGTGATGGTCGTGCCCGGACGACTCGGCGTCCGAGCCGGCCGAGTACGAAATCCCGCGCGGCGTGCACGTGGCCGTGCAGGAGAACGAACGCGTGCGCGCCGGCGATCCCCTGATGGACGGCCCGCGCAACCCGCACGACATCCTGGCGGTCCTCGGCGAGAAGGAACTGCAGAAGTACCTCGTCAACGAGATCCAGGAGGTCTACCGCCTGCAGGGCGTGACGATCAACGACAAGCACATCGAGACCATCAC
>CAVQPC010000097.1:0-14249 GCA_963714585.1 uncultured Methylomirabilota bacterium
GAGGTGGAAGCCGGTCCAGCCGAAGGCGATTTGGAAGACCCAGTGCAGGTCGGCGAGCGTGCTATCGGTCCGGACCAGGAAGCGCCGCCAGAGAAGCGGATGGATGGCCCGGATCCAGACGTAGACCAGGTAGGCGTCGGGCGCGACGGCCACATCCATGGCGCGGCCATGGTATCAGCTCAATCGCCCGCTGTCGCCTTTGCCCCCGGTTTGACATACTCTCTCGTCCACTCTCCTTGACACCGATTCGTACCGCGGGTAACGTCTGTGTTGGTCTCACGCTGGCGACTGGAACTGGGAGCGATCGCAGCCCGATCTCACCGCGCGGCTGGCGGCAGCCGTGCGGGGCAGCGTGCCCAAGTCCTGGCGGTTCGTCGGCGAAATGGTGGAGATCGCGGCCGCGCTGCGCCGGGGGTAGCGGCGGGCGAGTGGCGCGGGGCGGCCGGCGCTTCCTGCACGCGAACGCGTGGCCACAACTGGAGGGGAGGAGCATCATGTCATTCACACTTCCGATCGGCACACAGGCCCCGGACTTCACGCTTCCAGCGACCGACGGAAAGACGTACGCCCTGGCGGACTTTGCGGGGGCGAACGCGCTGGTCGTGTTCTTTACCTGCAACCACTGCCCGTATGTCCTCGGTTCGGATGAAGTGACCCGCAAGACGGTCGAGCGCTTTCGCGACAAGGGGGTCGCCTTTATCGGCATCAACGCCAACAGCGAGCAGACGCATCCGGACGACGACTTCGCGCATATGGTGGAGCGAATGCACCAGCAGCGCTTCCCGTGGGTCTACGCGCGAGACAAGTCCCAGGAGGTGGCGCGGGCGTATGGCGCGCTCCGAACCCCGCACTTCTACGTCTTCGACCGTCAGCGTAAGCTCGTGTACACGGGCCGAGGCGTGGACAATCCCCGGAATACGGCCGAGATGACGGTCAACGACCTCGAGCGGGCGCTGGACGAGTTGCTGGCCGGGAAACCAATCGGCACGCCGATGACCAACCCGATCGGCTGCAATGTCAAGTGGGAGGGGCAGGACGCCCACTGGATGCCCGCCGACGCGTGCGATCTGGTGCCGACTCCTGCCGGAAAGACACCCTGATGGATGTAAAAGGGGACGCCCCATAGTTATTTTAGTATTCGGTTGGTAGCGCCATGCGCCGCCTCCTCACCGGGTATGCGACCGCCTTCAACGGGCACCTGTTCCAGAACCGGTACCGCTCGATCATGGTGGAGGCCGACCCCTAGCTCCTGGAGCTGACCCGCTACATCCACCGCAACCTCGTCCGAGCAGGACTGGTCCCGACCCTGGCCGCGTTGGACCGCTACCCCTGGAACGGGCACAGCGCCCTGCTCGGCCGCGTCCCGCGGCCCTGGCAGGCCGTGGCGGCGGTCTTGGGGCAGCTCACGGAGACCGGGCTTGGCCTGCCGCTCTCAGGGGTGGCGGCGGCTCTGGGCGTGACCAGCATGGCAATCCTCCGTGGGCCTGACCGCGGTCGGGACGCGCTGCGGGCGCAACGCCTCGACCCCAACCACCTCGCGAGGGAGGCTTTGAGGAAAGTCGATGAAGTCTACTACGTCCTGCTCTTCATACCGGCCGTTCTGCGACTCGACCACTGCCACCGGCGACGGCGTAGAGGAGGGTGACGGTGGCGCCGTCGGAGATGGCGGCCCCCGGCTCGAGGAGGCGATCGTCGAGGAGGAGGCGGAAGGGGGAGGCTGGCTTGGCGCCTGCGTCAGCGACGTAGGGCGCGATCCGCGGCTCGGCGGCGGCCAGGGCGGCGAGGAACACCTCGCGTGTGCACGAGTCGCCCGGCAAAGACAGGTCCAGCATCGGTCGCCCGAGGACGACGCGCGGAGGGCCAGTCAGGACCACGCGGATCTGCATGGGAGAGAGCCCAGGCGGGGCCCGGAACTCCAGGCCCCGCCTCAACTCGTAATCGTAGCCGTAATCGATAAGCGACGTGTCAGGCGATGCCGTACTGCCGGCGCGCGAGGCGGCCGATGCCGATGGCATCCAGCCGCGGGAGCGGCGCCAGGATGTTGAGCTGAACGACGCCGGGCAGCCTCGCGATCTCCACCGCGCCGGTGATGGTGCAGCGGTTCCGCACCTCGGGCTGGGACATCCCGAGGAGCCGCGCGGCCCGGCCGATGGCGTTGTCGGTGGCCTCGTTGATCGTGGGGCCCGTGCCGATAACCTGGATCGGGGCCGTCTTGCGCTGGAGCTTCACGCCGTGCTGGCGGGCCAGGCGCGTGCCGACCTCCAACTCCCTCTTGGTATAGGGCCGGACCATGAACGGGAGATCTTCAGGCACAGGCAGCAGGATGGGACCCTCCAGCCGCAAGCCCTTCAGCACCTTCACCTTCACCGTGACATCCGCCGTGATGTCGGTCGTGTGCAGCGATAGCTCTCCGTCGCCCTGATTGGCGTGGGAGTCCCCGATGTAGATCCCCGCCCCCCGCACCCTCACCGGGCAGAGGAAGATGGCCCCGGCCCGCACGGCGTTGCAGTCCAGGTGACAGTCGGTCCGGTGCTGATCCAGCTCGCTCTGGGTGAGAGCAAAGCGGTGCTTTGCCCCGATGAGAAACGACCCGAAGTCGCCGGCGTTGTGGGAATCCGGCATGTCCTTGGAGGGGAGCGTGCCGATGTTCCCGATGAAGGGCTGGAGGCGCGCCAAGGTCCCCGGGATGGTGTGGGGCTTGTAGAGCAAGATGGGGTGCTGCCGGGACTGCTTGGGCAGGGCGGCCACCTCGTAGGCGCGGGTGGCGAAGTCCGACGCCGCCTTCTCGCCGACCGTGATGCCCACCTGCCGCCGGTCGTCGAAGGCGATGGTGTAGCCCTCCTCGAAGGCGAAGGGGCTACACTCGGCACCGCACTTCACACAGCGGACGCAGTCGGGCCCGGTCCCCTCGATCCGGCTCTGCGGCCAGGGCGTCTTGCACTGGGGGCAGAGCTTGTCCACGAAGGGGTCGGACCCGAAGGCCGCGGCCTTGGTGGTCATGGTGCCCGAGCTGGTCGCCTGCGAGCGCACCCAGACCTTCTGGATGAAGAGCGCCACGGCGTCTCCCACCTCGGCCCCCTCGACCGCCACGGGGCGGGAGACCTCGTGGCCCCCGACGAACTCCGGTGTGATCATGGGTCCCCAGCAGCCAGGCGGCGACACCGTGCTGATCGTCCCGCCGTCCTTCAGGGTGCCGATCATCTCCAGGCTGGGGCCGATCAGGCCCCCCGTGTACTCCTCCACGACGATCCGACTCCTCGTCCCCTTGTGCTCGATTCCAGCCATGGCTTCCTCCCCCGGGCCGTATCCTAGACCACCGCGGCCCGACAGGCTGTGTGTACCAAGGTAGGTCCTGGGCGTCAAGCAGGAGTTGCCCTGCGTTCCCAACCAGACGTGCCGCACCATCCCGGGGGACCTAGCCTTATGACCCGTATTGATGCTCATCGCGCCCGCACGAGTAGCCGTCCCTCCCTGTTGACATTTCCCCGACACGAGGATAATCGCGCGAGTCCGGAAGGGGGCCTGAACCGCAGGCACTGCTCTCTCGACCAGGCAGTATCGACAGGTCTCTACCACTTCGCTCCCGTCCAGAGGTCCTTAGACTCTTTCACGGCGGTCGAGCGCCTCTCCGGGTGCGCCGGCTCCCGAAACTCCCGCTTCCCGATGGGGCAGGAGGCCACGCACAGGCCGCAGCGCAGCTCGGCCGCACTCCATGGCATGATCTGCTCCTGATAGTGCAGGCACTTGAGCTTGTCGACCACGCCACCAGGGGTAAGGGAGTTGGTAGGACAGCTCCGGACGCAAGCCAAGCCACAGCTCGATTGCCGGTCCTGGCAGAGGGTCGTCTTGCACGGCTCGTCGGCCGCGAGATCGGCCTCGGTAACGATCGTGATCAGCCGGACCCGCGAGCCGTACCTCTCCGTCGTCAGCATGTTGTTCAGCGCAAATTCTCCCAACCCTGCCGCGACTGCCGCGTGCCGATGCGAGAGCACGCCCGCCGGGAGCTTGTTGATGCGCGGGTAAGCGGCAGGAATCGGCAGGGCGCGATAGCCTTCATCCTCCAGGAGGCGAGATATTCGCATGGCCCTGGAGTTGAGAATGCTGTTGAGCACGAAGAACTGGTTGGTGTATTCGTACCGCGAATACGGCAGGTCGTCGCAGACAGAGTCGAGCACGTGGATCAGTCCGACCACGACCGATCGGGCCGTGGGGAGAATATCGGAGGGGCGGCGTCCTTCCGGCGCCCCCTCTAGACGAGAGGAGGGGGTGATTCCCACCATGTCCCACTCCTTGAGTGCCATCTCTTTAATGCGTTGGGTGAGTCCGGGATCTGCCATCCTCTCCGCTCCTTTCTAACACGCTCCCCCTACAAAACGATCTCCCAACCTCCTTATTTTCCTCCGATCAACTCTGGCTTCACGAACGCTCGCCGAACGAAGGTCAGCATGGCTGCGGTGAACAGAAGGAGGACCACCGAGACGGGTCTGGTAATCAGGATCAAGGGAGTGCCTCCGGAGAGCTCGAGGGACTGTCTGAGGCTCTGTTCCAGCATCGGCCCCAAGATGATGCCAAGAATGAGGGGTGTCAGGGGCCAGCGGCGCTTTTTCATCGCGTACCCCAGGACCCCGAAGCCCACGCACGTCACGACATCGAACAGGCTGTTTCGGCCTGAAAACGCGCCCACCAAGCAGACCCCCAGAATCACCGGTCCGATATAGCGATACGGCACCAGGCAGAGGCGGGCCCATAAGCCAACGAGGGGCAGATTCAGAATGAGAAGAATCACGTTTCCAATATACATGCTGGCAATAATCGTCCAGGCAAAATCCGCATGTTGCAGGAACAAGAACGGGCCCGGCTGAAGACCGTACATCATCAAGGCGGCAAGGATGATGGCCAGGGTGGGAGACGTGGGAATGCCTAACGACATCAAGGGAATGAACCCAGCCTGGCTCGTGGCGTTATTGGCCGCCTCGGGCGCGGCAACGCCTTCGATGCAACCGGTCCCGAATTTCTCAGGGGTCTTGGAGATGCGCTTTTCTATATCGTACGCAATGAACGAGGTGACGGCAGGAATCATCCCGGGCAGCAGCCCCAGGATGAACCCGGTGATCGTTCCCTGGAGGGAGCCGAGGAGACCCTTGACGAGTTCCCGGCCTCGCGGAATGAGGCGCCCGAGGGCTCCTTTGTAGAGATGAAGCACGCCTTCTTCGGCGCTTGTCAGCACTTCGGCGATTCCGAAGAGCCCCATCAGAACGGGGATAACATCCATGCCTCCCGTGAATGTGACCGAGCCGAAGGTGAGCCTCTGCTTTCCGCTGAGCGGATCGATCCCGATGCACGCGAGAAACATCCCCAGCAACCCGGCCATCACGCCCTTCAATAACGAGCCTTCGGAAAAGCTCACCAGCGCCGTCAGGCTGAAGAGGACCAGGGTGAAATATTCGGGGGGGCCGAACATCAGCCCCACCCGCGCCAAGGCCGGCGCCATGAAGGAGAGCGCGAGCGTCCCGACCGTCCCGGCAATGAAGGAGCCGATGGCGGCAATGGCCAGCGCCTCGCCGGCCCGGCCCTGTTTGGTCATCTGAAACCCGTCCAGGCAGGTCGGGACCGACGAAGCCTCGCCGGGAACGTTCACCAGAATGCTGGTCGTCGAGCCGCCGTACATGGCCCCATAGTAAATGCTGGCGAGCATGATGATCGCACCGGCCGGGTCCATGTAGCTCGTCAGGGGGAGGAGAATCGCGCACGTCGCAGCCGGGCCAAGACCGGGCAGCACACCGACAAAGGTTCCCAGCAGGCAGCCGACGAAAGCGTAGACCAGGTTGGTGAAGCTCAGGGCCCCTAGGAGGCCGTGCAATAACCCGCTGCCCATGGTCTCGGGTCCCCCTCAGAAGACGAGTTCCAGGAATCCTTTCGGCAATGGAATCTCCGCAAAGTGGGCGAAGAGCACGTAGAAGAGCACCGCCGTGAAGACCCCGATCCAGGCGCTCTTCAGCCACGGCCGTACTCCGAAGATGAAGAAGGTGACCGGGAAGAACAGGATCGTCGCCACCAAATACCCCAGGACGGGAAAGGCGCACGCATAGAGGACCAATATGACGGATACCAAGGCCACTTGGAGGGGCCGGTCCCCCTCCCCCGCCTTTCTTGAAGCTTCCACGTGACTGGTCCGTCTCAATTGCAGCAACAGGTAGGCCAGACTGCAAATCAAAAGCCCTCCGGAGACAGCGCCCAGATAACGATCTGGACCGATGACGTCATGGAAGGTGCCCCCGACCCTCACGACATCGGATAATCTCCAGGCATCAGCGATACCCAACACGGCCAGGGCGATGACCGCCCCGGCTTCCAGCAGATTCGCGAACACCTTTTCTGAACCTCCTGTTCAGAGCGCACGCCAGTCAAGCAAATGATTCCGACTGCTTCGAGACGCCTCCACTCGAAGCGAGCGTTCATTTCGTTCCCATCAACTCCTTGACCATCTCCGATTCCTCCGAGATGAACTTCTTGAAGTCCTCGGGGCCGAGGAAGGCGGGGACCGAGGTCACCCTTGCGAGCTTCGTTGCCACCTCGTGGTCCTTCAGCACCTCGGACATAGCTTCGGCCCAGGTGGTCACCACATTCTGCGGAAGTCCGGCCGGGCCGGAGAAGCCAACCCAGAAGACGGCATTCACCGCCGGGAACCCCTGCTGGGCCGCGGTGGGGACGTCCGGCAAGTCGCTCATTTTCTCAGGGGCTGTCACGCCGATGCAGCGAGCGTTCCCTCCGCGCACCAGCGCCAGGATGGTGCCGGCCGTGGCGGCGCCCAATTGGACGTGCCCGCCGGCTACGGCGTTGGTGGCAGGAGCGGCGCCGGGGTAGGTGACTGCCTTGGTCTTTGAAACGTCGATCCCCGCCGCCTTGAAGAATTGCCGCATGACCAGATCCACACCGGACGTTCCCCCCAAGGAGGTCCAACTGAGGACGCCAGGGTCTTTCTTTGCCGCTTCCGCAACCGCCTTCAGGTCCTTCCAGGGAGAATTGGCGGGAACAATAAAGGCCATGGGAGAAGCGGCCGCACGGGCCACGAACGTCCTCTCCTCCACCTTGTAGGGGAGGTCCTTCATGTCGACCTGCATGGAGCTACTGCCCGGGCTATCGACCAGAAGCGTATAGCCGTCGCGGGCGGCGCGCATGGCCTCATTTACCCCGATGATCGTATTTCCCCCGGGCTTATTCACCACGTTCACCGGGACGCCCCACTTCTTGGCCAGCGCCTCTGCCACCACCCGGCCCATGAGGTCCGTGCCCGCTCCGGGGGCAAAGGGCACGATTACGTCGATCCCCTTCGCCGGGTATTTCGCCGCTCCTGCGGCTGCCGATCCGGGAGCGGCAAACGAAAGGCAGAACATTCCAAGCGCCAGGGCAATAGCAGAAGAAAACCTCAGAATCGCAGATTGCTTGAACATGCTCTTGACTCCTTTCCTTCTCCGCGCGGCTGGCGATAATGGGGGGCCTGGGCGTCTGCGGGATGGATCGCTCCCGTCCCCCGATCGGTCCTGAGCGGTAGCCGCCCCGCGCAAGACTCGATTCTCCTTCGGTTCATTGGCGCTCGTTGCGTCTTCCTTTCACCGGAAACCAGTCATCCAGACTCATCCGGATCCAGCCTGCGAACCGTACCAGATGCATGAGCGGATTCCAGCCGAAAGGCTCGGATTGCCTGGAGCCGCCCTCCGCAAGATGCAGGCTATATTTGAGCGAGGCTGAATGGCTCGCGCCGGCGGAACACTACCACTACCGATCTTCGTGTCAAGAGAAGAGTCTGAGTTTGGCTTGACATGGAATCCAGCCTAGGGGATGCTCCGAGCCGGGTGGGCCCGGCGATCCGCCTGTACGTATGGTCTTTCACGCGCCCCGCCGGTTTGTGCTGAAATTCTCCTGCGAGGTATGATAGCGTGTCCCGGCCGGGGGCTGGTGGAGCGTCCGGATGATCGGAAGGCCTCGCGGGATTCGGGTTGCACTTCATGATCTGCGGGCGGATGCGGCGAATGGGCAGTCCGGTAATGCGACAACCAGGGAGGGGCGAAACCCGATTGCCTGGTGGCCGACCGCCGGAGGATCTAGCGCCTGGGAGTCTTGACGGGACCGCTCTTTCGAGGAGGAGGCTCCGGGCCTCCCTTCAGCTTTAGCACCGCCGATGCCAGGTTGATGATCTCCCGGGGGCGGACGGGCTTCTGGGCGTAGCCGACGCAGGTCCGCGTGATGGCTCGCGCCTGCTCGCCCTTCACGTCGTAGGCGGTCATGGCCACGATGGGGATGTCTTTCGTGTCGGGATCGCTCTTCAGCGTGCCGGCGACCGAGAGTCCGTCCAGGTCCGGGAGTTGGATGTCCATGAGGATGAGGTTCGGGCGATGCTGGCTGGCGACCTGGAGCGCCTGGATCGCGTTGGCCGCCTGGAGGACCGAGAAGTCGGCAAAGCGGAAGGCATCGGCCAGGGGCTGAGCAATGTCCGGGTTGTCCTCGACGATGAGGATGGTGGCCTTGGGCATGGCCTGGTCCTCCTCTGTGGTGCGTGGTGGGGTGCGAGGGTCGGGAAGGTGGCATGCTATCCCGCATGTTGCATCGAATGCAAGGGGTTTCTGTTACCCCCGGGCTAATGCGCAGCAGTCAGCCTTGGTGACGCAGATCTTTCCTGACGCGGAGGTTGCTCATGGGCATCCTGGATCGATTTTCTTTAACGGGGAAGACGGCCCTCGTGACCGGTGCCGGCCGTGGCCTGGGGCAGGGCATGGCGTTGGCCCTGGCCGAGGCGGGTGCGGACATCGCCATCGCCGAACTGGATTTGCCGGCGGCCGAGGAGACGGCCCGCGAGGTGCAGGCGCGCGGCCGGAAGGCCCTCTCCTTCAAGGCGGACGTGACGGCGCCGGCGGACGTCGAGGCCATGCTGTCCAGCGCGGTCCAGGAATGGGGCCACCTGGACATCCTGGTCAATAACGCCGGGTATGCCCAGCCCATGTCCGCCCTGGAAATGAGCTATCAGGATTGGGATCGGATGTTGGCCGTGGACCTGAAAGGGGCCCTCGTCTGTTGCAAGACCGTGGCCCCCTACATGATCAAGCAGGGCGGCGGAAAGATCGTGAATATCGCCTCCATGTCGGCCTTTCACGTGAACCGCGACGCCGACTATTGCCACTACAACGCCGCCAAGGCCGGCGTGGTGATGCTGACCAAGTCCCTGGCGGTGGAATGGGCACGGTTCAAGATCTACGTGAACAGCATCAGCCCGGGCTATTTCCGGACGCCGGGCAATGCCGCGCGCTCGGACAACCCCGCCATCCGCGCCATCCGGGTGGACCAGGGGGTGATCAAGCGCTACGGCGTGGCCTACGATGATCTGGGGGGCGCCGTGGTCTATCTGGCCTCGGACGCCTCCAACTTCACCACCGGCTGCAATTTGGTGGTGGACGGCGGGTACAGCCTCTGACGGATCCGGTCCCGAGATGTTGTCTTTTTCCGCGAGCAGTCATTTTTCATTCAGGAAGGAGGGTGTGATGAAACGATTGACAGTTGGTCTGTGCGCCCTTGTGTTGTGCCTGAGCGTTGCGGCCACGGCGCAGGCCGGCGAGAAGCTCATGCTCTACACCTCCATGAAGGAGAGCCTCATCGGGAAGCTGCGGGATGCCTTCATGAAGAAGCACCCCGAGGTGGCCTTCGACTACTACTCGGCCGGCGCGGGGAAACTCATGGCCAAGATCGCCGCGGAGCGGCAGTCCGGCCGGCTGACCGTGGACGTGCTCTGGCACAGCGAGGTGCCGGACTTCTACCAGTTGAAGAAGGAAGGGGTCTGGGAGAAATATGTCTCGCCGGAGGCCAAGGCGCTGGAGAGTCCGGTGAAGGACCCTGATGGCTTCTTCACGCCCGCCCGCCTGGGCACCCTGGGCATCGCCTACAACACCAAGAAGGTCACGGCCGCCCCCAAGGGATGGAACGACCTGCTCGACCCGCGCTTCAAGGACGGCTTCGCCATCGCCAACCCCGCCCTGTCGGGGACGGCCATGGTGAGCGTGGCCATGATCGTGAACACCTTCGGCTGGGACTACATCCAGAAGCTCAGGGCGAACGGGGCGAAGATGGGCGCCGGCTCGGGGCAGGTGGTGGACGACACGGCCTCCGGAGACTTCAAGGGCAGCCTGGCGCCGGATTACATCGCCATCGACAAGATCGAGAAGGGGGCCAACATGGGGCTGGCCTATCCACGGGAGATGCTGGTCGTTCCCAGCCCCATCGCGATCTTCAAGGGAACCCCGAATCTGAAGGCCGCCCAGAAGTTCGTGGACTTCCTGCTCTCCAAAGAAGGCCAGAGCCATCGTGGCGGGGGAGGGCACGCTGCCGGTCCGGGCGGACGTGGCCACGGACAAGAAGCACGGGCTCCCTCCGGCCGACGAGGCGGTGAAGCGCGCCATGAAGGTGGACTATCTGAAGGTGATGGACGAGAAGGAGGCTATCATCCAGAAATTCCAGCAGATCATGCGCTAGCGACTGTCGGCGCCGAAGCGATCAAGCGGGGCGGTGGGGCATGCCAGGCCTCGCCGCCCCGTTGAATCTTGGGTGGGCGCGCGGGACGGGGAACCAGCATGGCGGACGTCCGGTTGGAGAATCTGGCGGCGGTCTTCGGGACCCATCGGGTCTTCGAGCACTTCACGCTGACGATCCGGGACGGGGAGTGCTTCACGCTGCTCGGCCCGTCGGGCTGCGGGAAGACCGTGGTCCTGCGGATGATCGCCGGCTTCGAACACCCCGGCGCGGGCGAGGTCTTCATCGGGGACCAGTTGGTCTCCAGTGCGGCCAGGAAGGTGCATGTCCCGACAGAATCCCGAAACATCGGGGTCGTCTTCCAGGACTATGCGGTGTGGCCGCACAAGACGGTCTTCGAGAATGTGGTCTATCCGCTCCAGATCCAGAAAGTCCCGGCGGCCGAGGCGACGGAGCGCACCCTGGAGGCCATCGAGCAGGTCCATCTCGACGAGCCTGGAAGACCGCTACCCGTCGCAGCTCTCCGGGGGACAGCAGCAGCGGGTCGCCCTGGCCCGCGCCCTCGTCTCCCAGCCGAAGATCATGCTGCTGGATGAGCCGCTCACCAACCTGGACGCGAACCTCCGGGAGGAGATGCGGTTCGAGATCAAGGACCTGCAGCGGCGGACCGGCGTCACGATCCTGTACGTCACCCACGACCAGGAGGTGGCCCTGGCCATCGCTGACCGGATCGGTGTCATGGGGAAGGACGGGTCGCTGCGCCAGATGGGGACGCCGCACGAGATCTACACCAACCCGGGTGACGGGTTCGTCTTCAGCTTCCTGGGCGTGGCGAACTTCATCCCGGTGGAGCGCCGGAACGGCGAGGTCCACATCCAGGGGAGCGACGTGCCGCTTCAGGTCGAGATCCCCCCGGCCGCGCGGGACCGCGTGGCGAAGGGCGAGGTGGTGGCCGCTTGCCGGCCCTTCGAGATCGACCTCGTCCGTGACGGGGGTGCGACGCGCGGCCTGATCCGCCGCCGCGTGTTCCTGGGCCCCATCCTGACCTATTTCGTGGACGTGGGCCAGGTCGAGATCCGGGTCCAGCAGGATGCGGCCGAAGCCTTCCGGGAGGGCCGGGCCCTGGAGGAAGGGGAGGCGTGCGGGCTCACCTTCCAGGCCTTGCGGTGGTTCGACAAGGCCGGCGCCGGGAAGGAGGCCTGACCGTGACCGGCACCGATCGGAAGTTCGGCATCGCGGAGCTCCTGCTCCTGTTCTCGGTCCTGGTCCTGGTGGTCGTGGTTGCCGTCCCGATCCTGCTCATCCTCTGGAACGCCTTCATCGTCGACGGCGGCCTGAACATCGCCGGCGTCCTCAAGGTCCTGGCCGAGCCCGATGTCTTCCAGGCGGTCGTGAACTCCCTGGTCATCGCCGCGGCCGTGACGGTGGTGAGCACCATCCTGGGGGTGTTCTTCGCCTGGCTCGTCTCCCGGACCGACCTCCCCTTCAAGGAGACGATGAAGCTGCTCTTCCTGGTGCCCTTCATGCTCCCCTCCTTCATCGGGGCCATCGCCTGGAAGATGCTGCTGTCGCCGCGCTCCGGCCTGGTCAACAAGTGGCTGATGAGCCTCTTCGGGCTGGAGCACGCCCTGTTCGACATCTACAGCCTGGGGGGCATCATCGCCGTCGAGAGCATGTACCTGTTCCCCTTCGTCTTCATCCAGGTCTCGGGGGCTCTGGAGCGAATGGACCCCACGCTGGAGGAGTCGGCCCGGATCTCGGGGGCGGGGCTGCTCACCATCACCCGCCGGGTCACGCTGCCCCTGATGCTGCCCAGCATCGCGGCCGGCGCGCTCCTCGTGGCCCTGTACTCGCTGGCCCACTTCGGCGTCCCCGCGGTGCTCGGCACCGAAGCCGGCATCTTCAACATCCCGACCCTCATCTACCAGAAGATCTACGCCAGCGGCGGCCGGTTCGAGGCCATCCGCGCAGGGACGATCCTGTCCTCCATCCTGGTGATCGCGGCGGCGCTCATCCTCTACTCCCAGAACCTGATCCTCACGGCCGGCCGCTTCCAGGTGATCGCGGGGAAGAGCGTCCGGCCCATGCTGCTCAAGCTCCGCGGGCTCAAGTACCCGCTGCTCCTGCTGAGCATCCTCTACATCGGCGTCACCGTGCTCCTGCCCACCGTCACGATCTTCCTGGTGGCCCTGCTCAAGACCTACGGGCTCAGCTTCTCGCTGGAGAACATGACCCTGCACAACCTCACCTACATCCTGTTCACCATGAAGCTGACCAAGGATGCCATCTGGAACAGCTTCTACCTGTCCTTGGCGGCGGCGCTGGTGACCATGCTGGTGGGAACCCTCATCTCCTACGTGATCGTGAAGATGCGGGTGCGGGGGAAGTTCATCCTGGAGTTCCTGGGGCTCCTGCCCTTCTCGGTGCCGGGCACGGTCATCGCCCTGGGCGTGATCCTGATGTGGAGCGGGAAGTTCGGCGTGAACCTCTACAACACGGCCTGGATCATCTTCGTGGCCTACATCGCCCGCTACATGGCCTTCGCCCTGAAGTCCACCTCCGCCGCCCTGGAGCAGGTCGGCGACTCGCTGGAGGAGGCGGCGCGCGCCTGCGGCGCCTCCCACTGGCAGGCGATGAAGGACGTGGTCCTGCCTCTTATCAAGCCGGGGATGGTGGCGGCGTTCTTCCTGATCTTCCTGCCGGCGCTCCGCGAGCTGACCACCTCGGTGCTCCTCTACGGGCCTACAACCCGCACCATCGGGGTGGCCATCTACGCGCTCAACGAGGACGGCGAGACCGTCTACGCCGCGGCCCTCTCGGCCGTGGCGCTCGGGATCATCATCGTCGGGCACTGGGTGATCAAGCGCGTCACGGGTACGACCAAGATCGGCGGGGGAGGGGCGTGAGGATGGCGCACGTGGTCCTGCGGGATGTCACCAAGCGCTTCGGCAGCGTGGTGGCCGTGGACCAGCTCAACCTCGACGATCGAGCGCGGAGAGTGCCTCTCGCTTCCTCGGGCCGTCCGGGTGCGGCAAGACGACGACCCTGCGGATGCTGGCCGGCTTCGAGGATCTGGACGAGGGCGAGATCATCGTCGGGGATCGGGTCATCTCCTCCAGCTTCAAGAACTACTACCTCCCGCCGGAGAAGCGGGACTTCGGCATGGTCTTCCAGGCCTTCGCCGTCTGGCCGCACCTCTCCGTGTTCGACAACGTGGCCTTCCCGCTCCAGATCCGCGGGCTGTCCCGCTCGGAGATCCGGGAGAAGACGACCCAGGCGCTCACCTACACCGGCCTTTTGGAGGTCCGGGACAGCTACCCGAACGAGCTGTCGGGCGGGCAGAAGCAGCGGATCGCCCTGGCCCGCTCCATCTCGTTCAACCCGACGGTCATGCTCCTGGACGAGCCGCTCTCGAACCTGGATCCGAAGATGCGCGAGGTGATGCGGTTCGAGATCAAGGAGCTGCAGAAGCGGTTCAACTTCACCATCTCTACGTCACCCACGACCAGGCCGAGGCCATGGCTCTCTCCGACCGGATCGTGGTGATGGACTTCGGCGCCCTGATCCAGCAGGATGACACGCCGGTCAACGTGTACCTGAAGCCGGCGAACAGGTTCGTCTTCAGCTTCATCGGCCTGTCGAACTTCCTGGCGGTGGAGGTGGCGGACGGCCAGGTCTATCTGCAGGGCGCCCGCGAGGCTGGCCCCGTGACGGCTGCCGTCCCCCCGCATGCG
>CAVQPC010000098.1:0-58741 GCA_963714585.1 uncultured Methylomirabilota bacterium
TAGAGCGCTGGTATCTCGCGGACCCGGACTCGTTTCAGTCCGTCGTTGGTCAACGACCTACGGTAGGCAAAAAGAAATGCGTGCGCGATTACTACAAGGCCGCGCTCGCGAAGGCGGTACGCCAGGCCGGGCATCCTCCGACCTTGGGAGGCATTGAGTTCGCACGGGATATCGTGGGTGGCATGGATTGGTATCGCGCAGGCAGACGGCCAAGTAAGTCAAGGCGTTCGTCGACGATTTGCGCGGCAGCTTGCGAAGGCTTCGGGCTCAGGGCGAGGACACAGCCGAATGACCCGGGCGGTGTGGCAAATCTCGGGCGGGCCGGCATCGCGCGCGTATGCCGAGGTCTTCCTGCGGCACGGCGTCGCGCTGATCGGCCCGGGTGACGCGGACCGTGAACCCCGAGCGCGACGACGAGGAGTTCGAGGGCAGCTTCGTGCGGCGCTTCGCGCCGCTGACCTCAGGGGCGCCGTGAAGGACACCGAGAAGGCCATCCTGCAAGATCTGGTCGGCATCTACCAGAGTCGCCAGGAGCTGGCGCGTGCCCTCGGCATCGACCGGAGCACCCTCTGGCGCAAGCTCAAGCGCCACCGCCTCTGCCCCCCCGGCAAGTGACCGCCTCGCTCAGGACACCTCGAACGGGGCAGGGTCAGGCGGGACGGGGTCAGACGTTGCTATTTTTATATTCGGCCAATAGCAAATTATAAATGTCTGACCCCAACCCTACCCAACCCTAGCACTGGTAGGGGGGCGGGCGGGAGGCCGGCTGCCACTTCGACGGGCTGGCCAGGACCTCGGGGTTGACGGGGAACTTCGGCCGTTCGCCGCGGAGGACACGCAGGATGTCCTCGGCGGCGTCCTGGGCCATCCGCATCATGGCCTCCTCCGTCACGCCCGCCATGTGCGGGGTCAAGATGAGGTTGGGCACGCCGTTGAGCGGGTGCTCGGCCTTCAATGGCTCGTCCACCACCACATCCAGGCCCGCGCCCCCCAGACGCTTTGCCTTGATGGCTTCTGCCAGCGCCGCTTCCTCCACGATCCCGCCCCGCGCCGTGTTCACCAGGATGGCCGTCGGCTTCATCGCAGCCAGCGCGGCCTCGCCTATCAGATTTCGTGTCTCCTTGGTCAGCGGGACATGGATCGAGATGAAGTCAGCCTGCCGGAGAAGCGGCGCAAGCTCCCGACAGTGCTCCACGCCCTCCGGCCAGGGGTCTTTGTAGGGGTCGAAGCCGAGTAGCCGCATACCGAGCCCCTGCCCCGCCATCCGCGCCAGACGGAGGCCCGCGCTGCCCAGGCCGATCACGCCCAGCACCTTCCCGGATAGCTCAACGCCCTGGTAGGTCTTCTGCGATCGCATCTTCCCGTGTGCCAAGTCCCGGTCGGACTCGCCGATCCGGCGGGCCACCGCCAGAAGCAGAGCCAGGGCATGCTCCGCCACCGACGTGGAGTTCGCAAGCGGTGTGTTCGTGACGAGCACACCGCGGGCTGTAGCAGCCGGGATGTCGATGTTGTCGGTGCCGACGCCGTGCTTCCCGATGACCTTAAGTCCCTTGGCCGCCTGGATCACCTCACGCGTGAGCTTCGCAACGCGGACCAGGATCCCCTGCACATCTTCGACCGCCTGGAGTAGGGGCTGCTTCTCCTGCCCGGGCCAGGCGACCGCTTCGACCTCACCGCGCAGCGTGTCCCAACCCACCTGGTGAATGTTCTCCGTCACGAGCACCTTTGGTTTCATGTCGTCCTGGCCCTCTCTCCCCTTCTGTTCTATCGCTCAACAGTGCCCAGATTCTTCAGCACATCGCCCCGCGTCGGGATGTCAGGGCCGCTTGCGCCGGGACCGGTCTGCCTCCCGACCTGGGCGCCACTGGTGCGCCGCCATGTCCACGCGCCCATCTAGGAGAAACTGCACGCCTTCCCGATCCAGGAGGCGGCGCTGGCGGCCGGGGTCGCCGAGGCAGTAGTTCGGGCTCAACGAGCCTCCCTGCTGCACCACCCGGTGGCAGGGCACCTTGGAGCCGTACGGGTTCCCGTGCATGGCCCAGCCGACGATCCGGGCCGAGCGCGGCGCGCCCAGCAGTCGCGCGATCTGACCGTAGGTGGCCACTCTCCCGCGCGGGATCCTCGCCACCAAGGTGTAGACCAGATCGAAGAAGCCGACCCGGGCCCGCGGCACGGCGCGGCCGTTTTGCAGCGGAACAGGCAAAGCCGTCATGCCCAATCTGAAGTTACTTGGCCAAAACCCCGGCCAGCGCCATAAGGCGGGGATCAAGCGGTTTCTGCTTTCCCACAACATCGGCGAGGGGCGTGGTCACGATCTCGCCCTTGATGAAGCCGACCAACACCCCGTGTTCCCCCTTCGCCAGGGCCTCCGTTGCACCGCATCCCAGCCGCGTCGCCAGGATCCGGTCGAATGCCCCCGGCGCCCCGCCTCGCTGGACATGCCCGAGAGTCGTGGCGCGGAGATCAAAACCGAGGCGCTCCCGGTGTTTGCGGAAGTACAGTGCCAGCGCCTCGGCGTTGTATTTCGCTCCCTCGGCCACGACCACAATCGCGTGCGGCTTTCCCCGGAGGTATGCCGCGTGGAGTTCCGCAGCCAGCACCTCCGGATCGGTCTCGAACTCGGGAAGCAGCACCGCCTCCGACCCACCGGCGATGGCCACCATGAGGGCCAGATACCCGCAGCGACGGCCCATCACCTCGACGAGGAAGGCCCGCTGGTGAGAGGAGGCCGTCGTCTTCAACCGGTCTATGGCCTCCAGCGCGATGTTCAGCGCCGTGTCCACCCCGATGGTGATGTCGGACCCGACCAGGTCGTTGTCAATCGTGGACGCCACCCCCACCACCGGAAAGCCCATCTGGAAGAGGCACGACGCCCCCGTTTGCGAGCCGTTCCCGCCGATGACGACCAGGGACTGGATGCCCTGTGCATTCAGATTGCGGATGGCCTTCTCGCGCCCGGCCTGCGTCTCGAACTCCGCACTCCGGGCGCTCCCCAGGACCGTCCCGCCACGCTGGAGGATGCCGCCCACGTCCCGGGCGCTCAAGGCGGTCATGTCGCCGGCGATGAGCCCGGCGTAGCCGTGGCGAACTCCAAAGACCTCCCACCCCCGATCGATGCCCGTGCGCACCACGGCCCGGATGGCCGCGTTCATCCCGGGGGCATCCCCGCCGCTCGTCAGTACTGCAATCCGCCGCATGCTGTCCCTCCTCACGACCCATCCGTCCGCGGAAAAGGAAACCCACCGGCCCCCGCCAGGAGGCTCTCGCGATTCGCGTTCTAGGACTCCCGCCAACAGGCGAAAGTGAGCCCCTGAACTGCTGACAGCACGAGGAGCGACACATCATTGCTCAAGTACATGGAGAGGAACCCGAGGGTGAGCGTCCGGCCTGCCAGGACCACGAGGATCCCCACGCCGAGATTCAGCCCGAAGAAGACCAGCGTGGCGCCGAGGCAGGTCAGCATCTTGCCGATGGCGACCCGCAACCGCTCGCGCGTCAGGCCGAAACCCCGCGCCCCGACCAGGTACGCGCCGATGGAGGTGAAACCCACCAGGACCAGGACAAAGAGTTCCTCCATCCCATCCTCCGCTCTCAGATGTACCCCGCGGCGCGATAGTACGCGATGGCGAGAACCTCCTGCAGGACCCTGCGGGTCAACTGCAGGCGTCCCTCGGGCGAGTCGGCCTCGAGGGAGACGTCGTCCGCATCCACCGGAAGAACCTGGAGACCAGCGCGCTCGAAAAGGCGACGGGCACGCACCATGTGCAGGGAGTCCGTGACGAGGAGGATGCGGCGGATCTCCCGAGGGTGGAGGAGGGCGGAGATGCGGCTCGCCTCCTCTCGCGTCGTTCGGGCCGTGGTATCCGTCAGAATTGCGTCCGCCTTGACGCCCAGCCCGCGAGCCATCTCGGCTCGAACGAGCGCCTCTGGCACTCTGAACCTGAACGCCGGGCCGGAGAAAACGATGATCGGCGCCAGCCCTTCCCGGTAGAGGAGGATGCCCGAAAGGGCCCGCCGGAGCGAGCCCTCGCCCAAGACCCCCTCCGAATCGAGGCCGGCGCCAAGCGCCACGACGGCCTGGGCGGGCCCCGGTTGCGACGGCACCGCCAGCCGACGCCCCACGATGTTCGGCAGCGGCGTGAAAGCGGCGAGAAGGAACAGGAGGATTCCCGCCAGGCCGATGAGGCGGCAGACCCGTCCCCACATCATGCGCCACCTGCCCTCGCTTCCTGCCGATCTCTCGCCCGCCGGCCAGGAGCCATCATTCCCAGAGGCTCTCTACCGTCGGAGACTCGACCCCGGACGAATCGTCGCCCCGGAACCAGACGCGGCCCTCGGAATCCATCGCCCAGTCCGGTTCGTTTCCCCTCTCCCAGTCCGCCCTGGTGAATAGGGCGTACCTGCCGGGTCCGGGATGGTCAACGCCAAGGTCGTAGGCCATCACTTCCACGGCCGGCAGCCGCCCGGTCGCGGCAAACACCAACCGGTGTGTCGGTGTCCATCGCATGGTGCTCCCCTCTGGCCTCTCGACCGTCGAGACGAACGAGCATGTGGTTGTCAGCGCAACATAGTACCGGTCGGCGCCCTGCGTCAAGACGGAACAAGCGGGCCGTGCGAAGGAAATGGAAGCGGTGATCGGGCCGATTCTTGACACACCTTCCCCTGAATGATACAAGATACCAACAATGGATGCTCCCAGTTCAACCCGGAAAGTGATCGGCATCCTGGGGGGAATGGGCCCCGCAGCGACTGCCGATTTTTATCACAAGATCATCCGCGCCACACCTGCCAAGGCGGATCAGGATCACCTCAAGGTCCTGATTTACAGTAACCCCCAGATTCCGGACCGCACCGCCGCTATCCAGGGCGAAGGTCCCGACCCGCTGCCTGACCTGGTGGCCAGCGCCGAGGTGCTCGTCAAGGCCGGCGCCGATTTTCTCACGATCCCCTGTATCACAGCCCATCATTTCTACGATCGACTGCAGCAGGCGGTGCGCGTGCCCATCCTGCACATCATCGGGGAGACCGTGACGGCCCTCGCCGCCGAGCACCCCGACGTACGCCGGCTTGGCCTGCTGGCCACGAGCGGCACGCTCCGGAGCCGCCTGTTCGAATCCTACTTCGAACCCCGGGGCTTCGCCGTCCTGACTCCCGATCCCGACATCCAAGCCAGCCTGGTCATGGAGGCGATCTATGCGGTCAAGAGTGGAGATGACTCCGCAGGCCCGCGCCGCCTGATCCGGGAGGCGGCGGCGCACCTCATCACACGCGGGGCCAAGGCCGTGTGTGCGGGCTGCACCGAGGTCCCGCTCATCCTCCAGGAGGGCGACCTGCCCGTGCCCGTCGTGGACCCCACCTGGGTGTTGGCGCAGGCGGCCGTCCGCGTGGCCCTGGCCGAGGATCATCCCCCCGCTCCGGCGAGCCAGCGATGCTACAAGGACCGGGGATGAAGCGCGACCGCCCGTCCTGATCCCGACCACAGGAGGTCTCCCCTCGTGATTCAATTCCGCGGCGTCAACAAGTGGTTCGGCCCCCTCCACGTCCTGAACGACATCGATCTGCGGGTGCAGGCCGGCGAGGTGGTGGTGGTCTGCGGCCCCAGCGGCTCCGGCAAGAGCACCCTGATCCGCTGCATCAACAAGCTGGAGCCGATCCAGAAAGGGGAGATCGTGGTGGACGGCATGCCCCTCAACGATCCGGCGACCGACATCACCAAGCTGCGGGCCGAGGTCGGGATGGTCTTCCAGCAGTTCAACCTCTATCCGCACATGACCGCCCTCCAGAACATCACCCTGGCGCCTGTCAAGGTGCGGAAGCAGTCTCGGGAGGAGGCGGAGCGGATCGCTCGCGACCTTCTGGTCAAGGTCGGCATTCCCGAGAAGGCCGACAACTACCCCGCCCAGCTCTCCGGCGGCCAGCAGCAGCGGGTGGCGATCGCCCGGGCCCTGGCCATGCAGCCCAAGATCATGCTCTTCGACGAGCCGACGTCCGCCTTGGACCCGGAGATGATCAACGAGGTCCTGGACGTCATGGTCAACTTGGCCCGTGAAGGAATGACCATGATCGTCGTCACCCACGAGATGGGCTTCGCCAAGAAGGTGGCCCATCGCATCATCTTCATGGACGAAGGGCGGATCATCGAGGAGGGGGAGCCGCAGCAGTTCTTCGCCAATCCGAAAGAAGAACGCACGCGGACCTTCCTCAGCAAGATCCTGGTTCATTAGCGCCAGAGGGGTCGGGCTCACCTCACGGTCTATCTGAACGCAAGAGCGAAAAGGAGGAGGGAGATGCGACGAGCGTTGAGCGTAGCGGTGGCTCTGCTGGTCGTCCTCGGGCTGGCCATGACCACGTGGGCGGCCGAGGGCACCCTGGACAAGATCAGCCGCACCGGGGTCTTCACCATCGGGACCCGGACGGCCTCTCCGCCCTTCGGCTACATCAACAAGCAGAACGAGTGGGTGGGGTTCTCCATCGACCTGGCGAAACTGGTCCACAAGAACATCGAGAAGAAACTGGGCAAGTCCATCAAGTTCGAGCTGAAAGAGAGTACCCCGGCCACGCGCATCCCGCTTCTCTCCAGCGGGACCGTGGATTTGATCTCGGGCACCATGACAGACACCCGCGCGCGCCGCGACAGCGTGGACTTCAGCTTGACCTTCTTCGTGACCGGCGCCCAGTTCCTGGTGAAGGCGGACAGCCCGATCCGGGGCATTCAGGACATCGCGGGAAAGCGCGTGGGCACCCAGCAAGGCTCGACGAACGAGCGCGCCTTGCGCGAGAAGGGGTTCCAGGCACAAGAGGTGATCTTCCCGGATCAGGCGGCGGCCTTCACGGCCCTGGTCCAGGGGCGGGTGGACACCTACACCAACGATGGCATCCAGCTCTGGGGGCTGAAATACAAGGCCCCCAACCCGAATGAATGGAAAGTCGTGGGCGACTTCTACACCTACGAGCCGTACGGGATGGCCATGCGGAAGAACGATTCCGACTTCCGGGCGGTGGTGAACAACGCCCTGATGGAGGCCATCGAGAACGGCGAATACTTCAAGATCTACGAAAAGTGGTTCGGCCCGAAGACCGACACCCCATATCCGATGACCGACAGTGCCAAGAGCTTCTTGCTCATGCAGGTTGTCCCCAAATAACTCGCATCTGCGGCACGGCCTCGGGAGAGCCGCTGACCCTCCCGGGGCCGTGCATCTCCGATCATGCCCCTGACGGCATTCCTCGGCATGCAGTATGATTTCCAGTGGAGCATCCTTTGGACGGGCGAGTACGGCCACTGGCTCCTCCAGGGCATCTGGACCACCATCCTCCTCTCTGCCCTGAGCTGGCTCATCGCCAGCTTCCTCGGGATCCTGGCGGGCGCTCTCCGGACCGTGCCCTTCAAGCCCCTCCGGGCGCTGGCCGTGTTCTACGTGGAATTCTTCCGGAATGTCCCGCTGTTGGTCTGGCTTTTCTTCTGGTACTTCGGCGCGCCCCAGGTTCTGCCGCGCGCCGCTCAAGACTGGCTGAACCATCACGGTCCGGAGTTCTGGTCCGCGGTCGTGGGTCTCAGCGTGTATCACGGGGCCCGGATGTCCGAGGTGATCCGGGCCGGGATACAATCCATCCCCAAGACGCTGCTGGAGGCCTCCGTCGCCACCGGTCTCTCCGTGGGGCAGGCGTATCGGCTCATCATCATCCCGATCGCGCTGCGCCTGATCATCCCACCAGCCACAAACGAGTCGCTGAACCTTCTCAAGAACTCCTCCCTGGCCCTGACCATCGGCGTAGCCGAGCTCACCTTCATGAGCCGTCAGATTGAGACCTATACGGCGAAGGCCTTCGAGGCCCTCACTGCAGGGACGCTCATCTATCTGGTCATGTGTCTCGGGATCGCCGCCATCATGACCCAGGTAGAGCGCCACTACCGCATCCCAGGCTTGATCGCCCGCGCCGGGAGGGCCGAGCATTGAGCTTCGACTGGGGGGTCATCGCCGCCAACTGGAAGTTCTTGATCGTCCAGGGCCTCCTGGGATTCGGGAGGTTCAGTGGGGGAACGTTGCGCCTGGCCATTCCGGCCATCATCTTGGGATTCCTGCTGGGCGTCATCATCGGTCTCTGCCGTCTGGCCCACCGCCCGTGGATTCATTACCCGGCGGTGGTCTACGTGGAGTTCTTCCGGGGCGTTCCCCTGGTGATGGTCATTTTCTGGTTCTGGTTCCTCATCCCCCAGATCACGGGCCAGCGGTTGCCGGAGTATACCGTCGCCCTTACCGCCTTCGTGGTCTTCGAAGCTGCCTACCTGGGGGAGATCGTCCGGGCTGGCATTCAGTCGGTCCCGCGCGGCCAATTCGAGGCGGCCACGGCGGGTGGCCTGTCTTATGGCCAGACGACGGTCTACGTCATCCTCCCTCAGGCGATCCGGAACATGATCCCCTCGCTGGTGACGCAGTTCATCGTCCTCTTCAAGGACACCTCCCTCGCCTCCATCATCGGCATGATGGATCTCACCAAGGCGGCCCAGACGGTGAGCCAGCGAGAGATCCGCCCCTTCGAGATGTACCTCTTCATTGCTGTGGTGTACTGGATGTGCACCTACAGCATGTCCCGCTTCAGCCGGTGGATCGAGGTGCGGATGTCGCCGGAGCGCGCGCCGACCAAGCGGCTGGCCCTGAAGAAGGCCGCCGCGTGATACGACCGACCCCGCCAATCAATCTTGCCCGACCCGTCTCCGTCCCACCTGACTCTGCGTGCTGAGGCGCGCCCCCAGCGCTCCTGAGGCCGCCCGGGGCTCGAGATCGCGGCGCCCAACGCATAGGCATATCCTCGACGGTCGTGCTTACCCAAGAGGCAGGGCGTGGGTGAGCATGACAGCGATGGCGCCGTCGCCCACAGCCAATTCCTCAGTAGAATTCAGCGCTTGGAATCCCACCCCGCCCCCTCTTCGCATTCCGTCTGAATAGGCACGGGGGATGCTGTATGAGGGGGAGGATTTTTGCATCCCGCACCCGTACGCGGGGCCGCCTTTCTTCTCCAGGAGGGGACTGTATGGGACGCCGACGCAGCCTCCGACGTTTTCTGGTACTCCTGCTGCTGGCAGCAATCTGCCTGCCAGCCCTTCCTGCAGCGGCCCAGCAGGCCGGGCCTGCTCCCGCCCCTCCCTCGCCCGTCGCTTCTGGGGCAGCCCCAGCCGCGATGCAAGCCGTCCCGACGCCCAAAATCGATACGGGGGATAACGCCTGGATGCTCATGTCGGCCGCCCTGGTCCTGATGATGACCGCTCCAGGCCTGGCTTTGTTTTACGGCGGGATGGTCCGGCGCCAGAACGTCCTGGGCACCATCATGCAGAGCTTCATCATCATGGCCGTCGTCAGCGTCCAGTGGGTTCTCTTCGGGTACAGCCTCGCCTTCGGGCCGGACGTCCACGGGGTCGTCGGAAGTCTGGCCTGGGCCGGATTGCGGGGGGTGGGGCTCACCCCCAACCCCGAGTACGCCGCCACCATCCCTCACCAGACCTTCATGATCTATCAGTTGATGTTCGCGATCATCACCCCGGCCCTCATCACCGGCGCTTTTGCGGAGCGGATGAAGTTCGGGGCGTTCCTGCTCTTTACGGTCCTGTGGACGACCCTCATCTATGATCCATTGGCCCACTGGGTGTGGGGCGTCGGCGGGTGGCTACGGAATCTCGGCGCCCTGGACTTCGCCGGCGGGACCGTGGTGCACATCAGCTCCGGCATCTCGGCGCTGGCGGCCGCGCTCCTGGTGGGGAAGCGGCGAGGCTTCCTCGTCGAGCCGATGCCGCCGCACAACCTCCCGTTGACCATCACCGGCGCGGCCATGCTCTGGGTGGGCTGGTTCGGCTTCAATGCGGGAAGTGCGCTCAGCTCCGGCGCCCTGGCCACCAGCGCCTTCGTCGTCACCCACGTCGCGACAGCGGCGGCGGTCCTCTCCTGGATGGCGACGGAGTGGATCAGCCGGGGGAAGCCGACGGTCCTGGGCGCCGCCTCCGGCGCCGTGGCCGGGCTGGTGGCCATTACGCCCGCCTCCGGGTTCGTGGGGCCGCTCCCGGCGCTCGTCATCGGGGCAGGTGCGGGCTGCCTCTGCTACAACACCTGCAACCTGAAGACCCGGCTCGGGTACGACGACTCCCTGGACGTGGTCGGCGTCCACGGCGTCGGGGGAACCTGGGGCGCGATCGCGACGGGCTTGTTTGCCAGTACGGCGATCAACGAGGCAGGGGCCAACGGGCTCTTCTTTGGACATCCGGGCCAGCTCCTGATCCAGTTGATAGGCATCCTGGCCACCTGGATTTTCGCCTTCATCGGCTCCCTGATTCTCCTCAAGTTCGTGGACGTTGCGATTGGCCTCCGGGTGCCCGAGGAGGACGAGGTCCAGGGCCTCGACCTCAGCCAGCACGACGAGAGCGCGTACACGTTTGGGCTCATCGCCGCGGCAGGTATCGGCGCCGGCCTGGGAGGCCTGGAACACCGGGGCATCCTCGGGCATCACCCGGCAGAGGGACCATCCAGCGTCTCCCCCAAGCCCGCCGGCGACTGACGACGACACCGCCGTGTACCGGGGATGGGCCCTCCGCCTCGCTCCGCCTGGGGGCCCGTCCCCACTTCATCGCTTCCCGCGCTGCGACACGCCATTCATCCGCTCGCCCAGCGCTTGCACCATCTTGCTGCCGCGAAAGGCCCCCGAAAGCACGGATTGACTTTACCCCGGCCTTGGGATAGACGTATCAGCGCATCGGCTTGGGCGACGAGGCGATCGAGACTGAGCGGAGGAAGCAGCCAGAGACTGAGGGGGGCTCCAGCAATGAATACACGCGAGACGGCTGAGTTGAATGAAGACGAGAAGCGACGGTACGCGCGGCAGATGATCATTCCCGGCTGGGGGGAGGCGACCCAGCGGAAGCTCAAGGCTTCCCGGGTCTTCATCGCGGGCGCCGGCGGGCTGGGCAGCCCTGTTTCCTTCAACCTCGCCGTAGCCGGGATCGGTCACATCCGGATCTGCGATTTCGACACGCCGGAGCTGTCCAACCTGAACCGGCAGTTCCTGCACGACGACTCCCGGATCGGAATGAACAAGGCCGAATCGGCCAAGCTGAGCCTCGCCCGACTGAATCCGAACATCCAGATCGAGGCCGTCCCGGAGAAGATCGACGAGGCCAGCGTGGATAGACTCGTCGGGGACGCGGACCTGATCATGGACTGCATGGACAACTACCCTACGCGCTTCGTCCTCAACGCCTGCGCGGTGCGGAAGCGGATCCCCATGGTCCACGGGAGCATCTGGGGCTTCGAGGGGCGGGTGACCTTCATCCAGCCACCCGAGACTGCCTGCCTGGCGTGCATCTTCAAGAGTGCCCCCCCCCGCGAGGTCTTTCCCGTGCTGGGGGCGACCCCGGGGATCGCGGGGACCATCCAGGCCATGGAGGCGATCAAGTACCTGGCAGGCGTGGGCAGCCTGCTCAAGGGGCGACTGCTTTGCTGTGATTACCTGGAGATGAAGTTCTTCGAGGTCAAGGTGCGGAAAGACGCGGCCTGCCCGACCTGCAGCCACGCCTGAGACAGGGTGCCCCGCGTCGTCAGCCGCCCGGAGCTGACCCATCCAGAGGAAGACGAGGGTGCCCCCAGAGCGCTTCCGAATCCCCAGGATTGCCGTGGATCTCATCATCGAGATCCGCGGCGGCCGGATCGTCCTGATTCGCCGCCGCAATCCCCCACCCGGGTGGGCTCTGCCCGGCGGCTTCCTGGAATATGGGGAGAGCCTGGAGCAGGCCGCTCTGCGTGAAGCCAAAGAAGAGACCGGCCTCGACGTGGAGCTGATTCGGCAGCTCCACACCTACTCGGATCCGCGCCGCGACCCGCGCGGCCACACGGTGAGCACCGTCTTCATCGCACGGGCAGGCGGGGAGCCGAAGGCGGGCGACGACGCGGGGGACGTGCAGGTCTGCTCTCTGTCGGACCTCCCCCCTTTGGCTTTCGATCACGCCCAGGTGCTGCAAGACTACAAGCGGTGGCAGGACCAGGAAGGCCGCTGATCTCTCCTGGCGACTCTTGGCTCGCGCTCCAGCTCGCTACCTTAACAGCCCGCAGGCAAGGAAAATCCCTCCGAGGACATGGGAGCGATTCTCCCCTCAAGCGGCCGGCTGCCCCAAACATCATGCTGGTGACGCGACCTCTCTACTGCCCTAGAGTCCGGGAAAGCTTCGGGCCGCGGCGGCCGATTGTGAGGGGTGGTGCAGCCGTCAGCGGGGAGCAAATCGACTTCTGCGACCGTACGGGCAGGAGGCGCGCGACATGAACCACTCCATGCGGCAGAGACTCGCCGAAGTGGTCACCCTCTTCCTCAGGCTGGGCGTCACGGCCTTTGGGGGGCCTGCCGCCCACATCGCCATGATGCACGACGAGATAGTGAAGCGGCGCCAGTGGCTCGATGACCAGGCGTTCCTCGATTTACTGGGGGCGACCAACCTCATCCCCGGCCCGAATTCCAGCGAGATGGCAATTCACCTCGGCTTCCTGCGGGCAGGCTGGCCAGGGCTGATTCTCGGCGGCGCGTGCTTTATCGTACCGGCCATGCTCATTGTGCTGGCGCTGGCATGGGCCTATGTGCGCTTTGGAGCTACGGCGCAGGCCGGGTGGCTGCTGTACGGGGTCAAGCCCGTGGTCATTGCCATCATCGCCCAGGCCCTGTGGACTCTGGGGCAGAAGGCGGTGAGGGGCCCAGTCACGGCGGCGGTGGCCGTGTCGGTGGTGGCGCTGTATCTCGTGGGCGTCAACGAAATCGCCCTGCTCTTCGCCGGCGGACTGGTGGTGATGCTGGCTGGGAATCTCCGGCGACTGCGCGGGATGGCGGTGGCGGCCCTGGCTGTCCCGCTTCACGGAGCAGGCGTTGTGCCGCTCGCGGCTCTCCCGTTCAGCCTGCCGTTGCTCTTTCTCACTTTCCTCAAGATTGGTGCGGTGCTCTACGGGAGTGGATACGTCCTCCTCGCCTTCCTCCGGGCGGACTTCGTGGTTCGCTTTGGGTGGTTGACTGACAAGCAGTTGCTCGACGCCATCGCCATTGGCCAGGTCACGCCCGGCCCCGTCCTCACCACCGCCACCTTCATCGGATTCATCCTGGGCGGGATACCGGGGGCACTACTCGCCACGCTGGGGATCTTCCTTCCCTCCTTTTTGTTCGTCGCCATCTCCAACCCGCTGATTCCTCGCGTCCGCAATTCGGCATGGGTAGGCGGGCTTCTGGATGGCGTCAATGTGGCTTCGCTTGGCCTCATGGGTGCGGTGACCTGGCAGTTGGGCCGGAGTTCTTTGACGGATCCCCTCACCATCCTGATTGCCCTCGTGTCTCTCGGTCTCCTGATCCGCTTCAAGGTCAATTCGACCTGGCTGATCGCCGGCGGCGCATTGCTCGGCCTGCTGAGCGCCGTGCGCTAATGCAACTCTCAACATCTCAGCTCCCGCCACGCAGCAGAACTTTTTGGCTTGACGGATATTACACTACTCAATATAGTACTGGCATACTTTAGGAGTTATCCCATGGCCAAGGCACCGCGCAGCATCTGCTCGCCGAAGCCAGCACTGGAGGAACGCCCGCTATTGGCCCCGGAGCAGGCCAGGGCGCTTATGGGCGTGTTCAAGGTCCTGGCCAACGACACGCGCCTGCGCCTGATCCACGCCCTGGTTCGGAAGGAGGAACTGTGCGTGACCGACCTGGCGAGCGCCGTGGGCATGACGCCCCAAGCCGTGTCCAATCAGCTCCAGCGGCTCGTGGACCAAGGCATCCTCGGCTCCCGGCGGAACGGGAATCAGATCTACTATCGCATCGTGGACCCCTGCGTGACGAGCCTGCTCGACCAGGGGCTGTGTCTCACCGAGGACGCGAAGGGACGGACGTCTTGATCGTGGAGAGGACGGAAACAGAAGAGGCGGCAATCCAGGAGGCGGTTGACCAGTTGCACGCAGCCGCCGCAGCCAAGAAGTGCTGGGCGTGCGGCTGTCTTCACGCCGGGCTGTCAGGCATTGAACACGCCTTCCCCGAAAGCCAGCGATCCGCCGACCTCGATGCAGCCCTGCGCGCCGCTCGGGAGCACCTGGTCGAGGTGCGCTATGACTGCCTCGGCTGCGAGATCTGCTATCCGGCGGTGGCCATCAATGCCCTCGGACGGTTGGGCGGAGCCCAGGCGATCGAAACAGAGGTCTGTCCCACTGTCGGAGTGGAGATGCGGGATGGCTGGCCGCCGCTTCCCGGCAACTACACAGCCCTCCGCTATGGGGCTCCCGTCGCGGTGTGCACTCTGATCGATGAGAAGCTGGTTGCCGCCATCACTGAAGAAATGGACCCGCGCGTAGCCATCGTCGGGACCCTCCAGACCGAGAACCTCGGCATCGAGCGGCTGATCCAGAACGTCCTCGCCAATCCGAACATCCGGATCCTGGTCGTCTGCGGAGCGGATTCCCGTCAGGCCGTCGGACATCTGCCCGGCCAGTCGCTCCTGGCTCTGGCACGATCGGGGGTGGACGAGGGCATGCGTATCATCGGTGCGGCCGGCAAGCGCCCGGTCCTTTGCAACCTTTCGCGAGAGGCGGTGGAGCACTTCCGCCGGGCGGTGGAGATCGTGGACCTCCTGGGCCAGGACTCGACCCAAACGATCCTGGAGACGGTCCGGGATTCCGCCAGGAGCAACCCGGGGCCCGCCGAGCCCTTTATCCCGGAGCGGGTTGTGACGCCCCTCCGAGGCTTTCTGCCGGAGCGGATGGTCTCCGACCCCGCGGGGCACTTCGTGGTCTACGTGGATCGAAGGCGGCGGCTCCTGTCGCTTGAGCACTACAGCAACGACGGCATGCTCAATGCAGTGATCGAAGGCAAGACGGCACCCGAACTGTATATCCCCGCCGTTGAGAAGGGCCTCGTCTCCCGCCTGGATCATGCGGCCTACCTCGGGCGGGAACTTGCGCGGGCCGAGCAGGCGCTGGCCTCCGGAGAGCCCTTCATCCAAGATGCGGCCCCCGAGGGCCTTCCCCCCACACCAACTACTCCCGCCTCGCCACCCTGCGGCTGCGAAACCTCCTCCAAAGAGGGAAGCACCTGAAGTACCTGACGGTGCCCGGGTGGCCCCGCGTGACCACGGGAGTGCAGGCCCGTGCGGCTTTGGACTGGGGAGGAGATTCCAAGGTTGGGGATGGCACGGCGGATCTTGGGTTGGTTCCATCGGATGTCTATTCATGCGTGGACATCCGTTCGGTGCCGGCGGCCCACCCAGATGAAGATGGGCACGGCCGCGAGCTCGGCGACGACACAGAAGGCGACGGTAGCCGGAAGCGAGATGTCATAGAGGATCCCGATTGCCGCACTCCCGAGGAACCAGAACACCCCGTATCCGGCGGTGAACAGCCCGAAGGCGGAGGCCCGGCGCTCCATTGGCACCATCGGCGCAACGGCTGCCGGGATGATCGATTCGTGCACCCCCATCCCCAGCCCCCAGACGGCCGCCCCGATGAGCGCCACCCAGAAACCGCCCAGAAACACGAGGGGTGCGAACAGGGCCGAGAGCAGCGTCAACCCGATCAACACGGCGAATCCGAACCGGTCAAAAAGCCGTCCGAAGACCAGCGATCCAGTGCCACTGACCGCCATGGCAACCGCATAGAAGATCGCGATCCAGTCGGTCGGCGCAACATTCGTCCGGCTGAGGTGATAGGCGAGTAGCGGAAAATCGGCGAAGCCTGCCGCCACCAGGGCGGCGCCGGCCAGGTAGATCCAGTAGATGCGCGGCAGGCCCTTGCCCTGTACGATCGGCGGCGCCGTTTCCATATCCTGAGGCCGGGGATAGAGCCAGCGCGCGAACAGGACCAGGCTGAGATTGATGACGGCCGGGATCACCAGGACCGCGAACGCCTCGTGGTAACTCCCATGCTGCGCCAGCACTGCCGCCACGAGCAAGGGGCCGAACATGGCGCCGAACTGGTCGAGGGCTTCGTGTAGTCCGAAGGCCCAGCCGTAGCCGCCCGCCTGCTTCGCGGCATGAGAGAGCATGACGTCACGCGGCGGATTGCGGGTCGCCTTCCCGGCCCGTTCGAGGATGATCAGGACCGCTGCCGCCGGCCAGCTCCCCGTCAGGGCCAATGCCGGGACCGCTGCCATCTGCACGACGTAGCCGAAGATGGTAATCGGCCAGAACTGGCCCGTCGAATCGGCCAATCGTCCCGACACCAGGCGAAAGCCATACCCGATCAGTTCGCCGAATCCGGTGACCACTCCCACGATGGTCCCGCTCGCCTGCAACGCGGCGAGGTACGGCCCCAGGATGCTGCGTGATCCCTCATAGGTGAAATCCGCGAAGAAGCTCAGGATGCCGATCAGGAACACGAACCGCAGCGCAGTCCGCCGACCACGGCCGTCCACCCCAGCGAGGTCACTGGCCCTCATGATGGCTCTCCGTATTCTTCTCGAAGACTGAAGACGCTGAGCACCGTGAGCGAAGCCCATAGTCCCGAGCCGCCTTGAGGGGCCCCGCGCGGCTCATGATCGCCTATCTCGCCTCTTGGACCCTCGGGTGCCAAGATCTCACCGGCTGAAGGTCCCTGTCGAGGGCACATAAATCAAGAGCCTCTGATGGCCGCGCCCACACCCCTCCTCATCGTGTGTCGCGCCCTCGGGGAAGGCCCTGCACCTCCATGTATCGAAGAAGCCGAACGATCTGCTCCAGCGTCCGACTGGTCTCCCCCGACAGAGATGCCTCCGAGAAGTCATCCTCCGGGAAAGCGACCGTGAACTGGTAGCCGCGCCGCGCCTTCACCCACTGCTGCACCCGTTCCAAAGACACTGTCATCAGCGCTCCTCCTCGTGGGAGGCGGAACCCGGCCGGGACGACGCGCGCAACAGCGCCCGCACCGCTCCGACGAAGACACCCAGGGCGCCAAGCGCCACCACGGCTGGATATGCCGATGCTGGCAGCCGAAGCCCGACAATGGTCGTGGCAATCGCCAGCGCGCCACCGAGCAGGGCGACAGCGAGTCCGGTGGCGATCCAAGAACGCGCCTGCCCCCGGAACACCTCGGGGGCTACGGCCACCCCTCGGACGCGCTGCGCGAACCCGGTGACCTCGAAGAGCAGCCAGAGCGTGAGGCCGAGGCCGATCGCGCCCACGAAGTCCGGCGGGGTCGAAGCAATCCACAACAGAGCCAGGGCGTATTCGGCCAGCGCCAGCGACGTCCCGGCCGTCAGGAGCGGGATCGAAAGGGTGATGAGCCCCCCGGCACAGAGCATGCCTGCTATCGCTCCCAGGGCCCCGATAAGCTCGGAGGGCGCCCGCACGAGCGGAACGCCCACCAGGACAACCACCAGGAGACCACCCAGATACCGAATCATCCCGCCAGTGCCCTCGGCCGGCGATGGCGCGCGAAGGGGGCCAGCGCCAGCTCCAGCGGTTGATCGGGATGCCACTCGATGATCGTGAGCCCCTCGCGGCGGAGCGCCGCGAGCTGCCCCTCGCATTCCAGCGCCCAGAGGCGGCAGGCCAGGTCGTCCCGCAGCGACGGGGAGAGCACCTCGCGGGTCAACTCGATGGGTGAGACCCAGACGACAACCACGTCGAACCTTCGGGCCGCGAGATCCCGCACCGCCGTTACGAACCGGGCGTCGAGGAGGGGACTCACCGCGATGACGAGCGCCTGGGGCGGCAGGATGCGGGGCGGCACCAAGGTGAGGTCCATGGCCACGTAGGTAAAGACCACCTCTGCTGCCGACAAAGCGTCCAGGACTCGCTCGAGCTGGACGCGACCTGACGCCGGCCGCACCCAGCGGACCACTCCGCCGTACTCGATGAGGCCCACCCGGTCCTTCCGCGACAGATAGGCCCCGGCCAGCGAGGCCGCCGCCCGCGTGCAGAAGTCGAGGGTGCCGGCCGGCGAGAGGCCTGCGTGACCCAGCGTATCCAGCATCAGGACCACGTCGGCGTTCCGCTCCTGCTGATACTGCGTGACATAGAGGTGGCCGAGCCGGAGCGAGGCCCGCCAGTTCACGTGCTTGACCCGATCCCCCGGCGCGAACGGCCGCACATCCCCGGGTTCCAGTCCCTCCCCGAAGGTCGGGGAGACGTAATTGCCCACCGAGGTCTGCGTGCGGCGCGGCTGGAGCAGCGCCCGGAGGGGAAAGGTGCGTGGGTACACCCGCACCGGTGTCGCACCCGGGTGTTGCCCCTCGGCCACGTGGAGCCCCGAGCGCCCCCAGGCGCGCGCGTACACGGTGCCGAGGCGGAGCCGACCGCGTCGCAGACACCGGAGCTCATGAATCCACTGGGTGCGCTGCCCGGGGCGCAAGCTGAAAAAGGCATGGTTGCATCCCGATGCGAGCACCGTTCCCGGAGGGAGAGCCTCGCACAGCTCCAGCAGGGAGATGCGGGAGCGGGCCATGAGGGTCACCGTCACGCGGAGCGTATCGCCCTCAAAGACCCGATCCTCTGATACCTCGTGGGTCAGGGTGTAGTCGTGCACCTCGGACGCCAGGACTGCGCGGCAGAGCGACACCACCAGGGGCAGGGCCACCAGGAACAGTTCCGGCCGGCCCGAGAGGAGGCCGAGGAACAGGGCTGTCCCCAGTACGCTCAGGAGTGAGAGCGCCAGGGGGGAGATTCGCCCGGTCATCGGGTCTCCGCGGCTGGCGCCGGGACTCGGGCGAGCAGATCGGTGACAACCTGCTCCGCCGATACCTTCCTCACCCACAACTCCGGCTTGAGGATGAGCCGGTGGGCCAGGGCTGGGAGTGCCATCCCTTTCACATCATCCGGGACCACGAAGTCCCGCCGCGCGAGGGCGGCTTCCGCTCGGGCCAGCTTGAGGAGCGCGAGCGCCCCTCGCGGGGAGGCGCCGAGCGCCACCCGGCTGTCGGCGCGCGTCGCCTGCACCAGGTCCACGATGTACCGCTCGATGGCCTCGCTCACGAAGACCTCCTCCAGCGCGGCCTGCATGGCCAGGATCTCTGATCGCGAGGTCACCCGGGGAATTTGCGAGGCATCCGTCCGGCGCTCGCGGCGCCGCGCGAGGATCTCCTGCTCCTCCTCCGCAGTCGGATAGCCTACCGCCAGCCGCAGGAGGAACCGGTCTACCTGGGCTTCGGGCAGGGGATAGGTCCCCTCCATCTCGATCGGGTTCTGCGTGGCGATCACCAGGAAGGGGGGCTCCAGCGGGAAGCGCTCGCCCTCCACCGTGACCTGGGCCTCCTGCATCGCTTCCAGCAGGGCCGCTTGGGTCTTGGGGGTGGCTCGGTTGATCTCATCCGCCAGGAGCAAATTCGTAAAGATCGGCCCCCGCCGGAACTCAAACTGCCCGCGCTGCTGGTCGTACAGGAAACTCCCGGTGATGTCGCTCGGCAAGAGGTCCGGGGTGAACTGAACGCGCTTGAAACTGAGACCCAGGGTCTGGGCGAAGAGTTGGGCGATGAGGGTCTTGGCCAAACCGGGGTAGTCCTCGATCAGGATGTGCCCGTTACAGAGGAAGCCCGCCAGGATCCGCTGCAGGACCCCCTCCTTGCCGACGATCACCTGCGAGAGCGCTGCCTGGATCTCCCGGCAACGATCGGCCACCATTTCCAGCTTCATGGACGCTCCTCGATCTGTGCAATAAGGTCCCGGAGGGCGGCGAGAGACGGCCCCCGCCGGAAGAGCCGCCTTCCCTGCGGCATCTCCGGCGCCGCCGATGGCCCTTCCCTCCGCTCTCGGAGGATGCGGAGGATCCTGCTCCAGAGGATGTCCTCGAAATACCGCTGGTCGGTCGTGCTGTTCCGCACCTCGTCCCGCAGCTTCAGGAAGAGTGGCGCGATGTGCTGCTCGGTCGGCGGCGGCAGGAGCGCCCGCTCGAAGGCCGAGGCAGGTTGCGCATCGAGCGTCTCCCGCGCGATCCGTCGCAGATGGATCAGGGCGATCGCGGTGAGCAATGCGGCGCCGAGGCGGACGACCAATGGCCGGTGCATGGGCTCCACCAAGAAATAGAGCGGCGTCAGGGCCAGGGCGAGCAGCCCCGTGAAGAGGAGGTACCCTAGAAGCAATCTCCACCAACGGGGGTCAGATGGCGGAAGCATTCGCCCTCTCACCTTCCAGCGCGGCGCGGATCTCCACCAGCGAGTCCACCGCAAGGTCGCGCTCCCTCAGTCCCAGCGGATGATCGCTGAACCGCGCGAGATGGAACAGGTCGATCAGGCTCTTCACGACGTCCGGGGCGAGCGGGAGGCGGCCCAAGGCCTTCTGCATGAATTCCATGGGGGTCTCCCAGGGCTTGCGCGGCAGCCCCCGGCGTGTCACGGCGTGTTCGAAACGCCGATAGCAGCGGATGATTGCCCGGCGGGCATCTGACTCCCGCCGGAGGGCCTCCAGGCTGTCGTCGATCGCCTCCAGCAGCGGCTCGGGGCTCCGGGACCTGGCAAGAAGACCCTCCCACGATCCGATCATCCTGTCGCCGAAGAGGATCCAGAGGGTCACCGCCAGACAACCCGCGCCCGCTACGAGCGCCAGGACCGTGACCGCGCCGCTGAACCAGGGCTCCGACGCGTACGGCGCGAACACCCCCTGGGCGGGCGGCATTGCAGGAGCAGAGATTCCGGGCGCCGGCGGGACGCGGAGGTTCCCCTCCTCAAAGGGCGACCATCCGCGCCAGAGCAGATACCCCATCAGAACCAGGGGCGCCGCGCTCAGGGCCAGCATGGCAACGGTGAACCAGGGGGAGACCTTCGGCATCTCATAGACCATCTCGAAGCTCTCCGGGTCCTTCTTCCGGCGGCGGAGCCCGCGCGGGATCAAGAGCCACAGGACCACCAGGGCCGCCAGGGCGAAGAGCCCGAAGACCGCCACCTCGAGCGGCGCGGGCACAGACACCACCAGGCGCACCGCAGGCCTTCCGGTCGCCGACTCGTTCTGAGGACTCAGGGTGGCCACGAACGCCAGGATCAGACCCCCGGCCGCGACGATCACCCAGCCCAGCGCGGTGTGCTCTCGGAGTCTCTGTATTGTCGTCATGATCGCAAGGTATCGATCCACGGCTGCCAGCCACTGCACCAGCCCACCGCGCTGATGAGGGCCGCCCGATCCTCGTCGGTTTCGGTGCCGTGGTATCCCCAGACGAAGGATTGCCTGTAGATCCTCAGGTGGCCGAGGATATCCTGCACACGGGACCGATGGTCGTCGAGGTTGGCCACGAATCCATGCGCGGCCGCCTCGAGGAGATGAATTCGACACAAGGAGTACGAACCCTCCTTCACACAGCGGCCGCACACAGCCTTGGACCAGTACGGCTTGGTGGCCTCGGCGAAAGCACGCAGTTGCGTTGAATCGCGTCCTTGAACGAGCAGCTCCTCCCGGGCAATTCCGGCCGATGCGGCGTCCAGGCCCATCTCACACATCATGCACGGTCCGGTCGCGCGCAGCCTGCGACCAAGCCGGCGCGCCTGCAACGCGCCGCGTAACATAAAAGCACTCCGGGCGCGCTCTATGAGGTCCTCATAGAGGATCGCCGGCCCGTGAAGATAGTCCTCCCGAAAAGCTGCCTCAACGGCAAGGGCGCCCCAGGCATGCCGTGCGCACAAACCCCATGCACGCCGGAGCCTCCACCGGGTCCCGGGGTTCATGATACTCCCCTGGATGAACCACCAGAGGAAATGAACCTCCCCGTCGGACAAGGGGGCACTCTCGGGGATTGTCCCTTCGCAACCAGGCCCCGCCGTGCGGCGCCAGATCGCCTGTCGCATCTCCATTTCATGCAGGTGGAACGACATGAAACGCCCGGAACCTCCTGTCGATTTGCGCACGCACCCAGCCGTGCAAGCCGGGGGAGCGGATACTTCGCCTGAGCCCAACGCCTTCCTTATCTTCCAAAGGTCGCCGTCTCTCCCAACTCCGCCTCGATCTCCAGCAGGCGGTTGTACTTGGCGATCCGCTCGCTGCGGCAGGCCGAGCCGGTCTTGATCTGGCCACCACCCATGGCCACCGCGAAGTCGGCCAGGAAGGCGTCCTCGGTCTCGCCGGAGCGGTGCGAGATCACGTAGCCCCAGCCGGCCTTGCGGCACATCTCGATGGCCTCGATCGTCTCGGTGACCGTGCCGATCTGGTTGAGCTTGATGAGGACGGCGTTGGTGGTGTTCTCCTGGATGCCCCGGGCGATGAAGCGGGTGTTCGTCACGTAGATGTCGTCGCCGACGATCTGGATCCGGTCGCCGAGCACGGCGGTATGTTCGCGGAAGCCCGTCCCAGTCGTTTTCGGCCAGGCCGTCCTCGATGGAGACGATGGGGTACTTCTCCACCCAGGTCTTGTAGAGCGCCGTCATCTCTGCGCTCGTCTTCCTGCCCTGACCCGACTTGGCCAGGTTGTACGTCTCCGCTTCGTAGAACGAGCTGGCGGCCGGGTCCAGCGCGATGGCGACGTCCTTGCCCGGCGCGTAGCCGGCCGCCTGGATGGCCTCGAGGATCACCTCGCAGGCCTCCTCGTTGCTCTTGAGGTTGGGCGCGAATCCGCCCTCGTCGCCCACGCTGGTCGCATAGCCCTTCTTGTGGAGGATTCCCTTGAGGGCGTGGAAGGTCTCGGCGCCATAGCGCAGGGCCTCGGCGAAGTTAGGCGCCCCGACCGGCATCACCATGAACTCCTGGAAGTCCACGCTGTTGTCGGCGTGCTTCCCACCGTTGAGAATGTTCATCATCGGGACCGGCAGGCGGACGGCCCCGGGGCCGCCCAGGTAGGCGTAGAGCGGCAGTTGGGCGCTCTCCGCCGCCGCCCGCGCCACCGCCATGGAGACACCGAGGATGGCGTTGGCTCCCAGCTTGGCCTTGTTGGCGGTACCGTCCAGGTCGATCATGAGGCGGTCGATCTCCGCCTGACGCACGGGGTCCAAGTCCTTCAAGGCCGGGGCGATGGTCTCGTTCACGTTGGCCACCGCCTTCAGCACGCCCTTGCCGCCATATCGTTTCTTGTCGCCGTCGCGCAGCTCCAGGGCCTCATTCTCCCCGGTCGAGGCACCCGAGGGCACGGAGGCGGAGGCAGTTACGCCGCTCTTGAGCCCCACGTGAACCCGAACCGTCGGGTTGCCGCGCGAGTCGAGAATCTCCAGGGCCCGAACCGACTTGATGGTGTCTCCCATGGACGTCTCCTCTCCGTGTGGTGCTGGGTTGGATCACGATAACTATCAGAGCCGCTGGGGGAGCTCCGCTTGCCTCCCCACGCGTCCGGTGGCGGTCTCGACCTCGGCCCAGCACGCGGGGTAGAACTAATGCAGCAAGCTACCGCTCACCATTCGGCCTCTCCGCCGAGGTCCCGCTGATCGTCGCCACCGCCCGGATCCACGAGGCCTCCTCCTCGGGGGTCTTGGGTTCGTGGCTGAACCGGTAATCGTGCTTCCGGAGGTACTCTTTCAGGGGGCGGGAGAGCGCCGCCCAGCTTCGCGCCTGGACCTCCGCGAGGAATCGCAGGCTTTCGTTCTCCTCCACCCGCGAGGCCGCCGCCGCGAAGTGCGCTCGGCAGAGGCCCGGTCCGTCTGCGTATTGTCGGCGGAGCTCGGGATCCCCGCTGGTCTGGTGCAGGAAATCGCGGAGGGCGGCGAGGCACGCGCGCTCATAGTCCACGGCTGTCTCACACGCCGGACAGGACGCGCGAGGGGAACTCCCGGTCGCCAGGTCCGCCACCAGCCAACTGTACAGGCGCAGGAGGCTCCGCCGGTCTCCCAGCGATTCCGCGCCCAAGGACACCAGAACCTCCGTGTGCGCTTCGCAGAACCCGGCCGCATCCTGGATCCGACGGTAGACCTCCTCGCGCGCCTTCCCCTCGCGGAGGACGTGCGCCAGATAGTCCCGCACCGCCTCGCCCACCATGCGGCAGACGGGACACCCCCCGGCCCTTAGGGCGGCATCCCATCGGGCCAGCATCAAAGCGTGGGCCACGGCGGCCTCCAATCCGGCTCCCCGGCGACGAACCGCAGCGCACGGACATGGTCGGGAAGGGCGGGCTCTTCATCGGTCGTGTGAGGACCGGCCGTGCCCGCCTCCAGCGCTGCGGTCAGCGCGGACTCGAGATCGGTGATTGTCTGCGTGTGCTTCTCGGCGAGCAGGTCCCGGACCGCACCGGAGTGCGGACGCTCCCGCACGGCGCGCCAGTGGGGAAGGCAGAGCCCCTCGGAGCTCCGGTACAGTGCGATCATCTCCGGGAGGTCTGCGGCGGGCTCCAGGGCGCGGATGAATTCCGACGAGGAGGTAATCCGCATGTTCCCGGGCGGCCTCACAGGCCGGGCACCCGCCCTGCGCGCTCAACTGCCGTAGCGTCCTGGCCGCCTGGCGGCCCGCGCGCCCGCCAGTCCATGGTCTTTCGGGGTCGCGATGGCCCGCCGCCAGTTCCTCGCGGAATCTCCCCAGCAGGCGCTCCGCTTGATCCAGCAGCCAGTCGTAGAGCGACCCCGTCCCCAGGCCATCGCCGAACTCGCGGGGGTCGATCCACACCAGGCCGGCGGCATGGCGGGCGCAGAGGCCCCAGGAGGTGAGGAGGCGCAGGAGCATGCGCCCGTCGTTCTTCCCCTCGCGCAGGAAGACCCGGAGGTAGTACCGATCCGCCTCGCGGAGGAGCCGGCAGAGCGGACAGCCCGGCTGCCGCAGCGCATCCCGGAGGTTGCATTGGAACAGCATACCGGGCCGGAGGTCCCGCACGGACTCCGGGGCAGCGGCTTTCATGAGACGCTCCCCCGAACCATGCACGGTGCCCGATCCTGCACCATCCCCCGCATCCCCACCCACTGGGTCATCGCGCGTACTGGGGCGTCGGCTGCCGATCCGTACCGGCGCTGGTGGTTTTCCGTCTCTGCCTCGTAGCGGTCCAGCTCCTCGGCGAGCCGTTTCGTTTGCTCCGCTGTCGCCTCCAGGAGGAACCGTACTGCCTCGCGGTCGGAGACGGCGCGGACCAGCCGCTCCAGGTGCGGAATGCAGCACCCGGCCGAGCCCGCATACACCGATCGCAGGCCTCCGGAGACGAGCCCCTGCGCCATGACCCGCAAGACCGCCTCTTCCAGGGCTGCCTCGTCCTCACACAGCGGGCAGCGCCGCTCGCCAACAAAAGACTGCGCCCAGTTGACCCCATCCTCGGTGGAGCCCGCCGGCCGCTCGGCGAGAATCCCGCCGACGCGATCCGCGAGGCCGGAGAGCAGCTCCCGATGGATGCGGCCCAGGATCCGGGGCATCACCAGCTCCTTGACGAACCAGCCGTGCCGGTTGCACCAGGTGTATTGCTGGATGAAGCGGACCCGCTCCTCCGGGTCCTCATCCAGCACCTGCTGCCATCCTGAGACCAGATCGAAGGTCCGGTCCCACAGGACGTGGCAGATCACGCAGGTGCGCCACCTCTCCAGCAGCCCGGCCAGGATGGCCTCGACGGCCATCGTCTCCGCGGCGCCGAGACGCGTTCGCGCCAGGCGTTGCCAAAATCCCTCGAACCTGCCGAAGTCCATCGACGCTCCCAGCCGCCGGCCTCAGAGGGAGATAGCCTGTCGGACACGGGCCTCCCCCGGCGTCGGCGTGAGGCGCTCCACGGCTTCTCGGGCCCGGGCTGCCGCGCGCAGCGTGTCGTGATGGGGGGCGGGGACCTCCGCGCGCAGCCCGATGAAATCCCGGTAGGCCGCCTTGGCCGCCGCCGGGTCGGTCCGCTCCAGGATGATCCCCCGCATCAGGTAGGCTTCCTGGTAGAGATGAAGGAATGCGTGGAGCGGGTCCACGCGGTCCACGACCTGCAGGAGATCGTTCAGAGCCGCCATGGCGGTGGTGTCGTCACCACGCTCGAACGCCCCTGCGGCCCCTTCCATCAGTGGGTGTGTGGCCCTCAGGACTTCCCGTGCGGTCTCGGCCTCGAAGGTGCCCGCCTCCACGCGCCCGACCAGTGCCTCGTGGTGTGCTTCCGCCTCCCCCACGCTCTCACTCAGGACGGCATAGCGGGGCCGTGACCCGAGGCCTGCGCGCGGAGGCGGCTCCGTGGGATGGACGCGCGTTTCCCAGAGCCCCTCCACTCTGCGCTTCAACAGTCGGGCTGCCGCCCGCGGGGCCAGGGTGAAAACGATGTAGTACCCTTCCCTTCCCGCCACCAGGGTCGCGGCCAGGGGCGAGCGGGTCTCCAGGAGCGCCCGGAGCTGGATGCGGATACTGGGGATGGGTGCCCGCACGCGAAACCCTCCGTTCACTCCCCCGTCACATCCCGGCTAGGTGGGCGCGTGCCCGCGCTCGGCACCGGCTGGGACGCAGGGATCGCCTTGACCTCGTCACGAGCTTCGGGGGTCGGCGATACACTCGCAGGAGGCCGCGTTTCCGTAATCATGGCCCGGTCCCTTCGGTCCGCATTCCTCCGCTGGCGCCCCGCAGGAGGTGGATCGCCTGGATCTCCTCCCGGGCCGAGCGGGCCTCCCGTGTCCCGGGGGCGTGGCTCAGGACCCATCCGAATTCTGCCAGCGCTTCGTGCAGGCGGTCCAGCTTCTCCAGGCAGAGCCCGCGGAACCAGTGGGCCCGCACATGGCCGGGCTCGATCTCCAGCGTCTGCCGGAACTCCCGCTCAGCATCGGCGGTCCGTTCCTTGCCGTAGTAGGCCCCCCCGAGGTTGAAGTGGATGCACGCAACCTCGGGGGCTAGGCGGGCCGCCTCCTCCAACTGGACGATGGCCAGGTCGTAGGCGCCGACCGCATAAAAATGGACGCCGAGGGCGTTCAGGTCATAGACCGTTGGCTGCCTCGGGCGCATCCCGGCCCACCTCCATCACGCGCTCTCCGTCCCAGTCGCTCCGGTCGCCTCCTGTGAGGCTCCCCCGCTCCGGAGAATGGCGATCAACGCCTCGGTGGTCTCGGGGCGCAACCCCATGACCCGAAGCCCCGCGACCGTTTCCTCCAAGTCGTAGGCCACGCGCCGGATCTCCGCCATCCCGTTCTCGACCACGGCGTAGCTGACCCGCGGGTCGCCGTCCAATGGCTGCCCCACGCTCCCTGGGTTGAGCACCACCTTGGTCCAGGCCCCGCGGCTCATGGGCAGGTGCGTGTGCCCGACGAGCAGGATGTCCGCCCGGACCTCTTCGACCTCTTTCTTCAGTTCATCATCAGGCAGATCCGGTGTCAGTCGATAACTGAAAAGGTGATCCTTGGGCGCCGCGTGCAAGGCCAGGAAGGTATAGGCATCGGAACGGAAACGGATTTCCGTCGGCAGGTCTCGCAGCCAGGCCAGGTCGTCCTCCGACACTTGGGCCCGGTGGCGCGCCAGCGTGGCGCGGGCCAGCTCCTGCTTGAACGCGGCAGCCCCGGATTCCACCTGGAGCGCCAGCGCCGTGTCATGATTCCCGCGGACCACATGGGTCGCACGCTCCCGCACCCACGCGAGGCACTCCCGTGGAAAGGGGCCGTAGGAGACGATGTCGCCCAGGCAGACGACGGCGTCCGCCGCTTCCGGAATGGCCCGAAGCGCCGGCCAGTTCCCATGGATGTCGGAGATCACCAGCAGCTTCATCCTCGCGGCTCCTTCCGCATCAATCGGGATTCGCGCCCTCGGCTGGAGCCGATGACAGTTGCTCACCTGCCTCCGGCTGGCGGGCGGCGATGTGGGCCTTCAGGTCGGCGGTCAGCTTGAGAATCTGGAACTCCAGGGCCAGGCGTGTTCGGCGATCGTCCTCCTGCCGGGCCAGGAGGTCCTCGACCCGGCGACTGAGCCGATCGTTCTCGAAGCGAAGCTGCTCGGTCTCCCCTGGCATGCCCGGGGCTACCGTCTCGGGCGCTTGCGGCGGCGCGGAGGGATGCGCCACGCCGTTCGTATCGGGGGGCGTCAGCTCAGCCCCACGCTCAGGTCCAAAGACTGCCGCCCGACCGACGAGGACCTCGAGGACACGATGCCAACTGCTGTTCTCCCGTCCCCTGGCCTCCTCCGCGTAACGGTAGTCGAACTTCCGCACGAACTCCCCCAGCTCCCAGGTCAGGTCTCGCCAGCGAGCCTCCTGGGCTGCCAAGAGGTGGCGAAGGTTCTGGTCATCCCGGCCGAGGGCAGCGGCCAGGCAGAGATGGGGGAGGCAGAGGCCGGCGGAGCGCCCGAAGGCCTCGGCGAAGTCGGCCTCCCCCAGGAACTCCAGGATCGTAGTGAGGTAATCCCTCTCCGTCCGCCGGCTGAACGTGCAGAGGTAGCAGCGCCTCTTCTTCTTCCGCCATGCCAGCAGCGGCAGCGGCTCCTCGCGAGTGCCGAAGAGGCGCGCCTTGACCCGCTGCCAGCGGCTCCGGGGGCGGACCTCGCGCAAGGTTTCCGTAACCCGTTCCAGCGTCTCGCTCAGGAGGTGGCGGTAAATCAGCGCCACGCCCGACGCGCTGTTGTGGACGCCGGGCAGCATCCAGGCGTGCCAGTTGCAGAACCCGTGGGACTCCACCAGCCGGTCCCGGGTGAAGGGGTCGTTCACCTGCTCGTAGAGAAGGGCGTCCAGCGCCTTTCGCTCCCCCTGCTCCAGCAAGCGTGCAGACAGGGCACCCGGGCACTCGGAAAGCGTCCAGAAGCTGGAAATAGGCGATGAATTTGCTGGACGGGACCCGGGGCGACCGGAGAATCGCCCGGACGTCCTGGACCACCTCACCAAACGCACCCATCTGACTTTCCCCCGAGGCTACCCTCCACCGTGAGACACCCGGTCCCAGAGTCCCTCCAGTTGCTCCAGGTCTTTGCGGATCTGGGGGGCTTCCTGTCCCGCAGAGGCCATGAGGGTCTCGATCGTTGCGACCAACCCCTCCAGCCGCCGTAGCGCCTCCCGCTCCAGGCCATTGAGGGCCGCATTGACGCTGCCCTCCCATTGGGAGACCAGTCGCGACAGATTCATGAAGACCGCGTCCCAGACTTTGCGCGCGAAGTGGCGGTACACCAGGCCCCGGACAAGGCCCATGGGGACCAGAACCGACAGCAGCTCCCAGTGGTGATCAAAAATCTGCCCCACCCGCACATCCGGCGCGCGCGGCTCCTCCGGAGCCAGATCCAGCTCGGTCGTCCGCAACGGGACCCCGAGCGCATCCAGCGTCCGCTCCGACAGCCGGTTGCGGAAATCCTGCAGCGAGCGCGTGAGGTGGCCGGCCACCCGGCGCACGGGCTCCACGAACTCGCTGCGATGCACCCGGGACAGCTCCGCCATCTCGTGGGTCAAGGCGGTGCCGAGCCACGCGTCGAAGCGTTCTGTCGCCACCGCCAGGCTCCGGCTCCATGCCGGAAATTCCTCCTCCAGGGCGGCCAGCAGCCGGTCGCGCGCCGGGGATTCCTCCGTCCGCAGCCGTTCCTCGAAGGTCGGGCGGAGCGTGCCGGCGGTATGCCGCACGACGAGGCGCAAGGCGAGGCGCGTGTCCTCCAGCGCGCCTTCGGGTCCGAGGATCTGCCGCCGCAGGCGATCCCGCTCGGCGTCCGTTGTCTCGGCGGCCTTGAGGGCCACCGTCAGGTAGTCGGCGCACTCGCGGAGCAGCGACTCGATCTTGTGCCGCAAGATGCCCGTCCGCTGCACGCCCGCCTCGGAGCGGAGCGGCGCCAGGAGCTCCGCCTCGAGGGCCGCACGGAGATACTCGAAGCCGGATCGGACCGAATAGGGGAACACCGGTACCCCGCCGCTTCCATCCCGCCCGAGCTGCTGGCGCACGAAGGCCGTCACTTCTGCGCGCTCCCCCTCGGTGAGGACGTCCACCTTCGTGAGCAGGAGCGCGATGTGCGGCGTGTAGCGGCTGAGGGTGTGGATCAGGTCGAGGTCGTGGTGCGACAGGGGCGGGTCCACGCCGACCGCCACCACGGCCAATCCGACGTTGGGAAGCCACTCCAAGGCAGCGTCGGTATTATGGGCGAAGACGCTTTCCAGGCCCGGTGTATCCACAAAGCGGAGGCCCTGGTAGCGGTCCATGCTGGGGAGCGCCACGCGCACCCGCCGGACCTGCTTGACGTTGCCCGGATTCTCGGCCTCGGCGATGAATTCCCCGATCCGCGCGACGGGCACGGATTCCGTCCGGCCATCCCGGAAGAGGATCTCGGCCCCTTCTTGCGGTCCACACTGGATCTCGGTCACCACCGTGGTCACCGGGATCACCCCGACCGGCAGGACGGGCTGGCCGAGCAGGTGATTCAGAAAACTGCTCTTTCCCGCCTTGAAGCGCCCGAGGATGGCGATGTTGAGGGTCTGCTCTTCCGCGAAGCCTTGGCAGCTCTCCAGGAAGCCTTCGAGGGCCGTGATCTGATAGCGCTGGCACACCGCGTCGATCAGGTTCAGGGCATCCTGCGCTGTCTCAGTGCTGATTGGCGTCGTCATCGGTCAGTCCGCAATTCGAAAGAGTTCAGAGATCCGTCCGAAAAGCAACCCGGATCCTGCGTGCCCCGCCAAAACAAAAAACCCCTACCGGCAATGCCAGTAGGAGTTATCACCCGCGCCCTGGCGCGGGACATGCGAACTCCATCGCAATTGAATTATGGCATGCATATCATGGGAGGACAAGCCCCGCTTGTCATCCCCTCTCGATCGGCTCATTGAGCACGGGTTGGCCGACCGGCACGGCCACCCCGAGTCCCGCAGGCTCCTCCACGCCTGCCGCTCGGGGGAGCAGGTGGTGCGGCAGGAACACGGTACTGGCGATCATGGTCGGCACCACGGCGCTCGCGATGACCACGGCCACCAGGTGTGAGTACTGCACCTGGGAGATGATCCCGTGCGTGAGACCGTAGAGCGACGAGATGGTCCCGAAGGTCAGCCCCGTGGACATCATGAGCGTGTAGTACCAACGCTCTTTGGGTTGTCGGCGGAACACGCCGACCACCGGATGGAGGCCGAAGATCTTGGTGCCGACCTTCGCCGCGAACAGGGCAAGAAAGACGAGTGGTGCCGCCACCAGGGCAGGGAGGGAGACGAAGGAGCCGGCCCGCAGGAAGTAGAGCGGCGTGAGGAACCCGATCGTCAGCGTCCGCAGCCGCCGCATGAAGGCATGATCGCTGCCCAGGATGGTCGCGAGCACCATCCCGGCGATGTACGCGGGCAGCACCGCCTCGCTCCCGGCCCACACGGCGAGAGCGCACCCAGCCCGAACAGAATGAACAGCACCCACTTCGTGCGGAAGGCCGCCGTCCGGTTGGCGTAGCGATCCACCAGCCGCGGCGTGACCAGGGGCAGGAGCCCGAAGGCCAGGATGCTGGCCGCGGCAAAGACCAGCGTGCGCCAACTGAAGGGGGCGAACATGAGCCCGAGGGCGATGACCGTCCCCAGGTCGTTGACGAAACAGGCCCCGAGGATCCCCTTGCCGTAATCCGTTCGGTTGAATCCCGTCTCCAGCATCACGGCATAGACCACCGCCATTGAGGTGGTGGACAGCGCGATCCCTCCCAGCCAACTCGATTGCGGCGACCAACCCAGCAGGTATCGGGCGATCGCCGTGCAGCCCAGGAAGGGCCCGAGGAAGCCGAACAGGCCGATCAAGGTCACCTCCCGCCACTTGCGCCGCATGACCGCCGGCTCCAGCTCCGCCCCCGCGAGGAAGGTGAGGATGACAGCGCCGGCGCCCGCGAGAAACTTCAGCCAGGGCAGATTCGATCCCATGGCCTCCGGGCCGAAAAGGCGGCCGATGACCGCCGCTGCGCCGATGCCGACGAGGATCTCCATGAGGGCGCCCGACACCTTCAGGCGCGAGGCGAGGAAGGTCGCGAGGAGCGCGAGCCCGAACCAAAGGGTAGCGATGCCGTAGGCGTTCTCCATCAGGTCAGCCTCCTTGCGCGGCTGTCCCGCGCACGTGTGATGGTCCGGGGGGCTGCCTCCTGATGGCTGCACAAAAAAACTCCTGCGGGAGGCAACCCCGTAGGAGTCATCGGCCACATGGGCAGGTGGCGCTTATCGGCGGACTCCACCGCCACGGAATTCTCTACTCCTTTACTGAGCCTCGGTCAACTCTTTTCTGCGGCAGGTGCGGGCGCCTTGACCCAGGCGGGCCCTCCCAGTATAGTCGCGCAGGAAAGGAGTCGCGACATTACATGGCTGATCCCGTCCGCATCCTCACCCGACTCTTCCGCTGGGGCGCCGTGACCTTGGAGCCGGGCGCGAGCTATGCCCGGGAGACCGAGGTGGGAAGCCGTTTCCGTGCCCTCCTCGCCGAGCGGGCTCCGGGGCTCCCCACGGATGACGGCGAGGCGTTGCGGACGGCCCTGCTCCCGTCGGTAAGAGCCTTCATCGCCGAAGAGCGGGCACGGATCGAAGCCGCGCACCGGGCCGGCGCCAGCGGCCTGGAGGTCGTGGCCCTCCAGGCCGAGTTAGTGGACGCCGTGATCTGCGAGCTGTTCCGCCTGGCCCACGACTCGCTGCCTGATGTCGTGCGGGAGCGCACGGAGGGCTGCGCCGTGGTGGCCCTGGGCGGCTACGGCCGCCGGGAGTTGAATCCCGGCTCGGACGTTGACGTCATGTTCCTCCACCCGCGACAGGTGGACGCCTACGTCAACTTCATCATCACCCATGTGCTGTACTTCCTCTGGGACCTGGGCTTCACCGTGGGACATAGCTGCCGCTCCCTGGGCGACGCCATGCGGACGATGGAGGCGGACCTTGTGGCGCGCACCTCCATGCTGGAGGCCCGGTTCCTCGCCGGCAGCCACGCCGTCTTCATGGAGTTCCAGGGGCGCATGTGGCGGAGTTTCCAGGGGCGCCGCGTCCAGCAATACATCCAGAGCAAGCTCCAGGAGCAGGCCCAGCGGCACGGGAAGTACGGCGGCTCCGTCTTCCTGCAGGAGCCCAACGTCAAGGAAGGGCCCGGCGGCCTCCGGGATTTCCACGTGGCCCTCTGGGTGGCCCGCGCCCGCCATCACCTGGACGACTTGAAGAGTCTGCCCGCCCTCGGCCTCCTCACGCCCGTCGAGCTGGCCCAGTGCCTCCAGGCGCTGGACTTCCTGCTCCGCGTGCGGAGCGAGCTGCACTACCTGCACGGGGGGAAGAATGACACCCTGAGTCTTCCCCTCCAAGTTCCGGTGGCGGCTCACCTGGGCTTTGCGGATGGGGCCAGCATTTACGGGGTCGAGCGGTTCATGCAACAGTACTACATCCGCGCCGGAACGGTCCACCAACTCGCCGGACGCCTCATCGAGCGCTGCACGGCGCGGCCTGGCTCCCATGTGGAGGCTGTGATGAAGAAGCTGCGGGCTCGGGACATCGGCGACAACTTCACCGAGATCAACCGCCAGATTCACATCCTCCCTGCCCAGCAGGCCACCTTTCAGGAGGACCCGGTCCGGTTGCTCAAGATCTTCTGGTACCGGCAGGAGATGGGCTACGACCTGAGCCCCGAAGCCAAGGAGGTCCTCCGCAGCAACCTCCACCTGATCACCGATGAGTTCCGTCGCGGGAACCGCGCCCTGGGCTTCTTCCTGGCCATCCTGCGGGCCCCGCGCGGCGTGGGCGCCACGCTCCGCCTCATGCACCAACTGGGCGTCCTCACGGCTTACATCCCCGAGTTCGCGCGGTTGAACTGTCTGGTGCAGTACGACTTCTACCACCGCTACACGGTGGACGAGCACACCTTCGTCCTGCTGGACCACCTGGAGGCCCTCGGCGAGACGGAGGACCCGCGGCTGCAGGAGTTCCGCCGCATCGCCGGCGAGCTCAAGAAGCCGGAGGTCCTGAAGCTGGCCATCCTCCTGCACGACATCGGCAAGGGCGAGGGCCACGGGCACGTGGAGCGGGGCGTGGCCATCGCCGAAGGGGTGCTCACGCGGATGGGCCTGGCCCAGGGAGACATCGACGCCGTGAAGTTCCTGGTGGCCCAGCACCTCAACATGGCCCACATCGCCGAGCGGCGGGACCTGGACGACGAGCGGCTGATCATCGAGTTCGCGCGCCTCGTGGGCAGCGAGGACCTCCTCAGGATGCTCTACCTGCTCACGTACCTGGACATCAACGCCGTGGGGCCGCAGGTCTGGACCGACTGGAAGGGCACGCTCCTCTGGGAGCTGTTCATCAAGACCCACACTATCCTCACCCGCGGCGTCCCCGAGGGGGAGGCGGAGCAGCGGCGGGCGGCCAGCCTGGCGGCTGCCCTCGTGGCGGAGCTGGCGCCCGAGTTCGGGGCCGAGGTGGTCCGGCAGCACCTCGATCTCATGCCCACCCGCTACGTCCTCACCACCTCCAGCAGCAAGGTGGCGCAGCACCTCCAGCTCATCGAGCGGGTGCGCCGGGGCGAGCCGGTGGCGACCCGCTGGGCCGCCTACCCCCTGGCCGGCTACTCCGAGGTCTCGGTGTGCGCCCCCGGCGCGCCGGGCCGCTTCGCCAAGGTGGTGGGGACCCTCACGGCCCACGGGATCAACATCCTTTCGGCCCAGGTCTTCAGCCGGGAGGACGGCGTCATGATCCGCGCCTTCCAGGTGAGCGACGGCCGTGGCGGGGCGCCCTCGGACGAGGCGGTCTGGCAGCGGTTTGCCCGCGATCTCCGGGCCGTCATCCTGGGGCAGGTGGAGGTCCGGGAACTGATCAAGGCGCGGCGGCGCGACCTGCTGACCAAGCCGATCCCGCGGGCCGGCGAGATTCACCCCCGCGTGGAATTCGACAACGTGGTCTCGGACCGCTATACGGTCATCGACGTCCGAGGACCGGACCGCCTGGGTCTCCTCTACGTCATCGCCAGCACCTTCTCGGATCTGGGCGTGGACGTCGTGTTGGCCAAGATCGCCACCGAGCTGGATCAGGTCATGGACGTCTTCTACGTCACCGAGAAGGACGAGCGCAAGGTGGTCGAAGGGCCGCGCATGGAGGCCATCCGCGAGGCCGTCGTGCGGGCCATTGCCGAAGGGATCGCGTAATTTGACCCGGAGAATTCACAATCGCTAGGGACATGGCTCATCCCATTGACGGCCACACCCGGCTGCTCTTCGTCTTGGGCTATCCTATCGGCCATAGCCTCTCGCCCGTGATGCAGCAGGCCGCGATCTGCGCCACAGACCTCAACGCGGCCTACCTGCCCTGGGCGGTCCCACCGGATCGCCTGCCGGGTGCCCTGCAGGGCCTCCGGGCCATGGAGAACCTCCTCGGTGCCAACGTGACCGTGCCCCACAAGGAGGCGATCCTGCCGCTCCTGGACGCCCTCACGCCAGAGGCCGAGGCGATGGGGGCAGTGAACACGGTCCTGGTCCAGGGCGGAAAGCTCGTGGGAGACAACACGGACGGATCGGGATTCCTGGCCGCCCTCCGCGACGACCTGGGCTGCGAGGCGGCCGGCCTCGTCGCCGTGATCCTGGGCGCGGGCGGTGCGGCCCGGGCCGTGACGGTGAGCCTCGCGCGGGCAGGCGCCCGCCGGCTCGTCCTGATGAACCGGAGCGCGGAGCGGGCTGTTCGGCTGGCGGACCGCCTCCGGGTGCATTACCCGGCATGCGCGGTCGAGGTTTGCAGACTGGATCCTGCTTGGCGCGCCGACGCGCTGCCCGGGCTTCACCTCCTGGTCAACACCACCTCCCAGGGCCTCACGCCAGCCGATCCCCCCCTTTTCGCCTATGGCAGCCTCCCGCCTCCCATGGCTGTCATGGATCTCATCTACAACCCGCTCGAGACGCCGCTCCTCCGCGCTGCCCGGGCTCGCGGGTGCCGCGCGGCGAACGGCCTAGGGATGCTCCTCCACCAGGGGGCCCTGTCCTTCGAGCGATGGACGGGCCGGCCCGCACCCGTCGCCGCCATGCGAGAGGTCCTGCCAATCTGACGGGGGGGATATTTTCCCTTGACTTCCCGGGGCGCGTCAGTACGATGATGCTCGGCTACGGGACGTCTGGGGCCGCGTGCCCCCGGAGTACGCAATGGCGGCAGGGTCGGCGCGCCTGGGCGATATGCTCGTCAAGGCCGCCCTGGTCACCAAGGAACAACTGGCCCAAGCCCTCCAACAGCAGCAGACCTCCGGGGGGCGGATCGGGACCAATCTCGTCAAGCTCGGCTTCATTAGCGAGGACGACATCACGTCGTTCTTGAGCCGCCAGTACGGCGTCCCATCCATCAACCTCTCCCACTTCGACATCGACCCCGGCGTTATCAAGCTGGTCCCCGGAGAAATCGCTCAGAAGCACCAGGTCATCCCCATCAACCGCACGGGGAACGTCCTCACCGTCGCCATGGCGGACCCCAGCAACATCTTCGCTATCGACGACATCAAGTTCATGACCGGCTTCAAGGTGGAGCCGGTGGTGGCCGCCGAGACCTCCATCAAGAACGCCACCAACAAGTACTACGACTCGGCCGGCATGGTCGAGGACATCATGAAGACCTTCGACGACAAGGACGTCGAGACGCTCAAGGAGAGCGACGACGGCATCAACGTCGCCGAGCTGGGGAAGGCCGCGGAGGACGCCCCGGTCGTCAAGCTGGTGAACCTCATCTTCACCGACGCCATCAAGAAGGGGGCGTCGGACATCCACCTCGAGCCCTACGAAAAGTCCTTCCGGGTCCGCTACCGCATCGACGGCGTCCTCTACGACGTGATGCAGCCGCCCACCCGGCTCAAGGCCGCCATCACCTCCCGCGTCAAGATCATGGCCCAGCTCGACATCGCCGAGCGGCGCCTGCCCCAAGACGGGCGCATCAAGATCAAGTTGGGAGGGAAGGAGATGGATTTCCGCGTCTCCACGCTCCCCACCCTGTTCGGCGAGAAGGTCGTCCTGCGGCTCCTGGACAAGGGCAACCTCCAGCTCGACATGACCAAGCTGGGGTTCGACCCGCAGGCCTTGGCGGACTTCGAGAGCGGCCTGCTCCTGCCGTACGGCATGGTCCTGGTGACGGGCCCGACGGGCTCGGGGAAGACCACGACCCTCTATTCGGCCCTGAACCGTCTCAACACCACCGAGACCAACATCATGACCGCCGAGGACCCGGTCGAATTCAACCTGGCCGGCATCAACCAGGTGCAGACCAAGGCCGAGATCGGCCTGACCTTCGCCGCCGCCCTGCGGTCGTTCCTGCGGCAGGACCCGGACATCATCATGGTGGGCGAGATCCGGGACTTCGAGACGGCGGAGATCGGCGTCAAGGCGGCCCTCACCGGACACCTGGTGCTGTCCACCATCCACACCAACGACGCGCCCGGCACCATCAGCCGCCTCCTGAACATGGGGGTGGAGCCCTTCCTGGTGGCCGCCTCCACCAACGTGATCGTGGCCCAGCGCCTGGCCCGCCGGGTCTGCCAGAGCTGCAAAGAGGTCGTCCCCGTGCCGCCCCAGGCCCTGGTCAACATCGGCTTCAGCCCCGAGGAGGCCAAGACCATCAGGGCCGTCAAGGGGAAGGGGTGCATGGCCTGTAGCGAAACCGGGTACAAGGGCCGGGTGGCCCTCTACGAAGTCCTGCTCATCAAGGAGAACGTCAAGGAGGCCATCCTGCAGGGGACCTCGGCCATGGAGCTGCGCGAGCTGGGACGGTCCAATGGCATGAAGACCCTGCGGGAGGCCGGCCTGGAGAAGCTTCGCGAAGGCATGACCACCGTCGAGGAAGTCCTCCGCGTGACCACCGGCAACTAGCCCGGCTGGCACCGGAATTTCAAATGGTGAACGGACAACTGACAACTGATCAAGTTCGGATACCAGGGGGTTGTTGTCCGTTGTCAGTTCTCCGTTTTGCATTGAGGTTCACGCTGTCCGTTGTCGGTTGTCCGTTGTCCGTTGTCCGTTTTGCATTGAGGTTCTTCTGAATGCCAACCCTGCACGAGCTGTTGAAGGAGATGGTCGACAAGGGCGCCTCGGACCTGCACATCACCACCGGCGTCCCGCCCATGATGCGCCAGCACGGCCGCATCGTCCCCGTCGGGAGCGAGCCCCTGAATGCGGCCGAGACCAAGAACATGGCCTACAGTATCCTCACCGAGTTGCAGAAGCAGAAGTTCGAGGACCAGCAGGAGCTGGACCTCTCCTTCGGCGTGAAGGGGATGAGCCGCTTCCGGGCCAACGTGTTCGTGCAGCGAGGGGCGGTGGGGATCGCCATCCGCACCATCCCGTACAAGATCTTTAGCTTCGAGGAGCTGGGGCTCCCCAAGGTGGTCTCCGACCTGTGCGACCGGCCCAAGGGCCTGATCCTGGTGACCGGGCCCACAGGCTCGGGGAAGTCCACCACCCTGGCCACCATGATCGACAAGATCAACCGGGAGAAGGAAGAGCACATCATCACCATCGAGGATCCCATCGAGTTCGTCCACCAGCACAAGAAGTGCGTGGTGAACCAGCGGGAGGTGTACGCCGACACCCACTCCTTCAAGGCTGCGCTGAAATCCGTCCTGCGAGAGGACCCGGACAAGGTGCTGATCGGCGAGATGCGGGACCTGGAGACCATCGAGGCCGCCCTCACCATCGCCGAGACCGGCCACCTGACCTTCGGCACCCTGCACACCAACTCCGCGGTGCAGACCATCAACCGCATCATCGACGTCTTCCCCCCGCACCAGCAGCCCCAGATCCGGGCCCAGCTCTCCTTCGTCATGGAAGGGATCCTGTGCCAGGGTCTCCTGCCGCGGGCCAACGGTCAGGGGCGCGTGCTGGTCCTGGAGATCATGGTCCCGAACGCCGCCATCCGGAACCTGATCCGCGAGGACAAGCTCCACCAGGTCTACAGCATGATGCAGTCGGGGCGGGAGCGGTCCGGCATGCAGACCATGAACGAGTCCCTGCTCCAGCACTACCTCCGGCGCAACATCACCATGGACCAGGCGCTGGGGGCCTCGATGCTGCCCGACGAGTTGATGCAGATGATCCAGCGCGCCGGATCGGGCCAGTCGGCTGGGGGGGCCCACCAGGCCGCCCGCCGCTGACGGGAGGAGGAGCGGATGGCCATCTTCGTCTACAGCGGTCGCACCCGCAGCGGGCAGGTCCTGGGCGGGGAGATGGAGGCCGCCAACCGCGAGGCGGTGATCGCCCGGCTGCGGACCCAGCAGATCATCGCCACGTCCGTGCGGCCCAAGCCCAAAGACATCGTCATCCCCGGCTTCGGCGGCGGCGTCGGCGACAAGGACATCGTGGTCTTCACCCGCCAGTTCGCCACCATGATCGATGCGGGGCTGCCGCTGGTCCAGTGCCTGGAAATCCTGGCGGCCCAGCAGGAGAACAAGGTCTTCAAGAAGGCGCTCATGGAGATCCGACAGTCCGTGGAGGGGGGCTCCACGTTCGCGGCGGCCCTGAAGCAGCACCCCAAGATCTTCACCAACCTGTACGCCAACATGGTCGAGGCCGGGGAGGCCGGCGGCATCCTGGACACCATCCTGAACCGGCTGGCGCAGTACATGGAAAAGGCCATGGGCCTCAAGAAGAAGGTCAAGTCGGCCATGATCTACCCCTCCACCATCGTGTCGGTGGCGGTGCTGGTGGTGATCTTCCTCCTGGTCTTCGTCATTCCCACCTTCAAGTCCATGTTCGAGGGCTTCGGGGCCACCCTGCCCCTGCCCACCCAGATCGTCCTGGAGCTGTCCCGCCTCGTCCGCACCTACTTCCTCATCGGCCTCGGGGCGATTATCGGCGCCATCGTCGCTCTCCGGTGGTGGTACGGGACAAACCGGGGGAAGTTTGCCATCGACGCGTTTCTGCTCAAGACCCCGGTGTTCGGGGTCCTGGTCCGGAAAGTGGCCGTGGCCAAGTTCACCCGGACCCTGGGCACCCTCATCAGCAGCGGCGTGGCCATCCTGGACGGCCTGGAGATCACGGCCCGCACCGCGGGCAACAAGGTGGTGGAGGCCGCCGTCATGAAGACCCGGGCCTCCATCTCCGAAGGCAAGACCATCGCCGAGCCGCTGAAGGAGTCCGGCGTCTTCCCGCCCATGGTGGTCCAGATGATCGCCGTGGGCGAACAGACCGGCGCCCTGGATGCCATGCTGAGCAAGATCGCCGACTTCTACGACGATGAGGTGGACACGGCCGTGACCAACCTGACCTCGCTTCTCGAGCCGATGCTCATGGTGTTCCTCGGGGTGGTCATCGGCGGCGTGGTCATTGCCATGTATCTGCCGATCTTCAAGCTGGTCACGGTGGTCGGCAGGTAAGGGGCGGGAGCCAGTCGGAAACCGGGGGCCGGCGCCGCGGCCCCCGGTTTCCTTTGTGGAGAGGACCATGTCCGTGCCTGCAGCAGGAGGGCCCGAGGTGTCCGCCGGAATGCCCGGCACCCTCCTCAAGCTCAAGTGGCTGACGGGCGTGCGGCTCCTCATGGCTTCCGTGCTCCTGGGCTCGGCGGTCGCCCTGGACCTGCACGAGCGCCTCCCCTTCCCGACGCCTCCGCTCTACGGCCTGCTCGGCCTGACCTTCGGCCTCTCCCTGCTCTACGCCCTCGGCCTGCGGAGCCGGCGCCACCTGCCATTCCAGGGGGTAGCGCAGGTGGCGCTCGACCTCGTGCTGATCAGTCTGCTGGTCCACCTCACCGGTGGTATCGACTCCGTCCTGGGCTTCATGTTCATTTTCGTGGTCTTCGCCGCGGCCAGCCTCTTCGCGCCATGGGGCAGCGTCTGCGTGGCCCTCCTGAGCGGAGGCCTGTACGGGTCCTTGGTGGCCGCGGAGTGGATGCGCCTCATCCCGCCGGTGGAGTTCGCAGGGGGCCTCGCCCCCCTGCGTCCGGTGGGATACATGGTATACCAGATCCTGATCCAGAGCGTGGCCTTCCTGGTGGCCGCCATCCTGAGCAGCCACCTGGCGCAGCGCCTGCGCCAGACCGGGCAGGAGCTGGAGCGGCGCGGCGTCGACCTCCGGAACCTCCGCTCGCTCCACGAGGTCATCGTCGCCAACATCAGCAGTGGCCTCATGACCCTCGACCTCGGGGGACGGGTGGTCTCCTTCAACCAGGCCGCCGAGCGGATCACGGGATATACCTTCGACCGGCTCCGGGACCTCCCTTGGAACGAGACCCCATTCGCGGCCTGCCCGATCCTGGCGGGGTTTTTCCAGAACCCGGACTACTCCATCGGCACCCCCCTCGCGGAGCTTCCCATCCGGCGCGCGGATGGAATTGTTATCCCGATCGGCATGGCCTGTTCTATCCTGCGCGGGGGCACCGGAGAACCCTTGGGGCTGGCCATGATCTTTCAGGACCTCACGGAGCGCAAGCGGGTGGAAGAGCAGCTCCGCCGGGCAGACAGACTCGCCGCCCTGGGGCAGTTGGCGGCCAACATCGCGCACGAGATCCGGAACCCGCTGGCGGCCATCAGCGGGTCGGTGGAGATCCTGCGGGAGGATCTGGCCCCGACCGGATCGCATCGAGAGCTCCTGGATATCATCTTGCGGGAGGCCCACAGGCTCAAGCTGATCACCGGCCAGTTCCTGGACTTCGGGAAGCCGAGGCCGCTGCTTTTCCGCCCGGTCGCCCTGCGGCCGCTTCCTCGAGGAGACCTGGCAGCTTCTGGCCAAGAGCAGCGAGCGCCACCCCGAGACGCGCTGGAGCATGGCCGAGGTGCCCGCCAGCCTCTGCGTCTTGGCAGACGCAGACCAATTGCGCCAAGTGGTCTGGAACCTCTGCCTGAATGCCCTGCAGTCGATGCCGAACGGAGGAACGCTGCGGGTGGACGTCCGCGTCGTCCCTCACGACAGTGGAGCAGTGGATTCGTCGAACGGTGGATTGGGAAGAACCCCGCGCGCGTCACCCGGTTCTGACCAATCCACCAGTCCACCAATTCACTCCTCCACTGAATGGGTCGAGATCGCCTTCCAGGACACGGGACGCGGCATCCCTGCCCAGGAGCTGGAGCGGATCTTCGACCCGTTTTATACCACTCGCGCTTCGGGCACGGGCCTGGGCCTTGCCATCGCTCGAAAGATCCTGGAGAGCATGGGCGGCTGGATCAGCGTGGAGAGCGCGCCCGGCGGTGGCACCACCTTCCGCATCCGCCTCCGACGGGCTCACGTGCCGGTGGGCGCCAGAGTTTAGCGAGGCTCCGCCTCAGACCGATGATGCATGCAATATGCCTGGTTGTCCGAGCGGTCGACACGCGTACGTTGTCACCCCGGCGGAAGCCGGGGTCCAGCACTCCGAGACGCGCCTGGATTCCGGCTGGAGTTTACCCCGATGAAAATCGGGGCCGGAATGACGGAGAGTCCTGGGTGGCATGTGTGGGGCCCAAACTTGACTCACTTGCTACAAGTTCTGCTCTTCAAGCATGGCTAGAGGCGAGCGGCCGCCCGCTCGACAGCCCGGGATAGCCTCGGCAGTTTTTCCGGAGTTTGCATTGGTCATTCGTCATTGGTCATTGGTCATTCGCTGGTGCGCTGCATGAGCCGGATCCTGGTAGTGGATGACGAAGTGGGGATGCGGGATCTCCTCCGCATCCTCCTGGAGAAGGAAGGCCACGACGTCCTCCTGGCCGGCGACGGGGAAAGCGGCCTGTCCCTCGCGACCGAGCAGCCGATCGATCTGATCATCTCGGATATCAAGATGCCGAAGCTGGATGGGGTGGGGCTGCTTTCCGGCCTTCGCGAGCGCGGGCTGGACACGCCGGTCATCATGATCACCGCCTACGCGTCCTCCGACTCCGCCATCCAGGCCATGCAGCATGGCGCCTTCGATTACATCACCAAGCCCTTCAAGATCGAGGAGATCAAGCTCGTCATCCACCGTGCGCTGACGGCGATCGAGCGGCACGAGAAGGGCGAGCCGGCGCCGCCCCAGGCGGAAGTCCCCGCCCTGGGTGGGATCATTGGACGCAGCCCCCGCATGGTCGAGCTGTACAAGCTCATCAGTCGGGTGGCCGTCGTGGACTCCACCATCCTCATCATCGGGGAGAGCGGGACGGGCAAGGAACTGGTCGCCCGGACGATTCACTACAATTCCCACCGATCGGCGAAGCCCTTCGTGGCCATCAACTGCGGGGCGATCCCGGAGCAGCTTTTGGAGAGCGAGCTGTTCGGCCACGTGAAGGGGTCCTTCACCGGGGCCATCGCCAACAAGGCCGGGCTGCTGGAGGTCGCGCAGGGCGGCACGGTCTTCCTCGACGAGGTGGCGGAGATGAGCCCGGCGCTCCAGGTGAAGTTGCTCCGCTTCCTGCAGGACCACTGCTTTCGCCGCGTGGGCGGGACGGAGGACATCACGGGCGACCTCCGCATGGTCGCCGCCACCAACAAGGACCCCCGCCAGCTCATGCAGGCCGGCACGCTCCGGGAGGACCTCTTCTACCGGCTGAACGTGATCTCCGTGGAGATCCCGCCGCTTCGCGAGCGCCGGGAAGACATCCCGCTCCTGGCGGCCCGTTTCCTGAGCTTCTTCGCCGCGCGAGCCGGCCGCCCCGTCATGGACATCGCGCCCGAGGCGATGGAGGCGCTCATGGGATACACCTGGCCCGGGAACGTCCGCGAGCTGGAGAACGTCATGGAGCGGGCCGTGGCCCTGGCGGTGAGCGATGCGGTGCGGCTGGAGAGCCTCCCGCTGAGCGTGGTCGAGCCCGCGGCTTCCCCGCCGAGCCTCCCCCACTGGGAGGTTCCTGCCGAGGGCCTCGACCTGGAGCGGGTGGTGGCCGACCTGGAGAGGTCGCTGATGCAGGATGCCCTGGAGAAGTCCAACTGGATCCAGACGCGCGCGGCGCAACTTCTCGGCATCAACTTCCGCTCCTTCCGCTATCGGGCGAAGAAGTACGGCCTGGACCGGTTCATCCGCGACCGGAGCCATGGCGACGAGTAGCCCGCGCCTCCTCTCCCTGGCGACCTTGCTGCTATCCGGGCTCCTCCTCGGCCTGCCGTGGAGCCTCGGGGGAAGGAGCCCCGCCGGGCAGGCCGTGGTCGTTCTCATCCCGATCCTCGCCGGGATGAGCGACCTCATCGGGCGGTGGCCCGCACCCCTGTTCCGCCCCACACTGCCCCTCCTCGTGGCCGCGCTCCTTGTTGGGGTATCGGCGATCCACACGATCCATCCCGATCAGACGGCACAAGCCCTGCTTCTCCTCCTCTCCTATCTCCTGGCCGCCGCCCTGGCTCTGCACGCCGCGCGAGAACTCCCATGGGCAGGGCATGCACTTCTCGCCTCGATCTCCGTTGCTGGAGCCTTGGTGAGCCTCGTCGGCACGTTCCGGCTGGTCGCTGGGCATGAAGGCGGACTGTACGCCCAGGTCCTCACAGGGCCATTCGAGTACCCGAACGCCGCCGCTGGGTTCCTCGTACTCACCGCCGGCGCCGCCCTGGCACTGGCTCGAGAGAACGTAGTGCCTAATTTCATAAGTAATTGGCTTTCGCGAATGCCGTCACCCCGGCGGAAGCCGGGGTCCAGAAGCCCATTATGCGATCAAGCACTAGGCATCGCGTATCGAGCGGTGATCCTCGCCTCCGCCCTCCTGTCAATCTTGGGACTCGCGCTCACACGCTCCCAAGGCGCCATGCTTGCCGCGGCGATCGGTTTCACGGTGTGGGCAGCGATGGATTGGAACGCCTGGTGGCCGCAACGCCGCGCGTGGGCGGCCGTAGGGGCGCTCGGTCTCCTCCTGACCATCACCCTCGCACCCAACCACCTTCTCGGTCTCCCGCTCCGCCTGTGGAGCCTCTTCGGCGCCGGGGCCGCAGATTCCTCATATATGTGGCGACTCCAGATCTGGAAGTGGACCTTGGCGATGGTTCGGGATCACCCCTGGTGGGGCGTCGGTCCGGGGGCGTTTCCCGTGGCGCTCACCCACTACCAGGGCATCCCGTACGTGAGCGGCCACAATCCACACAATCTGTATCTGGAGGTTGCGGCCGAGTACGGCCTGCCGGCGGCTATCCTGATGTTGGTGGCCCTCGGCATCTTCCTGGGACGCATGGGCTCCGCCATCCGGCGAACCCCGGTGAAGGACCCAGCCCGGGGCCAGCCGGCAGTGCTGCTGGCAACCCTCGTTGCATTCGCCGTGCACAGCCTCGTGGATCTCGACTGGAGCTTCCCGGCCATAGCAGTCACGGCGGCGATCCTGTTCGGTCTGGCCTCTTCACACCTTGCACAGACAACACTACGCGAGAATCCTGTCCGACCCCTCTGGAGGGGGACCGTCCTTCTACTCCTTCTGGCTATGGCCCTCTCGAGCCTCACCCGGTACTACGCCCGCACTCTTGTGAATTGGGCCCAGCTCTCCTTGGCATCCCAGGATGTAGCGCTCGCTCAGCACGATCTCGCCTGGGCGCTCCGCCTGAACCCCTTGAGCTTCCTCGCCCACCAGTCCATGGCTTGGGCGCATCTCCGCTCCGGCGACCCTGGAGGGGCTCTCGAGGTGGCCGACCGGGCAGCTCGCTTGGCCCCACTGGACCCTAACGGTCAGTTCCTGGCCGGGGAGATTGCGGCGAGCGTGGGACGGTGGGATCTTGCCGAGGAACGGTTCCAAGCTGCGGTCGACCGGGCGTCTTCCGCCCAGTTGCGCTTTCACGCCGGCCTGATCGAGGCTGCTGCCCACGGTGGGAAGCCTGCAGAGGCTCGTAACTGGTATGAACGCGCCACCGAGATCTTCACTCCCGAGCGCGTTGTGTCGGAAGAAGGCCGATGTCTGGCCCCGGGCGACCGGTATCTCCTGGCGCGGTTGAGCTGGCTCGTGGCCCGATTGTACGCGGAAGCGGGAGACGCGAGCCGTCAGCAGATGCTCATAGCAACGGCCAGGCTGCTTGCCGAACCGGATCACCGAGGAATCTGTATTACCCAGGGCCGCTCCGGGCAGACGTCTCCGGAGGCAACGACAGAGAGTTTCTGGCGGGCCTTGGTCGAGGGCGGATGGTCTCAAGCTTCGCAGTTCCTGGCCCCTGGGAGTCGTCCCTCGGGAGACCAGACTCCTTCGGCGTGGGAGGCGGGTGAGAAGCCCCGTCAAGCGCGCGTGGCGTGGATCGCCGCATTAAGCGGCGGAGAATATCAGGCAAGTCTCCGCTTCCAACTCGAGATCGAGGACAGCCGGGGTGACCTGGTCGCTCGCTGTGCCCAAGGCGATACGCGTCTCATAGCGAGGGACTGGTTCCTGGAAAGACCCCCAGTGGTTCAGAGAGGACCTTGCCCGGAGTAAGGGCCCAGGCGTGGTTCGGCAGGCCAGCACACGACTCATGCCGGATAATTCTTCCCATCAGCCGCCCGGGCAGCGCGGTCCCTCGAAGTTGACCGAGCCGAGTGCGGCGAGGGGGCGATGCATTCCTTGGGCGAGCCTCGAATTGAGAGTTCCCGTCCGTTACACGATTCCCCTTGACAGGTGCGCGACGCCCGGGCCATCCTTCGATCGATGCTGTCGGGGCTGACTTCGGTGTAGAACGCATCGCCAGACGCGGAGCCGCTACATCCGAAAAGCACATGAGGAAGGACGCCAACCCCAAGGGTCGGTCCGAGTCCGGCTTGCAGCCTGGACGGAGAGGCGATGCCGAAGTATGAGTTTCGACCCGAGGACATCGAGTGGTGGTCGCTGACGCCAGCCCAACGCCTCTGTGAAGGCGAGAGGCTGTGGGCGACTTACCTGGCGCTGGGAGGGAGCCTTGAGCCCGAACCCGATACGCAGAGTCCTTTCCACTTTCCGGAAGCATCGGGTTCAGGCGCTCCTCATGGGCGGGCAGGCGTGCATCGCCTACGGCGGCGCCGAGTTCAGTCGGGACGTTGACCTCGCGGTGCTCTGCTCGCCGGGCAACCTGACCCGACTGCGGCGTGCACTGGAAGAGCTGGGGGCTGAGGCGGTCTTCGTCCCCCCGCTGGAAGAGTCGTACCTCCGCCGCGGTCACGCGTGTCACTTCCGCTGCCAGGCCCCCGAAGTGGCCGGACTCAGGATCGATGTTATGTCCGTGCTCCGCGGTTGCGATGCTTTTGAGAAGCTCTGGGGTAGGCGGGAGGTGGTCTCCAACCGGGATCTGGGGCACGTCAACCTCCTGAGCCTGTCCGATCTGGTCACCGCCAAGAAGACGCAACGCGACAAGGATTGGCCGATGGTCCGGCGGCTCGTCGAAGCGGACTACTTCCGCCACAGGAGCAAGCCGAAGCCGGGGCAGGTGGATTTCTGGCTGCGCGAGCTGCGGACGCCTGAGCTGCTGGTGGAGCTGGTACGCCGTCGGCGGGCTCGTAGGCAACATATGGAGGCTACCCGTCCCCTTCTCAGCATCGCCGCAAGCGGGGATCTTGAGCGCTTGGGGGAGGCCCTCCGTCGGGAACAGGAAGCCGAGCGGACCGCAGACAGAAAGTACTGGGCGCCGCTGCGCAAGGAACTACAACTGCTTCGCCGCACTCACGCATTCCGAGCCGCACGCCGGTAACGCCGACCAACGGGCATCCATCTGGCCTAATGGGGAACCTAGCCACTTTTCCACTGTCGCGAAATCGCGCACCATCCGTCCACTTCTCGGGATCATCCAGCAGGCCCAGGTGATCGGGAACAGCGCCCGTCCCCCTCATCGCGTCGCGCGGTCCTGCGCGCCGTTTCCATTCCCTCTGCGGGTTTGTCTACGTGCTTGACATGCGGTTGGCAAGGTGATGTTTGGCGCGTGGCGCGGGCAATCCCCAGGGCTGGTTCTTGGAGCGGCTCCCGGGTCTTGAGCCGACTCCCTGTGCCGGCCTCTCCGACAAATAGCGTCACCTCGGTGAAAATCTTTTGACGAAACCCTCCCATCGCTCGGCCTCACCGTCTCCGCGCATGGCTCGCAGACAGGGGCTGCAATTAGTGCCTAATTGCATGAGTAATTGCCATTCCCAAGTGCCGTCACCCCGGCCCCGGTTTTCACCGGGGTAAACTCCAGCCTGGGTCCAGAAACCCTTGTGAAACCTGGATTCCGGTTTTCACCGGAATGACGGCAGAGGCCTTGCAAACTGGCACTCACTTACGCAAGCAAGCACTAGCAGAACTACGATGAGTTTCAGACGATACAGGCGTCATCACCCACAGTCCGGGCGGTGGAATCAAGGTTGGCATAGCTACTGCAGAAGGTGGCCGATACGTGAGTCCGCGCGGACTCCACAATCTCATCGGTTCCCTGGGTAACTTCGAAAGCAAGGAGGTGCGTCGATGCTGAGACTGTTGAGGAAGAAGGCACGAGGCTTCACACTGATCGAGCTCCTGATCGTCGTGGCGATCATCGGCATCCTGGCCGCGATCGCCATCCCGAACCTGCTCAGCGCCCAGCGAAGAGCGAAGTACTCGCGGGCCGCCGCCGACACGAAGACCGCGACCACACAGATGATCGTTTACGCCAACGACAAGAACGTGTATCCGGCGATCTCTGGACATTTTGCGGACGGCGGGTTATGCGAACGTGCCCAACAACGACCCATGGGGTCATGGGTACGTACTGTTCGACACGCAGCGGCACAATGGTCCCGGCGCAAACCAGGACGTGTGGGTGTGCAGTCATGGCGCGCACCCCGGGAGTGGCACCGTGCGGTTGATTGTCCTGGTGCAGACACCATTGTCGGGGGACTGCCACCCGCATCCCCGACCAGCGGCACTGGCGGAAGCGTGGGCTACTCCGCCATGTACGGGGCCTGGACGGGGAATTGATCGCCTTGCTCTTGCGCGTTTCTACGGGCAGGTGGCTGGCCAGCCACCTGCCCGTACCTTTTGTGCAGGCTATGGAAATCAAGCTCACGATCCACAGGCTGGGGCTGCCTCCGGTTGGCATCCGACTTGCTTAGTTTCGCAGGCCGGAGGTGACGAGATGCGATCGCCCAAAGGCTTCACACTCATCGAACTCCTCATCGTGGTCGCAATAATCGGCATCCTGGCGGCTATCGCCATTCCGAACGTTCTCCAGGCCCAGCGGAAAGCCCGTTATGCCAAGGCGGCTTCCGAGACGAAGACCGCCACGACCAACGCAATGCTGTACGGAGTGGACAAGGGGACATACCCTGGTTCACTGATTGCCCTTCGCGACGCCGGATACCCAAACGTCAGCCAAGCCGACCCCTGGGGCACGGACTACCAGCTTGCCCCCGTCCTCGATGGACTACAGTCGGTCGGAGTCACCGACGATGTGTACATCTTCAGCAAAGGCCCCAGCACACACCGGCGACTACCCGGTGCCCTTCGTCACTGACACGGGCCTCGACGGCTCCGTCGGGTACTCCTCGGTCTACGGCGCCTGGATGGGTCGCTGATCCCATCGCATGTCGCTCGCGGCGCTCCGTCCCCTGAGCCTGCGCCCGGGCCAAGCTGTCCTGGCGCGAGCCCTCCTCATCGGACTCCTCGCCCTGCTGGTCCGGCTGGCATTCGTCCTCGAATTCGCCGCTCACCCCCTGTTCGATGTCAACCTGGTCCCTGGCACCGACATGGAGTTCCTTGTGGGCTGGGCCCGGCGCATCGCTGGAGGAGATCTGCTCGGCCGGGGGAGTGGCCCGTTCTGGTGGGCGCCGCTGTTCCCATATGCTCTGGGGGGTGTCCTGGCGCTTGTCGGTCAGAGCAACCTGCTGGGAGCCGCGTTGGCTCAGGCGACCCTTGGCTCCGTGACCTGCGCGCTTTTGTACCTCCTTGGGCGCCTCCTCCTGGACGAGGCCACAGGTCTCACGGCGGGCCTCCTGGCTGCGATCTACGGCCCGGCCATTTTCTATACCGGAATCTTCCTCAGCACGACGCTGGAGGTTTTCCTGGCGGTGGCGATTCTCTTGGCCATCACCGCAGCACGGAAGCGGCCGACCCCCCTGCGCTGGCTGGGTGCCGGCATGCTGGCGGGCCTCGGGTGCCTCGCCCGGCCGAACTTCCTGCTGGGTGTGGTGGTGCTGTGGAGCCTACTCCCCACGATGCTTCGCCGAGCGGATGGTCACCCGGATTGGCCGTCTGTTCGGCGAGCGGCCATCGTGTTTGCCACCGGGATCATTCTGACGATTGCGCCTGCCACGGTGCGCAATTGGGTGGTCGGCGGGAAGGCCGTCCTCGTGTCGGCGGCGGGCCCCGAGACCTTCCGCATTGCCAACAGCTACGATTCGCCTCCACTGAACTTTGTGTACCCGAAAGCACCGCCGATGCCGCTCACCTCCATGGCCTTCTGGCGACACCAGGCCCGGAAAGCCGTGCTGTTCTGGTGGGGGTTTGAGCCTCCGCAGAACGTGAACTATTACCTGGCCCGCGACTTTTCCCCAGTCCTGAAACTACCGTGGTTGTCCTTCTGGCTCGCCGTTCCGTTGGCCGCCGTCGGCCTGTGGGCGACGCGGAAGCACGCCCGCGGCCTTCTCCAAGTTTACGTCTTCCTGGGCGCGGTCGCCATCACCGACACCGAGCGCGTCTCGGCTTCGCGGGAGTCGGCGAGGACCACCACTCAGTCGGGCGGGCCGATCATCACGCGGGCCACGCGCGAGTCGATCGAGACCAACGAGCCGCGGATCCTCGCGACCAAGGACGAGATCGGCTGCCCGCGCAAGGACTGCCTGCTCAAGGCCGCGATCGTCGTGCCGCTGCGAGATGCGCGGGCCGCGCGGTCGGGACGCTGAAGTTCTACTACACGACGCCGCGGCTGCTCAACGAGACGCAGGTCGCGATGGCCGAGGGCCTCGCGCAGGTGCTCTCGACGCAGCTCGAGCTCTCGGAGCTCGAGCGGCAGACCGAGCTCGCGACCCGCATGGAGCTCAAGGCGCTGCAGGCGCAGATCAACCCGCACTTCCTCTTCAACACCATCAACACCATCGCCTCGCTCATCCGCACCGACCCCGCGCGCGCCCGCGAGCTGCTGCGCGAGTTCGCGGCGTTCTACCGCCGCACGCTCGAGAGCGGGCGACGAGCTCATCCCGCTCGAGCGCGAGCTCGAGCAGACCCGCCGCTACCTGACGTTCGAGCTCGCGCGCTTCGGCGACCGGGTCGTCGTCGAGGAGGACATCGACGCCGCGGTCCTGCAGATCCTCGTGCCCGCGTTCATCGTGCAGCCGCTCGTGGAGAACGCGATCGCCCACGGGATGCGTGCCGAACGCGCCGCTGACCATCCGGCTGACCTCGTCGAGCTGTGCGACGACGGCACGCGTGTGCGTCACCGTGGCCGACGATGGGGTGGGTATTCCCGCCGACCGGCTCGCCGCACGTGCTCGAGGCCGGATCGGCCAAGGGGCTCGGGATTGCGCTCAAGAACGTTGACGATAGACTGAAGGGGCACTTCGGCCCCGGCTCCGGCGTCGTCGTCGAGAGCGTCGAGGGCACAGGGACCGCCGTGTCGCTGGTGCTCGCCGGAGCGTCACGACGACGGCTGATGGAGGCATTAGGCATGCTCAAGGCACTGGTGGTCGACGACGAAGCGCCGGCACGCTCGGAGTTGCGCTACCTGCTCGGCGAAGCCGGGTGGCGTCGAGGTCGTGGGCGAGGCGAGCAACACCATCGAGGCCTGCAGCTCATCAAGGCGATCCCGTACGACGTCATCTTCCTCGACATCCACATGCCCGGCCTGACCGGCGTGCAGCTCGCCGAGGTGCTCGCCGGGCTCGTCGCGGCCGCCCTCGATCATCTTCGTGACGGCGCACAGCGAGCACGCGGTCAAGGCGTTCGAGGTCAACGCGACCGACTACCTGGTCAAGCCCGTCGAGCTCGACCGGCTCAAGCAGCGCGATCAGCGCGGCTCGAGCCCGCCGCCGAGCAGGCGCCGGCCCGCGTCGAGCGCATCCCCGTCGAGAAGGCCGGCAAGAAGCTGCTCGTCAGCGTCGACGACATCCTCTACGTGATGGCCAAGGACGACTACAGCTACCTCTACACGGCGGCCGACCGCTACCTGTCGACCATCTCGCTGGCGCAGCTCGAGGTCAAGCTCGAGCCGGTCGGCTTCTTCCGCATCCACCGCCGCTACCTGGTCAACCTCGCCCGCGTCAAGGAGGTCGTGCCGATGTACGGCGGCACGCTGCTGCTCACGCTCGCCGACGAGGCCGCGACCCAGATCCCCGTCTCGCGCCGCCGCGTGCCCGCGCTCAAGAAGGCGCTCGGGCTGTAGCGTGCCGTGCACGCCGAGTCGCGCCGCAGCCCCGGAGCGTGCGCGCGTCGGGCTCATCTCGGACACGCACGGCTGGCTCGACCCGCGCGTGCTCCAGGCGTTCGCGCGAGCAGGTCGCTCGCAGCGATCGTGCACGCCGGCGACATCGGCGCGGCCGACGTCCTGCTACGAGCTCGAGGCGATCGCACCGGTCACGGCGGTGCTCGGCAACTGCGACTACGCGCTGCCCGGCTTCGACCTCGGGCATGTCGCGCGCGTCACGATCGCGCGGCGTGCGCATCCTCGTCGTCCACGACTTCCTGCCGACCTCGGGCCGATTCCCGAGGACGTCGACGTCGTCGTGCGCGGCCACACCCACCGCCCGCGCGTGAGTGCGCACGGCGCGTGCTCGTGCGTGAACCCGGGCTCGGCCACGCAGCGCCGACGCCAGCCGAGCTGCACCGTCGCGCGTCCTCGAGATCGCCGCGGACGGCGACGCTCCCGGTCGCGCCATCATCGACCTCGACGACTTCGGCCGCGGACTCGCTGAGTCGCGCGATGCCCGCCGTCAGGCCTCCCAGGCCACGCCAGCGGCGTCCATCAGCGCGTGCGCGAACGCCGTGACCGACTCGCAGGTCGCGTCGGGCAGGTCGACGCGCAGCACGCGCCGCCCGGCCGCGACCAGCGTGGTCAGGTCGCCCTCGGCCTGTGCGCGGTGCAGCGTGCGCAGGCACCAAGGCCTGCCCGGGCACGGGAGCGTCGGCGTGGTCGCGCGTGGTGAGCAGCAGGAAGACGCCGGTGTTCGGCGCCGCCCTTGTGCAGCTGCCCGGTGGAGTGCAGGTAGCGCGGGCCGAGTTCGAGCGTGACCGCCGCGCCGAGCTCCGCCGAGACCCGCGGCACGGCCGAGCGTCAGCGGCGCGAGCAGCTCGCTCGTCGTCCGGCAGGTAGGCCAGAACGCCGAGGTAGTCGTGCGCGCGGAGCGCCGCGAGCGCGTGCCCGAGCGCGGTGGCGAGCGTCATCGTCCGCGTGCCCGGGTCGCCGCGAGCGCCCCCGCGAACGTGATCGCGGCACCGTCCGGCGTGCTCGATGTGCGGCGCGGGAGCTGTCAGCTCGCCCGCGAGGACCGCGTCGGTCGCGTCCTTGGCGGCCTGCACGTTCGGCTGTCCGAACGGGTTGACGCCCAGCAGCGGCCCGAGCAGCGCGACCGCGTGCTCCCAGCGGATGAACTCGGCCGCCGACGTCGTAGCCGTCGCGCAGCACGAGCTCGGTGACGGGGCGGTCTCGGCGAGCTGCGCGACCCACTCGGCGAGGCGCTCGTCGCCCTCGAGGCGCACGACGACGACCGCGCGGTCGGGGCCGTAGCCCTGCGGCAGGTCGTCGGAGAGCTCGACCACGGGCACCACGCCGCGTGCCCTCCTTGCCGAGCGACTCGGCGACGAGCTGCTCGACCCACAGCCCGAACGCTGCGAAGCGGCGGTGAGGCGACGATCGTGAGCTTGTCGCGACCCGCGGCATGCGCGTCGGCGATGAACGCGGCGAGCGCGGCCGCCGGGTTCTCGGCGGTCGGGCAGCGAGCACGCGGTCTCCATCGCGAGCGCCGCGCTCGAGCAGCAGCGTCGACGTCGAGCCCGGTCAGCGCGGCCGGAACGAGGCCGAAGACCGTGAGCGCCGAGAACCGACCGCCGACGGTCGGCGGTGACGAGACGAGCGCGCGGAAGCCGTCGGTCGCCGCGAGCGTCTCGAGCGAGGAGCCGGGGTCGGTGATCGCGATGAAGCGCTTGCCGGCCTGCCTCGCGGCCGAGCGCCTCGTCGGCCACCTCGCGGAAGATCGCGTAGAGCGACAGCGGCTCGATCGTGCCGCCCGACTTGCTCGCGACGACGTAGAGCGTCGTGGCGGGATCGAGCGTGGCCAGCGCACGCGTCGATCGTGCGCGGCGCCGTGGTGTCGAGCACGTGCAGCGTGGCGCCGCCCGACTCGCCGAGCACCGACGCGAGCACCAGCGACGCGAGCGACGAGCCGCCCATGCCGAGCAGCACGACGTCGGTCACGCCCTCCTCCGTCGGCCATCGCGGCCAGCCGGTGGAGCTCGGGCAGCGCCGGCGCTGCCCCGTCGCGCGAGGTCGGTCCAGCCGAGGCTGGCCGCGGCGAGATCGATGTCGTCCGGGTCATCGGCGAACAGCGTCGCGTCGTGGCGCGCAGCCGCGCGACGGCGTCGAGTTCGATCAGTCGCTGCATGCGCATCCATGACGAGATCCTTTCGGGTGCAGCTGCCGCGGGTGCCACGCGGGCCTGCATCAGCGGTATATGCCCGTTAGGCGCGTCGATTCGGCTCAGCCGCGTCGGCTCGTCGGGCTCGACACCGGCCATCTCGAGCGGGGCGAGCTCCGCTCTCGGCCGCGGCGAGAGCCGCGCGACGACCAGTCCGCCGGCGACCACCATCGCCCCACCGACGAGCGTCCAGCCGGTCAGCGGCTCGCCGAGGAAGAGCGGCGGCGAAGAGCACCGCCGCGACCGGCTCGGCGTAGGTGAGGATCGCGGCGTGGTCGGTGCGCATGCGGCGCAGGCCGCCGAGGAAGATCACGCCGGCGAACGCGGTCTGCACGAGCGCCGAGCGTCAGCGAGCGCGGCGTAGGCGGTCGGGCGTGCGTCGGCCCCTGCCCGCGCGCGTAGAGCCAGACCACGAACGGCAGCAGGATCGCGCTCGCCACCGTGTACTCGACGAGCATCAGCGCCATGCCCGAGATGCCGCGCAGGATCTTCTTGCTGCGCAGCAGCAGCGTCGCGTAGGTGAGCGCCGAGCAGAACGCGAGCACCGCTCCGAGCAGCTCGCGCCGGCCGGCGACGCGCGAGCCCCTGCGGCGCGAGGATGACGACGATGCCGCCGAGCGAGAGCGCGAGCGGCAGCGAGGATGCGCCGGTCGAAGCGCTCGCCGGTGACGAACGGCGCGAGCACCGCGACGAACACCGGTCCGGTGTAGCCCGAGCAGCTCGGCGGTCGCCACGTTCGTCAGGTCGAGCGCCGAGAGGAACAGCACCCAGTTCAGCGTCAGGATGCACGCCCTGCGCCGCCACCTGGCAGCAGCTTGCGCGCGGGACAGCGCGGTGACCTCGCTCGAGCGCGCCGCGTTGCGAGCATCCATACGAGGATCGCCATGGCGGCGAAGAACACACGGTAGAAGACCTTGATGATCGAGGCGCCGTCGGCCGCGCGCAGCACGAGCGGGATGGTGCCCCAGATGACGCCCGCGATGGCGACGCGGCCGAGCCCGATGAGTGCGCTCTGCGAGTCAGCGTCATGAGAGGCGCTGCCAGATCGTGTCGCGTGCGCCGCGAGCCTGCGCGATGCGCGCGGTTGCCGCTACGCCGAGCAAGCCGGAGGCGGACCCTGAGGTAGCGACGGAACTGCGCGGCCTCGTCAGGCTCCAGCGTGCGAAGCGCGTCGCGGAAGCCGTCGGTGTCGATGCTCGTGTCGCCGAGCCGCTTGAGGCGTTCCAGCGCCTCCGCCGGGAACGCGGTCGACCAGATCCGACGGCCTCGCCCAGCCCGGTCCGCAGCTCGTCGATGTTGACGAGCGGCGCGGACTTCTCGGCGGGTTCGAAGGCGCCGAACTCGTAGTCGAAGGGGACGCTGTGGATCGGCTTGCCCTGGACCGCGTAGACCTCGGTGTAGAGGTACATGAACGCGAGCCGGACGAGGCCCTCCTTGCCGATGCGGCGCATCGAGGTGGGCATCGGCTCGCCGCGCAGGACGCGGAACTTGCCGATCTTGGCGGCGCGCTGGACGTAGTCGTGGTCCTCGGCGAGCACGATCGACTCGTCGTAGCCGCCGATGGCCTCGTGCGCGGCGCGCTCGATGAGGATGCAGAAGCCCGGCGCGTGCGGGGAGGCGAACTGGATGAGGTCGAGGTAGAGGTTGGCGACATCGCACGCGAAGAGGTTGCCCGGGGTCTGCTCGAGCGGCGCGATGTGTGCGGTGGCGGCGATGAGGCTTCGCTCCGAGAACTCGGCCAGCGCCTGCTCGATCCAGGTCTCGGGCGGCACGTTGTCGGCGTCGAAGAAGAGGATGAGGTCGGTGTCGGCGACTGCGGCTCCGGCGTTGCGGCCCACGGCCGGCATGCCGCCGTCGACGACGCGCGCACCGTGAGCTGCGGCGATCTCGCGCGTGGCATCGGTCGAGCCTGCATCAGCCACCATCGACGGCGTCAGGCCGCCGGGTCTGGCGGTCGAGCGCGTCGAGCAGCACGGGGAGTCGCTCGGCCTCGTTGAGGGCGGGCACGACCACGGTCAGGGTAGGCATCGGTTCTCCGGCGAGAGAGGGGCGTACAGGGACTAGCAGATCCGCGGCAACTGCTCGCCGACCAGCATGTCCATGATACGCGTAGCCCCGAACGCCGTGTGCACGTAGACCTTGCCTGCGGGTCCCTCGGCGCACTCGCCGATGATGGCGGCGTCCTCGCCGTACGGGGAGGCCTTCATCGCAGCGAGCGCGGCCTCGGCCTGCTCGGCCGGGACGACGGCGACCATCTTGCCCTCGTTGGCGACCTGGAAGACGTCGTAGCCGAGCATCTCGGAAGCACCGCGGACCTGGTCCTTCACGGGGACGGCGGTCTCGCTCGATGGTGATTGGACGCCGGAGGCGGTCGCGAACTCGTTGAGTGTGGACGAGATGCCGCCGCGGGTCGGGTCGCGGAAGCCGCGGGTGTCGGGCGCGGCGGCGAGCACGTTGGCGATGAGCTTGTTGAGCGGTGCAGCGTCGGTCTCGATGCTCGGTCTCGAACTCGAGGCCCTCGCGGGTCGAGATGATCGCGATGCCGTGGTCGCCCAGCGTGCCCGAGACGAGCACCTTGTCGCCGGGCTTGCAGTAGCTGCCCGAGAGGTCGACGCCTTCCGGCAGCGAGCCCACGCCGGCGGTGTTGATGAAGATGCCGTCGCCGTGGCCCTTCTCGACCACCTTGGTGTCGCCGGTGACGATGTGGACGCCGGCTTCTCGGCAGGCGTCGCGCATGGAGATGAGCACGCGGCGGAGGTCCTCGACGGGGAAGCCCTCTTCGAGGACGAAGCCGACCGAGATGTAGAGCGGGGTCGCACCGCTGGTGGCGACGTCGTTGACGGTGCCGCACACGGCGAGCCGTCCGATGTCACCGCCGGGGAAGAAGATCGGGTTGACCACGTAGGTGTCGGTGGAAAACGCGAGGCGTCCGGCGGGAACGCCAGCGAGGCCGCGTCGTCGAGTCGGCCTCGCCGGCGGGCACCGGCCGGCTCAAGTCCGTCAGGCTGGAGCCGCCCATGACCCCCAGGTAAAGCAGGTCCGCCTCCAGGAACCGCGACGTCCCGAAGAAGGCGGCTTGGTCCCGAAACGCCGCCAGCTCACCGCAGGGTACGCTGGCCGTAATTGGCGTGAAACAGGCCAGACTCCAACTCCGCCGGGCCACCACCACGGCCACGCAACTGTCCAGGCCGCCGCTCATCAGGACCACGGCCAGGGGCTGGGGCCGATGACAGCTTTGCGTTTTTCGGTTTTCGTCATGGTGAACTCCCGACAACAATTTTCGATCCTTATTTATCTGGCCTGCTTTGTCTTCACTGAAAACTCGAAACTCAAAACTCGAAACTATACTTTTCCCCGCGTCTCCGGTCCCCAAGGATATTTGTGGAGTTGCAGGTTGAGCCGGAGGGGGAGGCGGCTCTCCAATATCCAGGCCGCGACCTCCTGGGCCGGGACCTGGCCGAATACCGGGGAAATGAGCAGCGGCAAGCCTCCGGCCAGGCCGCGGGCTCTAATCACCTCCAGCGCCCAGAGAAAATCGTCGCGGCCGCTGATGACAAACTGACTTCATCTCGAGGAGTCAACCATTCCAGGTTCGGCCAGTAATTCTCCTCCACCATGCCGCTGCCCCGGACACTTCAGGTCCAGGATGCGGTGCACCCGCCCGTCTATCCGGGCGATGGGCCGAGAGCCGTTGGTCTCCAGACAGACTTCAAAGCCGGCCTCCGCCAGGGCCGCCAGCAGCGGCAGGGTGTCTTCCTGCAGCAGGGGCTCGCCGCCGGTCACCAACACCAGCCGGGTGGGGAAACCCCCGGCGGCCTGCAGCAGGTCCGCCACCGCCACCTCCCGGCCCCCCTCATAGGCGTAGGCGGTGTCGCAGTAGGTACAGCGCAAATTGCAGCCGCTCAGCCGGATGAAAAACGCCGGCAGGCCAATCCGGGTGGATTCGCCCATGAGACTGTAGAAAGTTTCGCAGACCTGGAGTGCCATAAGAATGAGGCGAAGTGGTGATTATTCTACGTTAATTATCCGCCGTGACGCCGATTTAAGCAAGATCGAAATCCGCCCGGCCGGCCGCCCTCTGCCGGGCGGGGTTCTACCAGTTGCTCCCCTCTAAGTTTCTTCTATCCTTAGGGAGGCCTGTAATTGTGCGAAAATTCACTTAATTTTTCCATTGCCTTCCGATAAACCCTGGCTTAAAATTAACTCCGTTTCGAGGAGGGGGAAATGAGCCAGCCGGGTCTGCCGCTGCCGGTCAAACCGATCGTCAGCCTGCTTCTGGCCCGGCAGGACCTGCGTCCGGTGGTGATGGACCACCTTACCGGCCACTTCGGGCCGCCGGACCTGGTGGGGCCGTGGTGGCCCTTCATCGCTACCGATTATTACACCCCGGTGTGGGCCCCGGCCTGGGGCGTCTCCTGGTGTCTTTCCTCCATCTGGCCGATCCGGCCCAACTGGCAAACTGGAAGGTCTTTACCAACGATATCGAAGCGAGACTCAGCCTGGGGGGCCGCCGGCTGGTCAACCTGGACCCCGGCTATGTAGCCAAAGAGCAGCTGGTTTTGGCCACCGGGAAGAATTTTTCCCACCGCCTCTATCTGGATCACGGCGTCTACGGCTGACCTGACCCTGGTCTACGGCCAGGGAGCCTTTCAGGCCCTGCCCTGGACCTTTCCGGATTATATCCGGGGCCCGCTGCCGGAGCTGTTGCGCCTGGT
>CAVQPC010000099.1:0-27874 GCA_963714585.1 uncultured Methylomirabilota bacterium
CAAGGCAGGGTACTACTTCCGGGCGCTCCGGGACGACCAGGATGCGGCGAATGCCCTGGGCATCGATCCCACCCGGTTCAAGCTGGTCTCCCTCATCCTGAGCGCCTTCTTGACCGGCCTCCTGGGCGGGTTCTTCGCCCCGTACCAGGGCTACATCGATCCCGACGTTGTCTTCTCCATCCCCGACATCTCGATTGCCATGATCGTCGTGGCCGTCCTCGGCGGGATGGGCAGCCTCTGGGGCGCGCCGGTCGGCGCGATCATCGTCGTGGTGCTCTCCGAGATCCTGCGCGCGACCCTGGGCGGAGCCCACCTGCTCGTCTATTCCGCAGTCATCATCGCCATCGTCATCTTCTTGCCGGGAGGACTCGTGAGCTGGTTCGAACGGCTCCTCGCCCGCTCGCCGGCGCAGCCTGGAACCGCTGCGGTCAGCGGAGAGGATCGGCGGGCCGCCCCCGCTCCCGCACGCGTTGCCTTGGCCGGACGCGACCGCCTCGAGGCAGGGAAGGATCGCGGGGCACATGGGGTGCTGCTCCGAGCGGAGAGGGTCACGAAAGCCTTTGGCGGGCTGCTGGCGCTTCAGGATGTGGACTTCCAGGTCCGTCCCGGGGAGGTCCTCGGCCTGATCGGGCCCAACGGGGCCGGAAAGACCACCCTGCTGTCCGCGATCTCCGGATTCGAACGGCCCACCGCGGGCAAGATCTACTTCGACTCTCACGACATCACCCGACTCCCTCCGCATCGGATCGCGCACCTGGGTGTGGCCCGCACCTTCCAGATCGTGCGGCCCCTCAAGAAGATGACCGTGCTGGACAACGTGCTGACTGCGGCGCTGGCCAACACCCTCCATGTCGGTGTGGCCCGGCAGCAGGCGGAGGAGACTCTCCGGTTCGTCGAACTGTCTCATCGTCGCCAGGCGCTGGCGGGCAGCCTGACCCTCGGGGAGCGGAAGCGCCTCGAGGTGGCTCGCGCCCTGGCCACGAGCCCCAAGCTGCTGCTGCTGGACGAGGTGGCAGCGGGTCTCAATCCCACCGAGACCAAGACAATCGTCGCCATCCTGGAGCGGATCCGGGATGCCGGGATCTCGATCGTGGCCGTGGAACACGTGATGCAGGTCATCATGTCCATCTCGGATCGTATCGTGGTGCTCCACTACGGACGGGTTCTGGCCGAGGGCAAGCCGGTCGAGGTGGCTCAAGACCCCGAAGTCATCCAGGCGTACCTCGGCATGGCGGAGGCAAACGACCGTGCTTGAAGTCGAAGGGATCGACGTCGCCTACGGGGATCTGCGCGCCCTGCGACACCTCAGCCTGCGGGTTGCCGAGGGGGAGATCGTTGCGCTGGTCGGCTCGAACGGCGCGGGAAAGACGACGGCGCTCCGGACAATCTCCGGCCTGCTGCACCCGCGTACCGGTGCGATTCGGTTCGATGGGAGCGCGATTGACCGTCTCCCGCCACACGAGATCGCGAAACGGGGCATCGGCCATGTCCCCGAGGGCCGGCGTCTTTTCCCCATGATGACCGTGTGGGAGAACCTGTTGATCGGAGCGTGCACGCCAGAGGCCAAACGGCGATTCGATGAGACGATCGACTTCATCTTTACGCTGTTCCCCCGCCTGAAGGAGCGCCGGGCTCAGCTTGCCGGCACCCTCTCGGGGGGTGAGCAGCAGATGGTCGCCATCGGGCGTGCCCTCGCCATGCGCCCTCGCCTCCTGATGATGGACGAGCCCTCTCTCGGGCTCGCGCCGAACCTGGCGCAGGGAATCTTCGACACGATTCGGGATGTCAACGCGCAAGGCGTGACGGCGTTGCTGGTGGAGCAGAATGTGAAGCAGGCCCTGCAGCTCGCCCATCGCGCCTACGTTCTCGAGAACGGAGAGCTGATTCTCCAGGGAAACGCCGCGGAGCTCGCCGGGAATCCGCACGTCCGCAAAGCGTATCTCGGGATCTGACTGCCGGCGGAGAGCCTCGCGAGACGGGAAGGGCCCAACTGACAGGGAGCCGGCCCAGCCCTCGAAAGCGAAGAGGCCTGTCCCCAACCGGCGTCGCAGCGGAACGCGACGGAGGCCCGGCCGGTGGACGATTTCCCCGCAGCGCGCACGCGCCGGGGGCGGGAGGAAGGAACGCAGGATGAAAGCGGTGGTCAAGACACAACCGGGTCCGGGCAACCTCGCCTACACGGACTTCCAGGAGCCTGCCGTCCAGCCTGGCCAGGTCATCATCGATGTCCGGGCCGCCGGGCTGTGCGGAACGGATCTCAGCCTCTACAACTGGACGGAATCCACGGTCCGGCAGTTTAGGCCGGAGCCTCCCCTGGTCATGGGGCATGAATTCTCCGGTGTCGTGGCCGAGGTGGGGCCAGGCGTGACCGGCCTTCGGGTGGGGGACCGGGTGACGGCGAACCCCATCATGTGCTGTGGGCACTGCTACTACTGCAGGTCGGGCCGTCACAGCATCTGCGACGACCGGCCCATGCTCGGCATGCGCCTGAACGGCTGCTTCGCCCGGTTCGTCGCGGTGCGTCAGGAAAACGTCTATCCCGTGCCGGCGGCGGTCTCCTTCGAGGCTGCAGCGATGAGCGAGGTCCTGTGCGTGGCGTTACACACCGTGGACCGGATCCCGGTCGGACCCGGCGACACGGGGGTGGTGGTGGGGGCGGGACCGCTGGGATTTCTGGTCCTCCTGGCGGCTCGGGCCGCGGGCGCCTCCCGGATTGTCATGACCGGGCTGGGGGTGGATCGTGAGCGCCTGAGGGTTGCGGAGGCGCTGGGCGCCCACACCATCGTGGCGGATGAGGCGGACCCGGCGGAAGCGGTCCGCGATATGACCCGGGGCCTGGGCGCAGACGTGGTCTTCGAGTGCACGGGTCACCCCAGCGGGGTTCCACAGGCGCTCAGCCTGGTGCGGAAGGGCGGCAGGATCGGCGTCCTGGGCATGGGGCACGCGGACTCGTCCTTCAATACCGCCATCCTGTCGTATCGGGAGGTGGAGCTGATCGGCGTGCGCGCCTACGATCCGAAAGTCTGGCACCGGAGTTACGACGTTCTGGCGAGCCACCAGTTTCCTCTGGAGGACCTCGTCACCCATCGGTTGCCCCTGGAAGATGCCGAGCGCGGGATCGAGCTGATGCGAAGCAAACAAGGCCTCAAGGTCATGTTCACGCCGGACTGGGCCTGATCGCTGTCTCGGGGGGAGCATTCGCCATGCCGCTGACCGTGGGTGCCTGCACCTACTCGTGGTTGTGGGATGCACCGCTCCAGGACGCCGTGCACCGGATCGCCGAGATGGGGTTCAAGTACTTCGAGCTGATGCGCCACGTTCCCCACTGCTGGCCGCGGGGGTGGTCCACCGCGGATCGCGTGGCCTTTCGCAGGCTGTGCGAGTCGCGGGGTCTGCGGCTCACCATCACCGGGAAGCTGAGAAAGGATGACGTCCATGCCTGAAGGCGCGAAGCCCAAAGCCAAGCTGATGCGAGTCGAGGAAGCCTTCTGGGAGCAGCCGCCGGCACACTTCGGGGCCTTCTCCAAGATGCTGGTCCACCCGACCAACGCCGACACCCGCCAGTTCGACTTCCGCCTCTCCAGCTACCAGCCCAAGGGCTATGCGGAAGTGCACGTCCACGCGATCGCGGAGAACATCTATTACATCCTCCAGGGAAAAGGGATCGTGGAGCTGGACGGGGAGAAGCACCTGGTGGAGCCCCACATGGTCATCCACATTCCCCCCGGGGTCCGTCACGGGATCTTCAACACCGGGCTCGAGGATCTGATCTTCGTGGTGGTGGCCTCGCCGCCCGCGGACATGCCCGAGGTGAAACAGGTCGGAGGCCGGGAAGCCTGAGCCGCCTAAGGGGATCGATTCGCATGACGACGAGTGCAGGCGGGGATGTGCGATCGACGCCGACGCGATGGGATGAGGCCTACGACCTGGTCGTCCTGGGGGCGGGGGCGGCCGGCATGACGGCCGCACTCGTCTCGGCGATCGAGGGCCTGCGGACGCTCGTGATCGAGAAGAGCGATCAGGTGGGCGGGACCACCGCCTTTTCCTCCGGGAGCGTCTGGATTCCGAACAATCCCGAGCAGCGCCGCAGCGGCATCACCGGGGATGCCGAGGCCGCACTCCAGTACCTCGACGCGCTCGTCGGCGGCCGCGCGGACCGCGCGCTGCGCGAGGCCTTCATCGCCGCGGGACCCGAGATGCTGCAGTATCTCGAGCAGCACACGGACGTCGGCTTCCAGATGTATCGCCAGGCGCCGGATTATCGCCAGGAGCTGCCGGGCGCCGCGGCGGGCGGGCGGCCGCTGGAGCCGCTGCCGTTTGACGGGCGCACGTTGGGCAAGGCATTCGACCGGGTGCGCTGGCCCATCCCGGAACTCATGCTCTTCGGGGGGATGATGGTGACCCGCGGGGAGGCGTTGCGCCTCCTGCGGATCGCGAGGTCATGGAATGCGGTCGCATTGGGCGCGAGGCTGGTGACCCGCTACCTCTGCGATCGCCTGCGCTACCGGCGGGGGACGCGCCTGGTCCTGGGGAACGCGCTCGCGGCGAGGCTCTTCAAGAACCTGCTCGATCGCCGCGTGGCGATCTGGTTCCGCGGCCGGACGACGCGGCTCATCGCGGAAGACGGGCGAGCCTGCGGCCTCGTCGTCCTGCGGGATGGCGCGGAGCTACGGGTGCGTGCGGCGCGCGGAATCGTCCTGGCCGGCGGGGGCTTCCCCGCCAGCCCGGAGCTGCGCGAACGCTACCTGCCGAAGCCGGTGGCGGAGTATACGTCGGCATTCGAGGGGTGCGTGGGCGACACGCTGCGGCTGGCCCAGGGCATCGGCGCCTCGCTCGGCCCGCCGGGAGAGGACAACGCGCTCTGGTTCCCGAGTTCGATCGCGACGCGCAAGGATGGGTCGACCGCGGTGTACCCCCACATCGTCTTGGACCGTGCCAAGCCTGGGCTCGTCGCCGTCAATGCGGCGGGACGGCGCTTTGTCAACGAAGGCGTGTCGTACCACGAGTTCGTGCGCGCGATGTATCGCTCGCACCGGAGCGTTCCGAGCATCCCCGCCATGCTCGTGTGTGACCGGCGTTTCATTTGGAAGTACGGTCTGGGGATGATCAGGCCTCGGACCCCGCTGTTGAAGCCGTTCATCGACAAGGGCTACCTGCGCGTCGCGGATTCGGTGGAAGGCCTTGCCCGCAAGATCGGCGTTGACGCCACGGGATTGGTCGAGACGGTCAGGGCGCAGAATGCGTACGCCCGGACCGGCGTGGACACCGAGTTCGGCAAGGGGAGCAACGCGTACGACCGCGGGAACGGCGATCCGGACCATGCGCCGAACCCCTGTCTCGGGCCGATCGAGAGGCCACCCTACTGTGCGGTCGCGGTCCTCCCCACGCCGCTCGGCACGAGCTTGGGCGTGCGGACGAACGCGCATGGCCAGGTGCTGGACGGCTCCGGCCAGCCGATCGCGGGGCTGTACGCCTGCGGGAATGACATGCATTCCATCCTGGGTGGGGAGTACCCGGGGGCTGGGGCGCAACTGGGACTCGGCATGACCTTCGGGTATCTGGCGGCGAGGCACGCTGCGGGGGCTGGGCGAGTGACAGACCCGACGGTCGGGACACCTCGCTGACAGGGGATGAGCGGCCGCGGTCCGGGAAATCCCATCCGGCCGGGGAGGACACCCATGGACGAGACGGATGTTCCGCTTTTCCAGACATCGGACGAGCGGCGACGGATCGGCCTGGATCTGACGAGACGGCTACTGGCGACCATCGAGGGATGGGGAAAGAGCCAGGGCCGGAAGAGCGTTCAGCAGATGCGGGAGATCACGCTGGACGCCCTGCTGAGAACCGTGACGATGATCTGCGTGTACCAGGAGCTCTCGGGGATGGGGACCCGCCCGGAGGATCTGCAGGCGATCTTCCAGCGAGTCAACAAGGAAGGGCCGATCGAGGAGGAGGACGGCGAATCGGTGCTGGCCTTGCGGGCCCGAAGGGATGTGCTCTTCCGGAACCTGGAGAGGGCTGTCCGCGCCTTTTGACAGCATGGACGACGTGTACGAACGTCTCGCGGAGAAGCTCGATGAGTTCCCCCACGGCTTCCCCCGCACGGAAAGCGGGGTCGAGTTGCGCATCCTCCAGAAGATCTTCGCCCCCGAGGATGCCGCCCTGGCCCTGCAACTGCTCCCCATCCCGGAGACCGCGGAGGCCGCTGCGCATCGGCTCGGCGGCTCGGCCGAAAAGCTGCGGCCCCGACTCGACAGCCTGGTTCAACGCGGGCAGATTCTGTCGTTCCGCAGGCGCGGCCAGCGGGTCTACGGGCTGGCGCCGTTCGTCATCGGCATCTACGAGTTCCAGCTCGCGCGCATGGACGCCGAGCTGGCAAGGCTCTTCGAGGAGTACGCCCCGCACCTGGTTGGCGCGGTGGGCGGCGCCAGGCCCGCCCTCGCCCGCGTCATCCCGGTCAACGCGCGCCTCGACGCGAAGGCGCTGATCCTTCCCTACGAGGACGTGCGCGGGATGCTCGCCGGCGCCCGCTCCTTCCGGCTCATGGAGTGCATCTGCCGCAGCCAGCAGGCGAAGCTCGGCACGCCCTGCTCCCACAGCCTGGAGACCTGCATGGCTTTTTCCTCTCAGGCGGACGCCTATGAGGGGACGCTGGCCACGGGCTACGGGCGCAGCGTCACGCGGGAGCAGGCGCTGGCCGTGCTGGACCTCGCCGAGCGCGAGGGGCTGGTGCACTGCACCTTCAACGTGCAGCGCGAGCCGATGTTCGTCTGCAACTGCTGCACCTGCTGCTGCGGCTTCCTGCGCGGCGTCAAGGAGTTCGGCGCCCCGCACCTGCTCGTGCGCAGCAACTGGGTCTCCTCCATCCAGGCCGAGCGCTGCACGGCCTGCGGCCTCTGCGCCGCCGGGCGATGCCCCATGGACGCCATCGCCGATCGACACGGCCGGTACGTCGTGGACGAGGATCGCTGCATCGGCTGCGGCGTGTGCAGCCTCGGCTGCCCAGCCGAGGCGATCAGCCTCAGATCGCGACCCCGCGCGGAGCGGACGGCTCCACCGCGGACCATCGTCTCCTGGGCGTTCGCCCGCGCCGTCCGGCGCCGCGGGGCGCTGCCCGCGACGGTCCAGTTCGGCAGGCTCGCGCTCACAGCCATACGGTCGCGCCTCGCGAGCGGGAAGGGATGAGGGGCGCGGTCGATCACTCCTGGGTGGTAGCGTCCAGCGATTCGGAGAGGATGACTGCTCGGCGGGACGATCGAGCCTCCGGGTCGCAGGAGGATCCCCGGGGAGCAGAGGGCACGGCTCGTCGGGAGCGAGCGCAGCCAGGGCCGCTGTCGGGCACCAGGGGGGTATGATGCCAGTGGTGGTGATCGTCTCCGGCGTGTACCTCTGCATGAATTGGTACGTGCTGGCACGGCTGTTTCACCTGTTCGCGGTCAGGAGGACGCTCTGGTTCTCCGTCGCGCTCGTGCCCCTGACCGCGTCATTCCTCGTCGCCCTCGCCCTCGAAGCGCGGTTCGGCAACCAACTGGTCGCCAGTGTTTATACCCTGGCGATGCTGTGGCTGGGAATGTGTTTTCTGTTGCTGTGGATCCTGCTGGCGCAGCAGATCCTGTCGCGGCTTTTCCGCCTCCCCCAACGGGTGTGGGCGACCGGCGTGTGCGGACTCGCCTGCGGCCTGACGCTGTATGCCGTCATCAACGCCCACACGATCACCGTCCGCCGGGAACAGATTCCCGGCCTGCCGCTCAGGATCGCACACCTGTCGGACGTCCACATCGGCTCAATCGGCACCGCGACGCTCGCTGACATCATCGCCAAGGCCAATGCGCTCCAGCCCGATGTGATCCTCATCACCGGCGACCTCTTCGATAACGCCAACCCCACCACCCGCGCGGTTGCGCCGCAGCTCCGAGCGTTTGCCGCTCCCGTCTTGTTCACCTCCGGCAATCACGAGGCCTATGTCGGGTATGGCAACGTGCGGCAGATGCTCTCGGCCACATCGATCCGCTGGCTCCGCAATGAAGCGGTGGACGTCCATGGCGTGCGGATCATCGGCGTCGATAACCGGTACGGGACAGACCTGCTGCAGAGCGTGCTCGACCGCACGCCCCCGGCGCCGGCGTTTACCATTCTGATGAACCATCAGCCGACAGGATTTGCCATCGCCGCCGATCATCATATCGGCCTGATGCTCTCCGGCCATGTGCACAACGGCCAGATCTGGCCGTTCAACTACATCATGAGGCTCCTCTATCCATATCTCAAAGGCCTGCATGCCAATGGGGGCGCCTTTCTGAATGTCTCCACCGGCACTGGCATCTGGGGCCCGCCGATGCGCCTCGGCTCACACAGCGAGATCGTCCTCTTGGAGCCGAAGTCTTGAGGTCGGCGGCGAGGGAGCATCCTGCAGGGCCCGTAGGGAAGCTGTCTCGAGGGGATCGGCGGAGGCCTACAGCAGGCCGGCCTCCCGGGCGGGCTTGCCGTACTGCCAGGAATCCTCCGGTCGGTACCATTCGCGATAATCGGGGTATCTGTACCGGCCGATATTCTGATCCTTCGGGTACACGAATTTGCCGCCGGGCTGCATGATGACGGTCTTCATGCCCGGCTCGTTCTCGCGGACGATGCGTTCGAGTTGGGCGGGGTCGATCTGGGTGTTGGCCCAGTTGTCGTAGTGGTCAGGGATCAGCACTTTGGTGCGCAGGGCCTGTCCGACCCGGAAGATGTCCCAGGGGGTCATCTTGTCGGTGGCGCCCGGCGCGTTGTGGCCCATGTCGGCGATCGTGACGTCGATCGCGTGCGCGTCGCCGATCGCCTTGTACCCATTGTGGTAGAGGGAGTCTCCCAGGAAAAGGATGTTGCCGCCATCGGTCTCGAAGAGGTAGCTCACCGCCGCCTCGCCATGGGTGCGAGGCTTGTCCACGGGAACACCGGTGCGCCGGGCGATGTCATCGTAGTTGATCAAGACCTTCACCGTGGCCCCGCGGACCGGCACGACATCGCCGGGTTGAACCTGCAGCAACCGGTCCTCCGGGACCTGGAATCGCCGCGTCTTTTCGATGGTGGACAGGGGCCCGACGTACTGGCACTGGGTCGTCGCCAGGGTCGCCTTGATGGTATAGATGTCGCAGTGGTCCTGATGCAGATGCGTCATGAACGAGGCGTCCAGCGTCTTGAACTTCCAGGGGTCGTGCACCATGGGGGACAGGCGGATCCAGTTGATGGTGGGCGCCCCTCCGATGCGGCAGACCCCGCAGTAGGCGTAGCTCGTGTACATGGATGGCCCGGAATAGCAGTCGATCAAGAAGACGCCGCCGGCCGACGTCTTGAGGCACCAGGAGGGCCCGCTGAGCCACCACAGCCCCACGCTGCCGGGCTCCACGACGTCATGCTCGATCTGCTGGTTCAGCAGCGTGCCCCATTCCGGAAACACCTCCTCCAGCCAGTCCTGCCGCGTCAGGGAACGGTCCTGGTTCAAATAGTCGCCCGGCAGAATTCCGCGCCCGTCGCCGACGCCTTTGTCGCTCTTCGTCATCGTTCGTGACCCCTTCTGGTGAATGTGTTGAAGATCTCCCTCGGGGACCAGTCGCCGGCCTCCTCCCCCCCGCGGAGAGCGGAAAGGCCTTGCAGCGCCCGGGGTGTCGGGCGGCTCAGCATGCTATCGCATGCCCCCGTGCTGTCAATGGAAAGCCAGCGCCCGGCACCTCCGGCGTCTGCCTTGTGCGCCCTCCCTAACAATGTGGGCGAGAGGCAATCGGCCGCGATTTCTTTGGGCAGTGGTTTCCACTATGATGGCGGCCGTCCAGCCAGCCACTGCCGATCGAGGCAAGACGGCCGAGAAAGAGGAGTGCAGCCCATGAACAGAGCCATCCCGAAGAGCATGCGCGCCGCCGTGCTGCACGGTCGGAACGATCTGCGCGTGCAGGAGTGTCCGGTTCCAACCCCTGGCCTCCTGGAAGTCCTGATGCGGGTGTACGCCTGCGCCATTTGTGGCACCGACCCGCGCGTCATCGGGGAGGGCTGGACGGGCATGCCCGCCTATGGGTCCTTCATCCCCGGCCATGAGTACAGCGGCCAGATCGTCGCCGTCGGCCCCGGCGTCAGCGAGTTCAGGGTGGGCGATCGGGTGGCCATCGAGTCCCACAAGGGCTGCGGCCACTGTGTCAACTGCAAGCGGGGGCGGTACACGATCTGCCTCAACTACGGCAAACCGGAGACCGGGCATCGGCATTACGGCTTCACGTCGAACGGCGGCTATGCCGAGTACGCCGTGAACCACGTCAGCACGCTCTACCACCTCTCGGACGCCGTCTCCTACGACGAGGCGGCGCTCGTGACAACGGCCGCGTGCGTCCACTTCGCCCTGGACAACATCGGAGGCCTGCTGGGCGGCGAGGCGGTGGCCGTGCTGGGGCCCGGCCCCATCGGCTTGATGGGCGTGCAACTGGTGAAGGCCCTGGGCGCCACGAAAGTCATCCTCACGGGGACCCGCGCCGAGCGCCTCAACGTGGGGAAGGCGCTCGGCGCGGACGTGATCGTGAATGTCCGTGAGCAGGACGCGGTCGCAGTGGTCAAGGCCGAGACCGGCGGCCTGGGGGCCGACCTCATCCTGGAGTGCTCCGGCAGTCCCGAGGCCGCCGCCCAAGCCATCGAGATGACCCGACGTGGCGCTCGCATCTCCTTCATCGGCGACCCGCATTCCCTGGCCACCATCAACCTCAGGCGATTCGTCCTGGAAGACCTGCGTGCCGCCGGTGTCCGGGGTGAGGGGATGGCCGATTGCCAGCGGAGCCTGGCGCTGCTGGCGGCCGGGAAGATCGTTGCCAAGCCCATCATCACCCATCATTTCCCGCTGGAACAGATCAATGACGCCCTGCAGACGTTCATCCAGCGCAAGGGCGGGGCGCTCAAGGTCATTGTCCAACCCAACGGGTAGCGCCGAACCGAGCGTGCGACCGCCACGCCAAGAACGGTCCGAGCGGAATGGCACGTCATGACAGAACTGCCCTTGTTCCAGGCGAAACAGATCACCAAGACCTTCCCGGGCGTCCTGGCGCTGGACCGCGTGGACTTTGACCTGCACCCCGGAGAGGTGCATGTGCTCCTGGGCGAAAACGGCGCGGGCAAGTCCACGCTGATGAAGGTCTTGGCCGGCGCCTACCAACCCGACTCCGGGACGATCGTCCTGAACGGCCAGCCGCTGCGCCTGGCCACCCCGCGCCAGGCGCAGCGGCTCGGGGTGGGTATCATCTACCAGGAGTTCAACCTGGTGCCCCACATGAGCGTGGCCCAGAACATCTTCCTGGGCCGGTTTCCCCATCGCCGGGGGCTCCTGGATCAGGCCAAGATGCGGGCCGAGAGCCGGAAGCTGCTGGATGCCCTGAACATGGACATCGATGTCCGGGCCAAGGCCGTGACCCTGGGGGTGGCCCAGCAGCAGATGGTGGAGGTGGCCAAGGCACTCTCCGTGGAGTCCAAGATCCTGATCATGGACGAGCCGACGGCCGCCCTCACCGATCGCGAGATCGAGCAGCTCTTCGCCACCATTCGCCGCCTCAAGCGGCGGGGCATCGGCATCATTTACATCTCCCACCGGCTGCAGGAGGTGCACCAGATCGGGGACCGGGTGACGGTGCTGCGGGACGGGAAGTTCGTCGGCACCCGGCAGGTGGACCGGGTGACGGTGGACGAGCTCATCGCCATGATGGTGGGCCGGACGATCACCCACATGTTCCCGCGCGACTTCCAGCCCCGGGGAGCAGAGGCGGTGCGGGTGGAGGGGTTGTGCAGCGGCAGCCGGCTCCGCGGCGTCTCCCTGACGGTGCACAGCGGCGAGATCGTGGGACTGGCCGGACTGGTGGGCGCGGGGCGCACGGAATTGGCGCGCGCGATCTTCGGCGCGGATCCGTATGACCGGGGCCAGGTGTACGTCTTCGGAACCCCGGTGAAGACGTCGAGCCCGGACAAGATGGTGCAGTTGGGGATGGGACTGCTGCCGGAAGACCGAAAGGTGCAGGGCCTCGCCATGATCCTGTCCCTCAGCGAGAACATCGTCCTGGCGAGCCTCCGGCGCCTGTTCCCGCGCCGCTTCGTGGACGTGCGCAAAGAGCGCGAGGTGGTGATGCAGTATATCCAGGATCTGCGCATCGCCACCCCGTCGCCCAAGCGATTGGTGCAGTTCCTCTCCGGCGGCACCCAGCAGAAGGTGGTGCTGGCCAAATGGCTCTGCACCCACTCCCGGATCTTCATCTTCGACGAGCCCACCCGCGGAATCGACGTCGGCGCGAAGGCGGAGATTCACGGCTTCATGAACGATTTGGTCAAGCAGGGTGCCGCCGTGCTGATGATCTCGTCCGATCTGCAGGAGATCCTGGGGATGAGCGATCGCATCTACGCGATGCGGCAGGGGCAGATTGTCAACGAGGTCTCCCGCGAAACGGCCACGCAGGAGCGGATCGTGGCCTACGCCATGGGACACGAGGTCGCCTCATGAAGGCCGCGGCGATTCGCCAGGATGTCCGCGGCGACACGAAGCCCCTGGCTCTCTGGAAACACGTGCCGCCGGTGGCCTGGGTGGTGCTGTCCATGATCGCCTTCTTCGCCATGACCGCCCCGGGTTTCTTCACCGCCGGAAATTTTCTGAACATCACGCTCCAGGGCTCGGTGCTGCTCATCCTGGCGGTGGGCGCCACACTGGTCATTCTGACGGAAGGGATCGACCTCTCCCCCGGCAGCGTGCTCACCCTGTCCGGCGTGACCACCGTCCTGGCCTTGCAGCGGGGGCTCCCGGTGCCGGCGGCCGTCCTGGTGGGCCTGCTGACGGGGGTGGCCTGCGGCATGCTGACGGGGCTTCTCATCACCGCCGGCAAGCTTCCGCCTTTCATCGCGACCCTGGGCATGATGGGCATGGCCGCGGGCCTGGCCCTGGTCTTGACGCGGCAGGGGGCCATCTACGCGGATGTCCCCGCCTTCATCTTCCTGGGCGGCGGGTCCATCGGCCTTCTGCCCATGCCGACCGCCCTCGCCACGCTGGTGTTCGTCCTGGCCTGGATCGTGCTGAACCAGACCGACTTCGGCCGGTACATCGTCGCCATCGGCGGCAATGAGGCGGGGACGCGGCTCTCCGGGGTCAACACGGCCTGGTGGAAATTCCTGACCTACGTGGTCGCCGGCGTCCTGGCCGCGCTGGGAGGCGTCATCATGGCCGCGCGCCTGCATGCCGCCGACCCCATCGTGGGCAACGGCTGGGAGTTCGATGCCATCGCGGCGTCGATTCTGGGCGGCACCAGTTTTGAGAAGGGCAACGGGGGCCTCGGCGGGACGGTGCTGGGGGTGTTGCTCATCGCCGTGCTGCGCAATGGGCTCAACGTCATCGGCGTGGGGGCCATGTGGCAGCCGGCGCTCATCGGCCTGGTCATCATCGCGGCCATTGTCTTCGACGTCTGGCTCACGCAGCGGGGGGTGATCCGATGACGGTCGCCGCCGCGGTCAAATCCCGAGGCTGGCGGTTGGACCCCCGCATCCTCTACACCGGCTCGCGGCTCTTCGTGCTGGTCCTGCTCTGCGTCGTCCTGACGGCCGCCTCGCCCGTCTTCCTCACCGGCACCAATGCCCTGAATGTCCTGCGCGTGGCCAGCCTCATGGTCATCCTGGCCATCGGCGAAACCATCGTCATTTTGACGGCGGGCATTGACCTGTCGATCGGTTCCGTGCTGAGCATCTCCAGCGTCATCGCCGCGATATCGCTCAAGGCCGGTCTGCCACTCCCGCTGGCGCTGACCTCTGGCCTGGCAGTCGGGGCGGCCGTGGGCCTGCTCAACGGGCTGATGGTGGCCGTGATCAAACTGCCGCCTTTCATTGCCACCTACGGCATGATGTGGGTGGCCTCCGGCTTCGCGGTGGTCCTGCTCAAAGGCCACGTGATCTACGGGTTCGATGAGCATTTCCGCTTCCTGGGCGTGGGGAACCTGATGGGAATCCCCATGCCGATCATTCTCATGGTGGGCCTATGGATTCCCGCCTATCTCCTCTTGCGGCGCAGCACCTTCGGCCGATCGGTCTACGCGGTGGGCGCCAACCAGGAGGCCGCCCGCCTCTCCGGCGTGAAGAAGGACCAGACCCTCATCCTGGCCTACACCTTGAGTGGGTTCCTGGCCGCTGCCGCCGGGCTGGTCTTTGTGGCGCGTCTGAATGCATCGGAGGCGGGGATCGGTGCCAACATGCTCTTGCCGGCGATTGCGGCCGTGGTGATCGGCGGCACCAGCCTCTTTGGCGGCGAAGGGGGGATCGTGGGCACCCTGATCGGCGCCCTCATCATGACCATCGTGCAGAACGGGATGAACCTCCTGGGCATCGAGTCTGTGTGGCAGGGAGTCGTGCTGGGGGCCCTGATCGTGGTGGCCGTGCTCCTGGATCAGTGGGCGCGGAAGACCGTAGCCAGTGAGGGCAGTTGAGAGCCAGGGAATCGGGCGACGCGCGAATGCGCTTCGGGAGGAGGTGGTGCACGCTCAATCGCCTCTGCGTCGGGAGGACGACTTCCGGCGAAAACGGAATGCCTGGATCGGCGAGGAATCCTCGTTGAAGGAGGGTCGCATGACACGGTTCATCACGTCGGTGCTGGCAGCCTTGGTGGTTGCCTTCGCCGTGGTTCCGCCAGCATTGCCAGCGAGCCCCGAGCCGGTGTATAAGATTGACACCAATGTGAAGGCGGCCAAGCCGTACACGATCGCGGTGGTGTTGAAGAACTTCACCAATCCCTTCTGGCTCACGCACCAAAAAGCCGCTGAGAGGGCTGGCAAGGAGTTGGGGGTAAACGTCACCGTCCTTGCGCCGACCAAGCCGGACAACGTCGAGGAGCAGATCCGCATCCTGGAGGACCTGATCTCCAAGAAGGTGGATGCGGTCGTGGTGGCTCCCGCCAATACGCAGGCGATTGCGGCTGGCGTGCAGAAGCTGAACGCCGCCAAGATCCCCGTGGTCTACGACAACACCCGCGGTTCGGGTGGCGATTTCGTGGCGTACCTCGGGGCGGATAACATCCTGGTGGGACGCACCATGGCCGAGGAGATGGTCCGGCGCATGGGTGGCAAGGGAAAGCTGCTGGTCTTGGAAGGCATGCCCGGCCAGCAGACTGCCGACGATCGCCTCAAGGGCGTGAAGGAGGTCCTGGCCAAGAACTCCGGCATCGAGTACATCTCCCAGACCGGCAAGTGGACCATTGACGAGGGCCGAAACGTCACCGAGAACACGCTGCAGCGCTGGCCTGATCTCAAGGCCATCCTGTGCATCGGCGGCGAAATGGCCCTGGGCGCTGTGGAGGCCGTGAAGGCTGCCGGCAAGGAGGGCAAGATCATCATCTCCAGCATGGACGTCAATCCGGCCCAGGTGACCGTCGTGAAGGCCGGCAAGGTCGACTTCACCATCTCCCAGGCCCCGCAGGATCAGGCGTACTGGAGCGTGGTGGTGGCTATCCGGGCCCTGAACGGCGAAAAGGTGCCGCAGGAGATCCGCACACCTGTGGTCGTCGTGACCAAGGAGAACGTGGACAAGTACGCGGAGGAGTAAGCGCTCACTGTTCCACCTGACCATACGGACCGCCCTGGCCTCCATGCCAGCCATGGCGAGCGAGAGCCTCCGGTCGTTTCGGTGTGATGGGGGAGTAGGGAGTGACGGTGATCGAGGAGCTCGCGGGTCTGCTCGCCAGAGTGGGCCCGGAGTCTGTTCCGTCTGCGGTAGTGCACGACGCGCGCCGGTGTCTGCTGGACGCTCTGGGGTGCGGTCTGTACGGGGCATCGCTCCCGGAGGGTCGCGCGGCCATCGCCGCCTTGCTCCGGATGTCCGGGGCCGCCAGGGACCTGGCCTCGGGACTGCCCGCGGATACGGCGGCCCTGGCGGGAGGGTTCCTCTGCCACCTTCGCGAACTGGATGACGTTCACTACGCCATCCTTCACCCCGGCGCGATCTGCGTCCCGGCGGCCCTCGCCGTGGCCGATCGCCTCCAGGCAACCCTGGGGGACGTGGTCTGGGCCCTGGTCGTCGGCTACGAGGCCATGGTGCGGGTGGCCAAGGGGCAGAACTATTTCCAGCACCGCAGGCTCGGCTGGCATGGCACGGCGACCTGCGGGCCGTTTGGCGCCGCCGCCGCCGTCTCGCGCCTGCTCGCCCTCGATCGGACCCAACTGGCCTGGGCCCTGGGGCTGGCGGGTTCGCGGACCGGGGGGACGTGGGCCTTTGCCGTGGATGGGGCCATGAGCAAGCGGCTGCATCCGGGGCTGGCCGCCCGGGACGGGGTCACCGCGGCGTACCTGGCGCAGGCAGGGATCACCGGCCCCTTGCATGTTCTGGAGGCCGAAGACGGAGGGTTCTACCGGACGACGTCGGAGGGGTGGGACCTGGCTGAGGTCACCCGGGGGTGGGGGGAGGAGTGGGCCATCAGTGCCACCGAGTTCAAGTGGTATGCCGCCTGCAAGTCCGCGCACGCCCCCATCGAGGCGGCCAAGACCATCCGTCGACACCTGATGCGGGACGCGGCCTGGGTCCCGCGGATTCGCCGGGTCCGGGTCAAGGTCAACAGCACCGGCTACGCCATGGCCGGTCGCGGCTATCGGCAGGACAGCGTGACCTCGGCCCAGTTGAGCATCCCGTACGGGGTCGCCGTGGCGCTCTCCGGTGGGGAGGGGGATGTCGGCGACTACACGCCCGAGCAGGTCGCCCGCCCGGACCTGTTCGAACTCGCCGAGAAGGTCGAGGTCTCGCCATCGGCGGAGATGGATCTCCTGCGTGCGAGGCAGCACAAGGTGCCGGGGGAAGTCACGGTGGAGTGGACCGACGGGACATCCGCCCGGGAGTATGTCGAGGATCCCAAGGGATCGCGGTCAAACCCGTTGACGGATGAGGAACTGGCGCAAAAGTTCCGCCAGTTGGCCGGAGCCAGCGTTGGTCCCGGACCCGCTGGCCGCCTGGTCGACCTGATCTTCGACGGAGGCCCGGACGTACCGGTGAAGGCTCTGGTTGGCCTGCTGGCGGAGGCGCCCACGGCTTGTCGGGGGTGAGGCGGCGGTCAGGCGGGCCGGCGGCAATGACCTGCTCGAGCAGCGTGGGGGGTGCAGTGAGTCCAGCGGAGAAATCCCAGGGAAGCTTCTTCGAGAAGGTCCAGGGCACGCTCAATCCCGTGACCGTCCGCTACTACTACGGCCCTCGGATCGAGAAGGCCCGGGCATCCTTGCCCTATCTCGTCAGGGTCCTTCAGGCCCACGTCGTCATGCTGGCCGAGACCCGGATCATCCCGAGGCCGGCCGCCGGGGCTATCCTGAGGACGCTCGGGACCCTCGCCGGGGCGGGCCCCGGGGCGCTGTCGCTGGACCCGACGCTCGAGGACATGTATATCAATCTCGAGAAGAGGCTGAGCGCCGAGCTGGGATCCGAGGTGGCGGGGTACATGCCGGTGGCCCGGAGCCGCAACGATGTCGAGGCGGCCATGTGGCGGATCGGCTTCCGCGAGGACCTGGCCCGCCTGAGCCGGGCGGTCACCGCCCTGGCGGAGCGCATGGCCGACCGGGCTGAGGAGACCGCGGGATATGTCATGCCCGGCTACACCTACGGCCAGCAGGCCCAGCCCACCACGGCCGGCCACTACCTCTCCGCGGTCTGCGCCGAGCTCCTGCGGGACGCGGAGCGGCTCCTTGACGCCTGCCGCCGGCTGAACCAGTGCCCGCTCGGGGCGGCAGCCTTCACCGGAACGAGCTGGGCCATCGACCGGCACCGCACCGCCGACCTGCTGGGCTTCGACGGCCTGGTCGAGAACACGCTGGATGCCGTGGCGACGGCCGATTACATGCTGGAAGCCCTGACCGCGGCCGCCATCACCGCCTGCACGCTCGGCCGCTTCGCCGAGGACCTCTTCCGCTGGTGCGCCAACGAGGTCGGGTTCTCCACGCTCTCCGACGACCTGATCGACTCGAGCACGATCATGCCGCAGAAGCGCAACCCGGTCATCGTGTCGACCGTCCGGGCGCAGGCCCGGGTTGTCGCCGGCGAGGTGTCCGGGCTGCTCGGGGCGTGCTCGGTGGGCTTCGAGGCCAGCCGGGATGTGACCCTGGTGGAAGGGAATGTCCGGGATGCCCTGGCGCTGGTCGAGGGCATGACCGAGATCAGCCGGGCCATCCTGGGCGGGGTGACCTTCCACCCCGACCGCATGGCCGCCGCCCTCCACATCGGGTTCAGCCAGACGACGGAGCTGGCCGACACGCTGGCCCGCGAGGGCCGGATGCCCTTCCGCCAGGCGCATCAGATCGTCGGGATGGCGGTGTCGAGCCTCTTCGCCGCCGGGAAGGGTCCGGCGGATCTGACGTACCCCTTCTTGGATGAGACCTGTCGGGCCGTGACCGGGCAGCCCCTCCCGGTCGGCGAGGAGCTGGTGCGACAGGCCTTGGACTACCGGACCGGCGTCGAGCGGAGGACGCTCCCCGGCGGTCCCGCGGCGGGCGAGGTGCGCCGGATGGTCTCCCGCCAGATGGAGCAGGTTGTGGCCCTGCGCGATCGACTGCGCGGGATGGAGGAGCGCTGGCGGCGGGGCCAGGCGCTCTTGGAGCAGGCCGCTCGGGAGTTGATCGGGGCCGGGGGTCAGCCGTGATCCCGGGGCCCCGCTTGTCATTCCGGCGGAAGCCGGAATCCAGGGGCATTCCGGAACGCTGGACCCCGGCTTTCGCCGGGGTGACGACTTGAAAACGTCGGCAGCTCGCACTACACAGCTCGTCGGCCTAACGCAAAGCGTTGCTGAGGACAGGAGGAGGAGCCGTGAGAAAGATCCGGATCGTGACGTGGCTGTTCTTCTCGATACTCATGACTGTGGGCGTCGCCGGATACGGCGAGAGCGCGAGCGGCGAGAGCCAGCTCACGGTCGCCATCGGCACCGACGCCTCGACCTTCGACCCCCACTTCACCACGGATACGGCGACGGAGGTCCTGAACAAGAACCTCTACAACAATCTGGTCCGGTTCAATGCGAAGATGGAGATCGTCCCGGACCTCGCCACCAAGTGGGTGGTGTCGCCGGACGGGCTCGCCTGGACGTTCGATCTCCGGGACGGGGTGAAATTTCACGACGGGACGGCCTTCAATGCCGAGGCGGTGAAGGTCAACTTCGAGCGGGTCCTGGACCAGAAGACCGGCTCGCCGCGACGCTCGGTCCTGGGCATGATCAAGAGCATCGAGGCCATCAGCCCTACCAGGGTCAAGATCACCACCGCCTACCCGACCGGCTCGTTCCTGCAGCAATTGGCGCATCCCGTCGCCGCGATCATCAGCCCGGCGGCCATCGCGAAGTACGGGAAGGACCTGTCGCGCAATCCGGTCGGGACCGGTCCGTTCAAGCTCAAGGAGTGGGTGTCGGGCGATAAGATCGTGATGGAGCGGAATGCGAGCTACTTCGAGGGCGCCCCGCGGATCGGCCAGCTCGTCTGGAAGATCGTGCCCGAGGATTCCTCGCGGACCATGATGGTAGAATCCGACCAGGCTGATGTGGCGCTCCGGATTCCCGTGGCCGACCTCCAGCGACTCCGTGCCAAGTCGGACCTCTCCCTGCTGGAGGGACCCACGGTGATGACGATGTACGTCGCCCTGAACAACTCGCGAGGGCCGCTGAAGGACGTGAGGGTCCGGCAGGCGCTCAACTACGCCGTGGACAAGGAGGCTCTGGTCAAGTACATCGTCGGCAACCTCGGCATCGTGGCCGATGCCCCCATTTCTCAATCGACGTGGGGCTATGCGAAAATCGGGGCCTATCCGTTCGACCGGGCCAAGGCAAAGGAGCTGCTGAAGCAGGCCGGCTACGCCAAGGGCTTCGAGATGGAGCTGTGGACCCCGGTGGGCCGGTACCTGATGGACCGCCAGGTGGCCGAGAACCTCCAGGCGCAACTGGGCGAGGTCGGGATCACGGTGAAGATCCGCCCGTGGGAGTTCCAGGCCCTCATGGCCGAGGTCAAGAAGGGGCAGTTCGACTCGGTCCTGCTCGGCTGGAGCCCATCCACCGGCGACGCCGATCAAGGCCTCTACCCGGTCTTCCACTCAAGCCAGTTCCCGCCCAACTCCAACCGAGCCTTCTACAGTAACCCCCAGGTCGACAAGCTGCTCGTTGATGCCCAGCGGGCGACCAATGCGCAGGTCCGCCTCGACTTGTACCGGCAGGCGGAGAAGACGATCATGGACGAGGCCGCCTGGCTCTTCCTCTACTACCCGAAGCAGGTCGTCGTGACCCGGGCCAACGTCAAGGGGGTCGAGCTTCTGCCGACAGAGCACATCCTGTTCGCCAAGGCCACCAAGGAGGCGACCAAGTAGCTCGACCGCTCAAGGAGGCGACACGTCCGAGGAGACGGGCTGGTGCGGGCTCCGTCCGCGCCGGGAGGGTAGGGGTCTCGTTCCATGACGGCGTATGTGATACGGAAGTGCGCCTTCGCCCTGGTGGTCATCCTGGGCGCGGCCACCTGCTCCTTCGTCCTGCTGCACGCGGTCCCCGGGGACCCGGCCGATGCCCTGGCCGGGCCCCAGGCGACCCAGGAAGATGTCCAGCACCTCCGCGTGAGCCTCGGCCTGGAGCCGGCCGATCCTCGTCCAGTACGGCATCTACATGCGGAACCTGAGCCGAGGCGACCTGGGCCGGTCGTACCGCACCAACCGGTCGGTGGGGGAGGAGATCGCCTCCCGCTGGCCGGCGACCTTCAGCCTCTCCCTCGCCAGCCTGCTTGTGGCGATGGTGGTCGGCCTCCCTCTAGGGGTGGTGGCCGCGGTGCGCCGCCGGACCTGGATCGACACCGGCTCCATGGTCGGCTCGCTGGTCGGCGTGTCGATGCCCTCCTTCTGGCTGGCCCTCATCCTCATCATCATCTTCTCGGTCAAGCTGAAGACCCTGCCTTTTGTGGGACGGGACAGCCTGGCCAACTACATCCTGCCCAGCCTGACCCTGGGGCTGGGCGTGGCGGCGAACATCGCTCGCCTGACCCGGGCCAGCATGCTGGACGTGCTCGGCCAGGACTACATCCGGACGTCGCGGGCCAAGGGCCTGTCCGCCCTGCGGGTCTTGTACGTCCATGCCCTGCGGAACGCCTCGATCCCGATCATCACCATCGTCGGGCTGCAGTGGGGGACCCTCCTCGGCGGTCAGGTGGTCACGGAGAGCGTGTTCTCGTGGCCGGGCGTGGGACGGATGATCGTGGACGCCCTCCTGACCCGTGACCTGCTGCTGGTCCAGGGCGGCGTTCTGGTCATGGCCCTCACCTTCGCCGTGATGAACCTCTTAACCGACCTGGCCTACGGTGTGCTGGACCCCCGGATCCGCTTTTAGGCCGAATAATGCCGTTTAACCGCAGAGCACGCAAAGGGCGCAGAGGAAACCCTCAATATTCATGGCGCTGACGCGGGAAGAACCACGGAGGGGCGGCTCGGCAAATTCTTCCCGGCAGATCCGTCGCTTTCATGAAGGTTAGCGCCTCCCTGCGATCTCTGCGCTCTCCGCGGTGAAATTTCTGGGTTTAGTGCTCGGGGGGAGGCCTTCCGCGTGAGACTCTGGACCAAACTCCTCCGCACCCCATCCGCCGTCCTGGGCCTCGGCGTCCTGCTGGTCCTCTTGGTCGTGGCGGCCATGGGGCCGGCGCTGGCCCCCTTCTCGCCCTACACCCAGCACATCGCCGATAAGCTGCAGCCGCCCACGGCCGGCAACTGGCTTGGCACCGACGAGTTCGGCCGGGACATCCTCAGCCGGGTCATCGTCGGATCGCGCTTCTCGCTGTCGGTCGGGCTCGTGTCGGTGGGTGTCGGACTGGCCGGCGGGCTGCTCCTGGGCGGGCTGGCCGGTTTCTATCGGGGCACGCTGGACCAGGTGCTCATGACGCTCTGCGACATCCTGCTGGCCTTCCCCGGCATCCTCCTGGCCCTGGCCATCGTCGCCATTCTCGGACCCGGCCTCCTCAACGCCATGCTGGCCGTCGGCCTGAGCTCGATCCCGGTGTTTGCGCGACTCATCCGGGCGCAGTTCCTGGCGCTCATCGAGAGCGTGCTGGTCGAGTCCGCTCGCGCCGTTGGGGCCAGCAACGCGCGGATCATGCTTCACCACCTCCTGCCCAACTCGCTGGGCCCGGTGATCGTCCAGGCCGTCCTGAGGACGGGCTCGGCCATCCTGACGGCCGCCACCCTCAGCTTCCTCGGCCTGGGCGCGCAGCCGCCCGAGCCGGAGTGGGGCGCCATGCTGAGCGCGGCGCGCACCTACGTGCTGGTGGCCCCGCACCTGGCCATCTCCCCCGGCGTGGCCATCACCCTCGCCGTCATCGCCATCAACCTCGTCGGCGATACCCTCCGGGATCTGCTCGATCCGAAGCTGCGCGATCAGTAACCCCTCATAAGATCGAATTGCGTGCCGCGAGTCTTGGGTGGGGTACACTGCCGGCGAACAGTGATTATCGAGGCGGGCGGGAAGGCGATTGCCGGTCTGGTGCGGCCCTGGGAGCTTGAGACCCCGGACGAGAGCCGGCAGGCGCTCCTCGGGATGCTGGAAGAGGTGTGGGCGCGAACCCAAGGCGTCCCGGAAGGAGTGGTTGAGCGGGACGTGGAGTGCCGCCATCATCTGAGGTGCAAACGTCTCCGCGTGATCAGCCAAGCACCCAGCTTCCGAGTCTCTTGATCTCGGCGTACATCGCATCCGGCGCCAGGTCGATCTCGCCGGGCCAGGTCACAGCGCCATGTGCGACAAAGGCTTGAGCGAATCGGGAGGGGTCGGCAAGTTGGGCAAAGACACCCGCAGTGGATGAATGGATGAGTGCGGCCATGTCCACTGTTCCTTCCATCCCGTCGACGAACCGGACGCGCAGTCTGAAGTCTGCAAGTGGTTGCGCCTCAACCACGCGCCACGGCATCCGCGGTTGGATGGGAGGGGTTATGGAAATGAGGCGGTGCATGATCTTTCCAGAACATTTGAATCAGGATGCCGTAGAAAGTGCTGATGGTGGGCATCGCTCAGTCCTGTTGGTGGTTTCAGATGATTCTATTCTAGCATAGCACGCGCTACCAGATAATCCAGAAACCTATGGCCTTTTTCGACTGGAACGGGTGGCCGGTTTCTATCGGGGCACGCTGGACCAGGTGCTCATGACGCTCTGCGACATCCTGCTGGCCTTCCCCGGCATCCTCCTGGCCCTGGCCATCGTCGCCATTCTCGGACCCGGCCTCCTCAACGCCATGCTGGCCGTCGGCCTGAGCTCGATCCCGGTGTTTGCGCGACTCATCCGGGCGCAGTTCCTGGCGCTCATCGAGAGCGTGCTGGTCGAGTCCGCTCGCGCCGTTGGGGCCAGCAACGCGCGGATCATGCTTCACCACCTCCTGCCCAACTCGCTGGGGCCGGTGATCGTCCAGGCCGTCCTGAGGACGGGCTCGGCCATCCTGACGGCCGCCACCCTCAGCAATGCGCAAGCCAAAGCAGATCGAAGCGGTACATGACAAGTGAGGGGTTGCAAAAGGCGAGCGTTTGAAGTATGAAGAGTAGCACATGCGCTCTTGCTTGCGAAGGCGGCGAGGGAGACGCGGGAGTTGACACCATGCGAACGACGGCGCTTCGTGGACACGGGGCGGGCAGGGGGGCGATCTGGTCCGGGTTGCTGGCGATCGCGGTGGTGGGGCTGCTCATCAGCGGCACGGCCGCCGTGGCCAAGGACTATGTGATCGGTGCTGGTGATGTGATCGCCATCTCGGTGCTGGACAACAAAGACCTGGACACCGTCGTCAGCGTGACTCCCGGAGGCAAGATTTCGCTCCCCCTGGTCGGGGATATTCAGGCCGCGGGCCTGACCGCGTCCGAATTGACCGATCACATCACCCTGGAGCTGGCCAAGAAGGTGAAGTCGCCGCAGGTCACCGTGAGCCTGCGGGAAGTCAACAGCTACCGGATCTACTTCCTGGGCAAGGTGGGCAAGCCCGGCGTCTATGCCAGCAAGAGCGAGGTGACCCTGCTCCAGGCCCTCTCCATGGCGGGCGGGCTCCAGGACGGCGCGGATCTCTCCCGCGCCTACGTGGCCCGGGGGACCGAGCGGGTACCCGTGGATTTCACGAAGCTCCTCTACGGGGGAGATCTGTCTCAGAACATCACCCTCAATCCGGATGATACCGTGGTCATCCCCGACAATCCCCAGAACGTGATCTACGTGATGGGGGAGGTCAAGCAGCCGGGGATGCTGCCCTTCATCAGGGAGCGGGACTGGACGGCGTTGAAGGTGATCGCGGCAGTCGGCGGCTTCACGCAATACGCCGCGCGCAGCCGCGCCAGCCTGATCCGGGACGAGGGCGGCAAGAGGACCACGATACCCATAGACTTCAGCGAGCTCATCAACAATCCTCGAGCGGCCAAGGATGTGCCCCTGCAGGCTGGGGATATCCTGGTGGTCCCGCAGAGCCTGTTCTAGCAGGATGCTGAAAAACCCGTTTTCGCCCAGGCTGCTCAAAAAGGTCCAGATGCAAGGGGGCGCGTCCTATGGGGCGGGTGCAGGTGCGGGCGTACTGTGCGTGCAGGCCGCAGTTCCCTGACGCTCTTGCTGTTCGTAGCTTGTCTCAGTTCGTCATCTCCGGCGTGGGCCAGGAGGCCCCGTCCGGGCCCGCGCCCCCGGCGCCTTCCGAGGGGGCGCCGGGTCCGTCAGAAACACCCGCCCCGCCGGTTCCCGCGGCGCCCGTTCCCCCGGGTCAGCCCCCGACGCCGCCACTCCCCGGCCCCACGATCGTCCCCGCCCCCATCATCCCCGGCATCCCATTCGTCACTCCCCCCGGGACCCAGACGGGGGAGGTGATCGGCCCGGCCCGCGAGTTGCGTTTCGCGCCGTTCCCGGAGATGGCAGCTCCGTTCCAGGTGCGGACCTCCCTCACAGTCGAACAGGAGTACACCGATAATGCCAACGAATCGAAATACGACCGCAAGGACGAATTCCGCACCACCATCGCCCCCGGGATCGCGGCCCACGCCGAGGGGGCGCGCTCGGCCCTCGACTTCGCCTATGCGCCTCGATTGATCATCCCGGAGGGCTGCTCCGGCTGTTCCGATACGACGGCACTCGACCACAACCTCACCTTCCGCGGCTGGCATGACCTCACCCCCCGCGTGCGGATCAGCGCCGGCGAGGATTTCACGCGCTCCTCGGACTTCCGGCAATTCGGGAATCTGGGGGCAGGGACGACAGGCGGGAAGGCCGTCAACAGCAATGCGGCTACGGGAGAGGCAGCCTACACCTACGGGCCCATCCGCACGGGGCTGAGCTACTCGAACCTCCTGGTCCGGAGCGAGGCCTCGACCAGCGATAACAGCACGACGCATAGCGGCCGCGGCACCCTTGACTACACCAATCCACGGTTCGGCCTGGGCGGCTCGTATGCGTTGACCCGCGCGAACTTCACGGTCTCCCCGCCGTACTGGGACCATTCCCTGGAAGGCCACGCCTACCGCGTCTTCACCCCCACCGTCCGAGGCACCATATCCGGCACCTTCACCGATCACATTGTCGATAACACGGAGCCAGCGGTGGGGGGGGAACAGGATTTCATAACTGCTGGAGGTCGGCTGGGTGCTGCCGTGAGCGTAGGGCCCGATGGGTCCTTGAACGCCGACGCGGGGGCCGATGTGTTCATACCATGGGGGAACGCCGTACGTGTCTTCCCCGCGGGCTCGGTGACTTACAACCATCGATTCTCCTCCGTGGCCATGGCGCTCAGCTACCAGGAGAGTCTCTCCGAACAGTTTCAGACCGTCGGGATCGCCGGCCTCACCCACACGCGCTCGGCCTCCCTGCTTTTCTCCAGCCTTCTGTTCCGGGATCTCACGGGCAGTCTCGGCATCCGCTTCAACTGGCAGAAGATCGTACAGGCCACGCTGCGAGGGGAGCCACTGGGCCAGGTGGATCGGACCGTGGATGTGGAGTCGCAGCTTCAATACGTCATCCTGCGACCGCTCGTCCTGACGTTGAGTTACGTCCTCACCATTCGCACCTCCAATGATCCCACGGTGGGGTTTGTGGAGAACCGGGTCCGTCTCAGCCTGAGCTACCTCTACAATTTCCTCTAGCCCGCGGACGACGTCGAGTGCCGCAGGCCGCGTAGCGGAGGGTAGCAGTCTCGAAGTTCTTCCTTGACAACCCGCAGGGTCTTTGCAACGCTACGCGCACAACCCGACGCATGTTGAACCCTGATCCCGGAATGGCCTCGACTGCCATGATCACTCCGCGCCGTGTACGCGGGTCGCCAGGGATACGATGTTCGGATCTGATCGTCGAAGAAGGCGAAAGCCTGTTCCTGGGGCCCTCAGAAGCCTCGGCGTTTCCTGTCATTCGAGCCATTGCTCTCCGGTGTTCTTGTCCTCCGAAGGCGGATTGGCGGTTGAGAATCTGGGAATACGGCTGCTCGTTATCGCCGCCTTCGTTCTTCTGACGGCTCTCCCAGTTCACGCAGGGTACTTGGATCTGGCCTGGGATCCTCCCACTACCAGAGTGGATGGGACCGCGCTGAATGACCTCGCGGGATACCGTGTCTACTTTGGAACATCCAGCCCGGTCTGCCTGGGTTCTACCTACCAGGATGTCCTGTCCCCCACCCCGGCGCCATCGACTGGAGACGTCGTCGAATTTCGCCTGGAAGGGCTGGAGTCCGGCATCCCCTACTATGTCCAGGTGTCCGCCTTCGACCAGACGGGCAACGAAAGCTTTTGTTCGAATGAAGTGACCGCCGCTGCAAATGCCGGTGGTGCTTCGGGATCGGGAGGTGGAGGGGGGGCGGAGGGGCTGTTTCATTGCCACGGCGGCATACGGCTCCGCGCTGGAGCCGCAGGTCCATCCTCCGGAAGTTCCGGGACAGGTACCTGCTTCCGTATGCGGCAGGGCGAGCGTTCGTAAAAGCCTATTACACGGTGAGCCCCCCGCTGGCGGAGGTCATCTCGCACTCGGAGATCCTCCGTGCCATCGTCCGGGTAGAGCTGAAGCCCCTCCTTGGATGGGCGGCGCTCGTCCTCTGGTCCCCGCTGTTGGGGCTGAGCTTGCCGCTGGTGGCAGTGGCCGTCGGGGGATGGCTGGCCGGTCGGAGGGCTCGGTTCTTCAAGCCACACATTCGGTGACGAATGTGCGCGCTGAGGACTGCGTGGTGGTGGACCAGTTTCCGTCGAACCCTCTCGCGAGGATACATAGCAGCGACTGGGAATCGAGGCACTGAGCGACGAAGGGATTCGAGCATGGGTCCCGTGGTCCGAGTCCGACGGTCCGGCGCCTCGCGACGGCGGCTGCTGATGGTCATCGTGGTCGCCGGCGCGGTCCTCGCCACGGCGGGGGCGGGCCGGACGGCAGGGCAGTCGAGGGACTCCCGCAACGCGAGCTCGCCGCAATCGCCCCTGGGAATCGAGACGCCCTCCAGTCCTCCGACGGCCGAGGTGACCTTCGGCGCGTCGGAGCGCTTCGCGGTCGTCACAGAGGAAGGAAGCGACCGCCAGCGCCTCTACCGCCCCGGGGACGTGATTCTGGCGGTGAATGGCCAACCGGTCAGCGGTTTCGGAGATCTCTACCGCTTATACCAGCAAGTCCGGAGGGATTCGCACCTCTCTCTCGTTGAAGTGACCCTTGAGAAGGCTTTGTGCTCGCCCAGGCCTTCGAGCTGGAGTGCAAGGTCGATCGGATAACCGGCCACCACCGGGAAAACGATCGAAGGCGAGACGGTGGCGGAGGGATCCGGAGGAGCGAGGAGGGCGGGGACACGCCGCCGGAGCCAAGGGATCCGGTTGAAAGAGATGCCGGGTCGCCTCCCACGTAGCGGCGCTCAGGCTGGCGGCTCAGGCACCGGGGCCCGGTCGGGCGCGGGCACCACGCGGTTG